>NZ_AP014879.1:1200000-1800000 GCF_002355735.1 Sulfuricaulis limicola | reverse complement strand
AGGTCGTATTCCGGCAGCACCAGCAGGAAACGACTGCCACCCAGGCGTGCGATCGGCAGGGAGGTTTCCTGGCCCGAGTCATTGATCTCGCGCAGGCGCTGACTGAGAAAATTGCCGATCTGCACCATGACGGCGTCGCCCGTCTGGCGCCCATAGGTGTCGTTGATTTGTGCGAAACGGGACAGGCCTATATGCAGACAGGCAAGCGGTTTGTGCTGACGGCGCAACAGGTCCAGCAGGTTCCCCAAAACCAGTGTGATGCCGCGCTGGTTGAGAAATCCGGTAACGGGATCATGGTCGGCCAGGTATTCCACCTGGTTTTCGGCGCGGCGCTGTTCGGTCATGTCGTGAATGGTGCAGACGAACAGGCGTTCGGTTCCCACGATCGTCGGTGCAATGCCCAGGCGTATGGGAAAGATCTCATTACCCGGCCGCATACCCAACGATTCCCAGACATTATTGGCGGTGCCGCGCCAGGAATTTTCCACCGTGCTCCAGCCGAGGTGGCCCAGGTGTGTCAGTAATTGTGCGGCTTCTGCGCTTGTCAGCAGGGAATTGATTGTGATGCCGCCGCCCGCCACCATTTTGACACCGAATATTTTTTCCGCGGCCTTGTTGGCGGAACGCACCACGCCTTGTTCATCCAGCGTGAGAATTCCCTCGACCGCGGTGGCGAGCACGGCGGCATTGAGTTCATTGGCCGCGCGCAGGCGCGCGTTGGCACGGTCGAGTATGCGAAAACGGGCGTAGAAACCAAGGAGAAGTGTGATGCCCAGTATTCCGGCAATCAGATACGCGACACGCGCAGTATTCCAGAAGGGCGGGGGAGCCCCATACCAACGATCATAAATATCACGATATCTCGGTGTGCCCACGAATTCGGTGATGACCGGGTTGAGCCGGTCGAGCAATGCCTGATTGTCCTTGCGGACTGCAATGGCGCGTTCGATCACGGTCAGCGGTTCTCCGATCCGTCTGATACGGTTTTCCTGATCAAGTTTTTTTATTAGTCGATCTACCACGGGTGTCGGATAGATCAGGGCATCGACCTCGCCAGCCTGCAGAGCGTGAAATGCCTCATTGACAGAGTTATAGGATTTTTCAGATATCTTTGTGTAATCCTTGAGCAGGTCTTCACCAACATTGATCTTGACAGTTGCTACGACTCGATTCTGGTCGACCAAATCCCGCAGTCCACGAATCTCCGGCAGCCCGGCACGTACATACAGAGATACAGACATGCGCATGAGGGGCTGGCTGAAATAAAATTTCTCCTGTCGCTCCGGTGTGATACCCATGTTGGGAATAAGGTCGGCTTGTCCAGCCTCCAGCGCCGCCGCCACCGCCGACCAATTCGGCATACTGCGATAGCTGATGCGCAGCCCGGCGCGCGCGGCGATCTCTTCCATGACTTCGATGCCGAAGCCGGTCGGGACGTCGTTTTTGGTGGTGTCAAAGATCGGCGGGAAGTGGGAGGGGAATACGGCGATCAGTGTCAGCTGTTTGTCGCGTGTCTCTTCGGCGGTGGCCGGATGGGCGAGGATGAAACAGGACAATATCGCCATCGCCAGGTGGCAAACATGACCTGCTGTACGATGTTGATATCCAGACAGCAGCATGGGCGAAAATACTTTTATTTAGAGTAATTACCACTAATTATAGATAGCACCATAAAAGCGGCCAGTTAATGGCCTTACGATTCATGCGACTCCATTATTTATTGGCAAGAGGCGCAAACCCCTTGGGATGGCTAAACAAATCAGGGTGCACAGGCAGCCTGATTTGTTTAGCCGCGTTGAATACAAAAAAACGGCCCGGTATTTGCCGGGCCGTCACTGGATGAATCCAGTTTACAAAATTACAGAGCCGGACAGGTCGCGGTCGAAGCGCCCTTGAGCGGCTGGATCTGCGGGAAGCTGTACGGATTGATGGTGGGCAGACGCTTCACCGTCAGGCGATGGATCGGAAGGTTGTTGGCCGTCACCATCCCGCCCAGGTTGACCTGCAGATACTTGACCATGGCCTCGGTGATGTCCATCACGTCAAGACTGTCCGGCAGCGCACCGGACGCGCCCGGGCCGGCGACCTGGACGATGCTGCCATCGGTCTTCACGACCTGCACCACGCGACCCCGGCAGGGGTTGCAGTTGTTGATGGTGGTCGGATCATCCGCATACCAGTAGCCGGTGACCGTGTAGCCATCGTGGGGCGTGTTGCTGCCGTCGCCCGACAGGCACTTCTGATAAGTCGGGTTGGCGACGCCGTTGATGGTGGTGCGGTTGTCATAAATGTCGAGCTCGTCGATGGCGACGCCATTGACCTTGATGTTGCTGCCGCGATTGGTGGGCCAGGGGCGGTAACGATCGGCGAAGGTCAGGGGCGACGGATTCACCGGGGTGGCGCCCATGAAGCCGTCGCAGCCGTCCACATCATAGGCCAGTCCGCTGTAGCCGAACATCCAGCCGCCGGTCCACTGGCCCGGATCGGGATGGAAAGTGCCACCGATCGAATTCTCGATCGCGAACTTCAGGTCGGCGCCACAGGCCTTGTCGGTGCGACCCAGCTTGGCGGCGATGGGGATGTAGTGGTAGATGTCCTCCATGGTGATGCCTCCGCCGGGCGACACGTGGGTGCCATAACGGAAGCCGCGGATGGACGACGACCCGGCCTGGCCGATGGCAGCCATGGCGTCGGCGATCAGGTCGTGCGAGGTGCCTTCGACCACGCCGGGCATGTCCTCATCCACGAAGTTGGAACGGTGCAGGCCCACCTGGGTATAGGCGATGATCTCGTCCACCGGGCGCATCAACATGGTGGTGTTGCCGCCCACCGTTACCGTCTGGCCGGGCACGAAAGTGCCGGCCAGGAAGGGCGCACGCGCCTTTTTGACTGCGGCGGCGATGGCCTTGTCTTCCTTGATGTCCTGCGTAATCACGCGCTGCTTGAATTCCCAGCTGGTGATCACGCCGTTCTTCACCGCCAGCTCCAGCTTGCCGATTACGGTGCCGTCCTGGCCTTCCTCGACGATGAGAGTCTTGTGTCCGTCGGGATTCACCGCGACGATGGGAGCGGTGGTGCGCTCGTGCATGTCGGAGTTGAGGATCACGTCCGGGGCCGGGGCGAGGGTCTCGGCGACCTGGATGTCGCGGGACATTTCCAGTTCCGAGATCATGACCACCACGTCGACGCCCTCGACGTTACGCAGCCGGTCGACGAAACAGGGAACCTCGGTCTTGCCGTCGGTGAACATGTAGTTCCTGGTCACGCTGGTGCCGACCGCGGCAATGGCGCGTGCCGTGGTCATGCCCAGGATGCCGACCTTGACGTTGCCGACCTGCTTGATCATGTAGGTTGGCAGCACGCGCTTGCGCGGACGGACCGTTCCGGTCGCCGGATCCGTCGCCGTCACGCCGCACACGGCCGCATCGTCAAACTGGTTGGTGTAATAAAGATTCGACGCCATCGCGTTCCAGTTGGCCAGGGGCGGGGTGGTCGCGGTGCCCTTGAAGGTTTCCTCGAAACGGGCCGGCCCGTAGAGGAAGTCCCAGTTGCCGGGGGCGTGGGCCACGAAGCCGAAGTTATTGAGCACGTCGATCATGGCCTGGCCGCGGGAAAACAGCGCCTCTCCCGAGCCCTGCAAGGTATCGCCGGTGTTGAGCAGCAGGGAATAGTCGGTGCATACCTTTTTCCCGCTGACGTATGCGCACTTGGTGGCGTCGTTGCGCATCTGCTTGATGACCGTGTACATGCGCGCCACGCCGCCTTCCATCTTGCTGTCGATGGCATCGCTGCGCAGGTTTGGCCGCGGCACCAGGTGGCCGTGGATGTCGCCGGTCTGAATCAGTGTCACCTTGCCGGAACCGGCGAATGCCGGTGGCAGCGACACGGTGGTGGCGAGCGCGGAAAGGCCCAGCGCCAGCACCGTTTTTTGAAAACGGGAAATTTTCATGGGAAATGCTCCTCCAGGTTGTGTGAATAGTTCTGGTTCATCCGCGTTCCCGTAACGGGTGCGCGAACGCCGTGCTATCGGGAGCAAGAGTTGTGCCGCTTGTTGCGGCACGGCGCGTCGTGCCGCCGGAAAAATATTTCCCGTGAAATTAGGATGTTGGTGTGAGCACATCCGTGTTCGGACGGAGGTGCGGTGAGAATCGGGCACGACAGGGCGGGCATGATCGCCCGATTGCACCGGCCATGCCCGATTTGAATGTCGTGCAGGAAGGGGGTGATGCGGAATCCGGGGCGCCGTCAGCCGGATTCGACGGGCTCCTCGATATTTTTGAAGTCACGCTTGTCCAGGCCGTATTCCTGCATCTTGCGGTAAAACGTCTTGGCGTCGATGCCGCAATGTTGCGCGCTCTGGCCGATGTTGCCGTGATAACGGCGCAGACACTGGACCAGATAGGTTTTTTCATAATGCGCGAGAGCGCGTTGCCGGCCATCCTTGAACGGCAGGTCGATAAGGCAGGCATCGGATTCTTCCGGCCGCTGGCGTTCCGGACGCAGGGGCAATTCGATGCCGGCGATATGGTCCTCTTTCGCCATGACCGCGGCCCGTTCGATGGCATTGGCCAGTTCGCGCACGTTGCCGGGCCAGTCGTAATCCATCATCGCGTTCATCGCTTCGCGACCGATGCCACGCAGCGTACGGCCGGTTTTTTCGCAAAAAACGCGAAGGAAGTGTTCGGCGAGCAGCGGCACGTCTTCCATGCGCTCACGCAGCGGCGGCAGCTGGATGCGCGCCACGTTCAGCCGGTAATACAGGTCCGAACGAAACGCTCCCGCCGCCATCGCCTGCTCCAGGTTCTTGTTGGTCGTGGCCAGGATGCGCACGTCCACGGCGATAGTCTCGTTGCCGCCCACGCGCTGGATTTCCTTCTCCTGCAAGACGCGCAGCAGCTTCAGTTGCATGGCCTGGGAAATATCGCCGATTTCATCCAGCAGCAGGGTGCCGCCCGAGGCGTATTCGAACTTTCCGCGGCGCGCCTGCACGGCGCCGGAAAACGCACCGCGTTCATGCCCGAACAGCTCGCTTTCCAGCAGGGTCTCGGTCAGCGCCCCGCAGTTGATGCGGACAAAACGCTGGTCACGCCGGTAACTGTTGTAATGTATCGCGTGCGCGACCAGCTCCTTGCCGGTGCCGGTCTCGCCGGTGATCAGCACCGTGGTGTCCAGGTCGGCGAGATTGCGGACCATCTCGAAGATTTCGGACATTTTGGGACTTTTGCTGACGATGCGGTCGAAACGGTATGGATCGCCGACACGCTCGCGCAGGGCGCGCACTTCCTCCACCAGATCCTGATGTTCCAGTACGCGCCGCACCACCAGCAGCAGTTCTTCCGGCGTGAACGGCTTCGGTATGAAATCGCTGGCGCCGGCTTTCATGGCGTCCACGGCGGTTTCGACGGTCCCGTGAGCCGTCACGATGATGACCGGAAGCCGCGGCCGTTCACGGTGGATATCCCGCAGCAACTCGAGCCCGGACATGCCCGGCATGATCTGGTCGGTGAGCACCAGACCGAAGCTGGCGCCGCGCAGACGCTCCAGCGCTTCCGCGCCGGAAGACGCCGTGACCACGGCGAAGCCGGCGTCATTCAGGGCGGAACGGCAGAGGTCGCGGTGAGCGCTCTGATCGTCGACAACCAGGATGGTGTTGCGGTTCATCGCGGCGGTACCTCCGGCAGGATGAAAATGAACGCGGCTCCCCGCCCTTCGGCGCTTTCGACCGCCACGCGGCCCCCGTGCGCCTCGACAATACGCGAGGCGATCGCCAGGCCCAGCCCGGTGCCACCGGGTTTGGTTGTGAAAAAGGGGCGAAATACCTTTTGCAGGTTTTCCGGCGGAATGCCCGGACCGCTGTCCTGCACCATCACGGTCACCTGCCGCGCGCCGGGACCGCGGCGTGTCTCCACCCGCAGTGTTCCCTCGCCCGGCATGGCCTGCATGGCGTTCTTGAGCACGTTGCCCAGGGCCTGTTCCATCTTGAACACGTCTATCCGTACCAGCGGCAGATCCGGGCCGAATACGCGCTCGATGCGGTGGTGGCCGTTGAGGCCGCCGTCAGCGTGGGAGGCAAGCAGATCGTCAAGCACGCTGTTGAGATCGGCTGGCGTCGGATGCAGCGAAAGCGTGCGACTGTAATCGAGCAGATCGGAAACGATGTTGTCCATTCCGGCAATCGAAGACTTCAGGTTGCGACAGGTCTGCTGCTGCTCCTCGGTGCCGTCGCGCCCCGGTTGCATCGCCGAGGCGACCATCAGGATTCTGCCGAGCGAATTGCGGATCTGGTGCGCGATCCATGCTGAAACCTGGCCCACCGAGGCCATCTTCTCCGCCTGGATCAAGTCGCGTCGCATGGCCTTGGCACGCGTGATGTCCCGCCCGATGCACACCGTGCCGATGAGGTTCCCGGCGTTGTCGCGCAACGGCGACAGCGTCAGTTCCGCGTCGATCATTTCGCCGTTTTTGCACCGCAGGCGGATTTCGGCGTTCTGTACCACCTGGCCGTTTTGCGCGCTGTCGTACAGGCGGTCGCGTTCCTGCGGATCGCAGTACAGCGAGGACGAGGCCCGGTTCACCACTTCGTCGCGCCGGTAGCCGAGAATGCGTTCCGCCGCGGCATTGAACTCCACGATGGAGCCGTCGAGCGCCGTGGTGGCGATCATGTCCGCCGAGTTGTCGAGAATGTTCGCCAGGTAGTCGTGCATGTCCTTGTAGGCCAGGCGTTGTTCCTCGATTTTATGCACGTGATCCTGGAGATCGGCCGCCATTTTGTTGAAACCGCGCGCCAGCCAGCCAATCTCGTCCTCGCGGTCCACGCGGGTGCGCGCGCCGAGGTTGCCCGCCTGCACGCGCGCCATGTCCGTGCCCAGGGCCCGGATCGGCCGCATCACCAGCCGATGAAACGCCATCTCGCTCATGAGAATCAGGATGACGAGGGCGATCAGTATCTCGCCCCCGGTCAGCATGGCAATGCGGCGCAATTCCTGTTCCAGGCTGACCTTGAGCTCAGCGAGGGTGCTGGCGATTTTTTCCCGGGAAAGACCGACTTCGACGCTGCCCAGGATCGTGCCGTTGTAATCGATGTCGCGCCTGACGATGAGCAGGCTGGTGTCGGCGCGTGCTTGCGCCAGGGATTCCATGAATTGTTCCGGTTTCACGCCGGCGCGGTTGACGACGCCGTCCGGTGCATCGGAACGCTTGAGGAAATGCGTGATGGGCCGGTGGCCGCGGTTGAGGATCACGGCATAGACCACATCGGCATCGGCGGAAAGTTCCTCGGTGTAGCCTTCGAGCAGGAGATAATCGTGCGCGAGGATGCCCTGGGGCGCGATGCGCGCGAGAAAAGTGGAATAGGCATTCCCCTTGTCCTGCAACACCTGCCGGAGGTTTTGCGTGTCCTGCTCGAAGCGGTTCAGGGTGATATGGCGCTGGTTGAAATACAGGGTGATGCCCAGCGCCGCCATGGAGACGATGACGAATGTTGCCAGCACCGGCAGGAAGCGCGCCTGGATGCCGTGCCACCGGGGGATCCACCGGTCACTGTGCACCGGCTTCCTCCTCCATCAGATGCCTGACGAGCGCATATTGATCGTCGTCGGCCGCCTCGAACCGTTCGATGCCGAGCTTTTTGAGAATTTCCCGTCCTTCGGGCCGGCGCAGGAGTCCGGTCAGTATCTGCTGGATGCGCTGCGCCAGTTTCGCATCCATGTCGCGGCGCACGGCGATCGGCAGATGCGGAATCGGCCGGCTCTCCGCCAGTATCCGCAGCTCGCGGAGGTCGAGCCGCTGGCGAATTTCGGGTTGCTGAAACACAGGCGGACCCACACCCGCGGCATCCGCCTCGCCGTTGTACACGGCCAGCAGGGCATTGGGTGGATTTTTGGTGAATATCGTCCGGTACTGTTCCGGCCCCAGCGCCGATTCCAGCAGCAGCGATTTCGCCAGCACGTGGCTCACCATCGCGCCGGGATCGCCGAAGGCGATGGTCTTGCCTTTCAGATCGCGGACTTTTGCGAGTTTCGAGTCCCGGCGCGTGACGATGATCGCCCTGATCGTGCAGTCGGGGTTGTCGCACAGCTTGGCGATGGCCCGGTAGCCCGCTGTCTTGTGGGCCTGTACGTATTGCATCTGGTTCAGGTGCACCACGTCGAATTCCCCGGCATAGACCCGGCGCATGAAGGAGTCGAAATCCTTGTCGGTTTCGATACGCACGGGACGGCCCAGCTCGCGCGCCAGCTGCGCCGCCAGCGGCGTGAAGTGGCGCACCGTGATCTGCGCGTTCCAGCGGGGGAATACTCCGAAAATGACGGGATCGGATCCGGCGACAGCGATCCGCGGCGCGATGGCGCACAAGGCGATCAGGCCGATCCAGGCCCGGGTTATTGCACGCTGCATGGTTGTCGTGACGATACCGTAAAAGGCTTACGGCAAGGTCCCGTTAACCGCGCGAACGACCGAAGATTTTGAAAAGCAGGCTGGAACAGGTCACCGCTAGTCCTCCGCATCCAATTTATAATTTCAGCCGATGCGGAGATAGACGCGACAGCCCTATATTTTCTTCCACCACAGCGAAAGCGGCGGGAGGTAGGTCACCAGCGCCAGCCAGACCAGCATAATAAGGAGAAACGGCAGGGCGGCGCGGAACAGGCCCAGGATGGGCTCGCGGAAGCGCTGGCTGGCGAGGAACAGGTTGATGCCGACCGGCGGGGTGAGATAGCCGATCTCCAGGTTGGCCAGGAAGATGATACCGAGGTGCACCGGATCGACCCCGAAATGCTGCGCCAGCGGCAGGATCAGCGGCACGATCACCATGGTGGCGGAAAAAATATCCATGACGCAGCCGACGGCCAGCAGGAAAATATTGAGTAGCAGCAGGAATTGCAGCTGGCTGTGCACGTCCTGCTCGAGCAGGGACAGCATCTTCATGGGTACCTGGGCGTCGATCAGGAGGTTGGTCAGGCCGAGCGCGATGCCGAGGATGATCAGCAGGCTGCCCACCAGCACGCAGGTTTCACGGAATACCCCGTAATACACGGCGCGCGTATTCAGGCGCCGGTGGATCACGGTTTCCAGCAGCAGCGCCCAGGCCGCGGCGCAGGACGCCGCCTCAGTCACGGTCACGTAGCCGCCCAGCAGCCCGCCGATGATGCCAACGGGCAGCAGGATGTCCCAGAATCCGGCGCGCGCGGCGGCGACCAGTGCCGCGAAGGAAAACGTGTGCCGGGGAATGCCGATGCGGTGGGAGGTGACCATGGCGTAGAGCGCCAGCATGACCAGCAGGATCGTTCCGGGCACGATGCCGGCGGTGAAGAGATGTTCGATGCTGACGCCCGCGACGATGCCGTACAGCAGTACCGCCAGGCTGGGCGGGAACAGCAGGCCGAGCGATCCGGAAGCCGTCAGCAGTCCGAGCGAGAAGCGCTTCGAATAGTTTTCGCCCGTCAGCATCGGATACAGCAGGCCGCCGAGCGCCAGGATGGTGACGCCGGAAGCGCCGGAGAACGCGGTGAAGAAGGCGCAGACCGTGAGCGCCACGACCGCCAGTCCGCCCGGCATCCAGCCGAAGCCGGCATTGAACAGTTGCACCAGCCGTTGCGGCGCGCCACCGCGCGCGAGCGTGACCCCCGCGAGCGTGAACAGCGGAATCGCCATGAGGTTGGGCGAGGACGTGAGCCGCAGCATTTCCACCAGCATGACGGCCGGATCGAGACCGGCCGCGTGCGTGGCGATCAGGCTGCCGGCCCCCAGCACCACGAACAAGGGCACGCCGAGGGCGGCAATCAGGACCAGCAAGGCAACGATGGCGAGCGTCATGGGGTGCGCGCGCGTGCGCGCGGACCGATCACGAAGCGCATTGCGAAGTGCAGCGTCAGCAGCACGAAACCCATCGGGATGACGATGCTGAGCAGGGCGATCCATTGCTCGCCGGCGGGAGCGTTGAGCCACTCCTGGTACCAGAATCGCGCCGCCGCCCAGCCGATGACGCCGCAGACCAGCGCGGAGAACAGGAAAATCGGCCGCTCGAGGCGGCGGTGCCAGATCTCGGGCAGCCAGGCGGCGATGATTTCCACCTTGATGTGACGTTCACGCACCGCCATCACGGCGCCGAGAAAACTCACCCACAGGACCAGGTGGCGGATCAGGACGTCGGCGCCGGGAATCGAGTAGTGCAGGAAATTGCGCAGGACGATTTCGACCAGCGACAGGGCGAGCATCAGGGCCAGCCCGAAAATGGCGAAGGCGCTTTCGATGCCGGTGAAATAATACTCGAGCCTGGCGGTCCAGGTGCGGTTGCGGGCGGAGTGCGAGTCCTGTCCGGTCACTGCTTGCCTTTGCGCGCGCGGTAGGCGTCCAGTTCCCGGCGCGCGCGCGTGTACAGCGCGGCCGGGATGTAATTGTCCTTGGCAAGCGCCGCGGCGGCGCGATCGCGCAGGTCGTAAAGCACGGCGTCGCTGTCCTTCCATTCGTTGGTAAAGGTAATGCCGTGCTGCTTCAGCACTTGCAGGCTTTTCGCGTTGTCGCGCCGGGTTTCCACGAGCAGGCGCTTCCCGGCTTCGTCACCGGTGCGGCGCAGCAGCTCCTGCAGGTCCGCCGGCAGCTTGTCGAAGAACTGGCGCGACACCAGCAGCCCGCCGATGCCGTCCATCACCGGGATCTCGGTCATGTAGGGTGTTTTGGAAAACCATTGCAGCGCGATGGCGCCGAGCGGCGGCGCGATGGTGGTGTCGATCAGGCCGGTGGAGAGGCTGGTGAAAACCTCGGTGATCGGCAGCGGCACCGGCGAGATGCCGCTGGCGGTGAAGAAGGCGGTGCCCAGGGGATCTCCCTGCCACAGCCAGATGCGCCGCTTCCTCAGGTCTTCGAGGGAGTAGATGGGGTGTTTGGAGAAAAGCTGGATGAAGCCGACTTCCATCCAGCCGAGCAGCTCGAAGCCGTTGTCACGGAATCCCTTGCGGATGTCCGGCATGAGTTGCGCGCGCACATGATCGATCTCGTCGTAGCTGCGGAACAGGAACGGGATTTCCAGCACGCGCACCGGCGAATAGATGTAGCCGATGCCGTGCCCGGTCATGGCGCCACCGTGCAACTGGCCGAAACGGATCTTGCGCAGCACATCGGGCTCGTCGCCCGAGACGCCGCCGGAATAGAGCTTGAATGTGAGCCGCCCCCGGCTTTCCTGCTCCACGGCCTTGGCCCAGTCGGCGATGATGTTCATCCAGGTGGAGCCTTGCGGCGCCAGCGTGGCGAATTTGAGGACATAGGTGTCCTGCGCCTGCGTCACGGGAAGCCAGAGCATCAACAGCAACAGCGCGCAAAATTTTCTCAAAACCATTCTTTTTCTTTGGCGAGTAATTGTCCGGCTTTTTGCTTGGCAATGGCATTGACCAGCGCCATTTCCGGAAATACATCGGACGGGGCATTGACGATCGCGGTCAGACGTTCGTGGAACTGCCGGCGGTCGAGTTGCTGGCGCGCGAGATACTGGGCCCGCAGCAGGTCGGCCAGCAGCAGCTTCCCGCCGGTAACGGCGCGGGCCTTGTCGAAGTGGCGGGCGGAGAGCTCGAAGTCGCCGCCCAGCATCGGCGGTTTGGCGCCGTAATAGACGCCGAAGAACAGGTGCGCGCCGCCGTGGTAATAGTTTTCGTCAAGTTCGAGCACGCGCGCCATCAGCGCCGCCGCCTTGCCCATCTCGGCGATGCGCGCCGGTTCGTCGCGGTTCATGTCGATCCACTTGCCCCAGCAGGTGGCGGACCAGAACAGCGCCGGCACGGCGCTGTTGTCGAGCGTGGCGAGTTGACGCTCCAGCTCCTCCTGGGGCTGGGCGGCGACGTCGCCGGAAACCCCCGCGACCGCCAGCGCCCGCAGGGCGTGTTCCAGGCCGCGGCGGTACAGCGCGGAGGCGCGCTGGCTGTCGTCATCCTCGATGAAGCCGTAGGCGTAACCGTAAAACCCCTGGGCCGCCTGCAGCCGCAGTTCGGCGTTGTCCGGGAGTTCCAGGATCAGCCCTTCGATCAGTTTGAGGTTGGCCGGGATTGCGGCGCGCGCGAGTTCCAGATCGGTCTCGCGGTTCATGGCGACATTGCCGCTGTCGAGGATGGACAGCGACGAGCGCGCCACCATCTGGCCCATGGAGCAGGCATTCAGGACCAGGCCACAAAGGATGATCGCTGTGCCTCTTATTATTAGATGAGGGAGCATGGCAGGCCGTGTTGGCGCATGTGCGGACAAGTGCCTGGATTCGACCCGCATGGTTATGAATGAGCTCTATATAATGTATGCTTCGCGCCAGCTTATCGCCGGTACTTTCCGGGCGCAAGGAGCAGCAAGCCATTTCAACCGTCATTTCCAGCAAGGACATCCTCGGTGCCGACGGGCCGCTCGCCGCGCGGCTGGAAGGCTTCACGCCGCGCCGCGCGCAACAGGAAATGGCGGAACGCATCGAGCAGGCGCTGGCGGATTATTCCGCTTTCATCGCCGAGTCGGGAACCGGCACCGGCAAGACCTTTGCCTACCTGGTGCCGGCGCTGTTGTCCGGCCGGAAAATCCTGATCTCGACCGGCACCCGTCACCTGCAGGACCAGCTGTATCACCGTGACCTGCCGCTGGTACGAGACGCGCTGGCGGTGCCGGTCAGCACGGCCCTGCTCAAGGGCCGCTCCAATTATCTCTGCCGCTACCGTCTCGACAGCCTGGAAACGGACGGACGTCTCGCCGGCCGGCGCGACCAGTCGAATCTGGTGCGCATCCGCGAGTGGGGCGGACACACCCGGCGCGGCGACATCGCCGAGATGAACGCGATTCCCGAGGATTCCGATTTATGGCCGCGGGTGACCTCCACCGCCGATAACTGCCTCGGAAGTTCCTGCGCGCATTACGACGAATGTTTCGTCAACCGCGCGCGGCGCGAGGCACTGGCCGCGGACGTGGTGGTGGTCAATCATCATCTGTTCTTCGCCGATCTGGCCCTGCGCGAGGAAGGCTTCGGCCAGCTGCTGCCGGGCGTGGAGGCGGTCATTTTCGACGAGGCGCATCAGCTGCCGGAGGTGGCGTCGAATTTTCTCGGCATTTCGCTCAGCAGCCATCAGCTCGTCAGCCTGTGCCGTGACAGCATCGCCGAAGATCTTAAGGAGCACAGCGGCGTTGCCGGGCTGCCAGCGGCGGCGCAAGCGCTGGAAAAGGCGGTGGCCGATTTCCGCCTGGCGTTCGGCGTGGAGCCGCGCCGCGATGCCTGGGACAAACTGGAAAACGCCAAGGCGGTGCACGCGGCGCTGGCCGAAGTGAAAACGCGCCTGACGAACTTGTCCGCGGCGCTGGACCAGGCCGCGGGCAAGGGACAGGGGTTGGCCAATGGCGCCCGCCGTGCCTCGGACCTGCTGGACCGGCTGCTGATGATCAGCGAGAGCACGCCGGCGGATTATGTCGCCTGGTTCGAGACCACGGCGCGCAGCTTCATGCTGTATCTCACGCCGCTCGATATTGCTGCTTCCTTCCGGAGCCACACCGGCAACGGCAAGAAGGCCTGGATATTCACCTCCGCCACGCTCGCGGTCAAAAAAAGCTTTGTCCACTTTCAGGCGCGGTTGGGGCTCGAAGATGCCGAAACCGGGCAGTGGGACAGCCCTTTTGATTATGCGCAACAG
Organism: Sulfuricaulis limicola; assembly: GCF_002355735.1. GTDB lineage: Bacteria > Pseudomonadota > Gammaproteobacteria > Acidiferrobacterales > Sulfurifustaceae > Sulfuricaulis > Sulfuricaulis limicola. Next base: position 1,786,360 of record NZ_AP014879.1, on the reverse strand, counting down.
ACGCTTTTATATATTCCGCCCGGTCTGCCCGTCCCGTCGGCGCCGGATTACACGGACCGCGTGATCGACGCCGCGCTGCCGGTACTGCAGGCCAGCCGCGGACGTGCGTTCATCCTGTTCACCAGTCATCGCGCCCTCAAGGCTGCCGCTGCGCGTCTGCGTGATGCACTGGATTTTCCCCTGCTGGTGCAGGGCGATGCCCCGCGCTCGGAATTGTTGCGGCGTTTTCGCGACCTGGGCAACGCCGTGCTGCTCGGCACCAGCAGTTTCTGGGAAGGCGTGGACGTGCGCGGCGAAGCGCTGTCCTGCGTGATCATCGACAAACTCCCGTTCGCCTCACCCGACGACCCGGTGCTGCAGGCGCGCGCGGCGGCGATGGAACAGGCCGGGCGCAGCCCGTTCGCCGACTACCAGCTGCCGGAAGCCGTGATCACCCTGAAGCAGGGTGTCGGCCGCCTGATTCGCGACGAAAGCGATCATGGCGTGCTGATGCTGTGCGACCCGCGCCTGTTGAGCAAGGGCTACGGCAAGACCTTCCTCGCCAGCCTGCCGCCCATGCCGCTGACCCGGACCTTGCAGGACGTCGTAGCCTTCTTCGCGCGCGATAATTCCACCCGCCAGGAGGCGCGCGAGGCCTCGCCCGCATGACATTGTGTCTCCGCCCATGATCGCGTTGCGCAGGCTCGCACATTTCCTCGCCTTCGGATTCGGCGCCGGCAAGGCGCCGGTGGCGCCGGGCACCTTCGGCACGCTGGTTGGCATCGCGGCCTATCTGTTGCTGCAACCCCTGTCGGCATTGAGCTACGCCGTTACCGTGCTGGCGTTGTTCGGGCTGGGCGTGTGGTTGTGTCAGGTGACGGAACGTGACCTGGGCGTGCATGACCATCCCGGCATCGTGTGGGACGAGATCGTCGGATACCTTATTACCATGTACATGGCCCCCGCAGGATGGGTATGGATCGTGGCGGGATTTCTCCTTTTCCGGCTGTTCGACATCTGGAAGCCGTTTCCCATCCGCCAGCTCGAGCGCCGGATCCGGGGTGGATTCGGCAACATGCTGGACGATGCCCTGGCCGGTTTGTACTCTCTGGCGGTGCTGCAGGGGATTGTGTTTCTGGCGAAATGAGCCAGAAGCTATCTCAAAATAAGTTTTTGTAACCACAGATGAACACGGATGGACACAGATAAAAAAATCAACGAGATGTGTTATCCGTGTTTATCTGTGTTCATCTGTGGTTCTGAAATCTTATAAATGGATATTTGAGACAGGATAATCACATGACACCCGTTGCGGAACTCAAACGCACGCTGTCCCTGGCGCAGCTGGTCCTGTATGGCCTCGGCACCATCCTCGGCGCCGGCATTTACGTGCTGGTCGGCAAGGTGGCGGGCCTGGCCGGCCTGTACGCGCCGGTCTCGTTCATCGTGGCGGCGGTGCTGGCGGGTTTGACGGGCCTGTCCTATGCCGAACTGTCGGCGCGTTATCCGCGCAGCGCGGGCGAGGCGGTGTATGTGCAGGAAGGGCTGCAGCGGCGCGTGCTGTCGGTGCTGGTGGGATTTCTGATCATCCTGACGGGCGTGGTCTCGGCGGCCACGATCGCGAACGGCTTCGTCGGTTATCTGCATGTGTTCGTGCCGGTGCCCGACTGGCTCGCCGTCACGCTGCTGGTGCTGCTGCTGGGTGCGCTGGCGGCCTGGGGCATCAGCGAGTCGGTGATGGCGGCGTCGCTGATCACGCTGTTCGAAGTCGGCGGGCTGATTCTGGTTATCCTGGTGGCGGGCGACAGCCTGGGTACATTGCCGGCGCGCCTGCCGGAGTTGATTCCGCCGCCCGACACCGGGGTGTGGCTGGGAATCATGCTGGGGGCATTTCTCGCGTTCTATGCCTTCATCGGTTTCGAGGACATGGTGAACGTGGCCGAGGAGGTCAAGGACCCGGGGCGCATCCTGCCGCTCGCCATTGTCATCACGATCGTGATTTCAACCGTCCTGTACCTGCTGGTGGCGCTGGTGGCGGTGCTGGCCTTGCCGCCGGCTGAACTGGCGCAGAGCCGCGCGCCGTTGGCGCTGATTTACGAGCGGGCCACCGGTTCCGCGCCGACGCTCATCAGTCTGATCAGCATCTTCGCCGTGGTGAACGGCGCGTTGATCCAGATCATCATGGCTGCGCGCGTTTTGTACGGCATGAGCCGCGAGGGCTGGCTGCATCGCGCGCTGGGGAAAGTCCATGCGCGCACGCGGACACCGCTGCTGGCCACGGCCGTGGCCACCGCGATTGTCCTGGCCCTGGCCCTGTGGCTGCCGCTGGTGACGCTGGCGAAGGCGACGAGTTTTGTCATCCTGATAGTGTTCGCCCTGGTCAATCTGTCGCTGGTGCGCATCAAGCGCAAGCATCCGCGCCCGGAAGGGATAACAATTTATCCGGCCTGGATTCCGCTCGCCGGTTTCCTCTCGGCGACGGGTTTCGTGCTGTTTCAGCTCTATCAGCTGGCCGGAAACTGACGCATGGAAACCCTGCTCATCTATCTGGTGGTCGGCGCCTTCGTCGGCCTGATCGCCGGCCTGCTCGGCGTCGGTGGCGGGCTCATCATCGTTCCGGTGCTGGTGTTCGTTTTTCAGGGGCAGGGCGTTTCCCCGGAGGTGATCGTGCATCTGGCCATCGGCACCTCGCTCGCGACCATCGCCATCACCTCGATTTCCTCCATGCGCGCGCATCACCGGCATGGCGCGGTGCAGTGGGACGTGTTCCGCCGGCTCACGCCCGGCATTGTGGTCGGGGCACTGTTGGGCGCGGTGATCGCCGATTTCCTGCCGACCAAGGCGATGCGCCTGTGGTTCGGTGTTTTCGAATTGCTGGTGGCGGCGCAGATCGGCTTCAACCTCATGGTGGCGCCGCGCGGCCACTTGCCAGGCAGCGTGGGCACGAACATCGCCGGCGGCGTGATCGGCGCGATTTCAGCGGCGCTCGGCATCGGCGGCGGCACACTGACCACCCCGTTCCTGGTGTGGTGCAACTTTTCCCTGCGGCAGGCGGTGGCCACGTCCAGCGCCTGCGGTCTGCCCATCGCCCTGGCCGGCGCCGCCGGTTTTGTCGCCACCGGCTGGAATAACAGCGGTCTTCCTGAATGGAGCAGCGGCTATCTTTATTGGCCGGCGTTTGCCGGGATTGTGGTATCCAGCCTGTTGTTCGCCCCGCTCGGCGCGAAGCTCACGCACACCCTGCCGGTCACCGTGCTGCGGCGCTTCTTCGCCGTGTTCCTGGCGGTGCTGGGCGTGCGCATGTTAATTGGATAAGCGGCCTGTCGCCGAAGCGGCTGTCGCGTTATCCTTGCGCGCATGGAAATCGAAACACTGGCACGTGCCGTCAGCCATGAACTGAAACGCCAGGGTTTGATGCTGGTCACGGCCGAATCCTGCACTGGCGGCTGGGTGGCGCAGATGATCACCTCGGTGTCCGGTAGCTCCGAATGGTTCGAGCGCGGTTTCGTTGCTTACACCAACCTGGCCAAACGCGAGATGCTGGGCGTGAAAACGACCATCCTGTCGCGCTACGGTGCCGTGAGCGAGCAGACCGCGCGTGCCATGGCCGAGGGCGCCCTGACCCATTCCCACGCGCAGGTCGCGCTCGCGATCACCGGCATCGCCGGCCCGAGCGGCGGCACGCCGGAGAAACCGGTCGGCACCGTGTGTTTCGCCTGGGCCGGCAAGAAGCGCGACACCAATAGCATCAAGCAGGTGTTTTCCGGGGACCGCGAGAGCGTGCGCCGGCAGGCGGTGGCGGCGGCGCTACAGGGCGTGCTGGATTTTATTCGCTGAATCAACAAGCTTAGCCGGCATGCGTAGGGCGCAATAGCGAAGCGTATTGCGCCGGATGAGAAGCGTGCACGCCTGCAAGAATCATTCGCGGGTTACGGCAAAAACCGCCTAACCCGCCCTGTGAATCAGAGGTGCGCGGCGCGACATCAACCCCTGGTTTGTAAGGTCGGGTTTTAGTGCCGTGGCAGGCGGAGTCCGCGCGGGGCTAGGCCATTTGATGGGAACTGTGGAATAATCGTTTTCACATACAGCTTTTCATAAACTGAACACCGTTTCGGCGGATTGCCGCAGGAGAACAGCATGGACACGAACAAGACCAAGGCGTTGAACATGGCCCTGGGACAGATCGAGAAGCAATTCGGCAAGGGCTCGGTCATGCGCCTCGGCGACGCCGGGGTGGTGCAGCAGGTGGAGGCGGTTTCCACCGGTTCGCTGGGGCTGGATATCGCCCTCGGTATCGGCGGTCTGCCGCGCGGCCGGGTGGTCGAAATTTACGGCCCGGAATCCTCGGGCAAAACCACGCTGTCCCTGTCCGTGGTGGCCCAGATCCAGAAATTGGGCGGTGCGGCGGCCTTCATTGACGCCGAGCATGCCCTCGACCCCCTGTATGCCAAGAAACTCGGCGTGAACATTGATGATCTGCTGGTATCCCAGCCGGATTCCGGCGAGCAGGCGCTGGAAATCGCCGACATGCTGGTGCGTTCGGGCGGCGTGGACATCGTGGTCATCGACTCGGTGGCGGCGCTGACGCCCAAGGCTGAGATCGAGGGCGAGATGGGTGACTCGCACATGGGCCTGCAGGCGCGCCTGATGAGCCAGGCACTGCGCAAACTGACCGCCAATATCAAGCGTTCCAACACCCTGGTGGTGTTCATCAACCAGATCCGCATGAAAATCGGTGTCATGTTTGGCAACCCCGAGACCACCACCGGCGGCAACGCGCTCAAGTTCTACGCCTCGGTGCGCCTCGACATCCGCCGCATCGGCGCCATCAAGAAGGGCGAGGAAGTCATCGGCAGCCAGACGCGGGTGAAGGTGGTCAAGAACAAGGTCGCACCGCCGTTCCGCCAGACCGAGTTCGACATCATTTACAATGAAGGCATCTCGAAGGAAGGCGAGCTCGTCGACATCGGCTCCGAGAGCGGCATCGTCGAGAAGACCGGCGCCTGGTACAGCTTCAACAAGGAGCGCATCGGCCAGGGCAAGGACAACGCCCGCCAGTTCCTGAAGGACAACCCGGACATCGCCGCCGAGATCGAGAAGCGCATCCGTGAAAAAGCGGTTGTCTCCGCCCAGGCCACGGGCGCGGAAGACGAGGCCGAGGAAGCCACAGCGGAGGAAGAGGCCTGAGGCAGGAAACGCCGGAAGTCGATCTCCCGCGGGCGCGCCAGCTGGCGCTTGGCTGGCTCGCCAGACGCGAACACAGCCGGCGGGAGATATATAATAAGTTGCTCAAAAAGGGGTGCGCCGAGGCGATAGCCGCCGAGGTGGTCAGGCAGCTCGAAACGGAGCGGCTGTTGTCCGATGACCGCTTCATGGAAAGCCTGATCCAGGCGCGACGCAATCGCGGTTACGGCCCGTTGCGGATTCAAAAAGAGTTACAGGAAAAAGGGGTGGCGCCGGAGGCGATCGCCAACTGGCTCGATGCCACGAGCCGGGACTGGATCGACGATATCCGGCGCGTACAACGCAAGAAATTCGGGGCACGTTTACCCAGGAATTACACCGAGCGCGCGCGCCAGGCGCGCTTCCTGCAATATCGCGGCTTCACTTATGATCAAATACAGCAATTACTCGATCCTCGCGGGTCGGACTAGAAGCCCTGACTATATGAAATTAATATGATTCTGAACCGCCAAGGCGCCAAGGCCGCCAAGAAAAGCAATTATTGGGAATTCGAATCCTTGGCGTTCTTGGCGTCTTGGCGGTTAATTCTTTTTAAATAAATTCAGTTCGTCCCCGTCATGAAAAGCAGCGAAATCCGCCAGCGCTTCCTCGATTTTTTCAAACGTCACGGCCATGTGATCGTGCCGTCCAGCCCGCTGGTGCCAGCGAACGACCCGACCCTGCTGTTCACCAATGCCGGCATGGTGCAGTTCAAGGAAGTCTTCCTTGGTCTCGAAAAGCGCCCCTACGTGCGCGCGGTCAGCTCGCAACGCTGCGTACGCGCCGGCGGCAAGCACAACGACCTCGAGAACGTCGGCTACACCTCGCGCCACCACACCTTCTTCGAGATGCTGGGCAATTTCAGTTTCGGCGATTACTTCAAGCGCGAGGGCATCAAGTATGCCTGGGATTTCCTGACGCAGGAGCTGAAGCTGCCGCCGGAGCGGCTGTGGGTGACGGTATATAAGGATGACCACGAGGCCGCCGACATCTGGCTGAAAGAAATGAAAGTGGACCCGACGCGTTTCGGGTATCTGGGCGAAAGCTCGAATTTCTGGCAGATGGGCGACACCGGTCCCTGCGGCCCCTGTTCCGAGATCTTCTACGACCACGGCCCCGGCATTCCCGGCGGGCCGCCCGGCTCGCCGGACGAGGACGGCGACCGCTATGTCGAGATCTGGAACCTGGTGTTCATGCAGTACAACCGCGACGCCAGCGGCAAGCTCACGCCGCTGCCCAAGCCGTCCGTCGATACCGGCATGGGTCTGGAACGCATTTCGGCGGTACAGCAGGGCGTGCACAGCAATTACCAGATCGACCTGTTCCAGAACCTCATCCGTGCCGCCGTCGAGATCACCGGCGCGAGCGATCATCAAAGCCATTCGCTGAACGTCGTGTCCGACCACATCCGGGCGGCGGCATTCCTGATCATCGACGGTGTGCTGCCGTCGAACGAAGGCCGGGGATACGTGCTGCGGCGCATCATCCGTCGCGCCATCCGACATGGTCACAAGCTTGGCGCGACTGAAACGTTCTTCTACAAACTGGTCGGGCCGCTGTGCCAGCAGATGGGTGATGCCTATCCCGAGCTTAACAAGGAGCGCGCACAGGTTGAGCGTGTACTGCAACAGGAAGAAGATCGTTTCAACGAAACTCTCGATCAGGGATTGCGGATACTCGAAGACGATATTGCCGCGCTCAAGGGCGACACCATTTCAGGTTCGACCGCTTTCAAGCTCTATGACACTTATGGTTTCCCGGTGGATCTCACGCGTGACGTGGCTCTGGAGCGCAACCTGAAACTCGACATGGCCGGCTTCGAGCGCGAAATGGAAGCCCAGCGCGAACGCGCCCGTGCGGCTTCATCGTTCAAGACTGCCGAGATTGGCGCCGTCACCGTGGATCAGCCGACGCAATTCACCGGCTACGAGCGGCTGAACGACGAAGGAAAAATCCTGCAAATCACACGCGGTTCCGATCTCGCCCAGACGGACAACCTGCGCGCCGGTGAATCGGGAAATATCGTGCTCGACCGCACCCCGTTTTACGCCGAATCCGGCGGCCAAGTCGGCGACCGCGGCGTGTTGCGCATTGGCGAGGCGCTGTTCCGCGTCGAGGACACGCAGAAACATGGGGCGATTCACGTGCATCAGGGTCGGGTCGAGAAGGGCCAGTTCCGTGCTGGCGACAAGGTGACGGCCGAGGTCGACGCCATGCTGCGCCGCGCCACTGTGCTCAACCACTCGGCCACGCACCTGATGCACAAGGCCTTGCGCGACGTGCTCGGCGCGCATGTGCAGCAGAAGGGTTCGCGGGTGGACGAGCAGCACACGCGCTTCGATTTTTCCCATTCCGCGCCGATGACCCCGGAGCAGATCACCGAGGTCGAGCGGCGCGTTAACGAGCAGATTCTGCACAACGACGACACGCGGGCACGCGTCATGGACATGGACTCCGCGAAGGCGGAAGGCGCTATGGCGCTGTTCGGCGAGAAGTATGGCAACGAGGTGCGGGTGCTGAACATCGGCGACTCGATCGAGCTGTGCGGCGGCACGCATGTGCGCCGTACCGGCGACATCGGTCTGTTCAAGATCGTCTCCGAGGGCGGCGTCGCCTCCGGCGTGCGGCGCATCGAGGCCGTCACCGGGCCCGGCGTGCTGAACTATTTATACGAACGCGAGAACAAGCTGCGCGAAGCGGCCGAGATGCTGCGCGCCAGCCCCGAGGAGGTGCCGCGCAAGGTCGAGCAACTGACCCAGCGTCTCAAGGGTCTGGAAAAGGAACTGGATCAACTGCGTGGCAAGCTCGCTGCCGGCGGCTCCAAGGACCTGGCGGCTGAAGCGAAAGAGGTCAAGGGCATCAAGGTGCTCGCCAGTCGGCTGGACGGGATGGACGCCAAGGGACTGCGCGAGGCGCTGGACCGTCTCAAGGACAAGCTGGCGCCGGCGGCGATCGTGCTGGCGGCCGTCGCGGATGACAAGGTCACGCTCATTGCCGGGGTGACCAAGGAGCTGGCGGGTCGGCTGCACGCCGGCGAGCTGGTGAACCAGGTTGCTGCGGGCGTGGGCGGCAAGGGCGGTGGCCGCCCGGACATGGCGCAGGCCGGCGGCACCAATCCCGCTGGTCTCCAGGCAGCCCTCGATAGCGTGCCGGGCTGGGTCGAGCAGAATCTGAAGTAATTCCAGCCCGTTTTTGTCTCTTACGGGCTGTTTACTCGCGTTCCAAAAGCGGGTTTAATTTGCGCCCCAAAAATTCAGAGCGCGCCGCAGGCGTACCCGACTCCCCCTCTCCCCTTGCGGGAGAGGGTAAGGGGAGAGGGGGAGCCAGCAACAAGCGAAACCGGTATCCATGGCATTGATCGTCCAGAAATACGGCGGCACCTCCGTCGGCAGCCCCGAGCGCATCAATGCCGTGGCCGAGAAGGTCGCGCGCATGCGCAAGAACGGCGACGATCTGGTCGTGGTGGTTTCCGCCATGAGCGGCGAGACCGACCGGCTGTTGAAGCTCGCCAGATCCATCAACACCGATCCGTCGCCACGCGAGCTCGATGTATTGCTGGCGACCGGCGAGCAAACCACGATCGCCTTGCTGGCCATGGCGCTCGAGAAAATAGGTTGCCCGGCGCGTTCCTATACCGGTCATCAGGTCCACATTCGCACCGACAACGTCTATGGAAAGGCGCGCATTCTCGATATCGACGAGTCGCGCGTGCGCGATGATTTGAACAAAGGACGCGTGGTCGTGGTCGCCGGTTTTCAGGGCGTGGATGAAGATGGCAATATCACCACGCTGGGGCGCGGCGGTTCGGATACCACGGGCGTGGCCATGGCCGCGGCGCTCAAGGCCGATGAATGCCAGATCTACACCGACGTGGACGGCGTGTACACCACCGATCCGCGTATCGTGCCCGAGGCGCGGCGGCTGGACCGCATCACCTTCGAGGAGATGCTGGAGCTGGCGAGCCTCGGATCCAAGGTGCTGCAGATCCGCTCGGTCGAGTTCGCCGGCAAGTACCGGGTTCCGTTGCGCGTGCTGTCCTCCTTCGCGGAAGGGCCGGGCACGCTCATTACCTATGAGGAAAACAATATGGAAGCGCCAGTCATATCAGGCATCGCGTTCAACCGTGACGAGGCCAAGCTCACCGTGCGCGGCGTGCCGGACAAGCCCGGCATCGCCGCCCATATCCTGAACGAGATCGGCAAGGCCAACATCAACGTGGACATGATCGTGCAGAACGTGGGCGCCGACGGCACCACCGACTTCACCTTCACGGTTCATCGCGGCGACTACAAGAAGGCTCTGGACATCCTGAAGCGGGTTTCCCTGGAGCTGAAGGCGCGCGAGGTCAGCGGCGACGACAAGATCGTGAAAATCTCCGTGGTCGGCGTGGGCATGCGCTCGCATGCCGGCATCGCCAGCCAGATGTTCCGGACCCTGGCGGACGAAGGTATCAACATCCAGATGATCTCCACCTCGGAGATCAAGATTTCCGTGGTGGTCGACGAAAAGTACCTGGAATTGGGGGTACGCTCCCTGCACAAGGCCTTCGGTCTCGAACAAAAGCCATAAATCCCCGGTTTGACCCCCTCCAAAGCTGGCACAGAAGCTGCATAGATACAGACAGGCAGGCGAAGACGGACGGATAGGCAGGATTTTCCTGCGATATCCGTAAGTTAGCACTCAGCCGAGCGGCCGGGATGGCCGTGGGCGGTGTGCGGGAGACGCCGAATATGTCGTATCGCCTGCCGCCAAGGGGAAACTTTGCCGGAAATTCGTCAGGGAGACGCGCGGCAAACCTGTTGAGGAGCCGGTTCGGCCAGGGGTGGGCGATCGGGTAAAAGGAAAGGGAACGTTATGGAATCAGGTAATACCGAAAGGAGTGCAGAACAATGCTGATACTTACTCGACGCATTGGCGAAACCCTCAACATTGGCGACGATGTTCAGGTCACCGTGCTTGGTATCAAGGGTAACCAGGTGCGAATCGGCGTAAATGCGCCCAAAGAGGTCCCCGTGCATCGCGAGGAAATCTACGAGCGCATCAAGAAAGAGAAAGAATCGGGCCAGGTCCATCCCATGCCGGGTCTGGCGCACGGCAGCGGCAAAGGCTGAACCGCCGGGGTTTTGCTTTACGCGCCGTGAGCGCGCAGGTATCCTTGCAGGCGCATTTGCGCTTGCAAGGAGAGATGGCCGAGTGGTCGAAGGCGCACCCCTGCTAAGGGTGTATACGCCAAAAGCGTATCGAGGGTTCAAATCCCTCTCTCTCCGCCAGCTTTCCGCCGATATTTTTGTTCCCCCTGAGGCTGAATCCGGCCTTTTTCATTCCATTCACTGTCCAGTATAATGCGCGGCTTCTTTAGTTCAGATTTTTAGCGCCCGTAGCTCAGCTGGATAGAGTATCAGGCTACGAACCTGAGGGTCGGGAGTTCGAATCTCTCCGGGCGCGCCATATAAATATAAAAAAAAGGGGGCGGCAAGCCCTCTTTTTTGTTTTTTGCCGTTGAGTCTCAATAAAAGCATTAATCCCGGGGCGGCTTAAGCTTTGGGGGTTTTGTGGAAAATAAGAACGATTTTGTACGTCTGGCACAGTAATTGCTGCATCCTGCAAGGTAACCGTTCAATTTCGAGGCTGTCCAAGAGGGCGGCTTCGAAAACCCGGATCCGGTCTGTCACGGCAGACTGCGATTTCGAGTCCGGGCGATTGAGCGATGTAACGGGGCCTTTGTAAAGGATCGACAGAGTTGCTCTATGATTCGACTGTTCAAGCACTATGTGCCGTTACCACTTTTCCTCATGGCTGTTACCGAGGCGGTGGTGCTGTTTGCCTCCATGTATATCGGCGCGGTGGTGCGTTTCTCCTGGGAAGATCCCAGCGACATTGAATCCCTCGGTCCCATATTCCCCCGAGCCCTGATTTTTACCCTCGTCATGCTCAGCATCATGACGGCGTTCGGCTTGCATCAACGCGACGTCAAGCAGGAAGGTGAATGGGGACATCTTGTCCGCTTCGTGGCCAGCTTCGTCGCCGGTTTGGTGGTGATGCTGCTGGTTTTCTATGTTTTCCCGCATCTGCATCTCGGTCGCGGCGCGTTCGGTCTTGTGTTCCTGCTTGCGTTTGCGGGAACGGCGCTGACCCGGCTGGTTTTTGTCAGGCTGTTCAAGCTGGATGCCATGCGCCGGCGCGTGTTGCTTCTGGGGGCCGGCAGCCGCACCGCCAAGATCGAGGGGCTGGAGCGGGATGAACAGGGAGAGCGCAAATTCAATCTGGTGGGCTGCTTGCCTCTCAACAATTCGGATTGTTGCCTGGATCGCACCCGGATACTGCACGACAAGGGACCCATTCTTTCCATCGCCAGAAAATACAAGATCGATGAAATCGTCGTCGGCGTGCGCGAGCGGCGCGGCGGCGGCCTGCCGGCAGACCAGTTGCTGGAGTGCAAACTGGCGGGCATCGAGGTTGTCGATCTGTCTTCCTTCTTCGAGCGCGAGACCGGCCAGATCCAGGTCGAATCGCTGAACCCAAGCTGGATGATATTCTCCGACGGTTTCGGCCGCAGCCCGCTGAAGGACGTCTCCAAGCGCATGTTCGATGTCGCCGCCAGCGGCGCATTGCTGTTGCTGACTTTGCCGGTGATGCTGATAACGGCGTTGCTGATCTGGCTGGAAAGCGGCGGCCCGATTTTTTACCGCCAGGAGCGCGTTGGCGAGAATGGACGTGTTTTCAGGGTGCTGAAGTTTCGCAGCATGCGCCAAGATGCCGAACGTGACGGTGTCCCGCAGTGGGCGAAAAAGCAGGACAGTCGGGTGACGCGCGTGGGCCGGGTTATCCGCCTGTTGCGCATCGATGAGCTGCCGCAGGTTTTCAACGTGTTCAAGGGCGACATGAGCTTCGTCGGCCCGCGTCCGGAAAGGCCGTTTTTCGTGGAGGATCTGACCAAGAAAATTTCCTACTACCCGTCACGGCACACGGTCAAGCCGGGCATTACCGGATGGGCCCAGATACGTTATCCCTACGGCGCGACCGTGGAGGACGCCGTGCAGAAATTGCAGTACGACCTTTATTACGTGAAAAACCACACCCTGTTTCTGGACCTGATTATTCTTTTTCAGACCGCGCAGGTGATCCTCTTCGGCAAGGGCGCGCGCTGAATCGTGGGGCGCGAGGGTGAGATTACGGTCTTACCCTGAGTGGATACAGCGGCGCCTCCTGCCATTCCCTCACGCGATCACCCTCGAAGTAAATCTGCGAAGCGCCGTATTCCCAGACGTTTCCGGCATCGCGATCGGGCGCACCTTGCGCCGCCAGGACCTCCGCTTTCGTTGAACCTTTCCCGAAGTAACGGTTGTCGTCCGCTGTTTGTCCGGGGACCAGGCTGACTCGCAAGGGACTGTCCATGCTTTCTTCCCAGCCAATGACCTTGCCGGCGGCGAAGTAGATTTTCGAATTGCCATAGTGCCAGACATTGTTTTCGGTGCGGGTGGGAACTCCCTGGATCGCATAGACCTCGCCGAGCGAGGACCCGGTCGTAAAATGTTTGGCCGGTGGCGTGACATCCTCCTGTTCCGGTGCGGCGGTCGGTGCCTGAATGACGGGCCCCGCCTCCACAAGGGCGTGGTTGCCTGGTTCCCAGGGGGTGTACTGCCAGAGGTAATAGACGGATCCGATCAGCGCCAGGGAGGCGATGATGCGGGCGCGCTGTCTGGATATCCAGGGCCTGGATTCGCCGGCGGACGCCGCCGCTGCGGGTTCCGGTATTCCGGCCTCGGCAGCCGGGTCCTTTGTGGGGCCGGCAGGGACGGTACTCTCACCGGTAACGGGTGACGTCTCTTGCTCGACGGGCAGAGGCAGGACGCCAAACTTCATGTAGTAATTGGCAAGTTCCTTGTACGACTGGGTGATTTCCTTGGTTTTCTCCTCGGCCAGCCTTTTCTGGCGGACATCCTGCTGGAACCGGTCCGGGTGCCAGGCATTGACCATTTTTTTATAGGCCTGGCGCAACTGTTTCCAGCTGACCCCGGGCTGAACCCCGAGCGTGCGATAGTTTTTGAGGAAGTTTTCGGTCATGAGTTACATCCAGCGCCGGAACATCATTTCGCGGATTTTCAAACGAATGTCATGGATAGGTGGTCGTACGCAGGATTCCGGGGCGTCCGTTGACGGCATTGCCAAGGCCCCTGATTATAAGGGCGAAAAGCAATTTTTACTCGTGGCCCAAGCCACTGGTTTGCCGGGGCTGCAAGATAACTCCATGTTTCGTTATGAAATTTGACTGACGGTTTGCGGCAGATCACATTTATCGGGATTAACTGTATAATCCCCCGCGTCGTTTGTGGAACGGTAGGACAGGATGCTGCATCACCGTTTTATCGGTGATTGATCTACCGGTTTGTGCTGGCCGGCAAAACAAACCGACAATATAACCGTCCTCGCAATACCAATAACAATTGCGCCAAAGCTGAACCTATCGGGGGATTCAGGCCGGTTCGTGGCGTATTTTGTTGGGGCATAATGAATAAGCAGGTAACAATGAATTTGTTTCGCGTTCTTTCCGTGTTGTTGGCAGTGACGGTTGTTCTGGTTTCAGGCTGCAAGTCCGTACCGGATGCTGCCGAGGGGGGCGAGGAGTCGAACCGCTTTGCCTCGCTTTTGGAAGGCGATTATCGCATCGGAGTCGATGATCGCATACAGATTACGGTATGGCGCAATCCGGAACTGTCAACGACGGTACCGGTACGCCCGGACGGTAAAATATCGGTGCCGCTGATCGGCGATGTGCAGGCGGGCGGCAACACACCCACACAGGTCGCGGCGATCATCAAGGAAAAGCTGTCGGCGTATATCCGTGAACCGAATGTCGCGGTCATTCTGACGGAGTTGCGCAGCCATGAGTTTCTTTCACGCGTGCGGGTAACGGGGGCCGTGCGCACCCCGCGTTCCATGCCTTATCGTCCGGGCATGACGGTGCTCGACGCGGTGCTGGAGGCGGGGGGCGTCAATGACTTCGCCTCGCCGAACCGGACCAAGCTCTACCGCAAGGGAAAAACAAAAACCGACATATTCGACGTCGATCTCGCCGATATCCTTACCAAGGGAAAGCTCGAATCCAATTTTGATCTCAAGCCCGGCGATGTCGTGACCGTGCCTGAGAGAATTTTCTGACGCAGGGGCGAACATGAGCCTGCGTCCGGATCAACTAATCAAGCTGCTCATCCATGAGTCCTTTCATTACCGAAAGGCAATGGTGGTTTCTTTCCTGCTTATAAATCTTTTCATGCTGGTGCTTGGCCTGCTCTGGCCGAAGGGTTACACGTCTTCATCCACCATCCTTGTTGACGACAAAAAGATCATTCAGCCCCTGATGCAGGGCGCTGCGGTATCCACGGAAGTTGCGGATCGCTCGAGACTGGCCCGTGAAGTCATCTTCGGCCGCAAAATCATGAGCCAGCTGCTGGAGCAGGGGGGCTGGATGAAAAAAAATCCCACGCCCACGCAGCAAGAAGACATCATCAAGGGACTTACCAAGCGTATGGCTATCACCAACGTCGGCAAGGACCTTATCAAGATCGAGTACCGGGACATCGAGCCGGAGAGGACCTTCAAGGTCACCCAGAAAGCCGCTGAGCTGTTTATTTCCGAAAGTCTGGGGGTGAAATCCGAGGAAAGCCAGGACGCGTTCGACTTCATCGACAAGCAGACGAAGGAATATCACGAAAAATTGGTGAAAGCGGAAGAGCAGCTGAAGGAGTTCCGTTCCGCCAACCTGGACGCGCGGCCGGGCACTGACGCGGATATCAGCGCGCGCCTGAATCTTCTGCAGACGCGCATCGAACAGGCGAGCCAGGATCTGAAAGAGGCCGAGGTCAAGAAGCAGTCCCTGGAAAAGCAGCTCTCCGGCGAAGCCGAGGTTGCCACGGCCCTCTCCCGGGAAGGACAGTTCCGTTCCCGTATCGCGGACTTGCAGTCACAGCTCGAGACCCTGAGGCTGAATTATCACGACGATTATCCTGATATCGTCCAGCTCAAGCACCAGATCGCGGACCTGAGTCAGGCCATTGTGGACGAGCGCAAGCGTCGCGAAGCCGCCAAGGCCAGCGGCAAGGTCGTTATCGACGAGGGCGTCATCAACAACCCGATGTACCAGCAGCTCAAGCAGGAGCTCTCCCAGACGCGCGTCAATATCGAGATGCTCAGCGCGCGCATCGGCGAAGCCAAGCGACAACTGCAGCAGGAACTGGAGCGGGGCAGGCGCGTGCACGGCGGCGAAGCGACGTTATCCGAGCTGACGCGCGACTATCAGGTCAATCGCGATATCTACCAGGATCTCCTGCGACGCAGGGAAAACGCCCGCGTTTCGATGAGCCTCGACAAGGAGAAGCAGGGACTCACCATCAAGATCCAGGAGCCGGCCACGTTGCCGTTGACGCCAAGCGGCCTGCGATTCCTGCATTTCGTGATCGGTGGATTGCTGCTGGGCGTGTTGATGCCCGTGGGCCTGCTTTACGCCAAAGTCCAGCTCGACCCCCGGCTGCGCCTGGGGGCGTTGATTTCAGACAAGCACAAGGTGCCGTTATTGGCCGCGGTCCCGCATTTATGGGTGCCCGCCGAAACACAGGCCGTGCGTCGTGAGCTGGCCTGGCTCTCGCTCGTGGTGAACGGCACGCTGCTCGTCGTAGTGATAACCGGTGTGTTGCGTTTGGTGCAGGTGATATGACATGAGCAAGATCGAAAAAGCCCTGAACAAGGCGCGCACCTCGGGCAGCCTGAGAATAGTGTCACCCCAGCAGTCGTCTTCCGAAAATACCTCCAAGGACCTGTCTGCCGTGAGCAACGCTACGGCGATGATCGAGCAGCGCTCAAGTTCCAGCGAGGCGATCGCCCGCATGCAGGAGAAGACGCCGCTCAGCAGGCTGGCACTGGCCCATAATCGCGTCATCTATCCCGAACTCGGTGAAAACGGGACCGTGCGCGCCTTCCGCGAAATCCGGACCAAGATCATCCAGAAATCCCAGGGCAACAACGCCATCATCATGGTGACTTCGGTGGTCAGCGGCGGCGGGTCCAGCTTTGTGGCGCTTAATCTGGGCGTGGCGTTTGCCTTCGATGCCGGCAAGACTGCGCTCCTGCTGGATTGCAATCTCAAAAATCCCTCGCTGCACCGTTTGATGGGACGTGACGACGCGCATGGCCTGACGGACTTCATGGAAAACCCGGACATCGACGTCGGTGATGTCATACACCCGGTGGGCATCGAGCGGTTGCGTGTCATCCCCTCGGGGGGCAGGCGCGAAATACCCTCAGAATATTTCACCTCATTGAAAATGAAGCGGCTGCTCGAAAGCATCAAGCAGCGTTACCGGGAACGATACATCCTCATTGACGCGCCTCCCATGACGGCATCGGCCGATACCCAGATTCTCGCGGACTTGTGCGATTTCGTCGTGCTGGTGGTGCCATACGGACGCGTGACGCATGCCCAGGTTGACAGCTGCATCAAGGCGATCGGAGACAAGAAGCTGGTCGGAGTCGTATTCAATGATGAACCGGCGCCACCGGATCTTCGCTGGCTGCGGATGCAGCTGAATCCGCTTACGGCCATCCGGAGCCTTTTTTCACGCTAGACCGCAGCAGGCATCAAATGGCGAAACAAGAAATGAACAAAACGACAGGCAGGGGGAGCGGATTCAAGCGGGCCGCGCTGACGATGGTTTTTTATGCGGCGATTTTTCCCGTCCGGGCGGCGGAGTTTGCCTACGGAATCGGCTACTCCGCGACGCACAGCGACAACATTACGCGCACGCCCGACGCCGCCGCCGCGCGCAGCGAAATCATCCACAGCTACCTTGCCGGTTTTGCGTTCGCCGAAAATTCCACCAATTTTTTCGGCCGCGTGCTGGCCCAGGCCGAGTTTCGCGATTATCAGGACGATACCTACGGCGACGAAAGTCTCTACAACCTGAAATCCAATCTGGTCTGGACGTTGTCGCCGCAACGCTTCACCTGGACCCTGGACGATACCTATGAGCAGACGCGGATAAGCGCCGCCGCGGCGGATACGCCGGATAACCGCGCCAATGTAAACGTTTTCAGCACCGGTCCCGACGTCTACTTCCGGTTCAGTCCGGTGCAGACGCTTGCCCTCGGCGCGCGCGCCGGCAATGTCTATACGGGCCGGGCCAACGCCGACAGTGATCGTTTCAGCGGATCGGCCCGCTGGCTGTATCAGGCGACATCCAGCAATATCTACTCGCTGAATTACGAGATCCTGGATGTCCAATACGACGATGCCGCGCTCAACACCGATTACTCGAGTCACAACGTATTTCTCCGCGCCGATTACCGTCCCTCGCGCTCGCTATATACGCTCGATCTCGGCGTGACCAAGATCAATACCGACCGCGGCCAGGATCTGGATGGCACGCTGGCCAGGTTTTCGTGGCTGCGTCAGCTGACAACGGATTCCAATTTCGGGATGGCAGCCAGCGGGGAATTCCGTGACGCCGGCGCTGACATTCTGACGGCGTCATCGGCAACCACGCCCACGGCAGCCCTGACATCAGGCGAGATCACGAGCGACGTCTATTACGTCAAGCGTGGCAGTCTCTTCTACAACCGCCGCAGCGCCAGGTTCGGGCTGGATCTCTCCCTGTATACACAGGATCTCGATTACGAAACCACCCTGCAGGACCGCAAGGAAAACGGCGGCGTCCTCAACCTGTTGTTTTTTCTGTCCGGTACCACGACGGTGACGCTGTCAACCGACCAGATCCGCACCGAATACCGGGATTTTGTCCGGCGCGACACCGAGCGGGATTCGGGCATCCGCCTGGATTACCGCATGACCCGGAGCGTCACGCTGGCGCTGGAGGGGCGTCGCGAGGAACGGTCCAGCACCATCCCGGACGCGGAATACGTCGACAATCGCGCGTATATTTCAATTCTGTACAGGAGCAGCCCGCTGTTTACTCCTGTCTCCACGAGGTGATGCGGCGATGTATCTCGAGTATTTCAAGCTGAAGGAGCTGCCTTTCCGGCTCACGCCCGATTCGGAATTTCTCTATATGAGCGGTGCGCATTCTCGCGCCAAGGCTTACATGGATTATTCCGTGTGGAACCGCGAGGGTTTCGTGGTGATCACGGGAGAGATCGGTTGCGGCAAGACCACGCTGATCCAGAAACTGCTGTCGGAGCTGGATGAGAACGTGCTGGTGGCGAAGATCTTCCAGACCCAGCTGGACGAGGTCGAGTTCCTGCAGGCCGTGCTGGTCGAGTTTGGCCTCAATCCGTTCAATGCCAAGAAGGTGGAGCTGATCGACATGCTCAACACCTTCCTGATCGACAACTATCTCCAGCTCAAGCAGCTGGTGCTGATTGTGGACGATGCGCACAACCTGAGCCTGAAGGTGCTCGAGGAGATCCGCATGCTCTCGGGTCTGGAGACGCGCAAGGAAAAGGTGTTGCACGTCATCCTCGTGGGGCAGCCCGCGCTCAGCGAAATGCTCGACACCCCGGAAATGGAACAGCTGGTGCAGCGTGTGAGGTTGCGGTATCACATCAAGTCCCTGTCCGAGACCGACATGCGCGATTATATTCATCACCGCCTGCGTATCGCCGGCGCGGCGGACCCCGAAGGACTTTTTTCGCAGGACACGTTCCCGGTAATGTATAAATACACCGGCGGCCTGCCCCGTCTCATCAACACCCTGTGTGACACGGCCATGACCGTAGCCTTCGCCGACAACGTCCGCAGCATCTCATTGAGCGTTTTGAACTCGGCCATCGAGGAACTGCAGTGGCTCCCGTATGCCAAGCGTGTGAACAAGCGGCGCGCCGGAATCGGTGCACCCGGCAGAGCCGAGATGGAGGCGTTGCTACACGAAAACACCCAGGCGCTGGTAAACCTCGACAGACAGTTCCATCGAATGGATTCCATGGCGCCGGCGCTGACTTCGCTCACGAGCAGGCTGTCCAATATCGAATCGCATCTGAAGCGTATCGCGGATTTTCTCGACTCCACGCAATTCGATGCCGAGGCCGTCAGAAAAAAATATATTAAACAAGAGAAATAAACTTATACGCTCCGGGTATAAGGGAGAAAAGTACCGCGAAGGGACGTAACGGAATGTTTGATGGCCACCACTGTTTCTGGCCGCCCCGATCAGCAGGTCATGATCGCGGTGATCATAGCGACAGATGAAGGATGAATTGTCACAGGACCAGCAAGGGACACAGCATGCACCTCCAGGCCGGGCTTCAGTCCGATGGCGACGTTGATAGCAGGCTGGTATCGGTCCGTGGCCGGGGATCTCGTCGTGTCGGGACAGGCATAAGGCCATGATGTGCGAAGCCATGCTTTGCATGGCGGTAGCGTGCTTTCATGCCTTCAAATTCCGAATCGCCGGCAATCGTGGCCAGTAATTTAATATCAAAACGGTAAGCTCCTCCGGCGCCGCCTGATAAGCGTATCTTGGGGAGGCTATAACACCAATGTCATTGATTGCAGCAACCAAGATTCACCAATGCTGACACCCAACGCATTAACTGTTGACGTGGAAGATTACTTTCACGTTGCCGCGCTGGCTCCCAGCATCCATCGGGACAGCTGGGACTCCCGTGAATCCAGGGTGGTCCGCAATACCCGGCGATTGCTGGACATCTTCGGACAGTTCGATATTCGTGCCACGTTCTTCGTCCTGGGATGGGTGGCCGAACGTTACCCGCAGCTGGTCAAGGATATCGCCGCCTCCGGTCATGAAATCGCCTGTCACGGATATTCGCACAGCCTTGTATACGAACAGACCCCGGAAGTGTTTTATGAGGAGACTCGGCGCTCGAAGATCCTGCTCGAGGAAATCACCGGGTCTGCCGTGATTGGTTATCGCGCGGCGAGTTATTCCATTGTTCGCGAAACCTTGTGGGCGCTGGACATACTGGTGGAGCTGGGATTCGCCTATGACTCGAGTATTTTCCCCGTGCGCCATGACCGCTATGGCATTCCGGATGCGGCGCGAATCCCGCATCGCCTGCTGACGCCAAACAAGAAAGACATCGTGGAGTGGCCGCTGTCCACGGCAAACGTTTTCGGTTACAGGCTTCCCGTGGCAGGGGGCGGCTATTTCAGGTTGCTGCCGTATTGGTTGACGCACTGGGGATTGGCATCCATTAACCGTAACGAGCAGAGGCCGTTCATTTTTTACCTGCACCCGTGGGAAATCGATCCGGAGCAACCGCGCGTCTCCGCCAGCTGGTTGTCGCGCTTTCGCCATTATACAAACCTGGAAAAATGCGAGGAGCGCTTGCAGCGTTTGCTCGGCGAGTTCCGGTTTGGTACCGCGCGAGACGGTCTTGCGCAACTCGGCCTGCTTTCCTGAGCATGCGCAAAATGCTGACATGCACCATGTTGGAGCACGGCGGTTTCAGTGGATCGCCTGCCTTGCCCTTTTGCGGGCTCCGGATTTGCCGGTGCCGCAATGTCGTCAGTGGCCGGGCAGGTGCTCACGCTGCGGCCACCGGCGGAAGCACGGAGCGTGCGCGAGAGCAGGCCGGGCATTAAGCTATAATTGCAACGCCTGACAATTATTAATTGCGTTTGATGTCAGCCGGGAGCGATCGTGCTCCTGGCCCCGGCAAGGCGGTTTTGCCGAAAACGCAGCAAAAAACGGAGTGGGGATGATTATTGTCGACTCGGTTCTGGCTAAACGGCATGACGCCGGTAATCCCGTGCGCGTCGCCGTCATTGGCGGCGGCTACATGGCGCGATGCGTCGCCCTGCAGATCGTGACCGCCGTGCGCGGAATGCGCCTGGTGGCAATCGCCAATCGTACCGTGAGCAAGGCCGAAACCGCCTACCGCGACGCGGGTGTCAGCGAGGTCAGGCGCATCGATTCGGTGGCGGCCCTGGAGCAGGCCATCGCGCGCAATCAGTATGCGGTCACGGACGACGCCATGCACGTCTGCCGTGCGGGCGGTGTGGATGCGATCATCGAGGCAACGGGGCATGTCGAGTTTGGCACGCAGGTGTCGTTTGAAGCGTTGCGCAACGGCAAGCATGTCGTGCTCATGAGCGCGGAGGTCGATGCCTCCGTCGGTCCGATTCTGAAAACATACGCCGACCGGTCGGGCGTCGTATTCAGTTACACCGACGGTGACGAGCCGGGCGTCGGCATGAATCTCTACCGGTTCCTGGACAGCATGGGCTACAAGCCGGTGCTCATGGGACAGCTCAAGGGGATGCTGGACCGTTACCGCAATCCCGACACGCAGCGCGACTTCGCCGCCAGGCACGGGCAAAACCCGTACGTCATGGCTTCGTTTGCCGATGGCTCCAAGCTGGCGCTGGAAGCGGCGATCATGGGCAACGCCACGGGTTTCGTCCCCAAAGTGCGCGGCATGCAGGGGTATCCGTGCGCGCACGTCAACGACATGCTGGCAAAATTCACGGCCAGTGACTTCGCCCAGGAAGGACAGGTGGAGTATGCCCTCGGCGCCGCTCCGCACACGGGCGCATTCGTCATGTGCCTGAACGACCATCCGGAGAAGCGCCGGCTGATGGCCTATCTCAAGATGGGTGACGGGCCGCTGTACATGTTTTATACGCCATACCATTTGCCGCCATGGCAGATCGCGCATTCGGTGGCACGCGCCGTATTGTTCAACGATGCCACGATCACGCCGCGTGGCGCGCCTGTGTGCGACACGATCGCCTATGCCAAGCGCGATCTGAAGACCGGTGAACGCCTGGATGGCATGGGCGGGTTCACGTGCTATGGACTGGTCGAGCGCTACGCGATCTGCAGCCGCGAGAATTACCTGCCGATGGCCATTTCACTGGACTGCCGTCTGAAACGCGACGTATCCAAGGACCAGCCTCTTGCCTATGCAGACGTCGAATTGCCGGCCGGGAGAATCTGCGACCGTTTGCGCGCCGAACAGGCGCAGCGCTTTCCCGTTACCGGCTAGATACGCCGCGAACAACCGGCATTGCGCGTGCCGCGCAAGCGTATGCCGAACGGGAGGAAAAAAGAATGCAACTGTTGCGAATCGCGTTATACGAACAAATAATTCCAAGGAGTCGTTCATGAAAGTGGTCTTGTTTTGCGGTGGTCTGGGCACGCGCCTGCGCGAGCACTCCGATACGATCCCGAAGCCGTTGGTGAACATCGGCAATCGGCCCATCATGTGGCACCTGATGCGCTACTACGCGCACTTTGGCCACAAGGATTTCATTCTGTGCCTCGGGTATCGCGGCGACATGATTCGCGAGTACTTCCTGAATTACAATGAATGGCTGACCAATAATTTCGTGATGTCGGAAGGCGGTCGCAAGATCGAACTCGAAAAGAGCGATATTCAGGACTGGCGCATCACGTTCGTGGACACCGGCTTGCACGCCAACATCGGCCAGCGGCTGCTGCGCGTGCGTGAATACCTGAAGGGCGAAGAAGCCTTTCTGGCCAACTATGCTGACGGCCTGACCGATCTGCCACTCGACAAGCACATCGCCGATTTCCAGGCCAAGAAAGCCGCCGCCAGCTTTATTGCCGTGCGCACCTCGCAGAGCTTCCACTGCGTGCATTCCGACAACGGTGGGGTGGTGACGAGTTTCGGCCAGCTGGCCGAATCGGAGTTCTGGATAAACGCCGGATTCTTCTGTTTGCGCAATGACATCTTCGATTATCTCGAAGACGGCGATGAACTGGTGGAAAAACCGTTTCAGCGCCTCATCGAACGCAAATTGCTGGCAGTCTATCGTTACAAGGGATTCTGGCAGCAAATGGACACTTTCAGGGAAAAAATTGCCTACGATCGCATGGAAGCACGCGGCAATTGTCCGTGGATGGTCTGGAACAAGGGCTGATGCTCGACTTTCTGCTCAACCTGCCGAAAGGACGCGCGCCGCGCTTCCTGTTCATCGGGGCCCATTGTGACGATATCGAGATCGGCTGCGGCGGCACGGCGATTGAGCTGCTCAGGGCGTATCCCGATGCCGGGGTGAATTGGGTGGTTTTGAGTTCCGGGGCGGCGCGCGCGCGCGAGGCGCGCCAGGCCTCGCAGGCGCTGTTGCGCGGCGTGCGCGACGCTCACGTGTCCATCAAGGATTTTCGCGAGTCCGTGTTCCCGTCACAGATGCTGGAAATCAAGCAGTTCTTCGAGGAAATGAAGCGGACGATGTCGCCGGACGTGGTGTTCGCGCATTACCGCGAGGATTTGCACCAGGATCATCGCGTGGTGGGCGAGCTGGTGTGGAACACGTTTCGCGATCATGTCATTCTGGAATATGAAATCCCCAAATTCGACGGGGGTCTCGGTTCACCGTCCGTGTTTGTGCCGGTGTCACGGGCCGCGATGAAGCGCAAGATTGCGTTGCTGATGAAGGTGTTTCGCAGTCAGCACGGCAAAACGTGGTTCACGCCGGACACCTTCCAGGGGCTGATGCGGCTGCGCGGGATCGAATGCAATGCGCCGAGCGGCTATGCCGAGGCGTTTTATTCGCGCAAGCTGGTTCTGGGCGGCGCGGCCAGGTCGCGCAGCCGGTAGCACCGCCCGGAATCCGCAGGCGATACCGCGAACGAGAAAAAAGCAATAATACGCCGATGAAATTCGACAACTCCAACCGCCTGCGCGAACGGGCCAACGCCCTGATACCCGGCGGTGCGCACACCTACGCGAAGGGCGATGACCAGTTTCCGGAAGGCATGGCGCCCTATATCGTGCGCGGCCGGGGCTCGCATGTCTGGGACGTGGACGGCAACGAATTCATCGAATACGGCTCGGGATTGCGCGCGGTCACGCTGGGGCATGCATTCGCTCCGGTAGTGGAGGCGGTGCGCCGCCAGCTCGAGTACGGCACCAACTTTATCCGTCCGGCGGCTATCGAGCTTGAGTGCGCGGAGCTGTTTCGCGAGCTGATTCCGTCGGCTGAAATGGTCAAGTTCTGCAAGAACGGGTCCGATGCCACCTCCGGCGCGCTCAAGCTGGCGCGCGCCTATACCGGGCGCGATCTGGTTGCCGTGTGTGCGAACCAGCCGTTTTTTTCCGTGGATGACTGGTTTATCGGTTCCTCGGCCATGCCGGGCGGTATTCCCGCCGCCACGCGCGCGCTGACGCTAAAGTTCAACTACAACGATCTCGCCAGTCTCGATGCACTGTTCGATCAATACCCCGGCAAGATTGCCGCCGTGATCCTGGAGGCGGAAAAGGAAACACCGCCGGCGCCGGGTTTTTTCGCCGGGCTGCGCGAGCGCTGCGACCGCCACGGCACGGTGCTGATTCTCGATGAGATGATCACCGGTTTTCGCTGGCACAAGAACGGCGCGCAGACGCTTTACGGCATCCGGCCCGACCTGTCGACGTTTGGCAAGGGCCTGGGGAACGGTTTTTCCGTGTCGGCGCTGGCCGGCAGGCGCGACCTCATGCGTCTGGGCGGTTCCGATCACGACCGTGAGCGTGTGTTCCTGATGTCCACCACGCACGGCGCGGAGACGCATGGGCTGGCGGCGGCCATGGCGACAATGCGCGTGTACCAGTCGCAACCCGTGATTGAAACGCTGTGGCAGCGTGGCCGGCAACTGGCGGAGAGACTGCGCAAGGCGGCCGCCGATGCAGGCGTCTCTGAGCATATCCCCATTCTCGGACAACCCTGCTGCCTGGTGTTCGGCAGCCGCGATGAGAAAGGGAGTCCATCGCAACCGTTTCGCACCTTGTTGTTGCAGGAGATTATTCAGCGTGGCACCCTCGCCAGCTCGCTCGTGGTAAATTATTCGCATACGGAAGATGATGTTGACCGGACCGTTGTGGCCTTTGCAGAAGCGTTTTCGATTTATCGCCGGGCCCTCGATCAGGGTATTGAAAAATATCTCCGCGGGCGGCCCGTCAAACTCGCCATTCGTCCGTACGCATAACAGTTCCCGATTTCTATACTGGAGTAATGGTCAAGCCATATGATGAATCCCGAGTTTTGGAAGGGTAAGAGCGTGTTTGTCACGGGCCATACCGGCTTCAAGGGAAGCTGGTTGTGTCTGTGGCTGGATCGGCTGGGCGCCAAGGTCACCGGCTATGCGTTGCCGCCGCCAACCAACCCGAGCCTGTTCGAGCTGGCGCGCGTGGCGGAGACCATGCACTCGATTATCGCCGATGTGACGAACCTGCCGGCCTTGCAGGCGGCCATGGCCGCGGCGAAGCCGGATATCGTGATCCACATGGCCGCGCAATCGCTGGTGCGCTATTCATACGACAACCCGGTAGAGACGTTTACCACGAACGTATTGGGCACGGTCCACGTGCTGGACGCGGTCCGGCGCGTGCCTTCGGTGCGTGCCGTGGTAATCGTAACGTCCGACAAGTGCTATCACAACGAGGAATGGGTGTGGGGCTATCGTGAAACGTCGCGACTGGGCGGCGCCGACCCCTACAGCGCCAGCAAAGGCTGCGCAGAACTGGTGGTCGCCGGCTACCAGCGCTCGTTTTTCGATCCCAAAG
Organism: Sulfuricaulis limicola; assembly: GCF_002355735.1. Classification (GTDB taxonomy): domain Bacteria; phylum Pseudomonadota; class Gammaproteobacteria; order Acidiferrobacterales; family Sulfurifustaceae; genus Sulfuricaulis; species Sulfuricaulis limicola. The sequence continues at coordinate 1,760,683 of NZ_AP014879.1, read as the reverse complement.
CGAACCCGGGCTGCGCCGCGGTCGGCAGCAGCCGTGCGGGAAACGTCATCGGCGGCGGAGACTGGGCGGCCGACCGGCTGGTGCCGGACATCATCCGCTCGCTGCTGAAAAACCAGCCCACGATCATTCGCAGTCCGCAGGCAACGCGTCCGTGGCAGCACGTACTCGAACCGTTGCATGGTTATTTGATGCTCGCCGAACGGCTCTTTACGGATGGCCACGCGTTTGCGAGCGCGTGGAACTTCGGCCCCCCCGAGCAGAGCGAAAAGACGGTGGGCTGGATCATCGAACAGCTATACCGGCTGTGGGGCGTGACCTTCGACTGGAAAAAAGATCCCAACCCCGGTCCTCCCGAGTGCACCTTCCTCAAGCTCGATGCCTCCAAGGCGCGCGCCTATCTGGGTTGGCGCCCGAAGCTCGACCTGATCACCACGCTCGATTCGATCGTCAAATGGTCACGCCGCTTCGAGGCGGGCGACGACATGCGCAAGGTGAGCGTCGCCGAGATCGAAAACTTCATGACGATCGTCCCGAATAATTAACGGCATCACCCGCGACGTGATTTTTCATCCCATATCCATTGCCGGCGCATTCCTGATCGACCTCGAGCCGCACGTCGACAACCGCGGCTCGTTTGCCCGGGCGTTCTGTCTGCGCGAGTTTGCCGCCCGCCAGATCGCCTTCCCCCTGGCGCAGTGCAATCTCGCGCGCACGACGCATGCCGGCGTGGTGCGTGGACTGCACTATCAGGAAAAACCGCATAACGAACAAAAGCTGGTGCGCTGCATCAACGGCGCGGTGTTCGATGCCCTGGTGGACATGCGGCCGGACTCGCCTACCTATAAAACCGTGTACTCGGTGCGCCTCGATCCGGAAAGCCGCCGGGCCCTGTTCATCCCGGGCGGCGTGGCGCATGGCTACCAGACTTTGGCCGATCATACCGAGTTCATGTACATGACCGACCAGTTTTACGCGCCCGGCGTGGAAAAGGGCGTGCGCTTCGACGATCCCTCGCTCGCGATCGCCTGGCCCTTGCCGCCGCGCGATGTGGCGGACCGGGACCGCCAGTGGCCGCTGGTTCCATGGGCCTGATCATGCGCCGTTCCCGTATATGCCGTCCCGTTTTCGGGTTGACACCGCGCCGTCGCGGAGCTCGGACGTGTTGCTTCTGACCCATGCCGCCTGAAGTCAGCATCGGCATGCCGGTCTACAACGGCGCGCGTTTCCTGCGGGCGACGCTGGACAACCTGCTGGCCCAGACATTTTCCGACTTTGAACTCATCATCTCGGATAACGCCTCCACGGACGAGACCGAAACGATCTGCCGGGCCTATGCCGAGAAGGACAGGCGCATCCGGTATATTCGCCAGCCCGAGAACATGGGCGCCACGTTCAACTGGAATTATGTCGCTCAAATGGCGACCGGCCGGTTTCTCAAATGGTCATCCTCCAATGATCTGTGCGATCCCACGCTGATCGAGAAGTGTGTGGCCGCCTTGCAGGCCGATGCCAGTGCCGTGCTGGCGTATCCCCGGACCATTCTCATGGACGATAACGGCGTGCAGCAGGGAAAGTATGAAAAAGACCTGGAAATTCTCGAGCCGACCCCCAGCGAGCGATTCGGCCGCGTGGCGACCGGCATGGCGCTTAACAACGCCATGTGCGGATTGATCCGGCTGGAGGTACTGCGGAAAACACGCGGCGAACGCGCTTATCCCGCGGGGGACATGGTTATGATGGCGGAACTGGCGCTGCACGGCGGGTTCAAGCTGGTTCCGGAGTACCTGTTCTTCAGGCGCGTTGACCAGGCTTCCACCGCGAAGTTTCTGTCGAAAGAGAAGCTGGCGCATTTTATCAAGCCCAAAGGCGGCGGCATGGGCATGCCCAACTGGCGCAAGTATGGCGACTATTACCGGTCGCTCGTGCGCACGCCGATCGGAATGCGCGAGAGGTTGCGCGCCATGCTCGCGGTCACCCGCTGGATGATCTGGGAACGCCGGACACTGCTGGCGGAATTCGCCGAACTCTTCGGAATCGGCCGCTAGATGCCGGTGGTGATATGTGTGCCCGCCATGCGGCCGACGGACACCGCGCCGGAGACGGCGCGGTGAGCAAGGCGGGCGTGATTCGTGTCGGGCTGTTCGGGCCTTACCACAGCAACAACCTCGGTGACACCGCCACCCAGATGGCGGTGATGGCAAACCTCAAACGGCGCCATACCGGCATCGAATTCATCGGCATTTGTTTCGATCCGCCGGACGCGGCGCGGACGCACGGCATCTCCGCGTTCCAGATGTCGGGCACCGAATGGCGCATCCACGAGCCACCCTCTGTCGCCTTCGAACCGGACAAAGCCGGCGCGAGCGCCAACGCATCATCCTTGCCGCGCTGGCTGCCGTACAAGGTCTACCGGTTGGTGAATCCCCTCCGTCAGAGCTGGAACATCCTGTGCTTTGCCGGAAAAATTGATGCGTTGCTGATCTCGGGCGGCGGCCAGCTATGCGACTTCTGGGGCGGACCCTGGGCGCGGCCGTTCGAACTGCTTGCCTGGACCGCCGCTTGCCGGTTGCGTCGCAAACGGGTGGTCGTGTTTGCCACGGCGGCCGACAACCTGACGACGCGCATCGGCCGCGTCATGTGCTTCCTCGCCATGCGTCTGTCGCATTACACGGTCTATCGCGACGAGTACACCGTGCAGGCGGCGCGCGCGGCGGGCCTGTCACAACCGGGTCACGCCTGCCCGGATGCCGCCTTCAGTTTGCCGCTGCCGCCGCTCGCACCGCCGCCACCGGCGAGGCGCGTTCCGGTGGTGCTGGCCTGTCCGATTTCCAAATCGGCGTGGTTGCGCACCATCGACGCCACCTACGAAAGCTATCTCGACGAATTCGTCGACACCTGTGCGCAGCTGATGGCGGACGGTATTATCGTCCAACTTTCCAACTCACAGGTGAAGATGGACACCCCGGTGGCGCAGAAAGTCGCCGAACGCCTGCGGCAGCGACTGGCAGGGGACCCGGCCCTGTGCGAGCGGGTACAGGTCACGCCTACACGCACGGTCAACGAATTCGTTGCCCTGGCAAGCCAGGCCGACGTGGTGCTGGCGTCGCGGCTGCATGGCGTCATCCTGTCGCTGGTGGCCGGTACGCCGGTCGTGGGTATCGCGTACATACGGAAAGTCTCGCAGGTCATGGCCGATGCGAATCTGAGCGGGCACTGCCTGGAGCTGCACGGCAGCTCGGCGCAGCGGCTGACCGCCATGGTCCATGCCGCGCTCGACAATCAGGCAGCCCTGCGCGATCACATCAGCGCGATCAACCTGAAATTCAGGGCGGCGCTCGAACGCGAGTACGAGGCGGTCGTGCGGGTCCTGGCAGATGCGCCGGGCGGCTAGTGCAGCGCAATGCCCGTCGCATGCGAGACGACAGGGAAACACGGGTGCGCCGGGCGTAACATGTGACCAGGCAGTTTGAGCCAGCCCGGACCGGATTTTGCCGAATCAGACACATACCCACTTTGTGACCAAGCCAAAACGTCCCACAGGAATAGCCAGGAATGCCGCCGCGAACTGGTTGGCATTTCTTTTTGTCGCGGCTGTCAGTTTTTTCCTGTCGCCGATCATCGTCCGTAATCTCGGAAACTCCGCTTACGGCGTCTGGTCGCTGCTCGTATCCGTGGTCGGTTATCTCGGGCTCCTGGACTTCGGGGTCCGGGGGGCGGTGACCCGCTACGTCGCGCACCATCATGCGGTCGGGGACAGTGAGGGCAGTTCATCGATCGTCTCCGCCGGAATGGTGCTGTTTTTGTTCCTGGGTTTCATCGCGGTACTGCTGTCGGGTGTTGTCGCTTACTTTTTGCCCGTACTGTTCAATGTTCCTGATACGCTTGTCGGCGACTCCCGGCTTGTCCTTGTTGTCGGCGGGCTGACGGTTGCCACCACGCTGGTGGGCGCGGTATTCGGCGGCATCGTGACGGGACTTGAAAGATTCGACGTCAGCAGCGGGACCGAGATCGTTGTCACGGCAATCCGGTCCGTCGCGATCGTGCTTGCGCTGAATGCGGGATACGGCCTTGTCGCGCTGGGCTGCATTCATCTGGCGTCATCGGTGCTGTACGGCGTGGCCGCCAGGATTGCCGTCCACAGGTTGTATCCGGAATTGAAGCTCCGATTCCATGGCGACTTGCGACCGCATATCCGGACGATTTTCTCGTACAGCATGTTTCTGAGCGTGATTCATGTCATGGGTATCGTGGCCTATTACAGCGATGCCCTGGTCATCGCCGCGTTCCTCCCGGTCAGTGCAGTGACCTATTACGCCATTGCCGGCAACTTGTGCGATTACGCCTACAAGGTGGCCGGGTCGCTGTCAAAGATGATGACCCCCCGGGTAAGCGCCATGACGTCGATGGGCAGCGGGAACGTGAGTGATGAAATCGTGAACACCGCCCGGATCGCGACCCTGGCGACAGCACCCATCGCCGCCACTTTCTGGTTTCGCGGCGAATCATTCATCAATCTCTGGATGGGCACCGACTACGGTCCGGCCGCCGGCGAGGTTCTCCGGGTGCTCGCATTCGTCGTCTGGCTGGGAGGGGCGCGTTTCGTGGCCAGCGCCTCGATTATGGGGGTGAACAGACACCGCACGCTGATTCCCGCCCTGGTATTTGAGGCCATAGTCAATCTGGCGCTGAGCATCGCGCTTGTTGGAGCATTCGGGATAGTGGGGGTTGCCATCGGAACGCTGATTCCGAGCGTGCTGGTGACCTTGTTGTACATTCCATTTTGTCTTTCGAGAGCGACCGGAGTTCCAGCAGGCGTATTTTATCGTCGTGCGTGGTTGTTGCCGACGCTGGCGGTCCTGCCTTTCGCGCTGGTAAATATTTTCCTGGAGCGTGTTCTTCCCGCCTCGAACCTGGCATTTTTCTTCCTGCAAATAATATTGACGTTACCGCTGGTGGTGGTTGGCGCAATAGTTTCGTGTCTCACCCCTGCGGAAAAGACCCAGGTCGGCTCAATGATGAAACGGGCCTATTCCGCTCTCCGATGAGCCGAAACCAGCATGGGCGAGCATCCGGAAGACGTCAGGACACCTGCGAAGTTTGCCGGCGAATCAGACGCGATGAGTGAGGGCACGGGCTGGCGGTTCATTCTCAATCCAGGAATAACCGGGCGCGTGCTGTGCTGGGATGAATCGGCCGGGAGCATGGCATTGTCGCTGGCGGGTATAGCTCGCGAGGTTTCCGTGGTTCACTCTGACACGGGCACGCTGCGCACGATTCAGCAGGCCCTCGCGGCTAAGGGCGTCGCGAATGTTGCCTGTGCCCAGGCATGGGCAGACGGACATCGCCTGCCTTTCCCCGACGGGTATTTCGACGGGTTTATTACGTCCGACGTCAATCGGGCAAGCGTCCTTCACGCCCTCGCGGATTCTCAAGACATTGAATCCGCCTTGCAGGCGTTGTTTGCCGAAGTTTATCGTGTCCTCAAGCCGGGCGGTTTTGTCTACGCGAGCCAGCAGAACAGATTTGGCTACGACAGGATAGCGGGATGCTTCAAAAGCGGAGATGCCGCGGCCCGTCATGCGCAGGCTGATGACCTGGTTTCGTTCGGGTCGCTCAAGCGTGCCGCCGGCAAGTCCGGCTTTGGCCTTGTAAAAAGTTACAAGTTGCTCACCAGCCATGGCGCTGTCGAGGAAATCATTCCCGGCAGGGAATACAGTCCCTCGAAGAACTCGTTTGTTCTCAAACAAAGGATAAAGAAAAGCCTTCTGAGCGGACCCCTGGCCGAGATGCTGGCCCCGTCGATGGGAATGGTGTGCGTAAAGGGTGAACCATTGCCGGGCTATCTCGAAGCGCTCGCGGCTGACCTGATCGGGCGACGCGTCATGTCAAAAAATCATGACGAGAAACTCGTCGTGGAGCGGCACCTTGTCCTGCCGGGAAAGGTAATCCTGTCGATCGGTGTGGCGGGCAAGCCAGGCAGCGCAAAAATCGTCATTTTTCCTCTCACCACGGCAGTCCTGGCCCGGCTCCGCGACGAAGCCGGCATCCTCATGGCCCTGCGCGAAGGGAATCTTCGTATCCGGTCTCTTGTCCCGGAGTATTTCCTGGAAGGCGAAGTCCTTGGACAAAAATATCTTGTCCAGCAGGAGATTCCGGGAACATCCATCGATGCGGCGGTTCCATCCCTGGACAAGATGACATGGCGGGCGCTGCAAGTCCTGGTGGATTTTCACCGCGAAACCTCGCAGGAGGTTGTCTTGCAAGAAGATCTTTTCGGGACGCTTTTCTCGAATCCATTGCATCGTGTAGCGCAAAAACTGGGTCCTGCTTCAGCCTTATCGCTGCAACGCATCGAAGACATCCTGCGGTCCTTGCTGCTGGGCAAACGCCTCAGGGCTGTCTGGATGCACGGCGACTACAAGATCGAGAATCTCCTGTTTGACCCGAAGAGTCTTCAGGTAACGGGTGTCATCGACTGGGATCTGTCACGGAAAACCGGACTCCCGCTGCTCGATCTCCTGTATCTCATTGCCTATAATCGGGTGATACGCGAAGCAGGGGAAATAGAGATCATCTTTCTCGACTGCATCCTGCCGGGAAAATTGTCGGAGTTCGAACGGGCCGCCCGTGACGAATATATCAGAAAAACCGGCATGGATGCCGGGTTCGCGGATATCCTGACGGTGATGTTCTGGATATATCACGTCGCATTCCGGATCGAGGTTGCATCCGGGGAAGGCGGACAGAAGCAGAACATGTTCCGGGTGCTGAACGCTGTCGGGAAGTCGCTTGAAGCGAGACATGGTTAGGTTCCGTCGAGATTGATCGCATGACCCAGGTTGACGTCATTATCCCCGTCTTCAATACGCCACACCGTTTCCTGACGGTGGCGCTTGACAGTTTGCGCGCCCAGACCTTTTCCGACTGGAACGCGTGGATAATCAACGACGCCTCCGACGCAGCCTATACCGAGAAGCTCGAAGCAACCCTGAAGGCTTATGCGGATCCGCGTTTCCATTATCTGTACAGCGATCACAAGGGGCCGGCCGGGTCGCGCAATGTCGGGATCGTGGAAGGAAAGGCCCCGTACGTGGCTTTCCTGGATTCCGACGATTGCTGGATGCCGGAGTTGCTGGCGCGGCACGTGTCCGCCCTGGAAGCCGATGCCGGGATTGTCCTGGTGCACGGGCATTATGAGCAAATCGATGCGGACGGGCGCCGTGGCGGGCCGGTTCCGCCACGCCAGGGACTGAATGACCTTGACGTTCCCCGGCTCTTCGCTGTCATGCTGAGAGAGAATTTTGTCGCCACATCGAGCGTCGTTCTGCGCCGAAGCAGTCTGGAGCAGGTTGGCTGCTTCGACGAATCCTTCCCTTGCCTCGTCGACAAGGAGTTGTGGCTGCGCTTGCTGAACGCCGGGGCCAGATTTCATTATGACCCCAACGTTGTCTTCCAGTATCGTATCCATGCGCAAAATATCTCCAAAAAAACGGATCTTCTGCTGGCCACGCGCCGCAGAATCATTGCCAAGGCAGAGCGCCTTGTTCGGGAAAACAGTTCGTTCGCGGGCATAGACTGGCCGAGCCAGAAACGGGAGATGGAGCATCATATGAACAGGGAGGCGGCGGCGGTGTATCTCGAGCGCGGCGAGTTCACGCGGGCGCTAAAACACAGCTCGCCGTTCCATGCCGGCTTGTCGCGCGCGTCGCTCCTGCTTTTTGCGCGCTCCCTGTATCGTTCCCTCCGGGGTTTTGGGCGCTGGTCCGGGGCAACACGTTGAGGCCGGAGGATGCCATGCAGGCAGGGGCGTCGTTTCCCGTGCGGCCGTATCATCGTTATTGGCGCTGCCAACGCGACGTTGTCGTCCGGATGTCGCGAGCGGGCGGTTGACATGGCGTCCGTTCTCAAGGCATTTGTGCTTTCGCTGTTTCCGCGCCGCGCCGTCGTCCGGAAAAAATCCGGTAATCGCGTCTACATGACGTTCGACGATGGCCCGCATCCCGAAAACACCCCGCGACTGCTGGATGCCCTGAAAGCCCACGGCGTCAAGGCCACGTTTTTCGTTCAGGGCGAACAGGTGGCCCGTTACCCTGACGTCGCGCGAAAAATTACCGAACAGGGGCACACCATTGCCGGCCACAGCTGGTCGCACCGGCGACTGCCGCAATGGGCGTTTCGCGACGCGTGGATCGAGTTTGATCGAACCCGGGAGATTATCCGGAAGGTCACGGGTGTGGAAACGATCCTGTACCGGCCACCTTACGGCTGGGTCACTCTGCCCATGCTCGTGCATGCGGCGCTGGGCCGGACAAGGCTTATTCTCTGGTCCGTGGATTCGGACGACGACAGGACGCGTTCCGTGGCGGCGATCCTGACCAGGGGCCGGCAGGTTCAGGGCGGTGACATCTTTCTCTGCCATGACGATAATGATGCCATTCGGGAGGCCCTGCCGGCGCTGTTGAACGAATGGCGCGCGCGCGGGCTCGAGTCCTGCGCCCTGGGAGACGATGACGGCGCCCAGGGGAAGTGAAGTTCGCATCCTTCACGTCATTGAAACACTGGACGTGGGCGGTGCCGAAGCCGTCGTGGCCAACATGGTGAACCAGGCTTCACCGGGTTTCCGCGCGGATATTTGCTGTTTGATGCGTTCGGGCCCGATCGCCGCGCGCATCCGTCCGGGCGTGGAAATCATCGAAATGGGGAAGGCCATGCAAGGGAATGATTACCGCCTTCCTTTTCGCCTGGCGCGCGTCCTGCGTTCGAGAAACATCGATATCGTGCAGTCGCATGACTGGGGAACGCTGCTCGAGACTGTCGCGGCCGCCACGCTTGCCGGGACCACTGCGATACACATGGCCCATGGACCGCTGAACCAGTATTCGCCGGCTGATCGCCGGACGTCGCTGAAACGACGTATCCGCCGAAAGGCGGAACGACTGGCGTCCCTGAAGCTGTCCCGTGTCATTGCTGTCTCTGATATTGTGAGGCGAGGCCTGGTGGAGGATGTCGGAATACCGGCAGGGAAGATTTCCCTGATCCACAACGGCATTGATCTGTCGGCCGCCCCGCCGGGCGACCTGGCGGCCAGGCGAAAGGAGCTGGGCCTGTCGCCGGACGACGTCCTGCTCGTTTCTGTCGGGCGCCTGGCCGAGATCAAGAACTACGGCCTGTTGCTGGACGCGCTGGCGCGCGCGGCAACAGAGGTGCCGACGCTCAAGCTGGTGATGGTGGGAGACGGCCCTGAGCGCTCAAGGCTGGAGGCGAGAGCCGCACGTCTTGGGCTTTCGGGCCGGGTGCATTTCCTCGGAGCGCGTGATGACGTCCGTGACTGGCTCGCTCTCGGCCATATTTTCGTGCTGTCGTCATTGTACGAGGGGGTTTCTCTCGCCCTTTTGGAGGCGATGGCGGCGGGACTGCCGGCTGTCGTCACGCGGGTAGGGGGGAACCCGGAGGTGGTAACGGACGGGGAGTGCGGCTTGCTGGTCGAGTCGGGCGACGCGGATGGCTTCGCCCGGGCCCTGGTCACCCTGGCCCGTGAAGGAGAGTTGCGCGCGCGCATGGGGCGGGCTGCCCGCGCGCGCATGGAAGCGGAGTTCGACCTGAAAAAGGCCGTCAAACAGTACGAGGAGATTTATTTGCAATGCCTCCGAAGGGCGGGTGACTAAGCATGTGCGGCATCGCCGGTATCGTCGCCCCGAAGGGTTTCTCCGTCGACAAAGCGCTGCTTGAGCGCATGACGCGGTCCATGGCGCATCGCGGCCCCGATGACCAGGGGGTTTTCGTCCATGAGAACGTGGGGCTTGGCCACCGCCGGCTCAGTATTATCGATCTCTCCAGCGGTCACCAGCCGCTCTTCAACGAAGACGGCACGGTGGTCGTGGTTTATAACGGCGAAATCTACAACTTCAGGGAACTCAAGGCCGAACTCGAGGCGCGCGGGCATGTTTTCCGAACCCATTGCGACACCGAGGTCATCGTCCATGCCTATGAGCAGTGGGGAGCGGACTGCCCGAACAAGTTCCGCGGCATGTTCGCTTTTGCCATCTTCGACCGGAATACGGGCGATGTCTTTCTCTGCCGCGACCGTGTCGGCGTAAAGCCCCTCTACTTCGCCGTGGAGGATGGCCGCCTGCTCTTCGCCTCGGAGATCAAGGCCATCCTGCCGGCCCTCGCGCGCAGACCGGGCATCAACCTGTCGCGCCTGGACTTCTATGTATCGCTCGGTTACGTGCCGGGTGACGAGACACTCTTCGCGGGCATCCGCAAGCTGCTGCCCGGTCATACCCTGACGTGGAAGAACGGCGGGATGCGCATCGCCCGTTACTGGGACCTGGCGAATATCAAGCCCCTGAAGATCTCCTTCGACGAAGCCAGGCAGCGTTTTGAGGAGATGTTGCTCGATTGCGTGCGCATGCGCCTCATGAGCGACGTGCCGCTGGGCGCATTTCTCTCCGGCGGGCTGGATTCCAGCGCCATCGTCGCCTGCATGAGCCGGATCAGCCCCGACCCGGTGAAGACCTTTACCGTCGGCTATTCGGACGATCCGGACTCGAGCGAGTTCGAGTATGCGCGAATTGTCGCGAAGCATTTCAAGACCGAGCACCACGAGTTCAATCTGGGTGCGGGCGACTTCTTTGAGTCGCTGGATCTGCTGCTGATGCACGCGGAGGAACCGGTGGTGGAGAGCGCGGCCGTGGCGCTTTACCGCATATCAAAGCTCGCGCGCGAACACGCGATTGTGCTGCTTTCCGGCGAAGGCGGCGACGAGATCCTGGCCGGTTACCCGCTGCACCGCCTTACGCGATCGGTAAACCGCGCCCACGGGATTCTGCGCATGGTTCCGCGTTCCCTGCTGAATCGGCTCGGGCCGGTTCTCGCCGCCGGCAACGAGAAGCGGATGAAATACTGGGACTGGGCCTGCCAGCCCCTGAGAGAGCGCTACCAGTCCATTTCCAACGACGTCACCGGCTCCATCAAGCGGGAAATGTACCACGACGCGCTCGCGCCGCATCTCGGCACCGCCCTGCGCGATTATTATGTCGATCTTTTCGATCGCCTGCCCGCCGGGCATTCGGACATGGCGCGCATGGCCTATGCCGACATCAATTCCTGGCTGCCCGAGGATCTCCTGCTCAAGGCAGACAAGATGACCATGGCGACCTCCGTCGAGTTGCGCGTCCCGCTGCTCGACTACCAGCTTATGGAGTTTTGTGTGGCGCTTCCCGACGACTTTCGGCTGAACGGCCATCAGGGCAAGTACCTCATGAAGAAAGTCATGGAAAAATATCTTCCTCATGAGATCATCTATCGCAAGAAACGGGGGTTTCCGGTGCCCATTGCCAAGTGGTTCCGCACCGACCTGCGCGAGAAGGCCCGGGAAATCCTTCTGGACCCGAAGAGCGTCGGACGGCACTACTTCAGGAAAACCTACATCGAGAACGTGCTGGACAAGCACGCGACCGGCAGCGAGGACTTGAGTCGGCGCATCTTCTCGCTGCTGACCCTCGAGCTCTGGCACCAGAAATATATCGACACGTGATCTCATGGCAGCCCGGCTGAACGTTCTTCTCATTTCCAACCTGTTTCCCACGCCCGTGGATCCGATTCGCGGGGTTTTCACCTGCCAGCTCGCCAAGCGTCTCAAGGCCATTTGCGACGTCACGGTTGTCTGCCCCTTGCCATGGTTTCCGTCCTGGGCCAGGGGAAAAATGTTCGAAAAATGGGCGGAATTCTCGCGTGTGCCCGGGTTGTATGAATGGCAGGGTTTTACCGTTCACAGCCCGAAGTATCCGATGATCCCCCGGATGTCGGAGGCGGCCCATGCCGCGCTCATGTTCCCTTCCCTGTATCGAACGGTGAAGCGTTTGCACCGTTTACGGAGATTCGACGTGGTGAACACCCACTGGCTCTATCCGGATGGTGTGGCGGCGGCCTGGTGTGCCCAGCTTTTAGGGCTGCCCCACGTGGTCACGGCCTTGGGATGCGACGCCAATCTTTTCATGACCCAGGGCCATAAGCGGTTTCAGATTGAGCGGGCCATTCGCAAGGCGGAGGGAGTGACCGTGGTGTCCGAGGCGTTGCGGCAGTTCCTCGTGGAGCAAGGCTTCGGGGACAAGCCAATTGACGTAATTCCCAACGGCGTGGATGCGGAACTGTTTCGGCCGCGAGACAAGGCAGAATGCGCCCGGCAACTGGGCATCGTATCCCGCGGCAAGACCGTGGTGTTCGTCGGCCAACTGCTCGAGGTGAAGGGCATCATCTATTTGATCGAGGCGGTGGAGCGCCTGGTCGCCGGCGGCAAGGATGTCTTCGTATACATGGTGGGAGAAGGTTCCGGCCGCCCTGTCTACGAAGCCGAGGTGGCGCGTCGCGGCCTGTCCGGCCGCATACAGTTTGTTGGCAATCGTCCTCATTCCGAGATCGCGGTGTGGATGGGCGCGGGCGATGTATTCTGCCTGCCAAGCATCCGGGAAGGCTTCCCGAACGTGGTGCTCGAAGCGTTGTTCTCCGGCCGGCCGGTGGTGGCCAGCCGGGTGGGGGGGATCCCCGAGATGGTGAACACGAACAACGGCTATCTCGTCGAATCCGGCAATGCGGCGGCCCTGGCCGATGCGCTGGGCGAGGCCCTGGAAAAGACCTGGGACGCAAATGCCATCCTCGCCACCGTGTCCCATTTGTCCTGGGAGCGGGCAGGACAGCATTACTTGCTGTCATTGGAAGCGGCCATGAAGAAACGGGGCGGTAACCCATGATCATGCTGGGCAGTTACCTGTTCTTTCTGATGATCGCCCCGCAGCTTTGGGTGCCCGGAATCCTGGACCTGCCGGTCGATTTCATCATTTACCCTCTATGGTATCTGGCGCTGATAATCCGCGGCCGCGGCCATTTGCTGTTCAAATTCGAGCTTGCCGAAAAGATTTTTCTTGCGTTCTTCGTGTGGATAATCCTCAGCGCGCTCATCAACGGACTTACCGCCGATTCCAGGGAACAAATTTATATCTACCTCAGGATTTTTGTTTTGTACAAGGCCGTTTCCGCCTCGGTGGAAACCACCGCGGAGGTCAGGAACGCATTGTGGATATTTGTGTTGCTGGCGGTGGTCCTGGCGATCGAAGCCATCAGCCACAAGAACAGCCCGGACCTGCTCGGATGGGCGGGACAAAAGCTGGGCTGGGTTGACCCTTCCGTCCTGGAGGCCGGTGGCACGGGGCGAGTGCGTTGGGTCGGAATATTTGACGGTCCCGGCGTGTTCTGCGTCGTTTTCACGGTCGCGTTGGCTGTATGCATGCCATATCTCAGTGGCGGGGCACGCCTGTCGGTGCGCGTGGTGATTTTTGCAGTGATCGTGCTGCTGGGTGTGGCCACTTACCTGACGGGATCACGCGGCGGGTTTCTCGCAACCCTCGCCATTCTCGCCATGTATATCGCGGTGCGCCGGAAAATCCGCATGCGCAGCATATTGGCAGGCGGGCTGGTTGTGATGCTGCTGTTTTCCCTGGCGCCGGAATCGCTGACCGAGATGCAGGACGAAAGCCGATCGGCCCAGCATCGTGTCGAGATGTGGGCGGAGGGTCTGGAGATGGTCAAGCAAAATCCGGCATTCGGCATCGGACGGGGAAATTTCAAGACTTATACCGGCCGTCTGATTGCCCATAACTCCGCGATCGAGATTGGAGGCGAAACCGGGCTTATCGGCTTTATTCTCTGGGGCACGCTGATTTACATCAGTTTTAAAGCGGCTTTTCTCACATGGAAGAATGAAACGGATGGCGCGGATTCGAACACCGGGCTCGGGATGATGCTGGCATTGATGGGTTATCTGGTCAGCGCAATGTTTGTGACATTGGAGTATGAGACATTCTATTTGCTGTTGGCGCTGTGCATGGGATTGGTTCGTCATCAGCCGGCGGCGCAGACCCTGGAAAAGCGCGAAGTGATGATGATATTTGTCGTCATTGGGGCGTGGCTGTTGTTCGTGCAGATCTTCGTCATCAGTTACTTGTCATGAGCGGCGCAGCGTCGTGCTACCAATGACCTTGTTGGGGAAAAATTTTGATTGCAACAATTTCTGACGCACTCGCCGTGGCCTGTATCACGGTTGCGGCTTATCATTATTTCGTTTATCCGCTCGCCGTCATGATCATCTCAAGGTTGAGGGCAATCAATGCGCGCCCTGTGGACGAGGAGCCGGGCATCACGTTCGTGATCGCCGCCTACAACGAGGCGAAAGTTATCCGGGAAAAGATCGTGAATACGCTGGCACTGGACTACCCGCGCGAGAAGCTGGAAATCATCGTCGTCGCCGACGGCTCTTCCGATGCGACCCCCGCGATCGTCGCGGAGTTCGCCGATCGCAATGTGATCTGCCTCTTCGATCCGGAGCGGCGCGGGAAGTCGCATGCCCTCAACCGGGCCGTGGCCGCCTCGCGGGGGGAGGTCGTGGTATTGTCTGACGCCAATAATGAGTTCTCCCGGGATGCGTTGCGCTGGCTGGTGCGCGCCCTGTCCCGGCCGTCAGCCGGCGGGGTGTCCGGGGCCAAGCGCATTGTTGAAAATCGGGACCGTGCGGCCAGCATGGGCGACAGTCTCTATTGGCGCTATGAGTCGATGATCAAGCTCGCTGAAAGCAGGCTGGGCGGAACGGTGGCGGCCGATGGCGAGATTTTCGCCATCCGTCGCGCGCTTTATCGCCCCATCCCGCCGGAAGTGATCAACGATGATGCATTCCTCACCATGGCGGTGGTTTTGCAGGGGTGCAGGGTTTTCTACGAACCGCGCGCAACGGCCACGGAAGAGGCGTCGATTTCGATTGCCGAGGATTTCAGGGTCAAGGTTCGCATGGTTGCGGGAGGGTATCAGTTTCTCGCCATGCACTGGCTGGCGCTGGCCGGGACAGGATGGTTCGCATTCAAGTTTGTGAGCCACAAGATTCTGCGCTGGCTCATGCCGTTATTCCTGATCGTCTTGCTGCTGATCAGCGTGCTGCGCTCCGGTGAATTGCCTTATGCATCGCTGCTGATCGCCCAGGCCCTGTTTTATGGCCTGGCGGCGCTGGGGTGGCTGGTCCCGGCGGCATGTCAGGCCTCCAGGCTTGTCTATGTACCATTTTATTTCACGACCATGAATCTGGCGGCATTCGCCGGCTTGGTGAAGTTCCTGCGTGGCAGGCAGGGCGTGTTATGGTCCAAAGCGGCACGTTAGGCGGGTGAGCATGATGTGGATACTGGTTGTTCTGGCATTTTTCGCCGCAGTTGTCCTGGGAGTTATTGGCGTTATACGCGCGCGCAATCTGCAATACTGGTTGCCGAGCTATCTTCGGCAGTGCATGTCACGTCCGAGCGCCGATACAGGTGACAACATAACGGTCTACGTCTGTTTCGCCGACCACTATGAGCCGTTTGGCGGCGGCAACGATACGGCACGCGCACGCGAAAAAGTGGCGCGCTGGGCGGAAAAGTATCCGACGCTGGCGTCACGCCATGTCGACAGTTTTGGCGGCCATCCGAAACACACTTTCTTCTATCCGATCGAGGAATACGACGCACAGATTCTCGACCAACTGGGCGATCTGGAGCGTCGCGGTTTTGCGGGTGTCGAGGTGCATTATCACCATAACAACGACACCGCGGAGAAGCTGAAGGCGGCTCTTGTTGGTTTCTGCAACACGCTGCGGCAGCGTCACGGGCTCCTGCGCGCGGACGGCGACATTGATCCGGCCTATTGTTTTATTCATGGCAACTGGGCGCTGGACAATTCGCGGCCGGATGGACAGTGGTGCGGCGTGGATAACGAGCTGGGGGTGCTGGTGGCAACCGGTTGCCGTGCCGATCTTACCATGCCATCGGCGCCCAGCGACACGCAGACTCGCAAGATCAACTCGATCTACGCCGCCCGCGGTGTTGACGGGAAGCGAAAATCCCATGATACCGGCCGGGATATTCGCGTCGGTGAATGGCTGCAGCCCGGTGAGTTGCTCTTGATACAGGGGCCGCTGGCTTTCAATTGGCGGCGCCGCAAGGCCGGGCTGTTGCCGAAAATTGAAAATGGCGAGATTTCCCATGATGCGCCGCCATCACAGGATCGCCTGCGCTTGTGGTTTGAGCATGCCCCGCGAGTGGCCGGCGCTGAACAGCATGTTTTCATCAAGCTGCATACGCATGGCGCGGAAGACGAAACCATGAATATGCTGCTGGAAGGAGGCTTTGAGTCATTATGGTCGGACCTGGAGGCAGAGTTTCGCGATCACCCGGGGATATCGCTGCGCTACGTCTCCGCGTGGGAGATGTTCTGCAAGATTCGCGATCTGGCTACCAGCGCACGAGGTGCCCGGTAAATGGGGCGGTCGACGACAACACGCGCGGAAGATACGGCTTCGGTCAGGAATTTTCATCTGCCAGGTCGGCCGTTGCACGTTCTCTACCATCATCGTACCCAGGGGAGAGGCGCTGAAGGCAACCATATTGTCAGCGTGGTGAGCGCGCTTCGCCAACTGGGTCACCAGGTCAGGGTGATCTCACCCGGTGGCGTCGATCCGTTCTCGAAAGATACAGCGCCGGTGGACAAGGCCAGCACGAAGGTAACAGGAATCAGCCGGGTGTGGCGGTTCGTCAGCCGGCACTTTCCCAACTGGCTGTTTGAACTCGCCGAGATGGCCTACAACATTCCCGCTTATTTCAGGGTTTCCCGGGAATTGCGCGCGGTGCGCTACGATCTGGTATACGAGCGCTACGCATTTTTCCTTGTTGCCGGAGCGTTTGCCGCGGCACGGCATGGCGTGCCGTTCCTGCTGGAGGTAAATGAGGTTTCCGGGGTCCCCGAGCGTGCGAGGAAGCAGTCGTTCATGCGCCTCTGCAATGCATTCGAGAGAATGCTGTTCCGCCGCTGCTCCAGAATTCATGCCGTCTCGTCTTATCTGGCGGACCGGGCGCGCGAAGCGGGCGCTTCATCGGGTCAGCTGGCGGTCGTCCCAAACGGTTTTGACATGAACCGGATTCCGGCCACTCCCCGGCGCGAAGAGCTGCGGCGGCGGTTTGGCCTCGACGGTACATTCGTGCTCGGGTTTGCCGGCTGGTTCGACGACTGGGATCGACTGTCCAACCTGGTGGAGGTCATGGCGCGAATTCTCAAAGTCAGCCCCGACTTCCGTTTGTGCCTGATAGGTGACGGGCGTGGCCGCGCCGCTGCCGCCGCCCGCGCTGCCGAGCTGGGAATAGCGGATAAGATCATCTTCACGGGCGCCGTAGCCCGCGCGGAAGTGTACGATTATCTCAGCATGCTGGATGTTGGCGTGCTTCCGAACTCCAACATGTTCGGATCGCCAATGATCATGTTTGAGATGATGGGGCTGGGGATCCCATTGGTGCTGCCGCGCCTGCCGCCCATCGAGGATGTGCACAAGCACGGCCAAACAGCTCTGTTGTTCGAGCCCCTTAACGTCGAGGAATGCAGCGAGTGCGTGCTGTCGTTGTTTGCGAACGTGTCATTGCGGGAACGTATCGCCGCTGCCGCAAAAACCAGGTTGCTTGAGGAACATTCGTGGATTCGGACTGTGGAAAAAATCCTCGATCTTGAACCCCCGGCATGAGGCCTGACTGACGTCGCCGGACGAAAGTGCTGCAGGGCAGCTTTTCGCAACCATCCGGCGCAGGCCCGGAAGAGCCTGCCAGCATGACGATTTCTGGCAGACTATTGCACCCTGAGGTTGGGCGGCGGAGAGAGTGAAATCACCCCTCCGCCATAGGGATTCGGGTTGCCGAGATAGCTGAAGACGTAATCCGTCAGCGACGCGGACGCGCAAAACCCCCGGGTGACGCCCGCATCGGCGCACATTTCCTTCTTGATTCTGGCCTCATTGGGCCATGGCCAAAGATCCGTGGCGGTCGTGGTTGAGTAACCTGATTCACCGTAAAGAGTTCCGGGCGTGCCGATACGCTTGATGATCTGGGCGCCGCGTTGACCCGCGGTGCCGCCAAGGGAAAGAATCGATCCCGACTCGATTCTCGGCAGGTAAAGCAGGCCGCTGGTAAAAGGGTTCAGTACGGTTCCGCCGGTGTTCCCGCCATTGTTGTAGGCGATCGAGGTTAACGGGGTGATCCCGTTATATGCCTGGCCGGACTGATTCGCCACGATTGAATCCTGAACCTTGGCGCTGCCACCGAATATGCCAAAACCATCGCCCCTGGATCCGATGAGCGTTACGCGGGTGTACTGGGTACCGCTGCCTTTGAGCTGGGAAATACCATATGTGCCGCCCGCGCCAGCAACATCCATGATCACTTCGTTGGAGATGGTGCAGTTTCCCTCGGACGCCATGGTGTAACCGGTCGGCTTGAGCGCGATGTTGCCGCGATGAGTGTAATTCCTGACGGGCACAGAGCCGGTTCCGTTGCAAATGTTGTAATAGGCCGCGACAAACTCCTCTGTGCCTGTGCCGGTAATACCGTCAATGGCGATGGAATTCTGGACTTCCACGCTGTCAGAATCATAAACGGTAATATTGGCTTGCGGTTCACCTGACGCCGTAACCGTGCCGTCGTATCTTGTGACGGCCCGGCGAATGACTACCCGCGAAGAGTTATAGACGAGGATTTTATAGCGGCCGCCAAATCCGTGAACCCAGACGTCTTCCAGCAGGATATCAGCAGTTGTACCGACGTCATTCGTTCCCACCACCACTGCCATGGTGTTACCGCCTGATGGCCCCCCTTTGAATTCGGTTCTGAGCCACTTGATATGATTCCCGAGGATGTCTTTTTGGGTGGTATCCTGCAGGCGAAGCCCCTGAAAGACCAGATACTGGTTTGAGCTGGACATTCCCAGCCCCGCCGTGATGATCGCGCCGCCTTCATTTTCCGCCATGATCGTAATGTAATTCCCGGAGGAACCGTTCGGGAGATTCGCCAGACTGTTCGAGGAACCGCTGTAGGTGCCATTGCGGATCACAAGAGTGTCGCCCGCCGAGAGCGCCGAGAGACCTTTCTGGATGGTCTGAAACGGAGCCGTGGAGCTTCCTGCATTGGTATTGCTGCCGCTGGTAGCGACATAATACGTCGCGGCGTATGCCGGCGATGCGATCAAGATTTGTCCCGTCATGATGGCAACCGCCATGATGAGCCCCTGGAAAACGGGCAGTCGCCAAAGTGAAGGTTTGATAGTCATATAAGAACCTCTGGTTTCTCTTTCATACCCTGGTCGGGCAATGTGGTGATTTCGGTGACAGAAAAGCTGTATATCGTTGCGATCATCCAGATTTCATTGGCGTAATAGTATGGTAGTTTACCGGCAGAGTAGAAGACATTTCTTGTCCCGGTTGTTTGCGCCATCTCAGGGAATGTCCTTGAAAACTTCATTCGAATAACCGCTTTCATTCCCCGCCGTATCGAAGGCGGTCACGGCGAAATAGTAGCGTGTGCCGTTGCTCAGGCCCATCAGCGTATAGGTGGTGATATTACCCACGCTCAGCCCTTGTCCGGGGGCCTGCTGGTAGGTTCCCGGCGTTGTGCCGTAATAAACACGGTAACCCGAAAGATTGGTGGCGGGGACGGCGTCCCACGTCAGGATGGCGGTATTGGATATCACCGGCGCGTTATACGTCACCGTCAGCGTATCGGTGTTCACGTTCCCCGCCGCGTCACGCGCCGTCACCGTTAGGGTGTTGCTGCCGCCCAGCAGGGTGATGCCGGAGACGCTCCACGACGTCGTGCCGCTGGCGGTGCCGCTGCCACCCCGGCTGTTCGACCAGGTTACCTGCGTCACGCCGACATTATCCGAGGCTGTGCCGCCCAGGCTCAGGGTGCTGCTGCTTGTGGTGTAGGCGGCGCTGCTGGTGGGCGAGGTGATGGAGACTGTCGGGCTGGTGGTGTCCGGCGCGTTATACGTCACCGTCAGCGTATCGGTGTTCACGTTCCCCGCCGCGTCACGCGCCGTCACCGTTAGGGTGTTGCTGCCGCCCAGCAGGGTGATGCCGGAGACGCTCCACGACGTCGTGCCGCTGGCGGTGCCGCTGCCACCCCGGCTGTTCGACCAGGTTACCTGCGTGACACCCACGTTATCGCTGGCGGAACCGCCCAGGCTCAGCGTGCTGCTGGCAGTGGTATAGGTCGCGCTGCTCGTGGGCGAGGTGATGGAGACGCTGGGGGCGGTGGTGTCGCCGGGCGTGCTGGTGGAATAGGTGATCACCAGGGTATCGGTGGCGGTATTACCGGCCGCGTCGCGCGCTGTAACCGTGAGGGTGTTGCTGCCGCCCTGCAGGGTGATGTTGCCGCTGTTCCAGGAGACGGTACCGCTGGCGGTGCCGCTGCCACCCCGGCTGTTCGACCAGGTCACCTGCGTCACGCCGACGCTATCACTGGCAGTGCCGCTCAGTGCAACCGTGGCGCTGCTGGTGCTGTAACTCGAAGCGCTGGTGGGGCCGGAAATCGTAACTACGGGCGAGGTGGTATCCGGGCTCGTGGTGTTGGCCGGGAGCGAATTCGCTTGAGTTTCTGCTTCGGCGCCGCCGCCGCAGGCGGCAAGCATCACCGGGAGCATCAGGATCAGAACGACAGCTTGTAACGAATTGACGATTCGCGTGCGACCGGGGCGAAGCATTTCCATTCTACTTCCTTGTTTCCGTCCCCCGCCCGAATACTGCCTCCCTCGATTATTAAAAAATAACTGCCGCCGTTTTTATTTTTCAGCAGCGCAGAATCTTGTTGAATGTAAAGATAAACGATCTTTGCCGGATCACTAAGGAAAAACCGACTTTCGGGGGGTGAGCGCAGATTGACGGTGCTCTCCGTTTTGCTTCAGGCGACCGTGCGTCCGGCAGAAACGATCGTTCGATCAGGCATCATCAGGAGACTACACGCAGATTTGTCGGCGCAGCGGGTGCCTGCGACAGTGCTCCAGGAGCCGGCAGATTCAGCGAGGCATTGTCCAGAACAAGCACCCAGTCGTTGGAGTCGGGTGGAGTGAAGGTTTTTGTGCCCGAGGCGGGATAGGTGTTGATTAATGTTGCCACCGCCGTGCGCGGGTTAAACCACCAGGCGCGCACGGAGGCGCCGGCAATTTTCGTGAGGTCAATGGTGACGGTGCGATTTGTGGGAATATAGGCAATGACCGACGACCCGTCGCTTGCCCGTGCCGCTGCCGCATAGCTTGTCCCGGACTGAAAACCCGCTGTCAGCACGGAATGCGCCTGATCGGGCACGAGCAGGTAAAAAGCCCGCGAGAGAAAGAGTCGGCCCACATGAGCCAACGTGATTGATCCCGTGGAATTGAGTTGCGATTTCCAGGTGGAACCGGTGCAAAAGCTTGATGTGGAAGGCGCGTTGAAATGCCACATGGGGCAATTTCCGAATATGTGTCCCACGATTCCGCCTGATAACACGGACCAGTATGCCTGTTGCCGCAAATTGAGCGGGGTAATGCCGGCCTGATTCTCGTAATTGCTTTCCAGGAGAAAGAATGGCTTGGCGCCGGTCCGGTTGTACTGCGTCAGCGCCGCCTGATACTCGCTGCCGGATGTGTAGATGTTGTTGATATCGAGCCATGAATCCGTCGTCCATACGTCCATTGCCGCCTGATTGCGCGCGTTATGCGCCGTCATCAGATGGCCGGTATCAACCTCCCGCACACCGGCAACAAATTCACGCAGCTTTGCCGCCACGCCGTTGGCCACAGGGTCGGCATCGCCACCGATGAGCCAGATGATATTCGGGAAGTTCTTGTAACGATTGCCCACGTACCGGCCGTAACTGCGCATGGTGGCCAATGAGCTCGACTTTACATCGGAGCACCAGCCTTCACTGCCACAGTCGTATCCCAGATAAATCGGCGCCAGCAGGACAACGATGCCTTTTTCCGCGGCCTTCTTGATGACCCAATCGGCGTGGGCAAAATATGCTTCGACGGGAGCGCTGAAGTCGCCGGCGGCGGCAAATGGCACCTGACCGGCGAGGTTGGCCGGTGCATTCGTGGCGAATTTGTGTTCAATCAGGTTTACGAGAACAAGATTGAATCCCTTCTGCGCGCGGTCCGATAAATAAGCGTCAGCGTCGGCCTGAGAGAGCTGGGAAATCAGTGACCACGCGGAATCGCCATTCATGAAGAACGGCTGGTTCGTCTGATCCACGAGGTGCAGCCCATTAGGGCTCAGTTTCAGCGGGTAATTTGGCGCCGCATTTGCCTGGCCTGGAGTTAGTGCGACAGAAATAAACAGCCCGAGAAAAAACAGCGATAAGATTCGTGTGCGTATGGACAGCCAGAGAAGTTTCATGAAATAAATTTCCATGCAAAACACACGGGCCTTGTCACGGGGGCTTGGCATCAGGAATCGGTTTATCTTGCCCGGGAAACCCAATACCGTGACCGTGGGCTGAGCCTTGAATATCCTGATGTCATAGTCTGCAAGGGTTTTTCTGTAGCAACCGCCGGCATTCGATTAAATCAGGGAATGTCCTTGAAAACTTCATTCGAATAACCGCTTTCATTCCCCGCCGTATCGAAGGCGGTCACGGCGAAATAGTAGCGTGTGCCGTTGCTCAGGCCCATCAGCGTATAGGTGGTGATATTACCCACGCTCAGCCCTTGTCCGGGGGCCTGCTGGTAGGTTCCCGGCGTTGTGCCGTAATAAACACGGTAACCCGAAAGATTGGTGGCGGGGACGGCGTCCCACGTCAGTGCGGCGGCGTTTGGCAAGGAAGTCGCGGACGGAGGACTTTCTGCGCCGCCACCACAGGCGGTTAGCAGCGCGGGGAGCGCCAGGGACAGAATCGCAGCTTTAAATGAACTGACGATTCGCATGCAGCTGTGGTAAACTTTTTTCCATTATTGCTTTCCCTGCTTCCGCCCACCTGCTTGAATACTGTTTTTCCCGACGCTTGATCGGGTCTTTCATCGAGCCCAACCGGACCGGACTTCCCTTATATTTGAGTCAGTTAGAGTCTATATCCATACATGCTACGCAGTTTTAGAGTAAAACTTAAAACATTGGGGATATTCGGGGCCAGTGACCGGATCAACGGTAGCCTGGACGACTGTTTGATCCGCCAAGGCATGTGCGGCACCGGGCAACGCAAACAAAAAACCGAGGGGATATGAAAATACTGGTTACCGGCGGCGCCGGGTTTATCGGTTCGCATCTGGCGGAACGGCTGCTGGCCGCGGGCGAACGCGTGCGCGTGCTGGACGATCTCTCCACCGGCAAGCGGGAGAACCTTCCTCGCCACGAGGCGCTGGAATTTATCGAGGGAGATATCCGCGATGCCGGACTGGTTGACCGCAGCGCGCAGGGGATGGATGCCGTGGTGCATCTGGCCGCCGTGGCCTCGGTGCAGGCGAGCATGGATGATCCGGTTCGCACGCACCAGGTCAATTTCGATGGCACGCTCAATCTGCTGGAGGCCTCACGCCGGCACGGCATCAAGCGGTTTGTCTATGCCTGCTCCGCCGCGGTGTATGGCGATGCCGCCGCCATTCCGGTGTCGGAGGAGGCGGCAACCCGGCCACTGTCGCCGTATGCCGTGGACAAGCTGGCCGGCGAGCATTACCTGCTGCACTACCACCGGGTCCACGGCCTCGCTGCCACGTCGTTCCGGTTTTTCAACATCTACGGCCCGCGCCAGGATCCGTCCTCGCCTTATTCGGGCGTCATCAGCATTTTCGTCGAGCGCCTGAAGCGGAATCTGCCGGTGACAGTGTACGGGGACGGAAAACAGACACGCGATTTCGTTTACGTCGCCGATCTGGCCGATCTGCTGGCGCGCGCCGCGCGCGGCATGGAAGGCAACGGCGGTGTTTTCAACGTCGGCACCGGCCGGCAGAATTCGCTGCTGGACCTGCTGGCTTCTCTCGAAAAAATATCCGGGAAAAAAATCGAGCGGCGATACGAACCGGCGCGCGCCGGCGATATCCGGGATTCCTGCGCCGATGTCGCGCGCCTCATGGCAGGCTTCGGCAACGTGCCGGCGACGCCCTTTCAGCAAGGCCTGAAAAAACTGCTCGAGTCTCTCGGCGATTGAAGCGCGCCCTTGTCACAAGGGCATGGCCAGGGACAGGTTGAACGCCACGTCGGGTGCTGCGCCGACCACCATGTCCTCCGAGATCGAAATCGCCAGGAATGTCCGCGGTGCGAATTCCCAGTCCAAACCCAGCAATCCCTGTACGGCGTATCTGCCCAATTGCCGCAGTTCACTGTCACTGTAAAACGGGCTATGCATGTCGAGCTGGCCGTTGACGGACAGCCGCGGCAGAAATTTTAACCTCAACCCCAGGGTACCGAAGGCGACGAACTGGCGCTGCTGCGCCGGCATAACATTGCCTTCGTTCATCAGCAGCAAGCCGCCACCACCGTACAGGTTCCACTTGTCCGGCGGGCGTGTCGTGGCGGCACTCAGCCAGCCGGCCAGATCGGTGCTTCCGCTGCCGAGCAGCTCGGCAGCATCGCCGGTGGGAAGCTTGAGACTCGCGCGCCAGGCAGCGGTGTAGCCCTTGGATGCTCCCTCCATGGTTACCGGGATGGCGGCAGACAGGCGTACGTCGCCCACGCCGCTGACGGCATGGTTGAGGTCGACCAGATTCACGCCCTGACGGGCATAACGGTAATCGATGCGGTTGCGCGGCAGGTCGGTGCGGCCATTCTGGGGCAGTCCCAATAAATCATGGAATTCTTCGATGGACATGTCCAGAAACCCGCCGTTATGCGAGACGTAGGGCAGTTCAAAACCCCATTCGCGGTTTCCGGGCAGGCCCTGACGCCAGTGCAGCGTCAGGCGCCGGGTTTCTCCGTCCAGGCTGAGGGTTTCGGAACTGGTGCTGGCGCCGGTGAAATGATTGGCAATCTGCAGATGGACTGCCAGGGTCGATTCCTCCGGACCCATAACATGTGACTCCCCCAGCGCCGGCAGGCCGTATATCTGTATCAGGGGGCTCTGGTTAAAACTGTAGAGCGGTCGTGGCGGCGGGGAGACCGTTTCGGCCCGGGATAAGCCGCCAGTCAGGGCCGTCACGCACAGAAACAGGAAGGCGCGGAAGAAATTGGTGTGGCGCAAGTGGAGAGGCAGTCAGTTTCCGGTTGGCGCAGATTAAGCCGCCAATCCTGCCATATTCTGATTATTTTTCCAGCCATTTATTTATGATATCCCGCCGCGCTTGCCTGGCGCTTTTGGCCGGTGTGCGGCTCAGGAGGCGCAGCGTCCCTTGGTGAGGGCGGAGCAGGGCAGCGTCACGTCCGGTCTTCCCAGGTGATAGCCTTGGGCGAAATCCACGCCATAGGCGGCGAGCAGTTTGAAACTCTCCTCGTTTTCCACGAACTCGGCGATGGTCTGTTTGCCCAGCGCGTGGGCAATCTCGTTCATGGCCTTGACCATCGCCTGATCCACCGGGCTGGTCGCGAGGTTCTTCACGAAGCGCCCGTCAATCTTGACGCTGTTCACGGGCAGGTCCTTGAGGTAGGCGAACGAGGCCATCCCCGAACCGAAGTCGTCCAGGGCGGTTTGACAGCCCATCGACCGCAGGCGCGACAGGAAAAGATCCGCCGCCACCATGTCGGCGATGGCCACGGTTTCGGTCACCTCGAAGGTCAGGGCTGACGGTTCCAGGCCGGTGTCCTTGAGTTTGTCCTGGATCAGTTCGCAAATGCCGGGCGTGGTCAGGGTACGTCCGGACAGATTGATGGCATAGCGCAGGCGGGGAGTGGTGACACGCTGCCGGGCCAGGCCTTCGATGGCGTGGCGAATGACCCATTTGTCGATTTCTGCCGCTAGCCCGAAACGATCGGCGGTGGCCAGGAATCCCGAAGGCATGATCAGCTCGTCACGCTCGTCGAGCATGCGGATCAGCACCTCGTAGGATTCGATTTCGCGCGTGGCGGTATTGACGATCGGCTGGCAGGCGAGCACGAAGCGATCCTTTTCGATGGCCTCCTTGATACGGCGTGACCAGCCCATGTCGATGGCCATGGCGGCGGCGCTTTCGGCGTCCTCGGTATTATACAGGTGCACGCGGTTGCGGCCGCCGCGCTTGGCCAGGTGGCACGCGAGGTCGGCCTGCGACAGGACTTCGGCGGCGGACGTCGTGCCCGGACTGATGCTGGTTACGCCGATGGAGCAGCCGATGTCGATCTGCTCGCCGCTGTGTTTGAAGAGGTAGTCGGCCAGCCTGGCGCGGAAGGACTCAGCGACCTGGATCGACAGCATGGGGGTGGTGTCGAACAGCAGCACGGTGAACTCGTCGCCGCCGATACGGGCGATCAGGTCGCTTTTGCGCGCGCGCTTGTTCAGGATGCCGGCGACCTCGATGATCAGCCGGTCGCCGGCGGCATGTCCCAGCGTGTCGTTGATGTATTTGAAGTTGTCCAGGTCGATATAAAGCAGGGAACAGCAGATGCCGCCGGCACGCTTGACGCGCTCCACGACGCGCTCCAGTTCCTGCTGGAAGTAACTGCGGTTATAAAGCCCGGTGAGTCCGTCATGCTCGGCCATGTTTTTGAGGTTCTCGACCATGGCCTTGCGCTCGCTGATGTCCGCCACCAGACCGGTGTACAGCTGTTTTCCCTCCAGCATCATGGCGCTGATCTTGAGCGCCATCGGGAAAGTGGTGCCATCCTTGTGACGCCCGGTCACCTCGCCCTCATGGCCGATCAGGCGCTGGATTTCGGTGCGGAGGAAATGCTTCAGGTAATCCTCGCGATTTTCGCGTGACTGCGCCGGCAGGATGAGCCGCAGGTCCTTTCCGGCAACTTCCCCCTGGCTGTAACCGAACAGTTTTTCGGCTGCCTTGTTGACGCTCTCGATGTAACCGTCGGCATCGAAGGTGATGATGCCTTCGGCGGCGTTGTCCAGGATGGTTTCCAGGCGCTGCTGGCGCGCCCGCACCTGCTGGCGCATGTGGCCGAAGGCGGATACGAGATTTCCCGTTTCCTGTGTCCACGTGGGAGATACCATGACCTGCCGGGAACCTTCCGCCTCGGCCTTGAGGGCTCCGGTGATGCGCGCCACCGGTTTGCGGATGGAGTATTCGAACAGCAGCAGCCACGCGACGATGGCGGCGATACCCACCAGCGCCGCAATCCAGAGCAATTGCAACTGGCGCTCGATGGCCTGTGTCAGCAGGTGCATGTCATCGATGCTGCGGCCGGCGAGGGTTTTTTCCAGCCTGAACATGGTGACCCGAGCTTTCTCGAGAAGGGGTTCAGCACGGGCATGCAACGTGGTCAGCGGTCCGGCGGTGTTCACGGCCGTCACCTCCCGGTGCAACCGGTCGAGGCTGACGATGAATTCCTGCGTTTCCTGTTGCAGGATCGCTGAATGCTGTCTTTTCGCCACCTCTGCCAGCAGGCCGGTTTTGTCGAGCGCGTTTTTCAGATGTTTGAGGGCGATGACGCCGCGCGTCATGCTCGATTCCGGGAGATGGTGGAGGCTGTTTTCCGCCAGCCAGATGTCGCCGGAGACGTCACGCAACACGCGCAAGATTTCCTGCTGGTCGATGGCATTGGAAATCCCCTGCCGCGTGGCTTCGCTGACGCGTGTTTGCGCCATCCAGGAGGTGGCCAGCATGAACCCGATGGAAAACGCCGCGATGTACAGCATCCGGCCGCGAAAACTGCCCAACCCCAGCGTTTCCAGGATCCGTATCGTGAGTGTGGGCTTCTGAGACGATGTTGTGGATGAATTAACGGCGCTGTGCATTCAGATTAAAGGTACGACCCGATTTTGATGTCCAAGATGCAAGCATAGATCATGCCTGCCGCCATGGCCGGGATTCGGGCGCACTTTGGACTTGGTATATTTTTATAACTTGCTGTTTACAAGCACATATTTTTGATCAATTCGGCGGTTAGCGCCGGAGCGCCCCGACTTGAGAGTTTCATTGGAAATCCACGGGGCATGGGTTATTTTGTGCCCTCGGCATGCGTTATATCCGCACATTTTCCGAGTTGGGGATGAGCGACGTCCCCCTGGTCGGAGGCAAGAATGCTTCCCTGGGCGAGATGTTCCGCAGTCTTCGCGCCGAGGGCGTACGGGTTCCCGACGGATTCGCCACCACTTCCGGGGCCTACCGGCATTTTCTCGATCATAATCATCTTGCCGAGCGTATCCAGACGCGCCTGAAGGGCGTGGATTCGGATGATCTGGCGCAGCTGGAGCGGGCCGGCGCCGAGATTCGCGGCTGGATTCTCAATGCCGAGATGCCGCCGGACCTGGCCGGGGAAATCACGGCGGCGTACGGGAATCTGGCGAGGCAATACGGACCGGAGCCGGACGTGGCGGCGCGCAGCTCGGCCACGGCCGAGGACCTTCCGAACGCCTCCTTCGCCGGCCAGCAGGACACCTTTCTCAATATCCGCGGCGCGGAAAATCTGCTGGTCATTTGTCGCCGGGTTTTCGCCTCGCTCTTCAATGACCGGGCGATTTCCTATCGTGTACACCAGGGATTTGATCATGCGCAGGTGGCGCTCTCGATCGGCGTTCAGAAAATGGTGCGTTCCGACATCGCTTCCTCCGGCGTGATGTTCACGCTCGACACCGAGACCGGGTTCCGTGACGTCGTCTTCATCAATGCCGCCTACGGTCTTGGCGAAAATGTCGTGCAGGGCGCGGTCAACCCGGACGAGTTCTACGTCTTCAAGCCGACGTTGATGGAAGGCAAGCGGCCGATCCTCAAGCGCCACCTCGGCACCAAGGCGATCAAGATGATTTACGCTAAGGATGCCGCGGACGGCAATCCGACACAGAATATCCCGGTGCCGGAGGCGGATCGTCTGCGGTTCTCCCTGACCGACGACGATGCGCTGGAGCTGGCGCGCTTCGCCGTCAAGATCGAACGGCATTATTCGAAACTCGCCGGCCAAGACCGGCCCATGGACATCGAATGGGCCAAGGACGGCGTGGACGGAAAGCTCTATATCGTGCAAGCGCGCCCCGAGACGGTACGCTCGCGCGAAACGCGCGATGTCTACGAAATTTATGCCCTGGAGTCGCGTGGCAAGCTGCTGACCTCCGGAAAAAGCGTCGGCCGCCGCATCGCCACGGGCGTGGCGCACGTGATCGAGAAATCGGCCGATATGGCGCGCCTGCGCACCGGCGAGGTGCTGGTGACCGACATGACCGACCCCGACTGGGAACCGGTGATGAAAACCGCCGCCGCCATCGTCACCAACCGCGGCGGGCGCACCTGCCACGCCGCCATCGTGGCGCGCGAACTGGGCATTCCGGCCATCGTCGGCTGCGGCGACGCCACCGAAGTCATCCGCAGCGGCATGCCGGTGACGGCGAACTGCGCCGAGGGCGACACCGGGCAGGTCTACGAAGGCGAGCAGAAATTCCGCGTCGACCGCATCGCGCTGGATTCCGCGCACCGCCCGCGCACGAAAATCATGATGAATGTCGGCAATCCCGACCAAGCCTTCGAAAACTCCTTCCTGCCGAACGACGGCGTGGGGCTGGCGCGCCTGGAGTTCATCATCAATCACAGCATCCAGGCGCATCCGCGCGCGCTGCTGGAATACGACAAGCTCGGCCCGGACGAACAGCGCCACATCGACCGGCTGACGGCCGGCTACGCCGACCGCCGCGCCTATTTCATCAGTCGCCTGGCCGAAGGCATCGGCACCATCGCCGCCGCGTTTCATCCCAAGCCGGTGATCGTGCGCCTGAGCGATTTCAAATCCAACGAATATGCCTCGCTGTTCGGCGGCGCCGGTTTCGAGCCCAACGAGGAAAATCCCATGCTCGGGCTGCGCGGCGCCTCGCGTTACTACTCGGAATCGTTCCGCGACAGCTTCGCCATGGAGTGCGCCGCGCTCCGACGGGTGCGCGAGGACATGGGGCTGGACAATGTCATCGTGATGATCCCGTTCGTGCGTAGCGTGGATGAGGCGAAAAACGTGCTGGCGATCATGCGCACGCACGGGCTCGAGCGCGGCAAGGCCGGGCTCAAGGTCTACCTCATGTGCGAGATCCCGGCGAACGCCCTGCTGGCGGAGGAGTTCCTGCAACACCTCGACGGCTTTTCCATCGGCTCCAATGACCTGACCCAGCTGACCCTCGGCGTGGACCGCGACTCGGGGCTGGTGACCGGTTTCGACGAGCGCAATCCGGCGGTGCTGAAGCTCATGGAGATGGCCATCCAGGCCGCGCGCAAGCTGGGCAAATACGTCGGCATCTGCGGGCAGGCGCCGTCGGATTATCCCGAGATCACCACCTGGCTGGTGCGGCAGGGCATCGGGTCCATCTCGCTCAATCCCGACAGCGTGATTCCCATGACGCGGGTGGTGCAGCAGGCGGAACAGTCGCTGAAGTGACCGCGAACCGAATTCGTCCGGCACCGTCTAATGCTGGCGTGGACCGCCACCGGCCAGTATGATGGCTGGCGCAATTCCGACCTGAAACTTCCCATCAGCGAGAAACAATCCAATGTTGCGATTCTTTATATTCAGTCTGGTCTGTCTCGCCATGCCGTTTTCCGCCGTTGCGGGCGAACAGGAAGAGCAGCAGATAAGGGCGGAGCTTGCCCGTGCTTTCCCCGAGCTCAAGGCGGCGAGCATCAAACCTTCTCCCGTTACCGGGATGTATGAAGTCGAGTTTGACTCCAAGATTTTCTACACCACGAGCGACGGCAAGTATCTCTTCATGGGCGACGTCATGGATCTGCACGCAAAGAGCAATATCACCGAGACCCGGCGCGGGGCGATCCGCAAGCGTCTGCTGGACGAGGTGGGTGAGCAGAACATGATCGTGATCGGACCCGACAAGCCCAAGCGCACGCTCACGGTGTTCACTGACGTGGATTGCGGCTACTGCGCCAAGTTTCATCTCGACGTGCCCACACTCAACCAGCAGGGCGTGAAGGTGCGCTACCTGTTCTATCCGCGCGCCGGCATCGGCTCGGCGAGTTACAAGCGTGCCGTGGCGGTGTGGTGCGCCGGTGATCGCGCCAAGGCCATCGGCATCGCCAAGGCCGGCGGCAAGATCGACATGAAAACCTGCACCAATCCGGTGGAAAGCCATTACCAGCTGGGCCAGCGCCTGGATATCGGCGGAACCCCCGCCATTTTCCTCGATGATGGTAAAGTGCTGCCGGGTTATGTCCCGGCGTCGCGATTGCTCGCTATACTTGGCCTCAAGAGCTGATCGCCGGAGCTACCGGGACAGCGACCGCGAGACGGAGGCATGGACCAGGCAAGCACGACGCAGGAGCGGGAGTGGATCAGGCTTAGCAAACAACTGCGCGACAACGAGCGCATCTGGTCCGGTTTTCGCCAGATCGAAGTGCGCATGATCGGTTCACCTTCGCTTCCCGACCTGATCGACATCATCACACTGGGTATTCCCGAGACTTTTCCGGGCATCGACTGCGTCACGGTTGCCTGCGCCGATCCCGAATACGAAATGACGCGTCTGATCGAGGCCGGTGGCGCGCCGGATTCCGGGGCGCGCAGTTTTGTCGCCATTCCGCGCGAGACACTGGACGGGCTTTTTACCAGGCCGTGGCGTCCGCGCCTGGGGCCGGTCGATGAGCGCCTGCATGCGCTGTTGTTCTCCAACCATCCCTGCGCCTCGGGTTCAGTGGCAGTCACGCCGCTGGTCCGGCGCGGCGAACTCATCGGCAGCCTCAACCAGGGCAGCCGCGATCCGCGTCATTTCATTCCGGGCATCGCCACGGATCTGCTGGAACACCTGGCGGCAGTGGCGGCCATGTGCATCGACAACTCCATCAATCATGAACGTCTCAAGCTCGACGGCCTCACCGATCCCCTGACCGGGATTTCCAACCGGCGCTTCTTCGAACGCCGCCTGGCGGAGGAGGTGGAGCGCTGGGCGCGCCGGGCCGGGCCGCTGGTGTGCATGCTGGTGGATGTGGATTTCTTCAAGCAGGTGAACGACCAGTACGGTCACCAGGTCGGCGACCGCGTGCTGCGTCAGATCGCCAGCCTGCTCGGCCAGGACTTGCGTGGCAGCGATGTGCTGGCGCGTTATGGCGGCGAGGAGTTCGTGCTGTTGTTGCCGGGCACCACGCCCGTCCAGGGCGCGGCCATCGCCGAACGCCTGCGCAGCCGCATCGAGCACAGCGCCTTCGTGATTCCGGAAGGGATCGATCTGGACGTCACCGTGAGCATCGGTATGGCCTGCCTGCAGCCGGGCGTGGATTCCTACGGGCCCGATCCGGCCGTCTGGCTGTTCAAGCAGGTGGACGCCGCGCTGTACCAGGCCAAGGAAGCGGGGCGCAACCGCGTGATTCAGGCCGTGGTGTCTTGAGTAAGAAAATTATCCGCAGATTAACGCAGATTCATATTTAATGATGAACGCAGATAAAACATAAATTTTTCTGATCTGCGTTCATCTGCGTTCCAAAAATATTATATTTTCTCCAGTTCCACCATCTCGCCGCAGGCGGTGAAGAGCAGCACCAGCCTCAATTTTTTACCCGGCCACAGCCGGCGCGCGCCTTCGCCGTACTGGCGCATCTGTTCCCGGAAATCCTCTGCCAGCCGAGCGACGTTGTCCCGGGTGGCGCGCGCATGGGTCTTGTAGTCGATGAGCACGATTTCTTCCTGTCGGATGACGAGCCGGTCGATGACGCCATAGACATCGCGCCCGCCGTCGCGATAGAGAATCGGGATCTCATTGCGCGCCTCCTGGTAGCGGGCGGGATCGAAAAACTCGCGAAAATCCGCCTGATCCGGCACGGCACAGGCCTCGCGCCACCACTGGTTGAAGTCCTTTTCCTCCAGCCACTCGCCGAATTCCTGCCATATCGTTTTTTCGACCGTCGCGTGCGTCTCGCCGTTTGTCAGTCGTTCCAGCATGCGATGAATCACTTTGCCGCGGCGTTGCTGCGGCGTACGGGCCTCCGTGAAGCCGGTGGCCTCGTCCGGATAATCGTCTTCCGGCTGTGCAGAGCGGCTCGGGTTGAGGATTCCGGTTTCCGGCAGCTCGGGAAACGGCTGCGTCAGCCGTGGATCGACACGGAATCCCGTCATGGATATCGGCGGCTCCATTGGCTGTGTCGATGGCGGCTGGCCGAATTCCAGCCAGGCGCAGGTGTTAAACACGGTTTTGCCGTCGTCCAGGGAAATGTTGTCAAGCTGGAGCCCAGCGCGTGCCGCTTCGCCGGAATCGCCGGCGTGACGCAGGCGCTTTTCGACGAAGCCGTACCAGCCGCGCCCGCCGTGGCCGGGTTCGCAACCCGAGACATAGAGCATCTGGCGTGCGCGCGTGAGCGCCACGTACAACAGGTTGGCCTCCTCGCGACGGGCCGGCCATTGCTGTTCGGTACGCAGCGCCTGGCTGATATCGTCGATTTCCTTACTGGCGCCGCCAAGATGAAAATACCGCGGTCGCGAGTCCTGTACCGGCCAGTCGACCAGCGGGCGCAGTCCGCGATCGCGGTTGTCGGTGCTGCGCGCGGCGTCGGCAAGAAACACCACGGGCGATTCCAGCCCCTTGGCGGCATGGATGGTCATGACGCGCACGCGCGGCGCGCGGTTCCAGGCCGGCTCCGCCGGCGACTTGTCGTCATGCTCCGCCTGCCTTTCGAGCCAGGCGAGAAAATGCGACAGGCTCGGATAACGCCCGCTGTCGACCTCCAGTGCCAGTTCGAGAAAGTGGTTGAGATTGGCCTCCACGCGCGGCCGCAGATGCGGCACCGCCGCGGCCAGGTAGCGCGCCACCACGTTGCCTTCGCAGTAGATGCGGTCGAGCAGGTCGTGCACCGGCACGCGGCCGACATAGCTGCTCCAGCGCGGCAGCAGTTGCCGTGCGCGCGCAAGCGCGCCGTCCGGCGTCTGCCCCATTGCCAGTCGCTCAAGGCGCATGCGCCACGTGCCCGGCGGGCTTTGCGCCAGACGCAGCAGGTCGTCCTCGGTGGCGGCGAACAGCGGGGAGCGCAGGGCCGAGGCCAGTGCCAGGTCGTTATAGGGCTCGACCAGCTGATGCAGCAGATGTACAAGGTCGCGCACCTCCAGCGATTGCATGAAGGCTCCGCGCCCCGTTCCTATATAAGGTATGCCAGCGCGTCGCAGGGCCTCCTCGTAGAAGCGTGCGTGAGTGCGGTCGCGCAGCAGGATCATGATGTCGTCGCCGGTCAGGGACCGCACCCGTTCGCCCTCGGCGATCAGCCGGCCCAGTATTTCCCGGATTTTTCCGGCGATCAGATCGCCCTCCTGGCGATGCCGCTGGTCCTCATCCACCTGGCGCGGCCGTTCCAGCGGATTGCGCCATGCCGGCGCCGCTTTTTCGCCGGTTTTGTCGCCGCGCCGCACCAGCGGCAGCAGTTCGGCCCGGCCCCATAGCTGCCGGTGGTGCGTGTCATGCGGCTGGAAATCCTGCAACGGGTAATCACTGTCAGTTTCGGGTTCAACGTCGCTGGACCGATGAAACACCAGATTTACGAAACGGATGATGGCGGGCGAGGAGCGCCGTGACAGGTGCTGGGTCAGGGTGTGCGCCTGCGCGTGCTGTTGCAGCCAGTGACGCGCGGCATGAAACAGGCGCGGGTCGGCGCGGCGGAAGCGGTACACCGACTGTTTCTCGTCACCGACGAGAAACACGCTGCGGCGGCGCTCCGGATCGCCGGCCACGATCTCCTGCAACAACGGCAGCAGCAGCCGCCACTGGGTCGGGTTGGTGTCCTGGAATTCATCCACCAGCAGATGATCGATGCGCTGATCCAGTTTGTACTGCACCCACTCGGCATGGCGGCTGCGGTTCAGCAGGCGATAGGTTTTCCATTCCAGGTCGGCGAAGTCGAGCACGCCGCGCTCCAGCTTGAGTCGCTGGTATTCCTCGAGCAGGGCCACACCGCAGACATACCAGGCACGCGAAACCATGAAGGTCCAGCGGCGCTTGTGCCCGGCTATCGCCGCCAGCAACCGCGAGGCGATCTCCTGGTGCAGGCGGATGATCTCATCGGTTCGGTCGGTGCCGAGCTTTTTCTCGAGGGCGTCTGAACGTTTCAGTTTGCGTGGCTCATCCATGTTGGTCAGCACCACGCCGCGAACCCATTCAAAGCTTCGCGATGAAGCTTGCGTGTCCGCCAGCGCCCGCGTCAGGTTCGCGATGTATTCCTGATTCGTTGCCGTAGGGTGACCGGCCAGCAGCTCGGCGTAACGCGCGATATGTTCGCGCACGGCGGGATCGCGCATGAAGGACGCGTGCGGATCGGCGTCTTCTGCCACGTCCAGCATTTGTCCGAGCTGCGTGGCGGCAAAATCCACCGGGTTCGATTCATTTTCGGTATAGGCCCACCAGTCGCTGCGATGCGCCAGAAAATCATCCAGCGCCGAATGCGTGCCGGTGACACCGCCGCATTCCCGCAACAGCGTGTCGAGCGCATTGGCCAGCGTGCCTCCGCTGTCGCGCGCGGCCTTTCTGTCGAGCGCGAGCCAGGCAGCCTGCTCCAGTTCAGCCGTTGATTCGACCAGCTCGAATCCCGGCGGTACGTCGGCTTCGAGCGGAAAGCGCCGCAGGATTTCCTGACAGAAGGCGTGAAACGTGGTGGTACGCAGCGGATGGATCGCGCTCAGATGTTTTTCGTAAAGCCCGCGCGCGGCCTCGCGGCTGGCCGGATCGGTGCCGGCCCCGATCTCCTCTAGCTGTTTAACGAGCGCGTCTTCGTCGCTCGCGGCCAGTGCCAGCAGACGCTCGGTGACGCGTTCGTGGATCTCGCCGGCGGCCTTGCGCGTGAAGCTGAGGGCCAGGATGGCGCCGGGTTCGGTCCCCTGGAGCAGCAGACGAATGATGCGGCTGGTCAGCAGCCAGGTCTTGCCGGTTCCGGCGGCAGCCTGAACCACCACGTTGTTTTCCGGGGCGGTGGCGCGCGATACGTCCATCATGGTTGCGACCGTCCCATGAATGCCGGCTGCTGCAAACCTAAACCTATGTATATCAATGACATTTTTTTGGTCATGGATCGGGATGGGCGGCTTGCAACTTCAGTCCCGGCACCTATAGTTTGAAGAGGAAGGGAAGCCCGATAGGGACATATCGAAGCTGACGACATCGGACGTAAGCAGGGAAGTCTTAAGGGATGCAAGGATGCATTCCGGAAGCAAGTGATCAGTGGAAATACCGGAGGCGGCCATGAACGGCCGCCTCTTTTTTTTATCGCTATTCATCATGTCGTCGCATCCGGTTCGGTCCACATTTCCCGGCGGCACAGTCCTTCCATTTCACAAATCCGGCAGGTTTCCATGTCGCCCCACGCAGGCAGCGGCGCGCCGGCGTCGAGTTGCTGCTTGAGCAGCAGCAAGCGTTCCCGGATCGCGCTGCGCAGCATGGCCAGCGTTTCGCCATCGAGAGCCGTCTTTTCCTTTGCTTCTTCGTCATCCAGCGTCAGAAACGCCGCGCCGGCAATATTGTCCTGCTCCAGCAGCAGGGCATAAAACGGGAGCTGGATTTTCTCTCCCCGCAGCACCGGATCACGCGCCGGCACCGCGCCGGTCTTGTAATCGATGATAGCGTAACCGTCGCGGCCGCGGTCGAGGCGGTCGATGCGCCCGGTCAGGGCGATTTGCGTGACGCCATCCCTGTAGACGCGCTCCTTTTTTAGTTCGGTCGCCTCGACCTTCCAGTCCGCGGCGCGATTCAGCTCCCAGTCCAGGTAAGCCGGAATGCATTGCTCCCAGCGATGCACCCAGCCGCGTGCCAGGAAACGCCGGCGCAGGTCCCGGGCGAACACCTGTTCCGAAATCTGGCGCAGCAGTTCTTCGGCTTGCGCGCGCGTACCGTCATCGAGTTTTTCCCGCCATGGACCGGGCAGCCCGGGAACGCCGGTATGAAACGCCTGCAGGATGCGATGCACATGGATGCCGTAATCCACTTTTTCGATTTCCTCGCGCACCTCGTCTTCCGGCGCCAGGCCTAGGCCGCGGGCGGCGAAGAACTGGTAGGGACAATCCATGAGACGCTGGCAGTCCGTGGCGGTGAACGCCGCCGGCAGCATGGCCGGCGGCAGATGCGCGGCCGGTGGCGTAACCGGTGCCGGCAACGGCGCATCGCGTTGCGCGATGACGGCGGCGGGCTGTTGCACCAGCCATTCCAGTTCGGGATCGCCCAGGGATTCACGCCAGGCGAGGGAATGAAACGTGCGAATCCGTTCCACCCACGGGCTCGGCACCAGACGCTCGCCATCCTGTTCGCGACGCAGGCTGACCATGACCTGCGGCGCGGCCTCGAGCAGACGACGGAAATCCTGGAACAGCACGGCGTATCGCCGCGCCAGCGAGGGCAGCCCCAGCTCGCTGCGCGCGCTGTCATTGAAATACGGCGGCGCGCCGATCTGTCCCGGCAGATGCTCACGCGTGGCACCGGCGATGATGAGTGCGTCGAAGCGGTAGAGCCGCGCTTCCGCAAAGCTCATCAGCTCCACGCCGCCGCCCTGCATCGGCGGGTGGAAACGCCGCTGTTCCATGCCGCGCCGCAGCCACTGGTGAAAACCGGTCCACGCCAGGCGCAGTGAGCTGTGCGCGGCCGCCGCGCGCATTTCCTCGAGCACGTGCAGCAATTCGCGGCCGGCGTCGTCGTTCTCGAATCCGGCCGCCAGGCCCAGCTTTTCCAGGCTCGTTTGCAGCGCTTCGAGGAATTCCAGCGACGGTCGCGCGCGCGCCGCCAGCAGAGGGATCAGCGGCGCGGCGGCATTTTCCAGCCGTTCCAGAAGCTGTGTCAGCGCCTGTTGCGCTTCGCCAATCCCATCGCTCCCATCCGCGCCGGCGCGCTCGAGGCCATGACGGTAATGTTCGAGCCCGGAAGTGATGTTGCGCGCCCGCACGACACTCTGCTCGAACAGCGGCACCATACGGTCGAGTTCGGCGCGCGCGACGCCGGGTTGCAGGAACGGTGACTTCAGCAGATCGAGCAGGGGCGCGTGGGAGAAATTCTGCTCCACGCATTCGAGCCAGCGCGCCAGCGCCGTGGCAGCGCTGGTGGTCGAAAGCGCCCAGCCGCCCGCGTCCACCAGACCGACGTTGGCGCGTTCCAGCAGGGCGCGCACGCGCCGCGCCAGCTTGCGGTCGTTGGTGACGATGCCGATGTCGCGCCGGCCCTGGGTGAGCCAGCGCCGTACCTGCAGATCGATGGCGCGTGCCTCGGATTCCGCGTCGGCGGCCTCGTGCAGCGTCAGGCGCCCGCGTGCGGGGCTGACCGGCGCGGCCGCCGCCTGCTGTCGCGCGCGTTCATGCAAATGACCCGCGTCAGCGGCAAAGACACGATCAAGAAAATCCGCGTAGGCATCGGCCAACGCGATGGCATGCGGTTTTGTCGTTAATGCGCTCAGAAGACGCGCCGCCGGATTTTCCATGGCGTTATCGGCTGAACCGTGCAGCAGCAGAGTCATACCGCCGCGTGCCACCAGTGTCCTGATCCAGGCGATCTCCACGTCCGCGAAATCAGCAAAACCGGCGAGATAAATATTCGTGCCCGCCGGCAGCCGTTCGAGGCTGTGCGCCAGACCATCCGTATAGCACCGCACCGGATCCTGAAGATTGTTTTTCGCGAGACGCTCGTGCCAGGCGTTCCACAGTTCCTGTACCAGTTGCGCTTCATCGCTGAAGGGCGAATAGTCATCCGTGTCCACGTCGTGCCCTGCAAGGACATGCCGGATCGAATCGGCGCTGCTGGAATGCCGGCCTGCATGCAGGGCCAGCTCGTCGAACAGGGTCAGCAGGCTGTCCACCAGCGGCCAGTCGCCGTATTGGCGCAGCCAGCGCGGATAGTCATGCAACAGGTCGAGCAGCAGGATCTGGCGCGCAGTGGAACTCAGATGGTGTTGATCGTCGCCGGCGAAACGCCCCGCCCAGGCAGTCAGTGTGCCGGTGACGGGCGGGAGCAGGGCGGGGAAATCTTTTTGTTCCGCCTGCGCGCGCAGCAGCCGGCGGAAGCGCGGCACCGCGCTCGTGTGCGGCAGCAGTACGGTTTGGCGACTTAAGTCGGGGAGTCGGTCTTTATGCCGTTCCAGCAGCAGCGTGGCGAGATGGCGTAGCGGATCGTCTCCGTAGGGAACCAGGATGACCGGTGCGTCAGCGCTCAAGGTACTTGAGTTTGTCGGGCTTGTTTTCCCACTCGGCGGCGTCCGCGGGCGCGGGTTTTTTCTCGGTCAGCACCGGCCATTTCTTGGCCAGTTCGGCATTGAGGGCAGTGTATTGCTTCTGATCTTCCGGCAGGTCGTCTTCGGCAAAAATGGCATTTACCGGGCATTCCGGCACGCACAGGGTGCAATCGATGCATTCGTCGGGGTCAATGACCAGGAAATTCGGGCCTTCATGGAAACAATCCACCGGGCAGACTTCCACGCAATCCGTGTATTTGCAGCGGATACAGTTTTCCGTGACCACGTACGTCATTGACCTTCTCCGTGATTTTCAAGAACGCGCCGAATGATACACGCGTGGGCCGGTGCGTGGAAACAGCGAAACCCTTGTTTATATTCGATATAAATCGGCAAAAAACGCGGGAATTCGTTTACGTGCACGCCGCGCTCCGGATCAGGCGCGTGTGGCGTGTGCTATATAATCACTTGATAGTATTCGGAAATACTCTGAAACCATGGACAGGGAATTAGCGTGACCGGACTCGCCCTTTCGATGCCCGTGAAGCGCGTTTCGGCCTGGATGGCCGAAACCGATCCCAAGTACGCGCAAGCGTGGCTGGCTTCCCTGCCGCTCGCCGACAGCGCCGAGACCGCGCGCGAAATCTACCAGGCGCTTTACACGCTCAATCGCCAGGAGCTGGACGCCGCGCGCCGCTTCGAGCTGATGGAGCTGTACAACTCGCCGGTGGCCTCCGTCACGGCGGCGCTGGAATCCTACTTCACCCGTGCCGCGCTGCCGCTGACGCCGAAGAAGCGCCAACTGGCAGAGTTCATCCGCCAGCTGCACATGGAAATGGCCTACGGCTACAAGGGTTGCCTGCAGGACCTGGAAAAGCAGCGGCTGCGTTGGGGCCGGAAATCCCTGCGGGCACAGGCGCTGGTGCGTGCCCTGCATTATCTCGGCGAGGTGTTGCTGCATTCGTACCAGGTGTACATGCCGTATCCTCCGGAGGTGTGGCGCGAGCTGCATGCGATCTATCAGTATGCCGCCGAACACGAGCTGACACAGGAAGTGCTCGACACGCCCGCCCCCGTGGCCGCGAAAACCACGCTCAACCAGGAATACATTCGCATCCTGCTGCTGGGTTTGAGCAATCCCTACCAGCTGCCGCAGAACGAATGCCGGCAGGTGCAGCGCTTCCTGCATCAGTGGGGCGGGAAGGCGGTGTTGCGGGACAATCTCGAGGCCGCGCCGGCGGCCGGATATTTTCTCATCGATCCCGTGACCGATGCGCCGCCGGTACCGTTTCCGCGAGGCGTGGAGTTCCAGCCGGGTCAAGGGCTGCGCGTGCTGGACGCCCTGGAACTGCTGGGCTCGATCCAGTTTTTCATCCAGCGCCTGCAAAAGGGCGACAGCGCGCGCACGCTGTCACTCGGTTTCGAGTGCCTGGATTCCGTCTGTCTCGACATGTTGCAACGCATGATGCGCGCCTGGGGCCAGTCGCCACGGCGGCAATACTCGCGCATCCGGCGCAGCGGGCCGGCCTTCGTATGCGCCGGCATTCCGGCGCTGCATTTTTTTGCCAGCGGCCAGAAAGCTTTTGTGGCGCCGGCGGCGAAGACGCGCACTGAGACATCAGACGATCGCATTGTCCTGCCGGCGCATATCGAGGAAGACATTGCCAGTGAGGCTAAAACGGACGAGGACTTCATCGTGCTCGACAAGCCGGTGGTGGGTCCGATGCCACGGCGAGAACCCAGGGAGGTTTCAGTCACGTTCGGCGAGGCCTTTCGTGTGGATCGTTGGCAGATCAAGGACGCCGCGCCCAAGGGCCTGCAACTGGTGCGCTATGGCAGCTCGCATACTTACGTGCGGGTCGGTGATGTCATCGGCATTCAGCAGCTGGATGAAATCGGTCGCTGGAGTGCCGGTGTGGTGCGCTGGATGAAAAGCCCCGAGGCCAACAGTCTCGAAATGGGTGTCGAGCTGCTGGCCTCCGGCGTCAAGCCGGTGGCGATCGCCCCGGTGCGCGGCACCGGTAACAGCGATTATCAGCCCGCGCTGCTGCTGCCGGCCATCGAAGCCCTGAAGCGCCCGGCGACGCTGCTGCTGCCGCGCGGCGTTTACGCGCCCGGCAGCAGTCTTTTGCTGGCGGAAGAAACGGAAGCCATCCGCACCGTGCGGCTGTTGCAGCGGCTGGAGTACACGAATGTTTTCGAGTTGCTGGTATTTGCCGATGTTATCCCTGAGCAGCGGGGATGACATCAGCAGTTCTTTGGCCGGAATGATAATCAGGGAGATATTAATCGTGATTCGATTTGGACGAATGGTTGTCTTAACGTCAGCTTTTCTTTTTATTCTCGTTGGTTGTGCCACTAACGTTGGTGTACCACAGACCCGAGACGAGTTCGTGTCAGCGTATAAATCCGGAGGCATGTTCCGGAATGCCGAGCATGTTGTTATCAACCGCTCAGTTAAGGCGGTAGTTGCCGATGCGGCGGATTACGCCAACAAGTGCCTCAAGGTACGGGTGACGCACGGACCAAGCTACAAGTACAAGGAGGCCGGTGGGTCGACGACGTATCTTCCAAAAATCGAAACAACCCGTAGCGGCGCGACAGCTCTTTCGGTGCAGGAAAAATATAATGATCGGGCTCAAAGCGGAGCACCGCCTGGGGGAATTTTTACATTGGTAGCCGAATTCCGTGCGGCTGGAAATAACAAAACCAAAGTCGACATCTATCATGCGTCGAGAGACAAGATTGCCGACCCGCTGAAACAATGGATCCAGGACGGCAATCGCCAATGTCCGTCGTTAGAGAGGGGATGGTGAATTGCGCATGATCTCCGGCAAGCGCAAGGTGCGCATCACGCGTCCTGCGTTTTAAGTTAACGCCGCAAATCTTCCGTCAGGTGCGGCTGGATGCGGCGCAGCATTTCGGCGTGGATTTTCGGATTGCCGGCGAGGATATTGCCGCTTTCCAGATAACCGTGATTGCCGGCGAAGTCGGTGACCAGTCCGCCGGCCTCCTGCACGATCAGCGCGCCGGCGGCCATGTCCCAGGGGCTTAATCCAATCTCCCAGAAACCTTCATAGCGGCCGCAGGCGACATAAGCGAGATCGAGTGACGCCGAGCCGGGGCGGCGGATGCCGCTGGTGCTCAGCATGAATTCCTTCAGCGTGCCGATCCACGCATCCATGTGATCGTGCGAGCGGAACGGGAAGCCGGCGCCGAGCAGGGCGTATTCGAGTTCGGTGATGCGGCTTACGCGAATGCGGCGGTCGTTCAGTTGCGCGCCGCCGCCGCGCGAGGCGGTGAAGAGTTCGCTGCGCGAGGGATCGAACACCACCGCCTGTTCCAGCCGGTCTTTGTATTTGAGCGCGATGGATACGCCGAAGTGCGGAAAGCCATGCAGGAAATTGGTGGTGCCGTCGAGCGGGTCGATGATCCAGACATAATCATCGCCGGCCTGGGCGCCGGATTCTTCCCCGAGAAAGCCGTGGTACGGATAGGCGGCGCGCAGCACGCGGATGATTTCGTTCTCCGCCATCCGGTCCACTTCACTCACGTAATCCTTGAGGCCCTTGGTCTCCACCGTCAGGCGCTCCAGCCGGTCCATGTGGCGCATGATGATATTGCCCGCGTTACGCGCGGCTTTGACCGCCATGTTAAGCATGGGATGCATATGGTTTTCCCGGATAATGTAAGAGAACGAAGCTGCGCTGATGAGGGCCGGCATTGTAATCGGCCGGGCAGGGTGTTGAAAGCAGAAACGTGCCGGCCAAGCCTGTAGAATGATCGCCGCTCATCCTCACAGGCCGGTTCATGGTCCCAGCGAACATCCGTATCGTGCTCGTCCGCCCCACCCACCCGGGCAACGTGGGCGCGACCGCACGGGCCATGAAGAACATGGCCATGCGCAGTTTGTACCTGGTCGAGCCCGAAAGATTTCCCAGTCCCGAAGCCACGGACCGCGCCGCCGGCGCGGATGATCTATTGGACTCCGCGATGATCTGCGCCTCGCTCGATGAGGCGCTCAAGGATTGCCATCTCGTCATTGGCACCAGCGCGCGCCCGCGCCGCATCGAATGGCCCACGCTCGATCCCGCAGCCGGCGCCGGCCGTCTGGTGGAGGGGGCGCAACAGGGCCCGGTGGCATTGCTGTTCGGTCAGGAGCGCACCGGCCTGCTCAATTCAGAACTGGACCGCTGCCATTTCGTGGTCACCATTCCGGCCGATCAGGCGTATTCGTCCCTGAATTTGGCCAGCGCGGTACAGATTCTGGCATACGAGATATACCGGGCGGTCCTGGCTGGAAGGCCGGTGGAGGTGATGGAATTGCGTGAGGGCAGGCTGGCGAGCAGCGAGGACATGCAGCGCTTCTATCAGCATCTCGAAGAGGTGCTGCAACAGATCGGCTTCCTGGACCCGGACAACCCGCGCTACCTGATGCGCCGCCTGATGCGCTTGTTTAATCGCGCCAGTCTGGACGATAACGAGATGAACATATTACGTGGCATACTAACGGCCATACAACAGCGCCTTCCTAAAAATTGACTAAAATAATCAAGAATATATATCATATTTAAATCAATAAATTATTCGTTATGTTTAAAAATCTGCGCGAATATCTGAACAGTATTTTCCAGCGCGACCCGGCAGCGCGATCGATGCTGGAATTGCTCACGGCTTATCCGGGTGTGCATGCGCTCGCGCTGCACCGCCTTTCGCATCGTCTGTGGAGCTGGCAGCTGCGCTGGCTGGCGCGGATGCTCTCGCAGCTGGGCCGCTGGCTGACCGGCATTGAAATCCACCCGGGAGCCAAAATCGGCAAGCGCTTTTTCATTGATCACGGCATGGGCGTGGTCATCGGCGAGACCGCCGAGATTGGGGATGACGTTACCCTGTACCACGGGGTCACACTCGGTGGGACCTCTTGGCACAAGGAAAAACGCCATCCCACGCTGGGAAATAACGTGGTCGTGGGAGCGGGCGCCAAGATTCTCGGCCCGATTACCATAGGCGATAATGCCCGTGTAGGGTCCAATTCCGTGGTGGTGAAGGATGTCCCGGTCGGGGCCACGGTAGTGGGTATTCCGGGGCGGGTCATCGGCCCGAA
Source organism: Sulfuricaulis limicola (assembly GCF_002355735.1). Classification (GTDB taxonomy): domain Bacteria; phylum Pseudomonadota; class Gammaproteobacteria; order Acidiferrobacterales; family Sulfurifustaceae; genus Sulfuricaulis; species Sulfuricaulis limicola. The sequence continues at coordinate 1,716,555 of NZ_AP014879.1, read as the reverse complement.
AAAGGCCGATGCCAAGTACCAGCAACGGGAGGCCATGGCGAAGAAAATCGGTTTCGATGCCTACGGCCAGAGCCCGGATATGCCGGACCCTGTGGCGCATGCGATCGATCTGATCCTGGATCACATGCATCTCGTTGATAAAAAAATGAAAGTTATTTCCGCTGCGCTGGAAAAGACCGGGGTTAAGGTCAATCTGGACATGCCAGATATTGAAGTCGGCAACCTCGAAGACCCTCCGGCCGCTGTATATCCGCAAAGAGATAAGCCTAAAGAGAATAGTTGACTAAAACTATCAAGTAAGTAGAATGGCAAGGGTATATAAACCGTGTGGGAATATATCCTATGAAACTGACTACCAAAGGTCGTTATGCCGTGACAGCCATGCTGGATCTGGCGCTGCGCTATGACAAGGGCGCGGTAACCTTGGCCGACATCGCCAAGCGCCAGGGCATTTCGCTGTCGTATCTTGAACAGCTGTTCGCGAAACTGCGCCGCAGCGGACTGGTGGACAGCGTCCGCGGTCCCGGCGGCGGCTACACCCTCGCCATGGAACCCAATAAAATCTCGGTCGCCGAGATCGTTGTGGCCATCAATGAGAACATCGACGCGACGCGCTGCGGTGGTGAGAAAAACTGCCATGGCGACGAGACCTGCCTGACGCATCAGCTGTGGGAAGACCTGAGCACCCGCATTCATGAATTCCTCAACGGGATCACCTTGGGCGATCTGGTCACCAAGCCGCATGTGCAGGAAGTGGCCTCGCGTCAGGAAGGCAGGATGCAAATCGCGGCACGCTAGTCCTGATCGCCGCGGAGTTTTCGATGCCGGTCTATCTGGACCATAACGCGACGTCGCCGCTCGACGCGCGGGTGCTGGAAGCGATGCTGCCGTATCTGACGGAGCAGCAGGGCAACCCTTCGAGCGTGCATCGCTATGGCCGCGCGGCGCGCGCCGCCGTCGACCGGGCGCGCGAGCAGGTGGCCGAACTGGTCAACGCGCATCCGACGCAGGTGATCTTCACCGGTGGCGGCACCGAGGCCAGCAATCTCGCGATAAAGGGTTTCGCGGCGCTCCAGCCGCCGGGACGAATTGTTATCGGCGCCACGGAGCATCCCTCGGTAGCGGAACCGGCCGAGTCGCTGAAAAAATCCGGCTGGCATGTTTCAGTCCTTCCGGTCGATGGGCAAGGCCGCCTGATCGAAACGGAAACAGAAGCGCTGCTGAAACTTCGCCCGCAAATGGTTTCAGTCATGTGGGCCAACAACGAAACCGGCGTGATCCAGGACACCCCGGCGTTGGCCGCCAGGGTGCGCGCGAACGGCGGCGTGATGCACACCGACGCGGTGCAGGCGACGGGCAAGATCGAGGTTGATTTTTCCGCGAGCGGGGCGCATCTGATGAGCCTGTCGGCGCACAAGCTCAACGGGCCGAAGGGCGTGGGCGCGCTGATCGCGGACAAGTCGGTGGAGCTGATGCCGTTGCTGCAAGGTGGCGGACAGGAAAAGGGCCAGCGTTCCGGTACCGAGAATGTGGCCGGCATCGCCGGTTTCGGCGCTGCCGCCAGTCTGGCGAAAGCGCAGTTGGCTGGTTACGGTGCGCGCATGCGGTCATTGCGCGACCGGTTGGAGTCGGAGTTGCAGGCGCTCGGTGATATCGAGATTTTTGGGGCGCAGGCGAACCGCCTGCCGAACACGGTCTGTTTCGGCACGCAGGGCGTGGATGGCGAGACGCTGCTGCTCAACCTGGACCGGGCCGGCATCGCGGTATCGAGCGGTTCGGCGTGCGCCAGCAGTCATCGCGAACCGAGTCCGGTGTTGCAGGCGATGGGCGTTGATCCGGCGGTGGCGCTGAGCGCGATCCGGGTCAGTTTCGGCGCCGGCAACACGGCGCAGGATGTCGAGGCTTTTATCGCGGCGCTGACCGCGCAGATGCGCCAGTTGCGGCGCATGGCGGGTCGGGCCGTCGGGTGAGCACGCAAAGAATGAAATGGAGATGATGGCAACACATGAAAAAACCGATTTATCTTGATTACTCCGCCACCACGCCGGTGGACCCGCGCGTGGCGGACAAGATGTGCAAATATCTGACGCCCGATGGCGAATTCGGCAACCCGGCCTCGCGCTCGCATCCGTTCGGCTGGCATGCCGAGGAGGCGGTCGAGGAGGCGCGCGCCAACGTGGCGGCGCTGATCGGCGCGGATCCGAAGGAAATCGTCTGGACCTCGGGCGCGACCGAATCCGACAATCTCGCCATCAAGGGCGTGGCCAGCTTTTACGGCAAGAAGGGAAAACACATCATCACCTGCAAGACCGAGCACAAGGCGGTGCTCGACACCTGCCGCCAGCTCGAACGCGAAGGTTTCGAGGTTACTTATCTCGATCCGGAGCCGAACGGATTGCTTGATCTGGGCAAGCTCAGGGCCGCCATCCGCCCGGACACGATCCTGGTTTCGGTCATGCACGTGAACAACGAGATCGGCGTGATCCAGGATCTCGCGGCGATCGGCAAGATCACGCGCGAACGCGGCGTGCTGTTCCACTCGGATGCGGCGCAGAGCACCGGCAAGGTGCCGATCGACGTCAATGCCATGAACGTGGATCTGATGTCGATGTCGGCGCACAAGACCTACGGCCCGAAGGGCGTGGGCGCGCTGTACGTGCGGCGCAAGCCACGGGTCCGGCTCGAGGCCCAGATGCACGGCGGCGGGCACGAGCGCGGCATGCGTTCCGGCACGCTGGCCACGCACCAGTGCGTCGGCATGGGCGAGGCGTTCCGCCTGGCCCGGGAAGAGATGGCCGCCGAAAACGAGCGCATTCGCGGCCTGCGCAACCGGCTGCTGAACACGCTCAAGGACATGCCCGAGGTCTATGTCAATGGTGACCTGGAGCATCGCGTGGCGCACAATCTCAATATGAGTTTCAATTTCGTGGAAGGCGAATCGCTGATCATGGCGCTCAAGGACATCGCGGTGTCCTCGGGTTCGGCCTGTACTTCGGCGAGTCTGGAACCTTCCTATGTGCTGCGGGCACTGGGCCGCAACGACGAACTGGCGCACAGCTCGATCCGTTTCACCATCGGGCGCTTCACTACGCAGGAGGAAATCGACTACGCCGCGGGGTTGGTGCGGGAAAAGGTTGCGAAGCTGCGTGAGCTGTCACCGCTGTGGGAAATGCATCAGGAAGGCATCGACCTCAGCAAGGTGCAGTGGGCCGCGCATTGAACAGGTAAACATATTATTATTTTCGGGGGTACAAGCCATGGCATACAGTGACAAGGTACTGGATCATTACGAAAATCCGCGCAACGTCGGATCGTTCGACAAGAATGACACGCAGGTGGGTACCGGCATGGTCGGCGCGCCGGCCTGCGGCGACGTCATGAAACTGCAGATCAAGGTGAACGAGCAGGGCATCATCGAGGACGCCAAGTTCAAGACCTATGGCTGCGGCAGCGCCATCGCCTCGAGCTCGCTCCTGACCGAATGGGTCAAGGGCAAGAGCATCGAAGAGGCGGGCAGGATCAAGAACACCCAGATCGCCGAGGAGCTGGCGTTGCCGCCGGTAAAGATTCACTGCTCGGTGCTGGCGGAAGACGCCATCAAGGCGGCGATCGCGGATTACCAGACGAAAACCGGCAAGGGCTCGAAGGCGGACGCCGCCTGAGTCTGACGGGTTACGGAGCGAAACGGATATGGCAATTACCATGACCCAGGCCGCCGCGGAACGCGTGCGGAAATTCATCGAGAAGCGCGGCAAGGGCGAGGGGCTGCGCCTGGGCGTGCGTACGTCCGGCTGTTCGGGCAAGGCGTATGTCATCGAGTACGCCGACAAGATCGAGCCCGACGATCTTGTTTACGAGAGCCACGGCGCCAAGGTGATCGTGGATCCCAAGAGCCTGATCTATCTCGACGGCACCGAACTCGATTACACCCGCGAAGGCCTGAACGAGGGTTTCAAGTTCAACAACCCCAATGTGAAGGACTCCTGCGGCTGCGGGGAAAGCTTCAATACCTGAGACGGCGGATGCCACCGGCATGCGCGCCGCACCGGGAAAAAATCATTTCGAACTCTTCGGTCTGCCGGTGGCATTCGATATCGATGCCGGCGATCTGGCATCGCGTTACCGCGAACTTCAGCGTCGCGTTCATCCCGACAAGTTTGCCAACGCCTCCGACCAGGAGCGGCGCCTGTCCCTGCAAATGACGGCGCAGGTCAACGAAGCGTTCCAGACGCTCAAGGATCCGGTGCGACGCGGACGTTATCTCCTGAGCCTGCGCGGCGTTGATATCGACGAGGAGACCGATACGGCCATGGACCCCGCGTTCCTCATGGAGCAGATGGAGTGGCGCGAGAATCTCGAAGAGATGCGGCAGGCAGACAACCCGCACAAGCGGCTGGCGGAGCTGGCGAACCGCATCGAGCAGGGCATGCAGGACAAGATCGGGCAGTTCCGGCAGGCCATCGGCGAAGACGGGCCGGAGGCAACCGGCAAGGCGCGCAACATCGTGCGCGAGATGCAGTTTCTGGAGAAGATGCGGCACGAGATCGACAATCTCGAGGAAGAGTTGAATTAAGGAAAATCTGATTAATTTATTTTTGAACCGCCAAGACGCCAAGAACGCCAAGTTTTTGAAGATATCCGATGTTTTCTTGGCGACCTTGGCGACCTTGGCGACCTTGGCGTCTTGGCGGTTTAATATAGTCGAATGAATTAGCATGGCACTGTTTCAGATCAGCGAACCGGGACAAACCCCCGCTCCCCACGAGCGCCGTTACGCCGTGGGCATCGATCTCGGCACCACCAACTCGCTGGTCGCCTGTGTACGCAGCGGCGTGGCCGAGACGCTGCCGGACGGGCAGGGGCGGCATCTGCTGCCCTCGGTGGTGCGCTACCTGCCGCAGGGCGAGCCGGTCGTGGGCCACGAGGCCATGGCAGTAGCGCACGAAGACCCGCTCAATACCATCGCCTCGGTGAAACGTCTCATGGGGCGCGGCATCGAGGATGTGCGCGCGCTCGGCAAATCCCTGCCTTATGAATTTACCCAGGGTGACTCGGCCATGCCGCGCCTGCGCACCGCCGCCGGCGAGCGCAGCCCGGTGGAAATCTCCGCCGATATCCTGAGAACGCTCAAGCAACGCGCCACGCAAACGCTGGGCACGGAGATCAACGATGCTGTCATCACCGTGCCGGCCTATTTTGACGACGCCCAGCGGCAGGCCACGAAGGACGCGGCGCGCCTCGCGGGCCTGAACGTGTTGCGTCTGCTGAACGAGCCCACGGCGGCGGCGATTGCCTACGGTCTCGACAGTAATCCTCAGGGCGTTTACGCCGTTTACGACCTGGGCGGGGGCACTTTTGATATTTCATTGCTGCGCCTGAACCGGGGCGTGTTCGAGGTCATGGCGACGGGGGGAGATTCCGCACTCGGCGGCGACGACATGGATCACGCCATCGCCGAATGGATCATGCGCGCAGCCGGAATCCGGGACGACGCCGGGCACCGGCAGATGCGTCGCCTGTTGCGTGATGCGCGTGCCGCCAAGGAGGCTTTGACCCAGGCGGAACGGGCGCCGCTGCATGTCGATCTTGGCGACGGGAAAAACTGGCAAGGCGAGCTGACACGCGATGCGCTGAATACCCTGATCGATTCCCTGATTGAGCGCACGCTCGCCCCCTGCAAACGCGCGCTGCGCGATGCCGGCATTCGCGCCGGTGAAATCGACGGCGTGGTGCTGGTGGGCGGCGCCACGCGCATCCCGCGCGTGCGCGAGAGAGTGTCGCAATTCTTCGGGCGCGAGCCGCTGGCCAACATCGATCCCGACAAGGTGGTCGCCATCGGCGCGGCCTTGCAGGCCGATATCCTGATCGGCAACAAGCGCGACGAGGAGATGCTGCTGCTGGATGTCATCCCCCTGTCTCTGGGCCTGGAGATCATGGGCGGCATGGTGGAAAAGGTCATTCCGCGCAATACAACGATCCCGGTGGCGAAGTCGCAGGACTTTACCACCTACAAGGACGGGCAGACCGCCTTGCTGATCCACGTGCTGCAGGGCGAGCGCGAGCTGGTTTCCGACTGCCGTTCGCTGGCGCGCTTCGAGCTGCGCGGCATTCCGCCAATGACGGCCGGCGCGGCGCGCATACGGGTGACTTTCCAGATCGATGCCGACGGATTGCTGAGCGTATCGGCCCGCGAGCAGACGACCAGCGTCGAGAGCAGCGTGACGGTCAAGCCGTCTTATGGTCTCACGGACAACGAAATCGAACGCATGTTGCGCGATTCAATCGCGCATGCGCGCGAGGACGATGCCGCACGCAAGTTACGCGAGGAGCAGGTTGATGCCAGTCGCCTGCTGGAAGCGGTGCGCGCGGCGCTGACGGTGGATGGTGCATTGCTGAACACGGATGAGCGTGCCGAGATCGAGAACGGTCTTGCAGAGTTGCAAGCCGTGCGTGATGCAAATGACGCAGCCTCCATCAAACGTGCCATCAAGAAGCTCGATCAGGCCACCCAGACATTCGCCCAGCGTCGCATGGACGAGAACATCCGCAAGGCCCTGGCGGGACACAAGCTCGACGAGTTCGATGTCTCCCGGGAGAAATCCCCGCCATGACGCGACTGACTTTTCTGCCGCATCCGCAAATTTGCCCACAGGGAAAAACCATCGAGGTGGAGCCTGGCATCAGCATCTGCGACGCCGCCCTGAACGCCGGCATCCCCATCGAGCATGCCTGTGAAAAGGCCTGCGCCTGCACTACCTGTCACGTGGTGGTGCGCCAGGGCTTCAACAGCCTGGCGGCCGCGGAGGAAAAGGAAGAGGACCTGCTCGACAAGGCCTGGGGCCTCGAGCCCGAGTCGCGGCTCAGTTGCCAGGCCAAGGTCGGCGACCAGGACCTGGTGGTGGAGATCCCCAAATACACGATCAATCTCGTTTCCGAGCAGCACTAAGAACACCTATGAAATTAACCGCCAAGACGCCAAGGCCGCCAAGGAAGAAAAACCATTTTGCAGAGAAACTTGGCGTTCTTGGCGTCTTGGCGGTTCAAAATCAAATAATTTAAGGAGGTCTACCCATGGGCCTGAAATGGACCGATACCCGCGAGATCGCCATCGAGCTGAGCGAAAAGTTCCCGGACGTGAACCCGATGTCCGTGCGTTTCACGGACTTGCACCAGTGGGTGATGGAACTGGAGGATTTTGACGATATGCCCGAGCATTCCGGCGAAAAAATCCTCGAGGCCATCCAGATGGCCTGGATGGACGAGCACGGCGCCTGAGGTCCGGGCCGGGCTTTCCCGCCAAAACAGCCCGTTTTCGTTGTCGGACCCGCCATCAGACGCTACACTATACGTCTGGGATGGCTGTAAAAATCCCGTTTTTTCCACAGGTTGCGTCATTATTTTTGTGAAGCACCGCAGATGTCATGGCCGGGGAGAAGCTGCCCGCAAGCCGGACACCGGTGCGAGTGTTTGTTGAGGATAGGCCTTGTCAGCTGCTGAAAAAACCAATTTGCTCAACCTGGATCGCGCGGCGATGCAGGAATTTTTCGTCGGCATCGGCGAAAAACCGTTTCGCGCCACCCAGGTCATCCAGTGGATTCACCAGTATGGCGTCGACGATTTCGATGCCATGACCAACCTGGGCAAGGAATTGCGCGCGCGTCTGCGGGAAACCGCCGAAATTCGCGTGCCGGAAATCATCCAGGATCAGACCGCTGTGGACGGCACGCGCAAGTGGCTGTTGCGGCTGAACGACGGCAACGCCATTGAGACGGTATTCATCCCGGAAGAGGACCGGGGCACGTTGTGCGTGTCCTCGCAGGTCGGCTGCACGCTCAACTGTTCCTTCTGTTCCACGGGCCATCAGGGTTTCAACCGCAGCCTGACCGTGGCCGAAATCATTTCGCAGTTGCTGGTCGCCAACCGCGCCCTGGGGCGCGATCCCAAGGGCGACCGTATCATTACCAATGTCGTGCTCATGGGCATGGGCGAACCCCTGCTGAATTTCGACAACGTCCTGCCGGCCATGCGTCTGATGCTGGACGATTACGCCTATGGCCTCTCGCGCCGGCGCGTGACCTTGTCGACGGCGGGCGTCGTGCCGATGCTGGATCATCTGCGCGAGGAATGTCCGGTGAGCCTGGCGGTGTCCCTGCACGCGCCGAGCGACGCCTTGCGCGACCAGCTGGTCCCGCTGAACAAAAAATATCCCATTCAGGAACTGCTCGAGGCCTGCCGGCGCTACTGCGCCGATTCGCCGCGCAGCCGCGTGACCTTCGAGTATGTGATGCTGGAAGGCGTCAATGACAGCATTGAACACGCGCATGAGCTTGTAAAAATTCTGGGCGACGTGCCATCCAAGGTGAATCTGATCCCGTTCAATCCCTTTCCACAGACGCAATACCGGCGTTCCTCGAAGCAGGTCATTGACCGCTTTCGTGACGTATTGATCGCGGCGGGGTTGACCACGATCACGCGCAAGACCCGCGGCGACGATATTGACGCCGCCTGCGGCCAGCTCGCCGGACGTGTGCAGGATCGTACGCGCCGGCGTGAACGCCTGGCGCTCAGGGCGGGCCGGGCGTGAGCGCGCGTTTCCTGTTACCGGCGGCGATGCTGCTGTGTGCTGCGCTTGCCGGCTGCGCTTCGTCTGCGGAACGGCAGGCGGAACAGGAAAAACTGATCAGGCGCGCGGAAACCCATGTCCTGCTTGGCTCTGGTTATATGCGACGCGGCCAGCTGGACGTGGCCAAACAGGAACTGGACAAGGCCTACGACCTGGCGCCGAACAATTCGCAGGTCAACAGCATGATGGCGCTGCTGCAATGGCGGTTAAACAATCCCGATGAGGCGGCGCGGCATTTCCGCAAGGCAGTCGCTGCGGAACCGCCAAATCCCGAAGCGTGGAATAATTATGGTGTATTCCTGTGCGAGCGCGGCAAGATTGACGAGGCGCTGACCTGGTTTCAGAAGGCGGCTGCCAATGCGTTTTACCGGACGCCCGAAGAGGTCAATCTGAACGCCGGCGTTTGCCTGATGAAAAAACCGGCTCCGACCGTCGCCGAAAAATATTTCCGCGAGGCTTTGCGTATCAATCCCAGGCTGCCGGGTGCGTTGTATCAGCTGGCCAAAATCAGCCTGGATTCAGGCCAGGTGTTGTCGGCGCGTGGTTTTATTGAGCGTTATTTCCAGGCCGCGGAGGATACGCCGGAGAGCCTGCTGTTGGCCGTCAAAATCGAGCGCGCCCTGTATAACAAGAATGCCGAAGCGAGTTATGCGCTGCGTTTGCGCGGCAAATTCCCGACGTCGCCCGAGGCCGGACAGTTACAGACCTTGTCGGGGGCGAGGAAGAAGTAGCCCATGGAAAACATAAAACCGGAAAATCCCGAAACCGGCGCGCCACGTACCGGCCCGGGGAAATTGTTGCAGCAGGCGCGTCTGGATCTGCGCCTGGCGCCGGAGGACGTGGCGCAGATCCTGCACCTGTCGTCGAAGCAGATCATTGCGCTCGAAGCAGACGATTACAAAGCCTTGTCGGGGCCGACTTATGTCCGTGGCTATCTTCGCAGCTATGCGCAATTGCTGGGACTCTCGCCGGAACAGGTGGTTGAGGCCTACAACAGTCTCACGATTGCCCCCAAACCGATCACGTTGCCGCAATCGGCACCGCCGCCGCAAATCACGAGCAGCGACCATGTCGTCAAGGCGGCGACCTGGGGCGTCGCGGCGATCCTGCTCGCACTGGTTTATCTGTGGTGGCAAAGCGGAGATGAGTCGCAGGATCAGGTTGCCCTGACACCGGGGGCGGCAGAAACGCTCGTGGAGCACCGTTTGGGCCCGGATGTCACGGGCGACACCAATCTTGCTGCCGCGCCAGCCGGTTTGCCTGGCAATGGCGCCAGGGAAGCTGCCGCGCCGGCCGGGTCCGGCGGTGCAGCACCGACCCAGAATGCCGCCACGCCGTCGGCATCATCCAGCGGGCAGTTGGCGGTATCCGGCATGACGCTCAACGTCGCGTCGGCGCCCAAGCCGGCCAGTGCGGATGCGGTGCCGGTGGAGCGTGTCACGACGCGCACGCGACGGGCAGCGGACATCCCTCCGGGTGTTCCGCGCGCGCGCATGGTCTTGCATGCCATTCAGGAGTCCTGGGCGGATATTCGCGATGCGCGCGACAACCGGCTGTTGTACGAAAACGTTCCGGCCGGACGGCGCATCAGCATAGAGGGCGTGCCGCCGTTCAGCGTTTTTGTCGGCAATGCCGACGGGGTGCGGGTAGAATTCAACGGACAAGACTACGACGTCAGCCGGCACAAGCGCGGCCAGGTGGCGCGTTTTACGCTTGGCGGAGAAACGGCGGTGAACAATTGATGTTCAGCGAAAACCCCATCAAGCGCCGCCACAGCCGGCGCATCATGGTCGGCGGGGTCGCCGTTGGCGGCGATGCACCGGTCAGCGTGCAGAGCATGACCAACACCGAGACCACGGACGTCGCCGCGACGGTGGCCCAGATTCAGGCACTGGAAAACGCCGGCGCCGATATCGTGCGCGTGTCGATTCCGACCCTGGACGCCGCCGAGGCCTTCGGCAAGATCAAACAGCAGGTCGCCGTGCCGCTGGTGACGGATATCCACTTCGACTACAAGATAGCGCTGCGCGTGGCCGAACTGGGCGCCGACTGTCTGCGCATCAACCCGGGCAACATCGGACGCGAGGACCGCGTGCGCGCCGTGGTGGATGCCGCGCGCGATCGCGGCATTCCGATCCGCATCGGCGTGAACGCCGGTTCGCTGGAAAAGGAACTGCAGAAGAAATACGGCGAGCCCACGCCGGAGGCGCTGGTGGAATCGGCGCTGCGTCACATCGAAATGCTCGACAAGCTCGACTTCCGTGATTTCAAGGTGAGCGTCAAGGCCTCGGACGTGTTCATGGCCGTGTCGGCCTACCGGCAACTGGCGACGCAGATCGAACAGCCGCTGCATCTCGGCATCACCGAGGCCGGCGGTTTCCGCTCCGGCGCGGTCAAGTCCGCCATCGGTCTCGGCATGCTGCTGGCGGAAGGCATCGGCGATACCATCCGCGTGTCGCTCGCGGCTGATCCGGTGGAAGAGGTGCGGGTGGGTTTCGATATCCTCAAGGCGTTGCACATCCGCAGCAAGGGCATCAATCTCATCGCCTGTCCCTCCTGCTCGCGCCAGGAATTCGATGTCATCGCCACGGTGAATGCGCTCGAACAGCGCATCGAGGACATCAAGGAACCGCTCGATGTCGCCGTCATCGGCTGCTGCGTGAACGGGCCCGGCGAGGCCAGGGCGGCGCAGATCGGCCTGGCGGGCGGCAGCCCGAACCTGCTTTACATCAATGGCAAGCCGGATCACAAGCTTGGCAACGAACATCTGGTGGACGAGATCGAGCGCGTGATCCGCGCCGAATTGCAGCGACGCCGCGAACAAGGCGATACGGCGCCGGACAAGAAAGTTTTCCCCATCAAGCAGACCGGTTGAGGGGGCTCCATTGAGCAAGGCCATACAGGCCGTACGGGGCATGAATGACCTGCTGCCGGACGCCGTGGAACACTGGCAGCGAATCGAGACTGCCGCGCGCGACGTGCTCGCGGCCTACGGTTACCGCGAAATTCGCCTGCCCATCGTCGAGAAATCCGAACTCTTCGCGCGCTCCATCGGCAGCCAGACGGACATCGTCGAGAAGGAGATGTACAGCTTCGAGGATCGCAATGGCGAGAATCTCACCTTGCGACCCGAGGGTACGGCCGGCTGTGTCCGCGCCGGCATCGAGAACGGGTTCCTGCATAACCAGATTCAACGCCTGTGGTATGCCGGTCCGATGTTTCGCCACGAGCGGCCCCAGAAGGGCCGTTACCGGCAGTTTCACCAGATTGGCGTGGAAGCCTTCGGTATCGAGAGCCCGGACCTCGACGCCGAGATCATATTGATGTGCGCGCGCCTGTGGCGCACGCTCGGGCTCGATGGCCTGACCCTGGAGCTGAATTCGCTGGGTACGCCGGAATCGCGCGCGGCCTATCGCGAGGAACTGATGCGCTACCTGGCGGCGTATCACGACCGGCTGGATGAGGACAGCCTGCGGCGGCTGGAGAAAAATCCGCTGCGCATACTCGACAGCAAAAATCCCGCGATGCGCGAGGTTATTGCCGGCGCGCCGAGCCTGCACGATCATCTGGATGAGGCATCGCGCGCCCATTTTGTGCGCGTCGGCGAATATCTGCGAGACTCTGGCGTAAGCTACACCATTAATCCGCGTCTGGTGCGTGGTCTCGACTATTACACCCGCACTGTGTTCGAATGGACCACTGACCGGCTCGGCGCGCAATCGGCCGTCTGCGCCGGCGGCCGTTATGACGGCCTGGTGGAGCAGCTGGGCGGGAAGTCTACCCCGGCAGCCGGTTTTGCCATCGGCATGGAGCGTCTGGCCGAGCTGCTGGCCTTGCAGGGTGATGCACCTCAAGTGCTTCGACCGCACGCTTACCTCATCCTGTTGGGCGAAGCGGCGGAGAAGCAGGGTTTGAGGCTTGCTGAAAACCTGCGTAACGCGGGCCTGCGCATCGAATGCAATTGCGGCGGCGGTGGACTCAAGGCGCAGCTCAAACGCGCCGACCGCAGCGGGGTGCGCCATGCATTGCTGCTCGGCGAGGAAGAGGTCCGCCAGGGCTCGATCACGATCAAGGATTTGCGCGATGGTGGCCAGCGCGCGGTCGCGCAGAACGAGTTGGTCGATTTGCTGACCAAGAGCCTTTAACATGAATATGATTCTGAACCACCAAGACGCCAAGGCGCCAAGAAAGACTATTTTTTAAACAGTAAAAACTTGGCGTTCTTGGCGTCTTGGCGGTTAAATTTTCTTTACGAGGGTAGCGTCTTGGCTGCATACGAAGAACAGGAAGATCTGGATCGACTCAAAACCTGGTGGAAGAATTACGGCAATTCCGTGATCTTCGGCATCGCGCTGGGTGCGGCGATACTGGTCGGTTTTCGCTACTGGACCCAGCATACGGAGCAGCAGCGGCATGGCGCCGCCGTGCTTTATGACCGGATGTTCCAGAATTTTCACGCCAAAAAATCCGCGGACACGCGCCAACTGGGCGAATCGCTGATGAACGACTATTCGTCCACGCCTTACGCCGGCATGGCCGGCCTGCTGCTCGCGCGTCTGGATTTCGAGGCCGGTGACGCACCCAAGGCGCGCGAACGCCTGCAGTGGGTGCTGAAAAACGCGGACGCGGCCGCGGTGCAGCACGCCGCGCGCCTGCGTCTGGCGCGCATTCAGCTGGACAGTGGTGACAAAGAGGCGGCTCTGGCGCTGCTGGATGTGAAGGATCGTGCGGGCTTCGAGGCGGAATACGAGGAACTGAAGGGCGATATTCATGCCGCCCAGGGCCAGCGCGAAGCCGCGCGTTCAGCGTATCGCGAGGCGATCAAGTATCTCCCTGCCGGGTCCTCCTATGCCCCGATACTTAATATGAAGCTCGACGATCTGGGTCTGGAGCAGGCCCCATGAAACAGCTCGTTGCCGTCTTGTGTGTCCTGGGCATGCTGTCCGCTTGTGGCGGCGGCAAGGCGGTGCGTGAGGAGCCTGCCAAACTCCAGGAGTTTTCCGCCCAGAGGCGGGTGCAGGAAATATGGACGGCCGACAGCGGCGCGAGCGCGGCCAAGCTGGCCGTTACGCTGTCGCCCGCGCTCGATGGCGATGTGATTTATACCTCCGATCCCAAGGGGAAGGTGCGCGCCTTTGCCGCGAACAGCGGTCGCCGCCTGTGGCAGGTGCGTGTGAAGCAACTGGTGACGGGAGCGACGGCCGCCGGTGACGGTCTGGTGGTGGTTGCCACCAAGAAGGGCGAGGTCATCGCGCTCGACCGGGCCGACGGGCACCGGCTCTGGACCAGCGGCATATCGAGTCAGGCCTTGGCGCCGGCGGCGATTGGTGCCGGCGTCGTCGTGGTGCAGTCGGTGGATGGCAAGCTCACAGGCCTGTCGGCCAAGGACGGCAAACGTTTGTGGCGCTACGAGCGCACCGAGCCGCCACTCAGCCTGTACGGCACGGCCAGGCCCGTGATCGTCGCCGACGCGGTATTGACGGGTTTCGCCAGCGGCAAGGTGGCCGCCATTCATGTCCAGACCGGCAAGCTTCTGTGGGAATTGCCGGTGGCGCAACCGCAGGGACGCAACGAGGTCGAGCGCCTGGTGGATGTCGATGTTTCGCCGGTGGTGGTGCGCAACGTGCTGTATGCCGCGAGCTATCAGGGCAAGATCATCGCGCTGGACGCACAGACCGGCCGTATTCTCTGGTCGCGCGACGTGTCCACTTATTCCGGCATGGATGCGGATGCGAACAACATTTATCTTACCGACGATCGCGGCAACGTCATGGCCTTCGACCAGCGCACCGGCGCCAGCGTGTGGAAACAGGAACAGCTGCGCGCGCGCCAGCTGAATGCACCGCGCTGCGTGGACGGCCTGGTGGCAGTCGGCGATTTCGAGGGATATGTGCACTGGCTGTCGAGCGATGACGGCCATTTCGTCGCACGCTACCGGGTCGGCAGCAAGGCCGTCCGGTCCCAGGTGCTGGCAGGCCACGACATGCTCTATGTCAGCAACCAGGCGGGCAATCTCGCCGCCTTGCGGCTGGAGAAAAACTGAACTGCGTATTTTAATGATCATTCACCGCAAAGACGCAAAGGACGCAAAGAAAGGCAAATATTTTTCAGAAAAACCTTTGCGTTCTTTGCGTCTTTGCGGTGAAAAAAAGCATTTCTCATGAAACCCGTCGTCGTTCTCATCGGCCGGCCCAACGTCGGTAAATCCACGCTGTTCAACCGGTTGACCCGCAGCCGCAGCGCGCTGGTCGCCGACGCGCCGGGCTTGACGCGCGACCGCCAGTACGGCGATGGCCGCATCGGCGATCGCCCCTATTTTGTCGTGGACACCGGCGGTGTCGTGACCGGCCTGGCCACGGCGAAGGATCGTGAGGACGTGACGTCCGGCGTCGCCACCCAGGTGCGCACCGCGTTGACGGAGGCCGACACCGTCATCCTTATCGTGGATGCGCTCGAGGGTATTCACCCGGTCGACCGCGTGCTGGCCGCGGATCTGCGCCGGCTGGGCAAGCCGGTGTGGCTCGCGGTGAACAAGACGGAGGGGCGCGACCCGGCCACGGTCACGGGGGAATTTTATGCCCTGGGATTTGGCGAACCGGCGGCTATCTCCGCCGCGCATGGCGAGGGCGTCGAAGAACTGATCCGGCGCGTGCTGGAAAAATTGCCGGTAGAAGAAGAAATCGAGCCGGACCAGAGTGTCCCGCGCATCGCCGTGATCGGTAAACCCAATGTGGGCAAGTCCACGCTGGTGAATGCGTTGCTGGGCGAGCAACGCGTGGTGGTGTGCGATGAGCCGGGCACCACGCGCGACAGCATTCACGTACCGGTCGAGCGCGCCGGCCGGCGCTATGTGCTCATTGACACCGCCGGGGTGCGCCGACGCGCGCGCATCGACGACCTGCTGGAAAAATTCTCGGTACTCAAGACGCTCCAGGCGATTGACCAGGCCAATGTGGCCATTCTCGTGATCGATGCCCAGGTCGGCGTGGCCGAACAGGATGCCTCGCTGGCCGGCTACGCACTGGAGGCCGGCCGGGCGCTGGTGGTGGCGGTGAACAAATGGGACGCCGTGGAGTCGTCCGACCGTGACTGGGCCAAGCGTGAACTCGAGAGGAAATTGCCGTTTCTGGATTTTGCCCGGATGCATTTCATTTCGGCGCGCGACGGGACCGGGGTGGGCGGGCTGTTTCGCTCGGTGGACGAGGCGCATGCCTCGGCCCAGCGGGCGATGGCGACCCCCAAGCTGAACCGTGTCCTGCAGGCGGCGGTCACGGCCACGCCGCCGCCCCTGGTACGGGGACGGCGCGCCCGCCCCAAGTACGCCCACCAGGGCGGCAAGAACCCGCCGCGAATAGTGATCCACGGTAATCAGGTGGCTTCATTGTCCAAATCCTACCGTCGCTATCTCGCCAATACCTTTCGCAAGGCGTTTCACCTGATCGGCACGCCGGTGCTTATCGAGTGTCGCCAGGAGGAAAATCCGTATCAGGGCAAAAAGACCGCCAGCGGCAGGGCCGGACGCCGGACAAAACGCCGCCGCCCGTGAAATCCCGTGATCTATACTAAAAACGTGCAGTGAAATACCAGGCAAAACCATATACATGCCGGTGCAGAAAACAGGGCTTTTGAACCTGGGGCACGGCGAGGCTGTTACGTGAGCGCGTTTCACAAGAGTGCCCTCCGGTCAGGGTTCCGGCTGGCGGAATACAAGATTGAATCGGTTCTGGGCCATGGCGGTTTCGGAATCACTTACCTTGCGCACGACACGGCGCTGGGCGCGCAGGTGGCCATCAAGGAATACCTGCCGCACGAGATCGCCAATCGCGAAGACAAGACCCAGGTGCTGCCGAATCCCGAGCGCGAGGCCGTGCGCGATTACCAGACCGGCCTGAAAAACTTCGTCAAGGAAGCGCGGGCGCTGGCGAAATTCAAGCACCCCAATATTGTTCGCGTGCTGCGCTTCCTCGAGGCCAATGGCACCGCCTACGTGGTCATGGAGTACGAGGCGGGGCAGAGCCTCGCGGATTATCTCAAGCGCAACGGCCCGCGCCTCGACGAGCAGATGTTGCTGCGTGTTTTCATCCCGATCCTGAACGGCCTGCACGCGGTGCATCAGGCCGAGATGCTGCATCTCGACATCAAGCCGGAAAATATTTATCTGCGCAAGGACGGCAACCCGATGCTGATCGACTTCGGTTCGGCGCGTCAGGGCACGGCCCACATGCACAAGATTGCGCTGACCCATGGCTATGCCCCGATGGAGCAGTATCCGGACAAGGGCACGCCGGGTCCCTGGACCGACGTTTATGCCATCGGCGCCTCCATGTACCGTTGTGTCACCGGCAAGAAACCGGACGAGGCGCTGGACCGTTATGAGGCGGTGCTGAAGTATCAGGTGGATCCGCTGGTGCCGGCCGTGAAGGCCGGAGGAAATTCCTATCAACGCAATATTCTGGAATGCATTGACTGGGCCATGCAGGTCTATCCCCGCGACCGGCCGCAATCGGCGCGTGAATTCCAGGATGCCCTCATGGGGAGGGGCAGCCGCTCGCGTTCCAACAGTATCAGCCAGCCCGCGACATTCAAGCGTCCGACCTCCACCGCCGCCTACCGCCGGCCGCCGGCCGCGGCACGCCAGTCAAAACGGGATTCCAGCTCCACCGCTGTCGGCTGGATGGCGGCGGGCCTGATGGTAGCCAGTCTGACCGTGGCGGGATTGGTGTACTGGTCGGACATCAAGGTTCAACTGGATGGATTTGACAGCCAGCCGGCCGGCACGCCGGCAGCGTCCGGCATCACGGATAAACCGGCTCCAGGTCCGGCGACCCGGCACGAGGCCCCGGTACCGGCGACTGTTGCCCGGCCGGCAACGGCGCCTGTCGCGGTACCGGCGTCCAAACCGGTGACCTATGCCAGAACTTTCCCTTCGGTGTTGGTGCAAACGATTAGCGAGCATCGGGACTGGGTGCAGTCCGTGGCGTTCGCGCCGGACGGAAAGTGGTTTGCCTCGGCCGGTCTCGACAAGACCATCCGGCTCTGGGTGACGGCCACGGCTACGCCGTTGGGCACGCTGCGCCAGAGTTATGCCGTGAATGCCATCGCCATTGCTTCCACCGGCCTGTGGCTGGCCTCTGCCGGCGATGACGGCACCGTGAGGCTGTGGGAAGCGAAATCAGGAACGCCGCGCGGCGCGCTTAGCGGTCCCGGTTATGCGGTTTATGCCGTGGCTTTTTCCCCGGACGGGAAACTCCTGGCTGCCGCGGGCAAGGACCGGCTGGTGTTCGTGTGGGACGTGAATGACGGTCGGCGTGTGCAAACGCTGGAAGGGCACACGGGGGATATCTATTCGCTGGCCTTCTCGCCGGACGGGAAGTTCCTCGCCGCCGCCGGCGCCGACAAGACCATTCTCGTCTGGAACGTGAGCCAGGGACTGGAATCGCTGCGCATGTCCGGCCACAAGGACAAGATATTGGCGCTGACCTGGTCGCCGAACGGGAAATGGCTGGCCTCCGGCGATGCCGGACAGGTGATACGTCTATGGGATGCCGCCACCGGTACGTATATAAGGACCATGACAAACAATCAGGCCGTCCTGGCGCTGGCCTTCTCGCCGGACAGTCGCTGGCTTGCCGCCGGTCTGGCGAGCAAAACCATTCAGATGTTCGACGCCGGCGATGGCGCGTTGATGCAGGCGTTGAACGGGCATCAGGATCACGTCCAGTCGCTGGCATTTTCCCCCGACGGTTCCTTGCTGATTTCCGGCAGCCGTGACAAGACCCTGCGGCTGTGGAAAGCCAAAAACCCCTGATAATTAATTGCCGTTGTCGACGGCGTCTTGCGGCAGAAACAGCGCCGGGTCGACACGACTGTTGTTGAGGCTGACGGTCCAGTGCAGGTGCGGGCCGGTGACGCGTCCGGTCATGCCGATCTCCCCGATTTTATCGCCCGCGGCCACGCGCGCGCCGCTTTTGACCGTGATGCGGCTCAGGTGGTTGAACATGCTGATCAGCCCTTGCCCGTGATCGATGAAAATGGTCCTGCCATTGAAGAAATATTCCCCGGTGTTTGCCACGATACCCGCGAACGGCGCCGTCACGGGCGTGCCGACGGGCCCGGCGATGTCGATACCGCTGTGCGGCTGGCGCGGCTGGTCGTTGAAATAGCGCCGCAGCCCGAACACGCTGCTGATGCGTCCACGCGCCGGTGGCGCGAATTGCAGCGATGTCAGCGGCCGATCGCTCCAGGTAGCGAACACCTTGCGGATGATTTCCGTTTCACGCGCGATACGCGCCAGGTCTTTCGCCGAAGGCTCGACCATGCGTCTGTCTTTGACGACCAAACGCTGCTCGGCATAGTCCTTGGGTTGTACGATGAATGAAAATTCACGCCGTTGCCCATTGCGGTCGTTGACCTGCACTGCCTGCGGCCCGGGACTGAGCGATAACGGCAGGCCGACCACCGCCTGCCATTTTCCGGCGTGCGGCACGACCAGGACACGCTGGTCGTCGAAATACACTTCGGGCGCGGGTTCGGTCTCCGCTGCCACCGGCACGACAGCGATGCCGCCCGGCACCGGGCTTTCGCGCGGCAGGATCTGCGCCTGAACCGGCACACTGAACAGCAGGGCCAGCAACGGCCAATTCCTAATCTTCACGGGTTTTTTCCACCAGACAATCCAGCCGGCCGCGCGCCAGTCGCGCCCGCACGCGTTCACCCGGCCTGACTTTGCCGGCATCCGTCACGACCGCGCCGGTCTCCGGGCGTTGCACGATGGCGTAGCCGCGTTCCAGCGTAGCCAGCGGACTCAGCGTATGCAGGCTTTGCATGAGTTGTTGCAGGCGCGACTCGGCCAGTTCGCGCCGGCGTTTCATGCCGGTGACAAGCCGCGAGTACAAGTGACCGTGGTTCAGCATCAGCGCCTGTATTCGGGGTCGTGGCGAATGCTGGTGCAGGCGCGCCATCAGTGCCTGCAGTTCCGACCGCGCCTGGCGCTGGCTCGCCGTCTGTGACAGGTAAAGCCGCTGGGCCAGTGACTGGAGACTTTGCTGCAGCAGTACAATCCGGTTGCGCGGATGCACCAGGCGCGCACCCAGCCAGTCGAGATGTTGTTGCCGGCTGCGCAGGCGACCCTGCATGGCCGTGGTCAAGCGTGTCCCGAGGCGCGTGAATTGCGCCAGCCATTCCTGCCGGTCCGGGCTCAGCATTTCCGCCGCCGCCGTGGGCGTCGGCGCGCGTGCATCGGCCACCATGTCGGCGATGGTGAAATCGGTTTCATGCCCGACGCCGCTGACGATGGGAACCGGGCAGGCATAAATGGCGCGCGCCACGCTCTCTTCGTTGAAGGCCCACAGGTCCTCGAGCGAACCGCCACCACGCGCCAGAATCAGCGCGTCGCAATCGCCGCGCCTGCCTGCCAGCCGGATCGCGCCGGCGATTTTTTCCGCCGCGCCTTCGCCCTGCACCGGCACCGGATACACCAGCACGGCGATTCCCGGGAAGCGGCGGCGCAAGGTCGTCAGGATGTCGTGCAGCACCGCGCCGGAAGGGGAGGTGATGACGCCGAGACGCCGTGGAAGCCTCGGCAGGGGTTTCTTGTGCGCGACATCGAATAATCCCTCCTGCAACAGGCGTTGCTTGAGCGCATCGAAGGCGCGCCGCAGGGCGCCTTCGCCGGCCTCTTCCAGGTATTCGACGATGAGCTGATAGTCCCCGCGCCCCTCGTACAGGCTGACGCGGGCGCGCGCCAGCACGTGCAATCCGTCCTTGAGTGCCAGGCCGCGCAGGCGTTGATGCTGGCGAAAGAAGGCGCAGCGCACCTGGGCCTGCGCATCCTTGAGCGAGAAGTAGACATGGCCCGAGGCGGGCCGGGACAGGTTGGAAAGCTCGCCCTCGATCCAGATCGGCGGAAATCCCCCCTCCAGCACCGCCTTGGCCTCGCGGTTCAGGCGCGAGACCGTGTAGATGTCACGCAACGGGGTTATGGCGAACGACGACTGTTCCATTCCCTGAACATAACCTCATTTTGGGGAAATTTAAAACAAAAAAAGCCGGGCATTGCCCGGCTTTTTTATGACAGTTAATGCCTTGCTAGAAATGAACGGCGGGGTTGGCGTTGTCCTTCGCCTGTTGTTGCGCCAGTTTCGCTTCCGACAAGGCCTTCTTCGCCAGTTTCATGGCCTTGTTATACTCGCTTTCGCGCGTGGTTTTATCGGTCGCCGCGGTGGCGGCCTCCATGGCTTCCTTCGATTCCGTCAGGGACTTTTCGGTGCTGGTCCACAGAAAGCCGGTCTTGTTGGCAAGCTTGATTTCGTTTTCCGCCTCCATGACCAGCTTGTTGTATTCGTCCTTGTTGATGCCGCTGGCGCAGCCGACGGATACCAGGGTTATTGCGCACAAAATAAGCGTTTGTTTCATCCTTATTCCTCCTGTGTCTGACAGTGCCCAGTAATGGTGGCGGCATGAATCCGTGACGTTTCTTGCCGGACTGGTAATAGACGCTGCCACGGTAAAATACATTCCCGGCAAGGTCAACAGCATCGCCGTCAGCGTCACAGGGGGTTTACGGCCGCCGGGAATAAGCGCGTGGCGCCCGTCGCCGCACCAGTTTACGGGCGCCGGGCAGATAACTATAATGCGCCATGCGAATTGTCCAGGAAGCCCTTACTTTTGACGACGTCCTGCTGCTTCCTGCCCATTCGAGCGTCCTGCCCAAGGACGTGGACCTGAAAACCTCCCTGACGCGCACCATCAGCCTCAATATTCCGTTGTTGTCCGCGGCCATGGACACCGTGACCGAGGCGCGCGCGGCGATCTGCCTGGCCCAGGAAGGCGGGCTCGGCGTTATCCACAAGAACCTCACGCCGGCGCGCCAGGCGGAGGAAGTCCGGCGGGTAAAGAAATTCGAGGCCGGCATCATCAGCAATCCGATCACCGTCACGCCCGACACCACCGTCCGCAAGGTGCTGGAACTGACGCGCGCACAGCACATCTCCGGCGTACCGGTCACGCAGGGCGACAAGCTGGTCGGCATCGTGACCAGCCGCGACCTGCGTTTCGAGACGCGCTACGACGAGCCGGTGTCGCGCATCATGACGCCGCAGGACAAGCTGGTGACGGTGAAAGAGGGTGCGGGACGCGACGAAATCCTGAAACTGCTGCATCAGCACCGCATTGAAAAAATTCTCGTGGTCGACGACAAGTTCGGCCTGAAGGGCCTCATCACCGTCAAGGATATCCAGAAATCCACTGAATATCCGCGTTCAGCCAAGGACCCCAAGGGCCGGCTGCTGGCCGGTGCCGCCGTCGGCGTGGGCGCGGGCACCGAGGAGCGCGTGGAAATGCTGGTGGACGCCGGGGTCGACGTGATCGTAGTGGATACCGCGCACGGTCATTCGCAGGGTGTGCTCGACCGGGTGCGCTGGGTCAAGAAACATCACCCCGACATGCAGGTGATCGGCGGCAACATCGCCACCGCCGAGGCGGCCAAGGCCCTGCGCGATGCCGGCGCCGACGGCGTCAAGGTCGGTATCGGCCCGGGCTCCATCTGCACCACGCGCATGGTGGCCGGCGTCGGCGTGCCGCAACTGACGGCGATAGCCAACGTGGTCGAGGCGCTGAAAGGCACCGGCATACCGGTGATCGCCGACGGCGGCATTCGCTATTCGGGTGACATCGCCAAGGCGCTGGCGGCCGGCGCGCACACGATCATGGTCGGCAGCCTGCTGGCCGGCACCGACGAATCGCCCGGACAGGTTGAGATCTATCAGGGCCGCTCCTACAAATCCTATCGTGGCATGGGTTCGCTCGGCGCCATGGGCGAGGGTTCGAGCGACCGTTACTTCCAGGAACATGCCAAGGGCGACAAGCTGGTGCCGGAAGGCGTCGAAGGCCGCGTGCCGTACAAGGGGCCGATGATCAACATCATTCACCAGCTCATGGGTGGCCTGCGTTCCAGCATGGGCTATACCGGCAGCGCCAACATCGAGGCCATGCGCACCAAGACCCAGTTCGTGCGCATCACCAGCGCCGGCATCCGCGAGTCGCACGTGCACGACGTGACGGTGACCAAGGAAGCGCCGAATTACCAACGTGAATGATTTTTAAACCGCCAAGGCGCCAAGAACGCCAGAAGAACAAATACGGCTTTTTGTGGGTTGTCGATTATTCCCAGTGTTTTTCTTGGCGTTCTTGGCGCCTTGGCGGTTCAAGAAGATTTAAATCATGACCGACCCGCATTCGCAAAGAATCCTCATCCTCGATTTCGGTTCCCAGACCACGCAGCTGATCGCGCGCCGCGTGCGCGAGGCCGGCGTGTATTGCGAGCTGTACTCTTATGACACGCCGGTAGAGGAAATCAGGAAATTCGCCCCGCGCGGCATTATTCTTTCCGGCGGACCGGAATCGGTGACGGAGGCGGAGACTCCGCGCGCACCGCAGGAGATCTTCGATATGAAGATCCCCATCCTCGGCATCTGTTACGGACAGCAGACCATGACGGCGCAACTGGGCGGGACCGTGGAGGCCGGCGACAAGCGCGAGTTCGGCTATGCGCGAGTGCGCATGCACGGGCATTCAAAGTTATTCCATGATTTGCGCGACGAGCAGGAAGACTCCGGCGCGGAATGGCTGCATGTGTGGATGAGCCACGGCGACCGCGTCACCAGACTGCCGGCGGGTTTCAAGGTGATCGCGGAAACGCCCACGGCACCCTTTGCCGGCATCGCCGACGAGGCGCGTGGATTCTATGGCATCCAGTTTCACCCCGAAGTAACGCATACCACGCAAGGGCGCAGCATCCTGCAACGCTTCGTGCATGACATCTGCGGCTGCGGCTCGCTGTGGACGCCGGGCCATATCATCGAGAGCATGGTGCAATCGGTGCGCGCCCAGGTCGGCCAGGACGAGGTGATCCTCGGCTTGTCGGGCGGCGTCGATTCCTCCGTGGTCGCGGCGTTGTTGCACCGCGCCATCGGCAAACAGCTGACCTGCATTTTCGTGGACAACGGCCTGTTGCGCCTGAACGAAGGCGATCAGGTGATGGAAACCTTCGCGCGCCACATGGGCGTCAAGGTCATTCGCGTGGATGCGCAGGACCGGTTTCTTTCGGCGCTCAAGGGCGTGGCCGATCCGGAGAAGAAGCGCAAGATTATCGGCGGCATGTTCATCGAGATATTCGAGGAAGAGGCGGCCAGGATCAAAAATGCGCGCTGGCTGGCGCAGGGGACGATCTACCCGGACGTGATCGAATCCGCCGCGGCCAAGACCAAGAAGGCGCATGTCATCAAGTCACACCACAACGTCGGCGGATTGCCGGAGAAGATGAACATCAAGCTGCTCGAACCCCTGCGCGAGCTGTTCAAGGACGAAGTGCGCCGCATCGGCGAGGAGCTGGGGCTGCCGCACCAGATGATCTACCGTCATCCCTTCCCCGGGCCGGGCCTGGGCGTGCGGATCCTGGGCGAGGTGAAAAAGGAATACGCCGATTTGTTGCGCAAGGCCGACGCCATCTATCTCGAGGAGCTTTACCGCCACAATCTCTACGAAAAAATCAGCCAGGCGTTTGCGGTGTTCCTGCCGGTCAAGTCGGTGGCCGTGCTCGGCGATGCGCGCGCCTACGATTATGTCGTCGCGTTGCGCGCGGTGGAGACGGTGGATTTCATGACCGCCAACTGGGCGCACATCCCGTACGAAGTCCTCGGGATCATTTCCAACCGCATCATCAATGAAGTGCGCGGCATCTCGCGCGTGGTCTACGACATCTCCGGCAAGCCGCCGGCCACGATTGAATGGGAGTGACAGCCACGCAAGCGCGTGATGAGGCATACATGCGCCGCGCGCTCGATCTGGCCCGTCATGCCGAACAGGCCGGTGAAGTCCCGGTGGGCGCCGTGGTGGTAGTGAACGACGAAGTGATCGGCGAGGGCTGGAACCAACCGATCGTGTCGCACGATCCGACCGCCCATGCCGAAATTGTAGCTTTGCGCGCCGCCGCAACGCGCATGAAGAACTACCGGTTGACGGATACCACTCTTTACGTGACCCTCGAACCCTGCGCCATGTGCGCCGGGGCCATCGTGCAAGCGCGCGTGGCGCGCGTGGTGTACGGCGCCGCCGACCCGAAGGCCGGCGCCGCCGGGAGCGTTTTCAATTTTCTTGAATCGCCTTCATTGAATCATCGCGCACAGGTGATGGGAGGCATGCTGGCGGAGGAGTGCAGCGCCTTGTTGCGGAAATTCTTTGAAGCGCGGCGGTGATAACTGAATGTAGGTTGGGCTGAGCGATAGCGAAGCCCAACAGTTGTTTGACAATCTTTCGTTGGGGTTCGCTTTGCTCACCCCGACCTACGTTAACTAAATCGCAGGTGCCTTGAGGTCGAGCGCTTCCGGTTTGCTTTTGGCCTTTTCTTCCTCGTCAATCTTGACCAGCACGTCGTAATACGTGCGCACTCGATTGACGAATAGTACCGGTTCCATTCCGCGGGCATAGCCGTATTTGGTTTTGGGATACCAGGCCTCGTCGGCCAGCCAAGGTAGGTAATTCTTCACGTCGTTCCACTTGTTCGGGTCGCGCCCCTGTTTCTGCGTGAGGATGCGCGCGTCTTCCAGGTGGCTGACGCCGACGTTGTAGGCCGCGAGCGCCATCCACAACCGGTCCGGTTCGGTGATGCCGGGCGGCATGCGCGTGATCAGCCCCTGCAGATACCGCGCGCCGCCGTCAATGCTCTCGGTGGGGTCGAGACGGTCCGCGATGCCCAGATGCCCGGCGGTTTCCTGCGTCAGCATCATTATTCCGCGCACGCCGGTCGGCGAGACGGCATCGGGGTTCCAGAAGGATTCCTGGTAGCCGATGGCGGCGAGCAGCCGCCAGTCCAGACCGTATTTTTTGCCGGCGTTCTCGAACAGCATCTGATAATGCGGCAGCAGCCCGCGGATACGCACCCGATAGATGCTGAGGTTGATGAAATTCGACCGGCTGGCCGGGCCGTAATAGCGGTCGACCAGCTGGGCAAGCTTGCCCGAGGCGCGGGTCTCTGCCAGGTATTTCACGGCCGCCTCGTGCAGGCTCTGGTCTTCGCCCCGGGGAAAAGCCCAGGCCAAGGACTCGGGTTTCGCAAGCGTGAAAGCCACCTGGAGATCGGGAAAATACTGCCGGTTGATCGATACGATATTGGAGTCGGCGATGGTGAGTTCCAGCAGGCCTTCCCACACGGTCACCAGCAGTTCCTCGGTTTCCCGGTCCACCTCGGCCCATTTGAGTTCCGGGTATTCCTGCTTGAGTTCATGGAGGCGTTCGACGTAGCTGGTGCCGGCCTGTACTTCGATCTGCCGCCCGACCAGCGCCGGGACGTCGGCGGGGCGCGGGGTTCCCAGGCGGTAGACGACCTGTTGCCGGATTTCCTGGTAGGGTGGCCCGAACTGCACCAGCCGGGCGCGCGCCTCGGTCACCGTGATGCCGGCCGCGGCCATGTCGCCCTCGCCCTCGAGAAAGCGCGGCAGGATATCGCTGAATTTGGGGACGACGATGAAGCGGGGATTCACGCCGAGGTAATCGGCGAAGCCCTTGACCAGGTCGTATTCGAAGCCGGCCGGCCCTTCCGGTGTTTCATAATAAGTCGTCGGGCTGGTTCGCGTCAGCACCACCAGCTCGCCGGCGGCGATGACGGACTGGAGCTTGTTTTTCTCAAAGAACGTGCACGACAGAAAGGCGGGCGCGAGCAGGGTCAGGAGCAGAACGGTGCGGAGACGTCGCGATACGGCATGAAACCGTCCAATCCATTGTCCGGGCAGCTTGCGATCCATAGGCATAAACTAGTGCAGCGGAAAGCCCTTGTCACGTCGCTTTGGTGTGGCTGAAAGGACGCGTGCTGGTATAATCCCGCCCCTCCGGAGAGGTACCGAAGCGGTCACAACGGCGCTGACTCGAAATCAGATGGGCGGAAACGCCACGGGGGTTCGACAAATTCGCCGGGAGCGAATTTGGACGCGCGCAGCGCGGCCCTCGCCGCCAAGCGGCGAGGGCGAGGCCCAGGGACGGGCCGAGCAATCCCTCCCGCTGGTAAATTTAAATCCATGGTACGGATGCTGATATAATTTCTTTTCCCGGAGAGGTACCGAAGCGGTCACAACGGCGCTGACTCGAAATCAGATGGGCGGAAACGCCACGGGGGTTCGAATCCCTCCCTCTCCGCCAATTTAGAACCGGGGGTGTACCGAGTACATCTCTCCCTCGTGTATTTGATGGGATTCGTTTTACCGGTTTTTTCACCGGCTCAGGTTTCAGATCGTTACAGTTTGGAGAGGTGTCCGAGCGGTTTAAGGAGCACGCCTGGAAAGTGTGTGTACGCCAAAAGCGTACCGAGGGTTCGAATCCCTCCCTCTCCGCCATACATGCATTCGTGCCAGCCATCCATGGCGCGACATTTCTGGCTTCGTTGAGCCCCAGCCCGGCCATCCATGACCGGGCGTTCGGCGGCGCGAACACACGTTAAGTGTGTTCGCGAAAACTCCGCCTCACCCCTCCCTCTCCGCCAGTCAAATAAAAATGGGGCCAAAGGCCCCATTTTTATTTGACCAGTAAACAGAAAGATTCCAGCCCTCGGTAATGGTTCGACAACGCGACGAAGCCGTGTTGAACGCCGTGTCGCAGAAAGCACCCCGCAGTAATTTTTCAGGGATCACAACAGGCAAGGGAAGCGGCATCCGATAATATTCTGCCATTCGTCTGTTCGCGTTATCCGTTGGTAAGCCGGGGCACATTGAAGTCCCGTGCGGAATTTCGGACACTACGAAATCATCGCGCAAGGACTCGGGGTTGGCAGGATGCGAATAATTCATACCGCCGATTGGCATCTCGGCCGGATCTTTTACGGCGTACGCCTGATACAGGACCAGGCCTATGCGCTGGACCAGTTCATTAACCTGGTCCGCGAGGCGAAACCGGACGCCGTGGTCATCGCGGGAGACGTGTACGATCGCGCCGTCCCGCCGCCCGAGGCGGTGAGCCTGCTCGATGAGACCCTGTCGCGGCTCGTCATCGATCTCAGGACGCGGGTGATCCTGATCGCCGGCAACCACGACAGCCCCGAGCGCCTTGGGTTTGGCACGCGGCTGCTGTCCCAGAGCGGTCTGCACGTGGCGGGGCGCGTCGGCCTTGATCCCGTGTGGACAACGATCCCGGACGCTCACGGCACGGTGAGCTTCTGCACGATTCCTTATGCCGAGCCCGCCCTGGTGCGCGAACGTCTCGGCAACCCGGACCTTCCCGATCACGCCGCCGCGATGCGCGCCGTCATCGCGAAGGCGCGCGAGACGCGCCCGCGCGGCACGCGCTCGGTGCTCGTGGCCCATGCCCTGGTCATCGGCAGCGAGGAATCCGAGTCCGAGCGCCCGCTGTCGGTGGGCGGCACGGGCGCGGTCGAGCCGTCGGTGTTCGACGGTTTTTCCTTCGTCGCGCTCGGCCACCTGCATCGCCCGCAGCGGGCCGGCAACGACCGGATTCACTACTCGGGGTCGCTGCTGCAGTACTCCTTCTCCGAGGCCGCCCACATAAAGTCGGTCAACCTGGTGGAACTCGATGCCGCGGGTCGATGCCATCTCGAGCGGATCCCGCTCACGCCGCGCCACGCCGTGCGCTGTGTCACCGGGACGCTGGAAGCGCTGCTGAGCGCGCCGGCCGGAAACGACGCCGACGACTACCTGTCGGTGACGCTGCTCGACAAGGGCCCGGTGTTCGATCCCATCGGACGGTTGCGCTCCAAGTATCCCAACGTGCTTGAGCTGAAGCGGATGGAGCGGCTCGGCCGGGGCGATCAGGCGGCGTCGCGCGTGGACTACCGCAGCCTGAGCGATCGCGAGATTTTTACTTCCTTCTTTCAGACAGTGAAGGGCGAAGCCGCGTCCGAGGATGAGATCAATGCCTACCTCGGCGTCGTTGAACGGCTGCACGCGCTGGAACGGGAATCCCAGCCGTGAAACCGCTGCGCCTCGTGATGCAGGCCTTCGGGCCTTACGCCGACAGGCAGGAGATCGATTTTCGTCAGCTCGGCGGGCGCTCGCTGTTCCTGATCCACGGCCAGACCGGCGCGGGCAAGACCTCGATTCTGGATGCCATCTGTTTCGCGCTTTACGGAGAATCCTCCGGATCCTTTCGCGAGCCGCGCACCCTGCGCAGCGATCACGCGCCCCCTGACGTGCCCACGGAGGTCGTCTTCGATTTTTCCGTGGGCGCCGAGCGCTACCGCATCAAGCGCACGCCGGAGCAGGAGCGACCCAGGAAAAAGGGTGAGGGCATGACGCGCGTGCCGCCCGAGGCGACACTCTGGCGCCGCAGCGATATCGACGATGACGCGGACGACGGGACAGTGTTGGCAACCCAGTGGATGCACGTTACCGAGCAGGTCGAGCAACTGCTCGGTTTCCGTTGCGATCAGTTCCGCCAGGTCGTGATGCTGCCGCAGTATCAGTTCCAGCGCTTTCTGATGGCGAATTCGACGGAGCGCCAGCGGATCCTTGAAGTGCTGTTCTCGACCGGGTTCTACCGCCAGATCGAGGAGGCGCTCAAGCAATCGGCGGTCGACGTTCGCCGCCGCTGCGAGGATCTCGCCGGCAGGACCGGCTTTGTCCTGGCGCAGGCCGGGGCGGAGACCGTCGAGGAACTCCTCGGCCGGCAGGAGACGCTGCGCCGGCGCGCCAGCGAGGTCGATACCGGTCTGACCGCCGCGGCGGCGCGACGGGAACTGGTCGACCGGCAATTGCGCGAGGCGCATCAGGTCGACAAGGTATTCGCGGAATTGACGGAGGCCCAGGTCAGATATGCCGAGGCGGAGACGCGCCGTGTCGAAATCGAGATGCTCGAACAGCGCCTCGATCAGGCCCGGCGCGCCGAGGCGCTGCGCGATGCCGAGACCTATTGCCGGCAGCGCCGGCAGGAACATGAAGCCGCCCTTCTCAAAAGGACGAACTTCGCCGCACAACAGGAACGGGTGTTGGAGGCAAAGCTTGCCGCGGAGCGCGCGCTGGCGGCCGAGCAGGCCCGGGAAGCGGAACACGAGCTGGTCCGCAGGGAGATCGCGCGTCTGGAAGCGCTGACCGGCAAGATCGGGGAACTCGAACAGGGGACCAGGGATCTCTCCGGGCATGCGCAGCGTGTCACGCAGGTCACTCATGACCGGAACCGGGCGCAGGAGGAACTGCGCGAGTGCAGCCGCGCGCTGCGCCAGCACCAGAAGGATCTCGTGAGAATGATCGAGTTGTCGGGTAAAACCGCGGAGTGGAGGGCGCAGGTCAAGGAACTGCAACGGCTGCACAAGATCGCCGACGATCTGGCGGAACATCAGGGCCGACTCAAGATGCAGGAACACGCGCTTGAGAGTGCCGAGGTGTTGATGCGGGAAACGAAGAAATCCCTCAACGAGGCCAAGAAAAGATTCGAACGCCTGCAAGAGCAGCGAGTGAAGGCGCAGTCGACGGTGCTGGCGAAACAGCTCGAGCGCGGGCAGCCCTGCCCGGTATGCGGCTCCACGCGGCACCCGGCGCCGGCGCATTTTCGAACCGCGGTGCCGGATGAGCAGGAGATTGCGGCATTGCAGGAGGAGTTGCCGCGTCTCGAAAAGACCCAGGACGCCGCCGTGCAGGAAGCCGGCCAGGTGGCGCAGCGCGTCGCCATCACGAAGGAGCGTATCGCCAAGTGCCTGGAGGATCTTGGTGCACAGCGCAAGACATCTCCCGCGGTGCTGGCGAAGCGACTCGGGGAGGCGCAGGCCGAACTCGACAAGGCCAAGGCCGCCTCGGAGGAGCAGGGCGACTTGCGCCGGACGATCGTCGATTTGCAGGCAACCGAAACCCGGCTTGCCGGTGAGTTGCCCCGGCTGGAGGAAATCTTCATCGAGGCGAGCACCGCGCACGGCCGCTTGCAGGAACGCATTGCCGGTCTTGAGAAGGACATCCCCACGACGCTGCGCTCGCTCGAGGCCCTGAGCGCGGCGCTGGCGATGTCACGGGCGCGGCATGAGGCGCTGAAAACCGCGTTCGAACATGCCAGCCAAAACCATGACACGGTCGTGACGGCGTGGCAGGCCTGCCAGGCACAGCTCGATGGCGCGGAACGCGAGGTCAATGAAACCCGTGCGCGCATGGATACGGCCGTTGAGGATTTTATGGAACGCCTCAGGGAGGCCGGGTTTGCCGACGACGCGGCTTATCAGGGAGCCAGGCTCGGGCAGGAGGAATGCGCACGGCTCGAGCAGGAGATCCACGCCTTCCGTAATGGGCAGGTGGCCGCCAAGGCGCGCTTTGATCACGTCGCCGATGCCGCGCGCGGGAAAGTGCGACCCGATCTGACCGCGCTCGAGACCGACGCGGCGAACGCCCAGACCGAAGTGAACGGCCTGCTCGAAGAGCGGGCGCGCGCCGGGGAGCAAAGCCGGCAGATCGACAGTTCGGTCAACGAGCTGAAATTTCTGCAAGGGGAACAGGCCCAAATGGAGGCGCAACTCGCCATCGTGGGGCGCGTGGCGGAGGTGGCCAACGGGAAGAATATTTATGGCATCACGCTGCAGCGCTATGTGCTCGCGGCGCTGCTGGAGGACGTGCTCGCCGCGGCCTCCCACCGTCTGCGTCTCATGAGCCGGGGCCGGTTCGACCTGCAGCGCGCGACGGAGCGAGTGGATCTGCGGGCCGCCGGCGGACTCGATCTGCTGGTGTACGATGCCCACACGGGAACGACGCGGCCGGTGCAGACGCTCTCCGGTGGCGAGAGCTTTCTGGCATCGCTGTCACTGGCCATGGGCCTCGCCGACGTGGTTCAGTCATACGCCGGGGGAATCCGGCTCGAGACGATTTTCATCGACGAGGGCTTCGATTCGCTCGACCCCGAGACCCTCGAGCTCGCTTTCCAGGCGCTGGGCGAGCTGCTGAAGAGCGGACGGCTGGTCGGCCTCATCTCCCACGTGGCCGAGCTTACCGAGCTGGTTCCGGCACGGCTCGAAATCACCAAGGGCAAGCATGGCAGTCATGCCCGGCTGGTGCACGGCGAGACACGCGTCGCCCGGCACGCCGCGACGCAAGCCTGAACCAAACCGCATCGTCCATGACCCGGCGGTTTGCGGGGCATCCGCGTTTGGCACGACATCTCCCTTGGCTTACCGCCACCACCACGCCGTGATACACTTTCAACCCTCAAATTGATTATGGCGGTGAGAGCCGGTCCCCTCGGCGACGGAAGCTTGTGAACCCGGTCAGGTCCGGAAGGAAGCAGCCGCAGCAGGTATTTCGGGTACTGGGGTGTGGTTGGCTCGAACCGCCACCCGTTTCGAACGGCCTGATTTGGAGAAGAGGCAAATCCCTTGAGTTACCAGGTTCTGGCGCGCAAATGGCGCCCGCGCAACTTCGCCGAACTCGTGGGCCAGCAACACGTGGTGCAGCCGCTGGTCAACGCGCTGGACCACGGCCGCCTGCATCACGCCTTTCTTTTTACCGGCACCCGGGGTGTCGGTAAAACCACCATCGCCCGCATCCTCGCGAAATCGCTGAACTGCGAAACCGGCGTTACGTCGAAGCCCTGTGGCCAGTGCAGCGCCTGCCTGGAAGTGGACGAGGGCCGTTTTGTCGATCTGATCGAGGTGGACGCGGCCTCGCGCACCAAGGTCGACGACACGCGCGAGCTGCTCGACAACGTGCAGTACGCACCGTCACGCGGCCGCTACAAGGTCTATCTCATTGACGAAGTGCACATGCTCTCCGGCCACAGCTTCAATGCGCTGCTGAAAACGCTGGAAGAGCCGCCGCCGCACGTCAAGTTCCTGCTCGCCACCACCGACCCGCAGAAGCTCCCGGTGACGGTGCTGTCGCGCTGCCTGCAATTCAACCTCAAGCGCCTGCCGCCCGAGCAGATCGGCGCGCAGATCCAGAAGATCCTCGACGCGGAAGGCATTGTCCATGACGCCGCCTCCATCAGGCTGCTGGCGCGTGCCGCCGATGGCAGCATGCGCGATGGCCTGTCGCTGCTCGATCAGGCGATCGCCTACGGCGGCGGTCAGGTCGCCGAGGCGGAAGTGCGCGCCATGCTCGGCACGATTGACCAGAATTTGATCGAAAACATCCTGCAGGGCCTGGAAGCCGGCGACGTGGCCGGTCTGCTCAGGGTCGTATCCGAGGCCGCCGAATTCGGTCTGGATTACGAGGCGGTGCTGAAGGATCTGCTGCTTTGGCTGCACCGGATTGCGCTGGCACAGGCCGATCCGGCGCTGGCGGGCGAAGCGGGCGGCGACGTGCTGGCACACGCGGGCGCCATGTCGCCGCAGGATGTGCAGCTTTACTACCAGATCGGCGCTATAGGGCAACGCGACCTGCCCTATGCCCCCGATCCGCGCAGCGGCCTGGAAATGATCCTGCTACGCATGGTGGCGTTCCGTCCGGCGGAAGCGGGCGAGGTACGCTCATCCGTTCCCGCCGCCGTGCCGGCACCCAAAACGGCGGCGCCGACCACATCAGTGCCAGCGCCGCACGCCGCGCCTTCCATGACGCCCAGGACGGACCCTGTCCCGGTTGCACCGGCCGCGGCCGTTGCGCCGCAAAGCCCCGGCGCGCCGGAGGCGAAGTGGGGAGACGTGGTGGCCCGGCTCGGGCTCGCCGGTCTGTTGCGCGAGCTGGCCAGCAACACGACGCTGGAATCCCGTGAAGGCGACATGCTGACGCTGACGCTGGAGGAAACGCACGCCAAGCTGCTCAACAAGGAACGCGAGGAAGAGCTGCGTCAGGCGCTGGAAAAATATTACGGCGCGACGGTTCGCCTGAAGATGAACCTGGGTCGCCCGAGCGCGGAAACGCCGGCGAAAGAGCGGAGCCGGCTGCAGGATGAGCGGCAGCAGGCCGCGGTACAGGCCATCGTGGAGGACCCCAACGTGCGCGCGCTGCAGGAAAAATTCGGCGCCCGGGTCAACCCGGCTTCGATCCGGCCGAAGGTTTAGAGTTTAAAATATTGAAATTAACCGCCAAGACGCCAAGAACGCCAAGTTTTTATTCTTTAAAATAGTTTTTCCTGGCGACCTTGGCGTCTTGGCGGTTCAAAATCTTATTCACTTTTTTTTGCAGACCTCCGACATCGGGAGAGGAGAATATGAAAGGCGGATTGGGAAACATCATGAAGCAGGCGCAGGCGATGCAGGAGAATCTGCGCAAGGCCCAGGAACAGCTGGCGACGATCGAGGTCACCGGCAGCAGCGGCGGCGGCATGGTCAGCGTGACCATGACTTGCCGCCACGACATCAAGCGCGTGCAGATCGACCCCGGCCTGTTGAAAGACGACAAGGAAGTGCTGGAGGACCTGATCGCCGCCGCGGTGAACGACGCGGTGCGCAAGGTCGAGAAGACCACCGAGGAAAAAATGTCGGGGCTGACCGCCGGGCTCAATATCCCCGGAATGAAACTGCCGTTCTGAGGATCATGAACGACATCACCGTCCTCGAAGCGCTCAAGCAGGCTCTGCGCCGGCTTCCGGGCGTCGGTCCCAAGAGCGCCAGCCGCATGGCCTATCATCTGCTCGAGCGCGACCGCGAGGGTGCGCGCACCATCGCGCGGGCGTTGACCGACGCCGTCGAGCGCATCGTTCATTGCAAGCGCTGCAATAATCTGAGTGAAACCGAGCTGTGCCCGATCTGTTCGTCGAACCGGCGCGACAAATCACTGCTGTGCGTGGTCGAATCGCCGTCCGACCTCGTCTCGCTCGACCAGTCCGGCGTCTACAACGGCATGTATTTCGTGCTCATGGGACGGTTGTCGCCGCTTGACGGCATCGGCCCGGACGAAATCGGCATCCCCCGCCTCGAAGCACTGCTCGATGAGGGCAGCATCAAGGAGGTCGTGCTCGCCACCAACCTGACGGTGGAAGGCGAGGCGACCGCGCATTACATCAGCGACCTGGTACGCGCCCGTCATATCAAGGCCACGCGCATCGCCTACGGCGTCCCCATCGGCGGCGAGCTGGAATACACTGACCGCAATACGCTCGCGCGCGCCCTGGCCGGGCGACGCGAGGCATGATTGCTGCATGACAGCTTGATGCCATCCGGTGCCGATAATGGTGTGCGATGAGTCCCGCCGCCACTGATGTCCTGATCGTGGGTTGCGGTGACATCGGCGAGCGCGTGGGCGGGCTCGAGCGTTCCGCGGGACGCCATGTCTCGGGCCTGATTCGCTCCGAGGCATCTGCGCAACGCCTGCGCGCGGCCGGCATCCAGCCGATCGCGGCCGATCTCGATGTGCCGGCGTTTTTGCATGATCTCCCCGTCAAGAATGCGCTCATTTATTACTTCGCGCCGCCGCCGGGAAAGGGCGTGACCGACCCGCGCATGGAAGCGTTTGTTTCCATCCTCGATACTTCCAGGCTGCCGACACGCGTGGTCCTGATCAGCACGACCGGTGTCTATGGCGATTGCCGGGGCGAATGGGTGACCGAGGATCGGCCGCCGAATCCGCAGGTGGACCGGGCCAGGCGCCGGCTCGCGGCGGAGAGCAGCCTGCGGCACTGGAGCGAGAAGAGTCGCGTGCCGATTGTGATTTTGCGCGTGCCGGGGATCTATGGTCGCGGTTATTTGCCCGAGGAACGCCTGCGTGCGCGTGAGCCGGTGCTGCGAGAAGAGGAATCACCGTTCAGCAACCGCATCCATGCCGACGATCTGGCGCGGGCCTGTTTCGTTGCCGGGCATCATGCAAACCCCGGCGCCTTATATAACGTGAGCGACGGACATCCCACGACCATGACGGATTTTTTCTACCGCGTGGCCGATGTGCTCGGTATCCCGCGCCCGCCGGCGATCACGCTGGAACAGGCGCGCCGGCAGCTGGGCGAGGGCATGCTTTCCTATCTGGCGGAGTCCAAGCGCATCGACAACCGGCGCCTGCGCGAGGAGCTGGGCGTGGAGCTGATGTACCCGGACCTGGCGGCCGGCCTGCCCTCGTGTTTTGACCGCTGCGGGTAAACCCCGGGGACCGCGCCGTCATTCGCCCAGCAGGGCGTTGATCTTGGCGGCGCAGATGTAGTCGTTTTCCGACAGGCCCCCGATGCTGTGCGTGCTGAAGCGCACGTGGCAGCGGTTGTAACCCACCTCGATATCGGGATGATGATCCTCGCGGTGCGCGATCCAGGCCTGGGCGTTCACGAAAGCCATGGTTTCATGATAATTCTTGAACTTGAAGCTGCGGCTGAGCTCCGTGGCGGTGTCGTTCAGCGACCAGCCCGGCGTCTGCTCCAGCAGCGCCCTGGCCTGGTCGCGCGACAGCGGCGGCGTGCCCGGCGCGCAGGGCTTGCAGGACTTGCGCGTGAGGTCGGACATGACGCCCCCGGTTATTTGAACTTGTAGTAGGTATCGTTCAGGTATTTCACCAGATCGTTCACCTGGTTCTTTCCCAGCTTGATATCGGTCATGTGTTCGCAATTGTGGATCTGCTCGGTCAATCCCTTGAGGTTTTTGACCGTGTGATCCTTGCGCGTATGCACGTCGTCTTTGTGACACGACATGCAATTGGCCTCATACAGTTTTTTGCCGCTGGCGCTGTCCCCCGGCAGGGACGCGGCCTGGGCGGATACGGAAAGGACGGCGGCAAACGGAAATACAACGAATGACTTGAGCATGGATCCTCCTTGTGTACTACGTCAGGTTTTGCCCGCCAGGTGCGCGATGCGCAACGCCGCCGGCGGATGTGAATCGTAAAAAGCGGAATGCAGCGGGTCGGGGGTGAGGGTGCTGGCATTTTCCCGGTAGAGTTTCACCAGCGCATTCACGAGATCCTTCGCGTCGGTCTGCTCGGCGGCGAAACTGTCGGCCTCATATTCATGACGGCGCGAGCTCCATGCCAGCAGTGGCTGCAGGAAGAAGGTGAACACCGGAATGACCAGCATGAAGAGCATCAGGGCGGCGTGGGTCGAGGGCTGCGTCATGCCGAGGCCGGCGTAGAACCAGGGTTGCGTGATCAGCCATCCGAGCAGGGCCAGGCCAAGCAGGCTCATTCCGAAGGTGAGCAGCATGCGCTTGACGACGTGCCGGAGCTTGAAATGTCCGAGCTCGTGCGCGAGCACGGCCTCGATCTCCTTTTCGCCCAGGTGCTCCAGCAGGGTGTCGAAGAAGACGATGCGCTTGGATTTGCCGAAGCCGGTGAAGTAGGCGTTGCCATGCGCGCTGCGACGCGAGCCGTCCATGACGAAGATGCCGCGCGAGCGGAAACCGGTGCGTTCCAGCAGCGCCTGGATACGCTCGCGCACGGAGTCGTCCTTGAGTGGCGTGAACTTGTTGAACAGCGGCGCGATCCACGCGGGATAGGCCCACACCAGGAACAGCGTGAAGCCGCTCCACAACAGCCACACATACACCCACCACAGCGCGCCGGTTTCCTGCATCAGCCACAGCGCGGTCATGGCGAGCGGCACCCCGATAATCCCGAGCAGCAGGGTCTTCTTGACGAGATCGGCGATGAACAGGCCGGGAGTGGTCTTGTTGAACCCGAAACGGTTTTCGATCACGAAGACCTGGTACACGCTGACCGGCAGCTCGATCAGGCCCATGATGATGAAGGCAGCCAGGATGAACACGGTGCCGGTTACCAGCTCGCCGTGGCCGAGACTGCGAACGAGCCGATCCAGCCACTCCAGTCCGCCGCCCACGGTCCAGACCAACAGCAGCGCCGTGCCGTAGATATCCTCCAGGCGTCCGAAGCGGGTATGCACGATGGTGTACTCGGCGGCCTTGCGGTGATCCTCCAGCGAGATCCGGCGGCGGAAGACTGGCGGCACCGCGTCGCGGTTGGTGCTGACATGACGTATGTGGCGGTTGGCGAGCCACAGTTCCACCAGCAGCGACAGGCCGAGCAGGCCGATAAATATGACCGTGAAGGTATTCATAGGTGGTATTATGACAGGACGAGTGAAGAGACAGTAGTGAACGCGGAAAATTCCCGCCCAGCATCCGGAGACCACGCATGGCGCAATCACCCAACGGGGCGCAGGACAGTAACGCCCTGATCTGGATAGACATGGAAATGACAGGGTTAAACCCGGATACCGACCGGATCATCGAAGTCGCCACGATCGTCACCGACAGCGAGCTGAATGTCGTCGCGGAAGGACCGGTGCTGGTGGTGCACCAGTCCGATGCGGTCCTGGCGGCCATGGACGACTGGAACCAGCGCACCCACGCGGGCACCGGCCTGATCGAGCGCGTGAAGCAGTCAACCTGCGCCGAGGCGGATGTCGAACGCATGACGCTCGAGTTTCTCCAGCGGCATGTCCCGAAAAACAAATCGCCCATGTGCGGCAACAGCATCTGCCAGGACCGGCGTTTTCTGGCGCGCACCATGCCGCAACTCGAAGCCTGGTTTCATTACCGCAATCTCGACGTCAGCTCCATCAAGGAACTGGTGAAGCGCTGGAAGCCGGCGCTGTGCAGCGGCTTGGTCAAGAAGAACACTCACAAGGCGCTCGACGACATTCGCGAGTCGATTGAGGAACTGAAATACTACCGCGAGCATTTCTTCGCGAAATAGTCAGCTTTAGGTAAGTCACTTAAACGAAATCGTAAAATGGCGATGGGTGACAGCATATCCACCGTGCATTTAGAATGGCGGAGAAGTCAGCAGCCTGCGAGGTGTTTTATGCCCTTAACCTCCGCTGTTCGTGTTTCCGTCCTGACCGGCACCATATTTCTTGTGGCGTTCCTGCTCGCGGCTTGTAATGGCGGGGGAGGGGGTGGTGGAACCGTTGTACCGCCGCCCACCTCAGGGACAGGCAGTCAGCTTTATGTCAGTGGCAACACCAGCCCCAGACTGCTGATCTATAACGACGCCAATACCGTCTCCGGCGGCACGCTACCAAATCGCGTCGTATCGGGTGGTCTCACCACCCTGAGTGGTCCGCGCGGCATTGCGGTAGACATGGCGCACGATCAGATCTACGTCGCCAATTTCCTGAATGATTCCATTCTGGTTTTCCACAATGCGCGCATTGTCACCGGTGGTGATGCCCCGGATCGCATGATTACCGGCGCTACTATGGACGGGCCGTCTGCGTTATTCGTGGACGTGGTGAATAACCGGCTATTCGTGGCAAACACTAATGGCAACTCCATTCTGATTTATGACAACGCAAGCGCTTTGAACGGCAATGTAGCGCCGACTCGGGCATTGACTGGAGCAATGACCACCCTGAATGCGCCAATAGATGTTTGCGCCGACGCCACCAGAAATCTGGTGTATGTGGCCAATGGCAATGGTCAGATTCTTGTTTTCAATAATGCTGCCATCGTGGCGAGCAGCAATGACATTGCACCGCTCAGATCGATTCCGATTTCAAGCGGCGTCGTGGGAATTTTTGTAGATATTATGGCGGATCGTTTGTATGTCGCGTCAGCGAACTCGGTTCTTATTTTTGATGGGGCCAGTAGAGCAAATAGTGGTTCGACTCCCAACCGCACAATTACCGGTGGAGGAAGCATGCTGAACCAACCACGGGACATATTTGTGGACACTGGCACCGACCGTTTATACGTTGCCAATTTCGGTGGCAATTCGGTCCTAGTTTTTAACAACGCCAGCATCGTTAATGGCAGTACCGCGCCTGATCGTAATCTGAGCCTGACGGCCTCGACCGGTCCTTGGGGGATTTATGTCGATGTTACACCGATTGTAGTTGGCAGCACGTCCTCTTTGGCTGGATTCATAGAGTTTGATGGTAGTGCCTATACGGCAATCTCAAATGGAGGTTCTCCCCGGACCGGTGACGATGAGCCGTCGTTATTTACCGGTTCTCGCGCCCGTCAGTTATTCAGTTTTGATCTTTCGAATATCCCAACGACGGCCACTGTAGGCGCTGCAATTTTGAGGTTGTATCAGGCGTCTCAGGTAGGTACACCATTCAATGATTTGGGAAGTGTGGTTGTTGATCACGTTAGTTACGGGGCTACTCTGGATAACAGTCCGGGCGACTATGAAGGCGGGTTGCTTGCATTGCTGGGCATATTTTCCACCAGCGATACGATCGGCTACCGGACGCTTGATGTCACGGCGCGAGTGAACAGCGATGTCACGAACATGCGCAGCCGCTCACAATATCGATTGCGCTTTTCTCCTCTGGAGATCAACGGTGATGCCGCTTCAGACCACGTACAATACACGGATGCAGAAGACTCATGTTGCGGTGTCAGTCAGCCGCCACAGCTGGCGATTACCATCCAGCCCTGATTGGTATTCACAGAAAAGTTTATTGTTCGTAGTGACGTTCCAGTGCCCAGCTCACGTGTTCTTTCACCAGTTCCGAAGCATGTTCTTGCCGTGCCTTGAGTGCATTAACGACCGTCTCGCTCGTTGATGCGTTGCCTAGTGCCACGGCAATATTCCTCAGCCAGCATTCGTAGCCGATACGCCGGATGGCGGAGCCTTCGGTGTATTTCAGAAACTCGTCTTCGGTCCAGGAAAACAGCCGGACCAGTTCCGGCGCATCGAGGCCGTGACGCGGGGCGAAGTCGGGCTCCGCGCCCGGGCGGGCGAAGCGATTCCACGGGCACACGAGCTGACAATCGTCGCAGCCATAGATGCGGTTACCGATCAGGGGGCGCAGTTCCCCGGGAATGGAACCGCGCAGCTCGATGGTGAGGTAGGAAATGCAGCGGCGCGCGTCGAGTTCGTAGGGGGCGACGATGGCCCGGGTCGGGCAGATGTCGATGCAGGCATGGCAGGTGCCGCAATGATTCTCGGCGGGCGTGTCCACCGGCAGCGGCAGGTCGGTGTACAGCTCGCCGAGAAAAAACCACGAGCCGGCCTGCTTGTCGATCAGGTTGGTGTGCTTGCCGATCCATCCCAGCCCGGCCTTTTCCGCCAGCGCCTTTTCCAGTACCGGGGCGCTGTCGCTGAAGGCCCGGTATTGAAACGGCCCCACCCGCGCTTCGATGCGTTCGGCCAGCTTTTGCAAACGCGAGCGCAGGACTTTGTGATAGTCCCTTCCCAGCGCGTAGCGCGACACGAAGCCCCGCTGCGGGTCGCGCATCACGGCCTCGCTGTCGGCAGCCTGCCCCGGCAGATAATCCAGGCGCGCCGAGATCACGCGCAGCGTGCCGGGCTGCAATTCCTGCGGCCGGCTGCGGCGGGTGCCGTGGGATTCCATATAATGCATTTCCCCGTGTCGCTCCAGTTTGAGCCAGTTCAGCAGGCGGGTTTCGGCCGCGCCGAGATCGGTATCCGCGATACCGATTTGCTGAAAACCCAGCTCCCGTCCCCAGGCCTTGATGTCGGTGGCGAGACGGGCTAGGTCAATATTATTGTTTCGTGCGGTGCGCATCAGGCCCTATCATAAGAGAAAAATTGACAGGATTTACAGGGCGAAGCGGGGTAGTCGCCGATGCCCTTAACGGGCATCGGCGCCGCTGAGCGCCCGCACAGGGATGTGCGGGCCGGGGCGTATCGAAGCCCTTGTCGCGGCGCCAGGGAAGGCATGCCTGCCGTCCTTGGCGCAACTACGGAGGCTTCGATACACTCGGCCCCGCCATCCTTGGCGGGGCGCTCGCCGGGACGAAGACACGTTAAGTGTCTTCGTCTGTTTCCGGCTCGCCCTGCTTAATCCTGTCCATTCATTGGAGTGACTGTGAGATTACCCGAAGCCCTCTACACCGCCGCCCAGGTCCGGGAACTCGACCGCCTGGCCATCGAAGAACGCAGGATTCCCGGGGCGAAGCTGATGCAACGCGCGGGGGCGGCGGCATTCGAGCTGCTGCGCACGCGCTGGCCGCAGGCGCGTCGCGTCGCGGTGCTGTGCGGTACCGGCAATAACGGCGGTGATGGCTATGTGATGGCGCGTTTGGCGCGCGCGGCTGGTTTGACGGTTAACGTGCTGAGTCTGGGAGCGGTGGAGAAAATGCGGGGCGATGCCGCCGCCGCGCGCAAGCAATGCAAGTCCGCCGGTGTTGCCATCCGGAATTTTCAAACTGATCTGCTCGCCGGTCACGACATCATTATTGATGCCATGCTCGGCACCGGGCTGGAGCGCGAAGTGGAAGGCGAATGGCGCGCGGCCATCGAAGCCATCAACGCCAGCCGGATTCCGGTACTGGCCGTGGACGTGCCTTCCGGCCTGAACGCCGACACCGGCCATGTCATGGGCGCGGCGGTGCGCGCGGACGCCACCATGAGTTTCATCGGCCTCAAGGCCGGCCTGTTCACCGGTGCCGGGCGCGAACATGCCGGCGAGATTTTTTTCAACGATCTCAATGTACCGCCGGACATTTACGCCGGGGTTCCGGCCCTGGTGCGGCGCCTGACAGAAACATCGCTTCATGGGCTCATGCCGGGACGCCGGCGCGACATGCACAAGGGCGATGCCGGACATGTGCTGGTGATCGGCGGTGACCGCGGCATGCCCGGGGCGGCGCGTTTGGCGGGCGAGGCGGCGTACCGCGCCGGGGCCGGCCTGGTGATGCTGGCCACGCATCCGGAACATGCCGCTCACATCAGCACCGCGTGCCCGGAACTGATCGTTCATGGCGTGGCCACTCCGGAAGAGTTGCGGCCCCTGCTGGCGCGCGCCGATGTCATTGCCGCGGGACCGGGGCTGGGGCAGGGCGCGTGGGGCGATGCCCTGTTTGGCGCGGCGCTCGACACCAAGCTGCCCATGGTGGTGGACGCCGACGCGCTGAATACCCTGGCGACCGACCCGCTGATGCATGCGGACTGGATACTCACGCCCCATCCCGGCGAGGCGGCGCGCATGCTGGGCATGACCACGGAACAGATACAAGCCGACCG
This sequence comes from Sulfuricaulis limicola, assembly GCF_002355735.1. Taxonomy (GTDB): domain Bacteria; phylum Pseudomonadota; class Gammaproteobacteria; order Acidiferrobacterales; family Sulfurifustaceae; genus Sulfuricaulis; species Sulfuricaulis limicola. Next base: position 1,674,156 of record NZ_AP014879.1, on the reverse strand, counting down.
CTTCGCGGCGGTGCGTGAGCTCAATGCGAGTTTCGGCGGGGTTTGCGTGTTGAAGGGGGCGGGCACCCTGATTGCATCCTTATATGATGGCGTGGTTTCGGTCTGTGACCGCGGCAACCCGGGCATGGCCAGCGGCGGCATGGGTGATGTGCTGACCGGCGTGATCGCCGGCCTGCGGGCGCAGGGACTGATATCGCCCGTGGCGGCGCGTCTCGGGGTCTGGCTGCATGCCATGGCCGGGGATGATGTCGCCGCCTCCGGCGAGATCGGCATGCTGGCCTCCGACCTGTTTCCCCACATCCGCGGCCGGCTCAATCGCCTGGTGAGACATGCCGGCGGTTGAGCGACGAGTGGCGTCGGTGGCGGAGATGGAGGCGCTGGGGGCGAAACTCGCCGCCCAGGTGGGAAATGTGCGGCTCGTCAATATTCACGGTCCGCTCGGCGCCGGCAAGACCACACTGGTGCGCGGGATGTTGCACGGGCTGGGTCATGCCGGCGCGGTCAAGAGCCCGACGTTTACCCTTGTCGAGCCTTACACTTTCGGTAATCTCCGGTTTTACCACTTTGACCTCTACCGCCTGAACGATCCCGGCGAGCTGGAATTCCTCGGCATGCGTGACTACCTTGACGGTAACGGCGTGTGCGTTGTCGAGTGGGCCGAGCGCGCACAGGGTGTTTTGCCATCGCCGGACGTGGATATTATGATTGAGCCGACCGAGACAGGACGTATGGTACGGATCATGACCCTCACACCCCAGGGTGATGTTTTGCTGAAGGCGCTGACATGAAAGCCCTGGCGCGCCTGTTGCCTCCCGTGTTTCTGCTGCTGGTATCCGCCGTGACCTGGGCCGAACCCGTCACGGTGCAGCACATGCGCGTCTGGCGCGCGCCGGATCACACCCGCATCGTGTTCGACCTCAGCGGACCGCTGGAGCATCGCCTGTTCACCCTGCAGGACCCGCATCGCATCGTGGTGGATATGGACAATGCGCGCATGGCAGAGCCGCTGAAGGACGTCGATACCGGCGGACCGTTGCTGGGCGCCGTGCGGGTGGGCCAGCCGGAAGAAGGCCCGCTGCGCATCGTGCTCGATCTCAAGGCCGAGACCCGGCCGCGCAGCTTCGTGCTGAAGCCGGCGGGACCCTACGGACATCGCCTGGTGATTGATCTGGTCGACGTGAAATCGGCGGAAGAGGAAAAGGCAAAGCCGGAGGAAATCACCCGGACGCCGCCACCGGTGCAGGCGCGGCCGGTCGCGCGCGAGCGCATCGTGGCGATCGACGCCGGGCACGGCGGCGAAGACCCGGGTGCAATGGGGCGGCGTTACCGTACGCGTGAAAAAGACGTGACGCTGGCCATTGCGCGCGAGCTCGCCCGGCTGGTGCAGCGGGAGCCGGGCATGCGGCCGGTGCTCATACGCGATGGCGATTATTATGTCGGCCTGAAACAGCGTTTCGAGAAGGCGCGACGCCTGCGCGCGGATGTGTTCGTTTCCATTCACGCCGACGCCGTGCCCAGCCGGCAGGCCTACGGCTCTTCGGTTTACGTGTTGTCCGAAAAGGGCGCGAGCAACGCCATGGCGCGCTTGCTGGCCGACAAGGAAAACGCCTCCGACCTGATAGGCGGCGTCAGCCTGAACGACAAGGATGACATGCTGGCGCAGGTGCTGCTCGATTTGTCGCACAACAAAACCATGCAGGATAGCCAGGGACTGGCGGAAGATGTGCTGACGGAGCTGCGTGACGTGGGCCCGGTGCACATGCACCGCGTCGCCCAGGCCGGTTTCGCCGTGCTCAAGTCGCCCGACATTCCGTCGGTGCTGATCGAGACCGCCTTCATCTCCAATCCTTCCGAAGAAAAGAAATTGCGCACGCCGGGATTCCAGCAGCAGCTGGCCAGCGGCATTTTCCGCGGTATCAGGCGCCACCTGGCGCGCAGCCCGGTGCCGTCGCTGGTTCCGGTGCAGGCGGTGATTTCGGGCGAGACGTCGCGCGAGCATGTCGTGCGCAGAGGAGATACGCTGGCCTCGATCGCGCGGCAATACAATATTCACGTGGACGCGCTGCGCTTCGTTAATGACCTGCGGGACGCGGATCTCCCGGTCGGCCTGCGGCTTCGCATCCCGTCCAGGCAGGGAGACGGTTAAACTTCAAACTGTTGTCTTGTCACTCCGGGCTTGTGGGTATTTGCTGGGTCCGGGCGGGGTTTTTGCGCTAAGATTCATGGCACTGCCGTATCCGGAAAATGACCAAGGAGAATTTCATGAGCGGACCACGTATGACGCATTGGACAGTCTGGGCGTTCATCCTGGCGCTCGGCTTGAATGCCTGCGGCAAGAAGGAAGAAACCGCCACCGGCGCGACCGCCGGTGAAACGACGGTGAAGATCGGGCAGGTCTCGCCGCTCACCGGTCCGCAGGCCCATCTGGGCAAGGACAACGACAACGGCGCGCGCCTCGCGCTCGATGAAGTCAACGCCGCAGGCGTCACGCTGGGCGGCAGGAAGGTGAAGTTCGTGCTGGTCAGCGAGGACGACATGGCCGATCCGCGGACAGCCACGATCGTGGCGCAGAAACTGGTGGACCAGCGCGTGGCCGGCGTGCTCGGCCACCTGAACTCCGGCACCAGCATTCCCGCCTCCAAGATCTATTTCGATGCCGGCATTCCCCAGATTTCCCCTTCCGCCACCGCCATTGCCTACACCGCCCAGGGCTTCAAGACCGCTTTCCGTGTCATGACCAACGACCGTCAGCAGGGCAAGGTGCTGGGTGAATTCGCGGTGAAGCAGCTCGGCGCCAAGCGCATCGCCATCATCGACGACCGCACCGCCTACGGTCAGGGGCTGGCGGACGAGGTGGAGAAGGCGGTGAAGGCCTCCGGCGGCGAGGTGATCGCGCGCGAGTTCACCACCGACCGTTCCACGGATTTTCTCGCCATCCTCACTTCAATCAAGGCCAAAAAGCCGGAACTACTGTTCTACGGCGGCATGGACGCGCAGGGCGCGCCGATGGTCAAGCAATTGCGCTCGCTCGGTATCCAGGCGAAGTTTCTGGGTGGCGACGGCGTCCAGACCTCCGAATTCCTCAAGCTGGCCGGCGCCGCTGCCGGGGACGTAACCGCCTCCTCGCCCGGCCTGCCGATCGACAGCATGCCGGGCGGGCCGGAATTCCGGAAGAAATTCACCGACCGCTACGGCGCCATCCAGACCTACGCGCCCTATGCCTACGATGCCGCCATGACCATGGTCGCGGCCATGAAAATGGCCGACTCCCCGGAGCCTGCCAGATACCTGCCCATGCTGCCGCGCGTGGAACGCGCCGGCGTTACCGGACAGATAAGCTTCGACGAACGCGGCGACATCCGCGGCGGCGCCATCACCATGTACCGGGTCAGGAACGGCAAATGGGAAGTCCTGGAAACCGTCATGGGTGACGCGGCGGCAGACAAGAAATAAATGGACAGGATTTACAGGATTAACAGGATTAGAAAAATTAAAAACACGATTGCCCTGTTATTTTGCTCATATCCTGTAAATCCTGTTAATCCTGTCAATTTTATCTTTTCTTCATAGGGCGCTCTGCCTTGGACATCCTCACCCAGCAGCTGATCAACGGCCTGGTCCTCGGCAGCATCTATGCCCTGGTGGCGCTGGGTTACACCATGGTGTACGGCATCCTCGAGCTGATCAACTTTGCGCACGGCGAGGTGACCATGTTCGGCGCCATGATCAGCCTTGCCGTCATCGGCGCCTTTACGGCGAACGGCGCCGAGGTCAACGGCCTCGTCATCGTGGCGATCGGGTTGCTGGCCGCGATCGCCGTATGCGTGGCGCTGGGTTTCCTGATCGAGCGCGTGGCCTATCGTCCGTTGCGGCGCGCGCCGCGGCTGGCGGCGCTCATTACCGCTATCGGCATGTCCATTGTGCTGCAGAATCTGGCGATGCTGATCTGGGGCAAGCAATACATCAGCTTTCCGCCGCTGCTGCCGCTGACGAGCTTCGAGGTTGGCGGCGCAGTGATCACCAATTTGCAGATTTTCATCGTGACGCTGTCCTGCCTGCTGATGGCGGGCCTGCTGCTGCTCATCAAGCGCACGCGTCTGGGGCGCGCCATGCGCGCCACCGCGCAGGCGCAGGACATCGCCGGCCTGATGGGCATCAATATCAATACCATCATCTCGCTGACGTTCATGATCGGCGCGGCGCTGGCGGCTATCGCCGGCGTCATGGTCAGCGCCTATTACGGCCTGGCGCATTACCACATGGGTTTCATGCTCGGCCTCAAGGCCTTCACCGCGGCGGTGCTGGGCGGCATCGGCAACGTTGCCGGCGCCATGCTGGGCGGCTTGCTGCTGGGTCTTATCGAAAGCCTCGGCGCGGGCTACATCGGCACGCTGACGGGCGGTTTTCTCGGCAGTCACTATCAGGACGTGTTCGCCTTTTTCGTGCTGATCCTGGTGCTGGTCTTCCGGCCATCCGGCCTGCTGGGCGAGCGCGTCGTGGAACGCGCCTGATTATTAATATGATCTTGAACCGCCAAGACGCCAAGAAAGACCATTTTTTTCAACAGTAAAAACTTGGCGTTCTTGGCGTCTTGGCGGTTAATTTCTTTTTTTTAATACATAATGTTCATGATCGAACGCTGGCAAAAATGGAGACACGACCGCCGCGCGGTCTGGGCCACCTATATCGCGCTGGCGGTGCTGCTGGCGGCCTTGCCGTTCCTGACCGGCGAGGTGCTCGGACGCGGGTGGGTGCGTATCCTCGATTTCACGCTGCTGTACGTCATGCTCGCGCTCGGACTCAATATCGTGGTCGGTTACGCCGGCCTGCTCGATCTCGGTTATATCGCGTTTTATGCCGTCGGCGCCTATGTTTATGCCTTGCTGGCATCGCCGCATTTCGGGCTGCATCTGCCGTTCTGGGCGCTGTTGCCGATCGGCGCCGGTATCGCCGCTGTTTTCGGTATCCTGCTGGGCGCCCCGACCCTGCGCTTGCGCGGCGATTACCTGGCCATCGTGACGCTCGGCTTCGGCGAGATCATCCGCATATTCCTCAACAACCTCAACGCGCCCGTGAATATCACGAACGGCCCGCAAGGCGTCAACCTGATCGATCCGATTGCGTTTGGCGGTTTTTCATTCAGCCAGACGCATACCCTGTTCGGGCTGAGCTTCCCCGGAATTTATACTTATTACTATCTGTTTCTCGCGCTCGCGCTGTTAATCATCTTCGTGTCGCTGCGCCTGCAAAACTCGCGCATCGGGCGCGCCTGGGTGGCGATCCGCGAGGACGAGGTAGCGGCCGAAGCCATGGGCATCAACACGCGCAACATCAAGCTGCTGGCCTTCGCCATGGGCGCGTCGTTCGCCGGCATCAGCGGCGGGTTGTTCGCGGGCTTCCAGGGCTTCATCAGCCCGGAAAGCTTCAATCTGTTCGAGTCCATCATCGTCCTGTGCATGATCGTGCTCGGCGGCATGGGCAATATCGCCGGCGTCATTCTCGGCGCCGTGCTGCTGACCATATTCCCCGAGGCCTTGCGCTACATCGGTGAGCTGCAAAATTACCTGTTCGGGCGCATCCTGGCGGACCCCGCCGACCTGCGCATGCTGATATTCGGGCTGGCGCTGGTTTTGATCATGATCTTCCGTCCCGCCGGTTTGCTGCCATCGGTGCGCCGGCGCCAGGAATTCGGCTCCGACGCCTCGGTGCTGGCCCAGGAACAGGCTTCGCTTTATGACGCCCGGCGCTGAAGCAAAACCGATGTCGGATACGGAAACGCTGCTCAACGTCAGCGGCGTGTCCAGGTATTTCGGTGGCCTGGCAGCGCTGCAGGACGTGTCGCTGCATATTCGCGCCGGCGAGATTTACGGACTGATCGGGCCGAATGGCGCCGGCAAGACGACCCTGTTCAACGTCCTCACCGGCTTGTACCGGACCGACACCGGCAGCATCAGTTTGCGCGGCAAACGGATTTCCGGACTCAGGCCGAACCAGGTGGCAGCGCTCGGCATGGCGCGCACGTTTCAGAACATACGCCTGTTCGCCAACATGACGGCGATCGAAAACGTCATGGTGGGGCGGCACCTGCGCACGCGCGCCGGTATCATCGGGGCCATCCTGCGTGACCGCGATACCCGCGCGGAAGAGACGGCGATCCAGCAGCGGGCGCGCGAATTGCTGGAATACGTCGGCATCATGAAACAGGCCTACATGCCGGCCAAGCATCTAGCTTACGGCGATCAGCGCCGGCTTGAAATCGCGCGCGCCCTGGCCACCGATCCGATGCTGCTGGCGCTCGACGAGCCGGCCGCCGGTATGAATCCCAGCGAAACCGCCCGGCTTCAGGACTTGTTACAGAAAATCCGCGCCGATGGTGTGACCCTGCTGCTGATCGAGCACGATGTGAAACTGGTGATGGGCCTGTGCGATCGCGTTGCCGTGCTCGATTACGGCAGGATAATCGCCGAGGGCGTGCCGGCCGAGGTTAAGCGCGACCCGCGCGTCATCGAGGCTTATCTGGGGGCGAGCGTGCCATGAGTTTTCTGGAAACGCGCGGACTGGAGGTGTCCTACGGCGGCATTCGCGCCGTCAAGGGCATCGACCTGACGGTGAAAGAGGGCGAGCTCGTATGCCTGATTGGCGCCAACGGCGCAGGCAAGACCACCACGCTCAAATCCCTGTGCGGCATGCTGCCGCCGAGCCGCGGCGAAATCCTGTACGAGGGCACCTCCGTCACCGGCCGGCCTTCGTACGAACTGGTGCGTCGCGGCATTTCGCTGGTGCCGGAAGGACGGGGAATCTTCGGGCGCCTGACGCTGGAGGAGAACCTGAAAATCGGCGCCTACGCGCGCCGCGACCACGCCGCCATCCGCGCCGATATGGACCGTCTCTACGATCTTTTCCCGCGCCTGGCCGAGCGGCGCACGCAACAGGCCGGCACGCTTTCCGGCGGCGAACAGCAGATGCTGGCCATCGGCCGCGCACTGATGAGCCGCCCGCGCCTGCTGCTGCTCGACGAACCCAGCATGGGGCTGGCGCCGATGCTGGTGCAAAAGATTTTTGAGATCATCAAACGGATTGCCGAAGAGGGCATGACGCTGCTGCTGGTGGAACAGAACGCCCGGCTCGCCCTCGAGGTCAGTCACCGCGGTTACGTCATGGAAAGCGGAAACATCGTGCTCGCCGATTCGGCGCAGGCCCTGCTCAGGGATACGAAGGTGCAGGAGTGCTATCTCGGTGGCTGACCAATTCACAGGATTAACAGGGCGAAGCGGAGTTTTCGCTGATGCACTTAACGTGCATCAGCGCCGCTGAGCGCCCGCACAGGGATGTGCGGGCTGGGGTTTATCGAAGCCTGGGTGCGACGCCAGGGAAGGCATGCCCTCCCTGGCGCGGCCACGGCGGCTTCGGGAGACTCGGCCCCGCCATCCGTGGCGGGGCGCTCGCCGGGACGAAGACACGTTAAGTGTCTTCGTCTGTTTCCGGCTCGCCCTGCTTAATCCTGTCTATTAAAACTCGACTGTGCGCGTCTCGGATTTCTCCGAAGCGGGTGTGAGGCGCCGGATGATCTCGGCCTCGAGACAGGCGAGCTGGGTTTTGTCCGTCAGCGGCTGGCGGTCGCGGGCGTTGACGAAAAAAATATCCTCGGCGCGCTCGCCGTAGGTGGCCACCTTGGCGGCCACCAGGTTCACCCGGCAGTGCTTGAGCGCGAGCGCCACCTGGTAGAGCAGCCCCGGCCGGTCCTGCGCCGTGACTTCCATGATGGTGAGCTGTCCCTTCGGTGACGGACTGAAGGTTACACGCGTTTCAATGGGGAAGTGCTTGAGCTGGCGTTGCAGGCCCGTTGTCTGGATTTCCCGTCCCGGTTGCGGGCGCAACAACTGGTCGCGCATGGTTTTTTGCAACTGCTCCAGGGCGCGCGCATCGCTCACCGGCTGGCCGGAATGGTCCAGCGCCACGAAGGTGTCGAGCGCGAAACCGTTGCGCAGCGTATGTATGCGGGCATCCATGATGGACAGGTTCAGGCGGTCGAAGCCCGCGGTCATGATTGCGAACAGATCGTCGCGGTCCGGGGTGTAAATCAGGAATTCGCTGCCGCCAAGTTCCGGCGTGTAGCGTGTGGCCACGATCGGCAGATCGGTGGCAGGGGCCGCGGCGAGAGCCTGGGCGTGCCAGGCGAGACTTTCCACGTCGTAGGGCAGGAAGTATTCCGCATCGAGGTCCTGCCAGAAGCGCATGACGGCCGGCTCCGGAATCCCGGCCGGCCGCAGCCGGTCCAGTACCGACCGGCGCAGATCGGCGACATGCTCTTCCAGATCGATCGGCTGGGCGATGCCGCGCAGCAACAAGCGCGAGGTGGCGCTATGGAGCTGCGACAGCAAGCGGCCTTTCCAGGTATTCCACACGGCCGGACTGGTGCCGCGCATGTCGGCCACGGTCAGCAGATAGAGATTGTCGAGATGCTCCTGATCGCCGACCCGCTGGGCGAAGCGCAGCACGACGTCGGGATCGGAAATATCCTCGCGCTGCGCGGTGGCCGACATCAGCAAGTGGTAGCGCACCAGCCAGCAGACGAAGCGGGTGTCGTATTCGCTCAGGTTGTGCTGACGGCAGAAGGCCTGGGCCTCTTTTTCACCGAGCTCGGAGTGGTCGCCGCCGCGTCCCTTGGCGATGTCGTGAAACAGCCCGCCGAGATACAGGCGTTCGGGCTTGACCAGTTTCTGGATCAGCTCGCTGGCGAGCGGAAATTCATCGCGGAATTCCGGCAACGTGAAGCGGCGCAGGTTGCGCACCACCATGAGCGAGTGCGCGTCGACGGTGTAGACATGGAACAGGTCATGCTGCATCTGCCCGACGATGCGCCCGAAGGCCGGCAGGTAGGCGCCGAGCACGCCGTAGGCGTTCATGCGCCGCAGTTCGTGCGTGATGCCGCGCGGCTGGCGCATGATCTCCATGAACAGGCTGCGGCAGGCGAGGTCCTTGCGGAATTTGTTGTCGATGCGATGCAGGTTGGCGCGCACCAGGCGGATGGTGCCGGCGCGCACGCCCTTGAGTTCGGGGTGTTGCTGCATGAGCAGGAACATTTCCAGCAGCGCAAACGACGCGCGCTCGAACACCCGCGGGTGCGTCACTTCCAGGAAACCGTGATGGGACTGAAAGCGGCGGTTGATGGGGTGGATTTTGATGCGCCCGCGAGCAAGGATGACCTCCTCGAAGTGTTGCAACAGGATTTCATTGAGCAGAGACAGTTCCTTGACGGTGCGGTAGTAGCGCTTCATGAACTGCTCGACGGCGAGGAAACCGGGACGGTCCTTGTAGCCGAAGTGTTTCGCCAGCTCGCGCTGGTGATCGAAGAGCAGCCGGTCTTCGCGCCGGTCGGCGAGGTAATGCAGTCCGGCGCGCACGTGCCACAGGAAGTTCCGCCCCCGGATCAGCGTGCGGTATTCCTCTTCGTTCAGGAAGCCGGGCTTGACCAGGTCATGCAGGGATGTTGTGTCGAAATGCCGTTGCGCCACCCACGAGATCATGTGGATGTCGCGCAGCCCGCCCGGACCGTCCTTGATGTTCGGTTCCAGGTTGTAGGCGGTGTCGTGGAAATGGTGATGCCGCTGTATCTGCTCCTGGTGCTTGGCGGCGAAGAATTTCCGGCTCGGCCATATTTTCGAGGCATGCGTGAGCACGCGCATTTTATGGAACAGCTTCTCATCACCATCGAGCAGGCGCGACTCCATGAGGTTGGTCGCCACAGTGATGTCGTCTTTCGCCTCGCGCACGCAGTCTTTCAGGGTGCGCACGCTGTGGCCGACTTCCAGTCCCATGTCCCAGAAAAAACGGATCAGGGCCTCAATGAAGGCTCGTGTTTTGGCCGGCTTGTCCTTTTCCAGCAACACCATGAGATCGATATCGGAGGCGGGATGCAGTTCACCTCGCCCGTAACCGCCCACGGCTACCAGGGCGATGCGAAAGCCGGGGGGCAGCAGGGACAAGTGCCGCTTCCAGGCGCGCACGATCAACTGGTCGATCAGTCTGGCGTGCGCCGTCACCAGCAGCGTGGCGCCGCTATGTTGAAAAAATCGTTGCTTGAGATTTTCGCGACCGGCCTGCAACGCGGCGCGAAACAGGGGGAGGGGCTTGTCGGTGGCGGCCAGCGACTGTTCGAATTCGCGGCTGTTGAAAAGGGTTTCCCTGGCGCCGGACATGATCGTTATGGATCGTCGCCGGACGCGAGCGTGAGCACTTCGTGTCCCGTTGGCGTCACCAGCACGGTGTGTTCCCATTGCGCGGACAGCGAGTGATCGCGCGTGACCACGGTCCAGTTGTCGGGCAGCAGTTTCACTTCCCGCCGGCCGGCATTGATCATGGGTTCGATGGTGAAGGTCATGCCGGACTCCAGCGCCATGCCCGTTCCCGGCATGCCGTAATGCAGCACCTGCGGGTCTTCGTGGAATTCCTGCCCGATGCCGTGGCCGCAGTATTCCCGCACCACCGAAAACCCGTGCTCCTCGGCGTGCCGCTGGATGGCGTGGCCGATATCTCCCAGCCGGATTCCCGGCCGCACCATTTCGATGCCCTTGAGCATGCACTCGTGCGTCACCTGCACCAGCCGTTTCGCCTGCACCGACGGTTCGCCCACGAAAAACATTTTGCTGGTGTCGCCGTGATAACCGTCCTTGATGACGGTGACGTCGATGTTGACGATATCGCCTTTCTTGAGTTTCTTGTCGCCCGGGATGCCGTGGCACACCTGGTGATTCACCGAGGTGCAGATGGAGCGCGGGAAGCCCTTGTAATTGAGCGGCGCCGGGATGGCCTGTTGCTCGTTGACGATGTAATCGTGGCACAGCCGGTCGAGCTCGCCGGTGGTGATCCCGGGCTGGACATGCGGCCGTATCATGCGCAGCACCTCGGCGGCGAGCCGGCCGGCGACGCGCATTTTCTCGATTTCCGCGGGGTTTTTGATGGTGACAGGCATAAGCGCTTGGTTACAGCCGTATTGTCCGGGAATAGAGCGGTTTTACAAAGCCCTTTCGCGCAGGAATTCCCGCCCAAACCCATGAAAACATTGTCGTAATCGGCCTCATTATGGTATAAAGCCGCCCGCAGTTCGTGTTGTTAAACCCTAAACCCACACGCGGCATCGTCACAGGCATCCGGGTGTCCGGTCCGTCCCCCACGGGACAGGCTGGATTGATGCATGGGATCCGCGGCGGAAAAACCCGAAGGAGATATCATGAGCAACGTCACCATGCGCCAGATGCTGGAGGCCGGCGTGCATTTCGGCCACCAGACGCGTTTCTGGCACCCCAAGATGCGCCCCTATATTTTCGGCGAGCGCAACCGCATCCACATCATCAACCTTGAGAAGACCCTGCCGCTGTTCAACGAGGCGATGGGGTACCTGACCAAACTCGCCGGCAACGGCGGCACCATCCTGTTCGTCGGCACCAAGCGTCAGGCGACCGACATCATCGGCGAGGAGGCGGCACGCTGCGGCAGTCCGTACGTGAACCATCGCTGGCTGGGCGGGATGCTGACCAATTACCGCACCGTGAAGAAATCCATCGAGCGCCTGAAAATGCTCGAATCCATCCTGGCGGATGAAACCAGCAGCAAGAAGCTTTCCAAGAAGGAACTGCTCGATCTCGACCGCGAACGCGTCAAGCTTGAAAAGAGCCTGGGCGGCATCAAGGAGATGTCCGGCCTGCCCGACGCCGTGTTCGTCGTCGATGTCGGCCATGAATACATCGCGGTTTCCGAGGCGAAGAAGCTGAACATCCCCGTCGTGGGCGTGGTCGATTCCAACTGCAAGCCCGACGGCGTGGACTACGTCATACCGGGCAACGACGACGCCATCCGCGCCATCCAGCTTTACGCGCGCGCGGCGGCCGACGCCATTCTGGCCGGCCGCGAGCAGCATCAGGCCGCCATCGTGTCGGGCGACGATGAGTTTATCGAGGTCAAGGAAGAACCGGCCAGGGTGAAGGTCGTCGCCAGGAAGAAGATGGCATCGGCGCCGGCGGAAGCCGCCCCGGAAGCCGAAACGGCGGTGGAAACGGCCGAGAAGCCGGCGGACAAGCCCAAGCGCACTACGCGCGCCAAGCCGAAAAGCCCCGGACGCGCGAAAAAAGAAACGCTTCCCGGACAGGACGACGAATAAACAGTGTGACATCAAGGGGGCAATGCCCCCTTGGTTTTATGAATCTTGGCCACAGAGGGCACAGAGAACACAGAGAGTTTAAAAATACCGAAGCAAAATTTATGGTCGTTTTTCCTCTGTGATCTCTGTGTGCTCTGTGGCGAAATTAATTATGGGTTTATGAAATTATGAGCATCTCAGCACAACAAGTGAAAGAACTGCGCGAGCGCACCGGGCTCGGCATGATGGAGTGCAAGGCCGCGCTCACGGAAACCAACGGCGACATGGAGGCGGCGGCGGATTTGCTGCGCAAGCGCGCCGGCGCCAAGGTCGAGAAGAAGGCGGGGCGCATCGCCGCCGAAGGCACGATCGGGATTCATGTCAGCGCCGATCGCAAGACCGCCGCCATGGCCGAGGTGAATTGCGAAACCGACTTCGTCGCCAAGGGCGATGAATTCGATGCCTTTGCCGGCGCCGTTGCGGCGCGCGTAGCCGCCGCCCAGCCGGCGGACGTGGACGCGCTCTACCGGCTCCCGCACCAGGACGGCGCGCCGGCCACCGTGGCCCAGGTGCGCGAAGGACTGGTCATGAAGCTGGGCGAGAATATCAATGTCCGCCGCTTCGAACGGCTGACGACGGGCCAGGGCCATATCGGCAGCTATGTCCATGGCCGCAAGATCGGCGTGCTGGTGGTGCTGGAAGGCGGCGATGAGAATCTCGCCAAGGACATCGCCATGCATGTTGCCGCCAGCCGACCGGAATATGTTTCGAAGGATCAGGTGCCGGCCGCGGCCGTGGCCAAGGAGAAGGAAATCTTCGCCGAACAGGCCAAGGCCAGCGGCAAGCCGGCGGACATCATTGAAAAAATGGTCATGGGCCGGGTCAACAAGTATCTCGGTGAAATCACCCTCCTGGGCCAGCCGTTCGTGAAAGACCCGGAGACCACGGTCGAAAAACTGCTCAAGTCCAAAAGCGCCAGCGTGAAAGGCTTCATCCGCTATGAAGTCGGAGAAGGTCTGGAGAAGCGCTCCGACAATTTCGCCGCCGAAGTGATGGCGACCGTCAAAGGGGCGTAAACCTTGACGAGCGCATCCGGGGTTCCCGCCTACCGCCGCGTGCTGCTCAAGCTCTCCGGCGAGGCGCTCATGGGTTCCGACGCCTACGGCATCAATCGCGAGGTGCTGATGCGTGTCGCCGCCGAGATCAAGACGGTGGTCGCCACCGGCGTGCAGCTGGCCGTCGTGATCGGTGGCGGCAACATTTTCCGCGGCATCGCGCCCTCGGCCCAGGGCATGGATCGGGCCTCGGCCGATTACATGGGCATGCTCGCCACCGTGATGAATTCACTCGCCATGCAGGACGCGCTGGAAAAACTGGACGTTCCCGTGCGCGTGCAATCGGCCCTGCGGGTCGACCAGGTGGTGGAGCCCTACGTCCGCCGCCGCGCGATACGCCATCTCGAACAGGGGCGCGTGGTGATTTTTGCCGCGGGCACCGGCAATCCCTTTTTTACCACCGATACCGCGGCAACGCTGCGCGGGATGGAGATCGGCGCCGACGTGGTGCTCAAGGCCACCAAGGTGGACGGCGTGTACGACCGCGATCCGGTGAAACATCCGGACGCCAAACGTTTCGAAACCATCAGCTTCGATGAAGTGCTGGAGAAGCGGCTGGGCGTGATGGACGCGGCTTCAATCGCGCTGTGCCGCGACCAGAAGATGCACCTGCGCGTGTTCAGTATCCAGAAAGCCGGCAACCTGCTGCGTGTCTGCCGGGGAGAAGATGTCGGCACACTCGTGAAAGGAGCATAGCCATGACGCAATCAGTCGAGAGCATCAAGAAAGACGCGGAAACGCGTATGGCAAAGTCGGTAGAAACGCTGAAAAACGACCTGGGCAAGATTCGCACCGGGCGGGCCCATCCCGGCCTGCTCGAAAACGTGCGTGTCGATTATTACGGCAACAAGACGCCGCTGAACCAGGTGGCCAACGTCTCAGCCGCGGACGCCCGGACGCTGACGGTGACGCCGTATGACAAGAGCCAGGCGGCGGCGATCGAAAAAGCGATCCGGGAGTCCGACCTGGGTCTCAACCCGATGTCCTCGGGTGGCGTGATCCGCGTGCCGCTGCCGGCATTGACCGAGGAGCGGCGCAAGGAACTGTCCAAGCACGCGCGCGCCGAGGGCGAGAACGCCAAGGTCGCGATCCGCAACGTGCGCCGCGACTCCAACCAGCACCTGAAGGATGCCCTGAAGAAAAAGCTCATCACCGAGGATGACGACAAGCGCGCGGAAGAGGCGGTGCAGAAATTCACCGATCATTTCATCGGCGAAGTGGACAAGCTGGTGACGGGCAAGGAAAAGGACATCATGCAGGTGTGATGCCTTGCTGCTGAAGTGCAGGAATATCAATAGACAGGATTAACAGGATTATTCAGGATTAACAGGATAAATCCCTGAAAATTTTTAATCCTGTATATCCTGCGAAATCCTGTTAATCCTGTGAATTCTTTTTTGCACTATGGACAAGACCGGTAATAACGACACGGCGGAGATGCTGGCGGAGCGATCCGACATCCCGCGGCACGTGGCCGTGATCATGGACGGCAACGGCCGTTGGGCCAAGAGCCGCGGGTTGCCCCGCATTGCCGGTCACCGCAAGGGCGTGGAACGCGTGCGCGACATGGTGTCGGCCTGCGCGGAAAGAGGGATCAAGCACCTCACGCTGTTTGCCTTCAGCAGCGAGAATTGGCGCCGTCCGGCACAGGAAGTGCAGCTGCTCATGGACCTGTTTCTGAGCGCGCTGGAGAACGAGATCAAGAAGCTGCACAAGAACAACGTGCGATTCCGTGTCATCGGCGATACCGCCCGTTTCGGCGAGAAAATCGCAGCGCGCATCCGCCAGGCGGAAATGCTGACGCACGACAACCAGTCGCTGACGCTCACTATCGCCGCCAATTATGGCGGACGCTGGGACATCGCACAGGCCTGCGCCCGGCTGGCGCAGCGCGCCGTCGATGGCGAGATCGATCCTGCGTCGATTACGGAGGCAAGCATTGAGCCCTTCCTCAGTCTGGCCGGCGTGCCCGAGCCCGATCTTTTCATCCGCACCGGCGGTGAGCAGCGCATCAGCAATTTCCTGTTGTGGCAGCTCGCCTACACCGAGATGTATTTCACGCCGGTCCTGTGGCCGGATTTCGATCGCGCGCAATTCGAGCAGGCGCTGGTCTCCTATGCCGGGCGCCAGCGCCGTTTCGGTCTGACCGGTGATCAGATCGAAGCCGCGCGCCATGCTTAAACAACGCATCCTGACGGCCGTCATTCTGGTTCCGCTGCTGGTCGCAGCGTTGTTTTATCTTTCCCTCCCGTGGCTGACCCTGATATTCGCCGTTGTCATGGCGGCGGCGGCATGGGAGTGGGCCGGATTGTCCGGCCTGCGGCATTTCGCGGCCAGGCTCGCCTACGTGGCCTGCCTGCTGCTGTTCGGCGTGCTGGGATTGAATCTCATACCGCTTCACCCGGATCTGATCGTTTCATTCCTTGGCGCGGCCGTGTTGTGGTGGGTGTGGGCGCTGGTGGAACTGATCAGTCGCCGGGACCTGGCCCGCGGCATGTTCACGACCATGCCGGGCCGGATTGTCGGCGGTTTTCTGGTTCTGGTTCCCCTGTGGGTCGCGGCGGTTTATCTGCTGGCCGCGGACGACGAAAGTCCGCGTGTATTGCTGTTTCTGTTCGTGCTGGTGTGGGTCGCGGACAGCGCCGCCTATTTCACCGGTTCGCTCCTGGGACGAACCAGGCTCGCGCCGCATGTCAGTCCCGGCAAAACCGTGGAGGGCGTCGTCGGCGGCGTGCTGGGCGTCGTGCTGCTGGCCTGGCTTTGTGGGACAATACTGTGGAAATTCGAGGGAATGTTGCTGGCGATGTGGACCGGACTGTCCGCTGTGACGGCATTGTTTTCGGTGGTCGGCGATCTGACGGAAAGCAAGCTCAAGCGCATAGCCGGCGTCAAGGACAGTGGCAGGCTGCTTCCCGGTCACGGCGGCGTGCTGGATCGCATCGACGCCCTCACGTCCGCGGTCCCGGTGTTCGCGCTGGGCGCAATTTTTCTGTTGAAGTTTGATGCATGACCATCACGGATAAATCCTCTCCCATGGAACGGTCTGATCGCAGCATCCGCGGTGTCACCATTCTGGGATCGACCGGCTCGATCGGGATCAACACGCTCGACGTGCTGGCGCGCCACCCCGGAAAATACCGGGTCGTGGCCCTGACCGCCAATACCCAGGTTGACCGTCTTTTCGAACAGTGCCGGCATTTCCTGCCTCGGCAGGCGGTCATGCTCGATCCGCGCGCGGCCGGCCAATTGGCGGAAAAAATTCGCGCCGCCGGGCTCGACATTGAAGTGCTGTCCGGCGCGGAGGGATTGAACGCGGCGGCGACACATCCGCAAACGCACACTGTCGTGGCCGCCATCGTCGGCGCCGCCGGACTGTTGCCGACATTGACCGCGGTACGGGCCGGAAGGCGGGTACTGCTGGCCAACAAGGAACCGCTGGTGATGTCCGGCCAGGTTTTTATCGAGGAGGCGCAACGCGCCAACGCCGAGCTGTTGCCGGTGGACAGCGAACACAACGCGATTTTCCAGTGCATGCCGGACGGTTTTCGTGCCGGCACGGCGGCGTCCGCCGTGCGACGTATTTTCCTGACCTGTTCCGGCGGGCCTTTCCGCGCGACGCCGGCCGAAGCGCTGGCCGCGGTGACGCCGGAACAGGCCTGCGCCCATCCCAACTGGGTCATGGGCCGGAAAATCTCGGTGGATTCCGCGACCCTGATGAACAAGGGCCTGGAGCTGATCGAGGCCTGCTGGCTCTTCGGTGTGACGCCCGACCAGGTCGAGATCGTCATTCACCCGCAGAGCGTGATTCATTCGCTGGTCGAGTACGTCGACGGCTCGGTGCTGGCCCAGCTGGGCAATCCGGACATGCGCACGCCGATCGCGCACGCGCTGGCGTGGCCGGAACGGATCGAGTCCGGGGTCAGGAGCCTGAATCTGCTCGAAGTGGGGCGGCTGGATTTCAGCGCGCCGGACCTCGAGCGTTTCCCGTGTTTGCGGCTGGCGTACGAGGCGGCGCGCGCCGGCGGCACCATGCCGGCGATCCTGAATGCGGCCAACGAAGTCGCGGTGCAGGCCTTTCTCGACCGGCGCATCGGGTTTACCGACATTCCGCGCGTGATCGGACATACTCTGTCGAATTTGCCGGCCAGCCGTGAAACTAGTCTCGATGCCGTCCTGTCTGATGACCGGCGGGCCCGCCGCATGGCGGACGATTTCATCGCGGCGCAGGCGCCGCGCATCAAGCAGGGTGTGACATGATGGATTTACTGTATTACGCCGGCGCTTTCGTGGTTGCCCTGGGTATCCTGATCACGGTGCACGAATTCGGTCATTTCTGGGTGGCACGGCGCCTCGGCGTCAAGGTGCTGCGTTTCTCCGTCGGCTTCGGCAAACCGCTGTGGTCGCGCCGCGTGGGCCCGGACGGCATGGAGCTGGCCATCGGGGCGTTCCCGCTCGGCGGCTACGTGAAGATGCTGGACGAGAACGAGGGCGAAGTGACGAGCTCGGAGCTGCCCCGGGCCTTCAACCGCCAGCCTGTCTGGAAACGCATGGCCATCGTGGTCGCGGGCCCGCTGTTCAATTTCATTTTTGCCGTCCTGGCCTACTGGGCGGTCTACATGGTCGGCGTGGATGGCATCCAGCCGGTGGTCGGCAAGGTCATCGAAGGCTCGATCGCAGAGCAGGCGGGTTTCCGCCCTGGCGACACCATTCTGAGCATCGATGGCAGGGAAGTGCAAAGCTGGGACCACCGGCGCCTGTACGTGTTTCAGCGGGCGCTCGACCAGGCACGCCTGTTGGTGGAGGTGCGGGATACGCAGGGCCAGGTGAAACGGCGCGAGCTGGATCTCTCCAGCCTGCCGGTGCAGCAGGTGAACGCCTCGCTGCTCGAACGCGGCATCGGCCTGATCGGATACTATCCGGAAGCGCTGCCGGTGATCGGCGCCATGGAGCCGGGGCCGGCCCAGCGCGCCGGCATGCAGGTGGGCGACCGCCTGGTGGAGATCGACTCCCGGCCCGTGAACACATGGGAGGAGCTGGTCGCGGTGGTGAGCCGCAGCCCGGGCCGGCCACTGCAAGTGGTGGTGGAGCGTGAAGGCGCCCGGCTCGACTTCAACGTCACGCCCGACGCCGTCGAGCAGGGCAGCGAGACCATCGGGCGCATCAATATCCGTCCGCAATTCAGCGCGATACCCGACGCGATGCGGGTCAAGGTCCGTTTTGGCTCACTCGAGGCGTTGACGGAAGGCGTTGGCAATACCTGGATGATGTCGGCGCTCACGCTGGAGATGCTCTACCGCATGCTCAAGCTCGAGGTGTCCACGCGCAACATCAGCGGACCCCTCACGATCGCGCAGTATGCCGGCTATTCCGCCAAGGTCGGCGTCGAGCAGTTCGTGCTGTTTCTGGCGGTCATCAGCATCAGTCTCGGGGTGCTGAATCTGCTGCCGATTCCGGTGCTCGATGGCGGGCACTTAATGTATTACATTATCGAAGCCGTGAAGGGCAGCCCGCTTTCCGATACCGTGCTGGCGTGGGGGCAGCAGATCGGCGTGGCCCTGCTCGTCGGCCTGATGGTGCTGGCATTTTACAACGATCTTACCCGGATTTTCTTCTGAACGACCGCCGCGCGCCTGATTCCGGAAAAAAATAACGAATGAAAAGATTTCTCGCGGCGTTCATCCTCAGCGTGCTCTGTGTTTCTGCCGGCCAGGCGGCGGAGCCATTTGTCATCAAGGATATTCGCGTGGAAGGGTTGCAGCGCATCTCGGCGGGCACCGTGTTCAATTATCTGCCGGTCAAGGTGGGCGACAGCCTGACCGAGAAAAAATCCCAGGACGCCGTGCGCGCCCTGTTCAAGACGGGATTTTTCCGGGACGTGCGGCTGGAGCGGGACGGCAATGTCCTGACCGTTTCCGTGGTGGAGCGGCCCTCCATCGCCGGCATCAAGATCGCCGGCACCAAGGAAATGTCGGAAGAGGACCTGAAAAAGGGCCTGAAGGAAGTCGGGCTGGCCGAAGGGCGGGTGTTCAACAAGTCGTTGCTGGACCGCGTGGAGCAGGAATTGCGGCAGCAGTATTTCGGCCGCGGCTATTATGCCGTCAGCATCCAGCCGACGGTCACGCCGCTCGAGCGCAACCGCGTCGATATCAACATCCAGGTGGCGGAAGGCAAGGTGGCGCGCATCCGCGAGATCAATCTCGTCGGCAACCGGGTTTTCGCGGACAAAAAACTGCTCAAGCTCTTCAGTCTCGGCCCCAAGCCCTGGTATGCGCTTTTCTCCAGCCGTGACAAATACTCGAAACAGAAACTGGCCGGTGATCTGGAGCGACTCCGCAATTTCTACCAGGACCGGGGATTTCTCGAATTCAACATCGATTCCACCCAGGTCTCCATCACGCCGGACAAGGAGAAAATCTACATCACGGTCAATATCACCGAGGGCAGGAAATACACCGTGACCGGGCACAAGCTGGCCGGAACCTTCGTGATCCCGGAGAGCGAGCTGAACGCCCTGATTGGCATCCAGCCTGGCAGTGTTTTTTCGCGCAAGGAAGTCACGGAAACCACCAAGAAAATGTCCGACCGTCTTGCCAATGACGGTTACGCCTTCGCCAACGTCAACGCCATTCCCGAGGTGGACAAGGAAAAGTCGGAAGTCTTTTTCACCTTCTTCGTGGACCCGGGACGGCGCATCTATGTGCGGCGCGTCAACTTCGCCGGCAACGTTGCCACGCGCGACGAGGTGCTGCGTCGCGAAATGCGCCAGCACGAAGGCGCGTGGTACAACGCCGCCAAGATCCAGCGCTCGCGCGTGCGTCTCCAGCGTCTCGGATTCTTCGACGACGTGAACGTGGAAACACCCGCGGTAGCCGGGGTGGCGGACCAGGTGGACGTCAATGTCAACGTCAAGGAACGTCCCACCGGAAATCTCATGCTGGGTGTCGGCTATTCGGACAGCGACGGTTTGCTCCTGAACGCCAGCATCACCCAGAGCAACCTGCTTGGTACCGGCAAGGAACTGGGCGTGAGTTTCGACAACTCGCGTTCCACAACCAACTTCAACATCCGCTACAACAATCCTTACTACACGAAAGACGGGATCAGCCGCGGCTTCAATATTTTCTCCAGCACCATCGACGCCAGCCTGGCGGATACCGCCGCGTATTCGGCGGACACTCAGGGCATGGGTGTGTTCTTCGGCATCCCGCTGAGTGAGGACAATTCGGTCAATGTCGGCGCCGATGTGGAAAAGATCATCCTGCATACCAACACCAGCAGCGCCCAGATTGCCCAGGATTTTGTCGCTAAATACGGTTCGTCGAATACAGTGCTGAAGGCAACGCTGGGCTGGTCACGCGACACCCTGGACAGCCTGCTGTTGCCGACTTCAGGCAGCCTGCAGCGGCTGAGCGCCGAGGTGGCCGTGCCGGGGACCGATATCGAATACTACAAGCTGACTTACCTGGCCGGCCGTTACTGGCCGATGAGCGATACCTTTACCTTCAAAATGAAGGGCGAGCTTGGCTATGGCGCCGGTTATGGCGGCACCGATGCCCTGCCGTTTTACAAAAACTTCTACGCCGGCGGCAGCAGCACGGTGCGCGGTTTCAGTTCACGCTCGCTGGGACCCCGCGACAGCCTGCCGCCGAACGACCCCATCGGCGGCAACCGCCGGGTGCTGGTGAACGCGGAATTGCTGTTTCCGCTGCCGGGTTCTTCCGCCGACAACAAGTCCATGCGCCTCAGCCTGTTCACCGACGGCGGCATGGTGTACGGCCCGGGCGAGAAGGTCGAGCTCGGGCAGTTGCGCTATTCAGCCGGTTTGGCGTTTAATTGGTTCTCGCCCGTCGGGCCGCTGAGCTTCAGCTACGCGATTCCGCTGAACGACAAACCGGGCGACCGGACGGAATCGTTCCAGTTTACGCTGGGTGTACCGCTGCGATAGGCACCAGGAGGCCGTTTTGCGCATCAGAAACATCGTATTCGGATCATTTATGTGCGTGCTGGGCGCCGGTGCCGTGCCGGCTGCCGTGCCGGCGGCCGACCTCAAGATCGGCTATGTCAACGCCGTCAAGGTCATCGAGGAAGCGCCGCAGGGCGAGGCCGCGCTCAAGAAACTCGAAGCCGAGTTCGCGCCGCGCGACAAACAGATTGTCGAAATGCAGAACAAGCTCAAGCAGCTGGAACAGGATCTGGAAAAGAATGCGCTGGTACTGAAGGACGCCGATCACCGTTCCAGGGAGTTCGAAATAGTTTCATTGAAGCGCGACCTGCGACGCGCCACGCAGGAATTCCGCGAGGATTACAATCTGCGTCGTAACGAAGAACTGGCGGCGCTGCAGAAGATCGTGCAGAAGACCATCGCGGAAATCGCCAAGCAGGAAAACTACGATCTCGTCCTGGAAAGCGCGGTTTATGCCAGCACCCGGGCGGATATCACCGACAAGATCCTGAAACGGCTGGGGAAGAAATAACGCGCGATGGCCGTCACCCTTGCAGAGCTGGCGCGCCGCTTCCAGGGCAGGGTACGGGGAAATCCCGATCTCGCCATAAAGCGCGCGGCGTCGCTGGACTCCGCCGGGCCGGATGACATCGCCTATCTCAGTGACAGGAAATTTCTCGCCAAGCTTGCTTCCACCGCGGCCGGGGCGGTGATCCTGGCGGAACCGGACGCCGCGCATCGCGCGGGTTCCGTGCTGATCGTCGAGAATCCGCATTTGTGTTTTGCTCGCGTCGCTCAATTGCTGCATCCCGCGCCGGCGTTCAGGCCCGGAGCGCACGCCAGTGCCGTGATCAGTCCTTCGGCGCGCGTCGCCGCCAGCGCCTGGGTCGGGCCGCATGTCGTGGTTGAGGACGGCGCGGAGATCAAGGATGATGCGTACATCGGACCCGGCTGCCTCGTCGGCGCGCGCGCCGCCGTGGGTGCGCGCAGCCGTCTGGTCGGGCATGTCGTCATCGGCGATCGATGCTCGGTTGGCGAGGATTGCCTGTTGCACCCGGGAGTGGTGATCGGGAGCGACGGCTTCGGTTTTGCCAAAGACGGCGAGCAGTGGCAGAAAGTCCCTCAGCTCGGGCACGTGATCCTCGGTCACGGCGTGGAGGTGGGCGCCAACACCACCATCGATCGCGGCGCCCTGGACGACACGCTCATCGGCAGCGGCGTGAAGCTGGATAACCAGATACAGATCGCCCACAATGTGCACATCGGCGACAACACGGCGATCGCCGCCTTTGTCGGGATTGCCGGCAGCACGAGGATCGGCAAGCGCTGCACTATCGGCGGACAAGCGGGCATAACGGGACACCTGGAAATCGTCGATGACGTGCACATCACCGCGGGGTCCCTGGTCACGACTTCCATCCGGCAGGCGGGCGCGTATTCGTCCAGCCTCAAGGCCGAACCGGCGGAGAAGTGGCGCCGCAACGCCGCGCGACTGCATCATCTGGACGAGATGTCGCAGCGATTGAAAGTACTTGAAGAGAAATGGCAACAGCATTCCGAGGAGCATGACAATTGAACTCGCTGGACATTCACGAAGTCCTTAAATATCTCCCGCATCGCTATCCGTTCCTGCTGGTCGATCGCGTGCTGACGTTCACCAAGGATGAATCGATCACCGCGCTCAAGAATGTGACCATCAACGAACCCTTTTTCCAGGGCCACTTTCCCAACCGCCCGGTGATGCCGGGCGTGCTGATCATCGAGGCCATGGCCCAGTCCTGCGCCATTCTTTCCTTCAAGAGCATGGACGCTCTGCCCAAGGCGAACGCCATCTTTTACTTCGTCGGCATCGACAATGCGCGCTTCAAGCGTCCGGTGGAACCCGGCGACCAGCTCCGGCTCACGTCCAAAATCAAGCGCAAGGTCAAGGGAATCTGGATGTTCGAGAGCAGCGCCCATGTGGGCGATGAGTTGTGCTGCAGCGCCGACCTGATGTGCACCTACAAGGAAGCCTGAGTGATTCATCCCCTGGCCATCGTCGATCCGGGCGCCAAGATAGGAAAAGACGTTCAGATTGGCGCGTTTTCCATTATCGGTGCCGGCGTCGAGATCGGCAGCGGAACCTGGATCGGTCCCCATGTCGTGATCAACGGACCGACCCGCATCGGCAGTGACAACCGGATATACCAGTTTTCATCGCTGGGGGAGGGGCCTCAACATCTGGGTTACAAGGGCGAGCCCACGCGACTCGAGATTGGCGACCGCAACATCATCCGGGAATACTGCACCTTCAACCGCGGGACAACGGGAGGCGGCGGTGTCACCCGGCTGGGTCATGACAATTTCATCATGGCATATTGTCATCTGGCGCATGATTGCCAGGTAGGGAATCGCACGATTTTCGCGAACGGTACCAGCCTCGCCGGTCACGTCCACGTGGAGGATCAGGTGATTTTCGGCGGGTTTACCATGATCCACCAGTTCTGCCGTGTCGGTGCGCATGCCATGACCGGTATCAGCACCGTCACCTTCAAGGACATCCCGCCGTATCTGCTGGTGGCCGGCAACACCGCCGTGCCTCACGGGCTGAATGTGCGCGGACTCAAGCGGCGGAATTTCTCCGAGCAGTCGATCGAGGCCCTGCGCCAAGCTTACAAGCTGGTTTACAAATCCGGTTTGCGGCTCAGCGAGGCGACTGAACAGCTGGCGCAGGCGGCCACGAACCCCGAAGTCAGACACTTTCTCGATTTCATCAAGCAGTCCGAACGCGGAATTGTTCGCTGATCCGTGGCGGCCAGGTCCGTGACAAGAATCGGGATTGTCGCCGGCGAGGCTTCCGGCGATCTGCTGGGAGCGGGGCTGCTGCGCGAGATCAAAAAGCGGCTGCCAGACGCGGCGTTCGAAGGCATCGGCGGGCCGCTGATGCAGTCCGCCGGTTGTCGCAGTCTTTTCCCCATGGACCGGCTTTCCGTCATCGGCTTCGAAGGGGTCGAGAAATACCCGGAGATTCTCGGCATACGTAACAAGCTGATCGATCATTTTCAGTCCAGCCCGCCGGACCTGTTCATTGGCGTCGATGTACCCGACTTCAATCTCGGCCTGGAAGAAAGACTGAAGGTTGCCGGCATTCCGACGATGCACTATGTCAGTCCCACGGTATGGGCCTGGCGCGGCTACCGTATCCGCAAAATCCGGCGCGCCGTTGATCATATGCTGACCCTGTTCCCGTTCGAGGCCAGCTATTACCGAAAACATCATGTGCCGGTAACTTTCGTGGGCCATCCGATGGCCGACCAGATCACCGATCGTTCCAGCATGGCCGCCATGCGCCGCGCGCTGCATCTGCCCGCCAAGGGCATGGTGATCGCGCTATTGCCCGGGAGCCGCCGCAGCGAGCTCAAGCGCCATGCCGATCTTTTCGTGAAAACGGCGCTGTGGCTGCACAAACGCCATGCGAACATCCATTTCGTCGCGCCGTTCATCAATCCGGAGACCCGGACGATTTTCGAGGAAGCGCTGTATCGGCAGGGGGCGTGGTTCCTGCCCGTGACGCTCGTCGCCAACCAGTCGCGCGATGCCATGGCTGCGGCGGACATCGTGCTGCTGGCTTCCGGCACCGCCACCCTGGAAGCGGCGCTGCTGAAAAAACCGATGGTCGTCACCTACAAAATGTCCTGGCTGTCCTACCTTCTGGTACAGCCGTTTCTGCACGTGAAACTCTATGCCCTGCCGAATATCCTGGCCGGGCGCAAGATCGTGCCGGAATTGATGCAGCGTGATGCGACGCCGGAAAAACTGGGAATGGCGGTTGAGAACTTTCTGACCCACCGCGACAAGACACGGTCATTGCGCACCGTGCTTGCCGATATGCACCGTTCTCTGCGACGCAACGCGGACGCGCGGGCGGCGGAGGCGGTTATCAGACTGCTGAAACCGCGGAAACAGCCGGCCGGAAAGATGCCGGTTATGGCCAATTGATACGATGTCCTCCCGTTCAGGCGTTTCCAAACTTGTAGCGGGAGTAGACGAGGTCGGGCGCGGGCCGCTGGCGGGACCGGTGGTGGCCGCGGCCGTGATCCTGGATGAAACCCGACCCATCGAAGGCCTGGCCGACTCCAAGGTTCTGACTCCTCGTCGGCGCGAGGAACTGTCTGCGGTAATCAAGGAGCGCGCGCTCTGTTGGGCGCTGGGCCGGGCCGAGGTCGAGGAGATTGACCGGCTGAACATCCTGCAGGCCAGCCTGCTGGCCATGCAGCGCGCCGTGCTGGCGCTCACAATACAACCGGAGCTGGTGCTGGTGGATGGTAACCAGGCACCCCGACTCGTTTGTTCCGTGACTACCGTAATCCGGGGGGATGTCACCGTGCCATCGATCTCGGCCGCTTCGATCCTGGCCAAGGTGGAGCGAGATGCCGAGATGTGCCGTATGGACAGGATTCATCCCGGATATGATTTTTCCCGGCACAAGGGCTATCCCACGCCGGGACATCTGAAAGTACTGGCGGATTCAGGTATCTCACCCATTCATCGTCGCAGTTTTGCCCCCGTGCGTCGTTTCATGCATATTCCTTGAAAATCATAAGGATTGGCTCTTCAGATCAAGCGATAAATGAGTTTCCGCGGGTAATTAACTGCCTGATTTCATTTCTTGAATTCACGCACGTCTGATTCGAAAGAGACAATATCGCAGGATTCAAGTAAACTTTGGGTCCTGCCCGCGGGAATGCCGGCTGAATCCAATGAGAACAGAGCTATAAGAAAGTTGTTCTGATGTCAGTCACAACCAGTTGATTAATTGGCAGGATAGCATTCCTCAGTGTTAGCCCAGATGTTTTCCTTCCCGGTATCAAGCGTGCGCCTGCCGTTTCGTCAGCGCAGATAGATTCTCTCTGTCCCCCAAGATCCGTAATGACGACACAAATTATCATGCGAGCGATCATTGCAACCAGTCTTGGCATTCTGGCAACGCCGGTTTTATTCCCGCCGGCTTACGCCGAGGAATGGTTCATGGCGCCGTTGTTAAGATTGAGTTACGAGCAGAATGATAATTACAGGTTGACGCTGCAACCGCACAATACTGTTCAGGGCACAATCATTGCGCCCCGGCTGGACATGGGGGTGCGGTCGGAAGTATGGGACATCACGGGCTCTGCCGAAGTCGCGCGCGCGCGGTATTCGGGTGAACCGGGTCTGGACCGGGATTTCCAGACTTTCAGGCTCGCCTCGCTGTTCAGGACGGAGCGCAGCAATTTCACAATCAATGCCTCACGGGTGAATGATGCGTCTATTTCGGGAGATCAGCAAGACTCGGATCTGGGCCTGGCGACCACTCAAAAGTCACGCCGAACGGAGAACATACAACCGGTCTGGAGTTGGATTATAACGGAAAGGGCACAGCTGCAGCTGGGTTATCAATTTTCCAAAGTGTCGTATGTGGATGGGGAAAGCGTCGGGCTGTACAACTATCAGAGTCGCGCCGCCACGGCGACATTGTCTTACTTGGTTTCTCCGCTAACTAAGCTGTTTTTCACCGCAAACTACTCCAAATACCGTGTGCCTGATGCAAATTATATAAATTCAATCGCATTTGACGGGGCCTTGACAGTCGTTTCCACCGTTACTGACGTCGAATCCAGAACGCCTGCATTCAGAATGGGTGTCAATCATAACTTTTCAGAGACGATGCAGGGTACTTTGGCGTTTGGTCGGCGCAAGACAGAGACGGAGCGCATTACATCTGACTGTTTATACGTTTTTAATTCTTTACTTGGATGTTTCCCGGGCAAACTTGCGGCTGATAATACGGGAACTATCTTCTCAGGCGACCTGACTAAAAAATACGAAAAGCTGAACATTACCGCCAGCGCAAGCCGCGATTTGGCCGCCAGCGGGTCAGCGACGCAGGTCGATACGGATACATTATATGTGCAGCTCGGCTACCCGTTTGCATCAAGGTTTCAAGGGATTCTTACGGCAACCGGCGTTAACGCGCGCAGCATCAGCGATACCACCGCAACTGCTACCGACACAAACAGAAGGTATTATTCAATTGAGCCGAAACTGGTATGGCAATGGACCCGGGACGCCGATCTGGACCTGACCTACCGGTATTTTCATTTGAAGCGTGAGAACGAAGCTCAGGCCGTGCAGGCGCGCGTGGTTAGTTTGACACTGAACTATACTTGGCCGAGGTTTTCAGTTTCCCGTTAATAATCAAAGAGATGAATGATGGCGCATAACTCCGGGCCGGGCAGACGGATACAATGCGTGGCAAAAATGAACATTTCACGATGTTAATGGCAACGAATATAAAACGGTATTGCTAAAGTGTGTATATTCCCATGATAGAAGAGCAGACAAAAGATCTCAGCGATTATCTTGGCGCATTTCGGCGTCGCAAGGGTTCAATTCTTGTAACCTCGACGGTGATTCTGGCAGTGAGCGTGCTGGCAGCGCTGTTGTGGCCGCCGACTTACCGGTCCACTGCCACGATCCTGATTGAAGAGCAGGAAGTGCCGCCCGATCTGGTTCGTTCCACGATCACCAGCTATGCCGCGCAACGCATCCAGCAGATTAATGCGCGCGTCATGACGCGTGCCAATCTCATGCAGATCATCGAGAAATATGATCTTTATAAAAGCAAACGCCGCCATGAAACTACCGAGGAAATCATGGAGCGCATGCGCGGCGATATCAAGCTCGATACCCTCAGTGCGGACGTAATCGACCCGCGTTCCGGGCGGCCGATGCCCGCGACTATCGCTTTTACCCTGGCATTCGAGGGTGATACACCGGCGGTAACCCAGAAGGTCGCCAACGAACTGACCACGCTTTATCTTAACGAGAACCTGCGCAATCGCACGGAAAAAGCTGCGGAAACTTACACTTTTCTCAGCTCAGAGGCGGACAAACTCAGGGAACGTATTGTAGAACTTGAAGCACATATTTCGGACTTCAAGAAGAAAAATGAGGGCCGCCTCCCGGAATTGGCTACGTTTAACAGGCAGCAAGGTGAGCGCATCGAGGCCGAGCTGCGTGATGTGGAGGGTCAACTGCGTTCTCTGGATGACCGAAAGTTTTATCTGGAGGGACAGTTGGCGAGCCTCAATCCTCTGACTCCCACGGTCGGCGCGGAAGGTCAGCAGATATTGGATCCTGTTACACAATTGAAAACATTACGGTCGCAGTACATTAGTGCGAGCGCTAAATATTCGCCGGACCATCCAGATGTAGCGCGGTTGAAGCGCGAAATCGAGGGACTGGAAAAGCAAACCGGTTCCGTGAATTCATCCACCGAACAAGCTAAAGAGTTGGCGGCTCTGCGTACTGAGCTCGCGGCAGCACGAGAAAAATATTCACCAGATCACCCGGATGTTATTCGTTTGACAAAGGCCGTAGCGGCCCAGGAAGAGGCGCTTAAACAAATAAGGCCCACACCCGAATCAGAAGTCGCCAGGGAAAAGCCTGATAATCCGACATACATCAACTTCAAGGCACAACTGGAAGGATTTAAAAGCCAGACCCAAGCGCTGACTGCCCAGCGTGAAGCGCTGAAAGCAAAACTTTTCGAATATGAAAAACGCTTGCAACAGACCCCTGAGGTAGAAAGGAATTTTCTGGCGCTTAACAGGGATTATGAGAACACAGTGAGACGGTACCAGGAAATAAGGCAAAAACAAAACGAAGCCCAAGTCGGGCAGGAGCTTGAAAAAGAACGCAAGGGCGAGCGTTTCTCGCTAATCGATCCGCCGCAACTGCCGGAAGAACCGGTAAAACCCAACCGGCCGGCTATTATTATCCTGGGCTTCCTGCTTTCCGTGGGTGGCGGCCTGGGTTTTGCTGCCGCGGCGGAGAGCATGGACAGCTCCGTGCGCGGGGTGCGTGGAGCCACAGAGCTTTTCAGCGCGCCGCCCCTGTCTGTGATTCCTTACTTGAGAAACAGCGAGGATCTGGCGCGCGTCGAAAGAAAAAGAAAAATCGTTGCCATGGCCATCGCCGGCAGTTTTGTGCTGATTGTGCTTCTGGCCCACTTTCTGTGGACCCCGCTCGATGTCCTGTGGTTCAAGGGGTTGCGCAAAGTTGATAATGTCATCGGCGGCTAGGCAATATTGAACTACAGGCCGATTACCATAAATATCAATATCAGATCTGGGCGATCATAATCATGGAACGCATCAAACAGGCGCTCGAAAAAGCGCGACTAGAACGGCAAAAAGTGCCGGGGTCGGATATGTCCCCGACCCGCGGTGCCGTCGGCATGTCTGCGCCGCTGACCTACACCCACACCAGGGTGATTGAGGTCGCGACGGAAAAACTGCGTGAAAAAAGAATTATTACCGATCTTGATCAGAATACCTTTACCGATGCCTACCGGATCCTGCGGACCCAGGTTTTACAGCGGTTGCGCGAGAAGAACTGGAATTCGCTGGCTGTTACCAGCCCCGGCGAGAACGAGGGCAAGACGCTGACGGCGATCAATCTTGCCATCAGCATGGCGATGGAGATCAACCATACCGTATTGCTGGTGGATGCCGATCTGCGCCACCCAGCCATGCACAAATATTTCAGTGTCGATGCTGAATACGGCCTGAGCGATTATCTTACTGGCGACAAACCGCTCTCGGAGCTGCTTGTGCATCCGACGAATTTCCCCCGCTTTGTGATATTGCCCGGTGGCAAGCCGCTCGACAACTCCGCGGAACTGCTGAATTCTCCAAAAATGGTGCGCCTCGTTGAGGAGCTGAAAAACCGCTACCCTTCGCGCATCGTGATTTTCGATTTGCCGCCGCTGCTGAGCGCGGCGGATGCGCTGGCTTTTTCTCCTTATGTGGATTCGGTACTGCTGGTGATCGAGGAAGGCAAGACCCAGGCGGACGAGGCCAGACGGGCGCTCGGCCTGCTGGATTCGACCAAGGTAATAGGCACCGTGCTCAACAAGTCCTGGACGAACATGCAGGACAATGAGAAGGCCTCAACGAAGCTTCTTGGCTGGGTGCTGGATCATGCGAAGCTGGTTGGCCTGTCGCTCAGGGACAGGCTCACGCGGCTGCGCGGGAAAAAGAACTGATCATGTACGAAAAATTTTACGGATTACGGAACAAGCCGTTCTCGTTGTTGCCGGACCCGGAGTTCCTGTTCCCCAGCAAGAAACACCAGATGGCGCTGACATTGCTGGAATATGGCCTGATGAATCAGGCCAGTTTCAGCGTCATCACCGGCGATATCGGCACGGGCAAAACCACGCTGATTCGCCAACTCCTCAGCCAGATGGAGAGCGACATGGTGGTGGGATTGATAACCAATACCCATCCCTCGTTCGGCGAACTCCTGCAGTGGATATTGATGGCTTTCAATCTCGAATGCGGCAGCCGGGACAAGGTCGAAATGTACAAGATCTTCATGGACTTCCTGATCAAACAGTATGCCGCCAATCGTCGCGCTGTGCTGATCATCGATGAAGCCCAGAACATGGGCCCCCAGGCGCTGGAGGAGCTGCGCATGCTATCCAACGTCAATAGCGAAAAAGACCAAGTCTTGCAGATCATACTCGCCGGCCAGCCGGGGTTGCGCAACAACTTGCGGGATCCACGCCTGGAACAGTTCGCCCAACGCATTTCCGTGGACTTCAACCTGGAACCACTAAGTCCGGAGGAGACGCGCGAGTATATCCGTCACCGTCTGAGTATTGCCGGCGGAAGCCCTGACATTTTTGATGGTGAAGCCTGCGAAACCGTCTTCCGCTACAGTGGCGGCATTCCGCGTCTGGTCAATCTGCTATGTGATACCGCGCTGGTGTACGGTTATGCCGAGCAATCACTCCATATCGGCGCGTCATTGATTGAAGATGTGGCGCGCGACAAACAGAAAAGCAGGATTGTTCCATTGAGACATGCGGCGCACGACACGGCCGGAGATGAAAGCAGCGAGTCATTGGAACAACCGGCGGGCGGAAAAGACCAGCGCAGTGCCCGGGTTTCTCCAAGGCGCCCGATGCGCATTGCCATTGCCTCGGAGTCGGAGCGGCAACGCCATTATCTGAAAATGACGCTTGAGCGGTCCGGCCTGAGAGTAGTGGCGGCGGTACCCATCGGAGATGGGCTCGTCGAACAACTGAATCGGGAACAGGTGGATGTATTGCTGATGGATCTGGACGAAGGCGCCGAACGTTCGCGTGATCTGGACCGTTTGATCGAGCAGGTGCGAAATCAATGCAAGATACCCGTTCTGTTCAATGACAGCTCCTCTGCCGGCAGTGGCGGAGCTATTTCAGATCTCGGCCGCAAACTGACCCTCAAGCTTACCTCGCTGATTGGCCGGAGCTGATCCCCGCATCGCTCTGCGGAGTTGCCGGCTGGTATTTTCAGCCACTAACGGATCGCCGCCCGCTGTCATGCATTTTCCCGCCTGCTTGCTGACGGCGGAGTCTGTATCCAAACCCCTCGGGCATTACCGGAAACTGGTGAAGGCGGCGGGAGCTGCTGGTGACCATGGAGCGCCGGGATGATGGTGATTTTTTTTCTACAGGGTAGCCGTCTATGCACGAGTCGTGCGCCATGGAGCCTCTATAAAAGGCTGGATGACAATATTGAAACGGCTTGAGCGTAACAACCGCAAGGACGCGTCACGTAACAGCCGAAGCGCATCTGCTTGCGACAGTTCTTCTTGACGAGTGAGCAGGCCGGATTGGCGCTGTAAAACAAAACACCCCTCCCGGCAACCGCCGTGAGGGGTGTTAATTTTCAGAATACTTGTTTAGATAAAAAGGCAGACGTCGGATTTGGCGGCAATCGGCAGGAAGTAGGTGGCGCCAACGTAATCCTTCACTTCCGGCACAAATTCATCCTTGGAGAATCCGAATACATCGACTGTCATCTGGCAGGCGACGAGTTTGACGCCGGCTTCGATGCACAGATCGCGCAACTCGGGGATGCTGGCCACGCCCTTGTTCTTGAAAGTCTTCTTCATCAATACCGTGGCGACTTTTTCGAAGCCCGGGATGCCGGCCATGACCAGGTTCGGCATGGGCCAGACGAAATTCTGGAACCATTTTGGCCCGAACGGCATTTTCATCGGCATGGCCGGATTGCCAAGCGGGCTGACTTCCGCGCCCACGTCCTTTTTCAGCAGCAGCAGGCCGTAGAAGGTGAAGAAAATGGACACGTCCCAACCCAGGGCGGAGCCGGTGGAAGCGAGAATGAACGGGGGGTAGGCCCAATCCAGAGTACCCTTGGTGGCGATGATCGCCATGCTGGGCGTCCTGTTGGCCTCGATTTCTTCCAGCTTTTTGGGGAGCACCTTATCGAGGTGCTTGCTGATCATCTGTTCGAGATTTGCATCTTGCATCGTGGTCGACATTTACCTTCCTCCAATACGTTTATAACGCGCGGCGTTGTTTGGTTGATGTGTGTGGTTACGCCCGCTCCGGGAACGAATGCGTCACCCCTCGTAGCCTTAACTGATTGATGGCTATCTGATTTTTGGTAATCCGGAAAACAGAGAATGCTAATATGCTGAGCCCGGTGTTATTAGTCAAGCTTGGATATTGTCAAACCTGTCTTGGCTGGTTTCATAAAGGCGCATCGAGTTGCTGTATGCGCATGGCGCAGAATATTCATCTATCATATTGATAGATATATGGATTTATGTCGTGATTCCAGTCGCGAGCGGCAATCAAGGAGACGCATCTTGCAGGAACCGGTATGGTCCGGCCGTCGACATATGCTGATATTATTCGGTGATACTAGGCGAAGCCGGCGGTAGAGAAATATTGCCGAAGCGTATTTTCTTCGTAATAAAAAAGGTTATTTTCGCTTTCCTGCCAACAAGCGCGTAAGCACATCGCAGAAATTACCTCCGAGGCTGTATTAAATGGTTGCCGAAATCCGGGAATTACCGATTCATGGAGTACGGCAGGCTGTTGCAACTGGTTGACCGAGAATGACCGAGAAACCGATATTAGTCACCGGCGGCGCCGGGTTCATTGGTTCCAATTTCGTCTTGGACTGGATCGGACAGGAAGGATCGTCCGTGGTCAATCTGGACAAGCTGACCTACGCCGGCAATGTCGGGAACCTCGCCCGTCTGAAAAATGATCCGCGGCACAAATTCATAAAAGGGGATATCGGCGATCGTGCGCTGGTGCGGGAGCTGTTGAACCGTCATCGTCCGCGGGCCGTGGTTAACTTCGCGGCGGAAAGCCATGTCGACCGTTCCATCCACGGCCCGGAGGATTTCATTCAAACCAACGTGGATGGCACCTTTCATCTGCTGCAGGAGTCCCGCGCTTACTGGGAGAAGCTCGCTGGCAATGAAAAAACCGTCTTCCGGTTTCTGCACATATCAACAGATGAGGTATACGGGTCGCTGGGACCTGATGACGCGCCCTTTACGGAATCCTCTCCTTACGCACCGAATAGCCCGTATTCCGCCTCCAAGGCAGCTTCGGATCATCTGGTTCGCGCCTTTCACCACACCTACGGTCTTCCCACGCTGACCTCCAATTGCTCGAACAATTACGGTCCTTATCAGTTTCCGGAAAAACTGATCCCCATGGTAATCATGAATGCGTTGAACCGGAAAGCCTTGCCGGTGTATGGAGACGGTCTCAATGTGCGCGACTGGCTGTACGTGGAAGACCATTGCGAGGCGCTGCGGATGGTCCTGGCAAAGGGGAAGCCCGGGGAAGTTTACAATATCGGTGGCCGCAACGAGCGGAAGAACATCGATGTTGTGCGCGCAATTTGTTCCCTGCTTGATGAGATGCATCCCGCTTCCTCCATGGGGAATTACGCCTCGCTCATCACCTTCATC
Organism: Sulfuricaulis limicola; assembly: GCF_002355735.1. Classification (GTDB taxonomy): domain Bacteria; phylum Pseudomonadota; class Gammaproteobacteria; order Acidiferrobacterales; family Sulfurifustaceae; genus Sulfuricaulis; species Sulfuricaulis limicola. The sequence goes on along the minus strand of NZ_AP014879.1, from coordinate 1,640,153 downwards.
AAAGACAGGCCCGGGCACGACCGGCGTTATGCCATCGACGCACGCAAGATTGAGCGCGAACTCGGATGGAAACCGTCGGAAAGTTTCGAAACCGGAATTCGAAAGACGGTTCAGTGGTATCTGGACAATATGAATTGGGTGGAAAACGTAGCCAGCGGTGAATACCAGAAATGGCTGGACATCAATTACACCAGCCGGGGGACGGCATGAAGGGCATTATTCTGGCGGGGGGCTCGGGAACCCGGTTGTATCCGGTGACCCAGGCTGTTTCCAAGCAATTGCTGCCGGTTTACGACAAGCCGATGATTTATTATCCGCTGTCCACGCTGATGCTGGCGGGCATCCGGGATTTCCTGGTTATCTCCACCCCGCAGGACATCCCCCGGTTTGAGCAGCTGCTGAAGGATGGTGCGGAATGGGGGCTGAATATTTCCTACGCAGTGCAGCCCAAGCCCGAAGGCATCGCGCAGGCATTCGTTATCGCCGAGCCATTCATCGGCAATAGTTCATGCGCATTGGTGCTGGGCGACAATATTTTTTACGGGCATGAGTTCACTGCTGACCTGAAAAATGCGGTACGGAAACAGACGGGGGCGACTATCTTCGCCTATCCGGTGCAGGATCCGGAACGTTATGGCGTGGTGGAATTCGATTCCGCGAGGAGAGCGGTATCCATTGAGGAAAAACCGAAAAAACCCAAGTCCCGCTATGCTGTGACCGGGCTCTATTTTTATGACAACCAGGTGGTAGCCGTTGCCAAATCCCTCAAGCCCTCCGCGCGCGGGGAGCTGGAGATTACCGACGTAAACAGGATTTATCTCGAGCAGGGACGACTGGATGTCATGGTGATGGGTCGGGGCATGGCCTGGCTGGATACCGGCACCCATGAATCCCTGCTGGAGGCGTCACTGTTCATCGAAACCATCGAGAAGCGGCAGGGACTCAAGATCGCCTGTCCCGAGGAAATCGCCTACCGCATGGGCTATATCGCGGCCGGTCAGCTGGAGAAACTGGCCGGCCGCATGAGCAACAACGGTTATGGCAAGTATCTGCTTGGGGTCCTGCAAGAGCGGGTGTTCTGATGAATGTCTTGCTGACCGCCATTCCGGACGTGCTGATCGTGGAGCCAAAAGTCTTCACGGATGAGCGCGGATTTTTCTACGAGAGTTTCAACAAAAAAGTCATGCAGGCTGTCGGCATTGCGGCAGATTTCGTTCAGGACAATCACTCGCGCTCGGTACGGAACGTGTTGCGCGGCCTGCATTACCAGATCCGGCAGCCGCAAGGCAAGCTGGTGCGGGCGGTGGCCGGCGAGATCTTCGACGTCGCCGTGGATCTCCGCCGGCGCTCGCCGACTTTCGGGAAATGGGTAAGCATGCTGCTGTCGGCGGATAACAGGCGCATGGCGTGGATCCCGCCGGGGTTCGCGCATGGTTTTCTGGTCCTGTCTGAATTTGCCGAAGTTCTTTACAAGACCACTGATTACTGGGCGTCGCCGTACGAACGCACCATCGTTTGGAACGATCGTGATCTCGCGATTTCATGGCCAGCGGCGGGTGGTCCGCAGTTATCCGTCAAGGACAAGGCCGGCGTGGCGTTCCGCGAGGCGGAGCTGTTCGAGTGAGAAAAATCCTCCTTACCGGGAAAAACGGCCAAGTCGGGTGGGAACTGCAACGCACGCTGGCCTCGCTGGGCGATGTCGTCGCTGTTGGACGCCGGGAAATGGACCTGGCCGACCCGGATTCCATCCGGAAAGTCGTCGGGGAAGTGCGGCCAGACCTTATCGTCAACGCTGCCGCCTATACCGCCGTGGACAAGGCGGAATCCGAACCCGAGCTGGCCATGGCCGTCAACGGCGTTGCCCCCGGCATCCTGGCGGAGGAGGCGAGACATCTGAAGGCGGCCATCATTCACTACTCCACGGATTACGTGTTCGACGGCACGTTGAACCGCCCGTATCGCGAGGACGACGCGCCTAACCCCGTCAATGTCTACGGCCGGACCAAGCTGGCCGGCGAACGGGCGATCCGGGCCGCGGGCGCGCCGCACCTGATACTGAGAACGAGCTGGGTCTACGCCGCGCGCGAACGAAATTTCCTGCTGACCATTCTCCGGTTGGCGCGCGAGAAAAATGAACTGAGGATAGTTGACGACCAGATCGGGGCGCCGACCTGGGCCCGTTTGCTGGCAGAAGTGACGTCGCAGATTGTGGCGCAGCATTTTTCATCCCTGTGCCGCCAGGCCACGTCCATATCCGATGCCAGCGGGGTATACCACGCGGTTCCGGAGGGCTGGACCTCCTGGCACGGGTTCGCCGCGAGGATTCTCGACGGATTGCCTGACCAGGCGATGACTGCCAGGCCGAAGCTGGTTCCCATTCCGACTTCCGGTTATCCGACGCCGGCAAAGCGCCCCGCGAATTCGCGTCTCGACGGGGACAAGCTGCGCAAGACATATGATCTGGCCATGCCCACGTGGGAAAATTCCCTGGCGCTGTGCCTGGAAGAGGTCGGGCAGATTTATTTTCAGCACGACAGCGCCTGGCACGTCTGAATGGAACAGCGCATGGATCATCTTGTCACTCCATACGGTGGCATCCTCCAGAATCTCCTGGCGGACGAGAAGCGCGCCGTGTTGCTCAAGCAGGAATCGCAGGAGTTTCCCGCCATCACGCTGTCACAGCGCCAGCTTTGCGACCTGGAGCTGCTCATGAACGGTGCCTTCTCGCCGTTGCGGGGATTCATGGACCGGGAAGCCTATGAAAGCGTGCTGGAGAAAATGCGTCTGCCGGATGGTTTGCTGTGGTCCATGCCCATTACCCTGGATGTCCCTGATCCTGTCGCGGAAAAACTCCAGGCCGGCGGCTGTCTTGGGCTGAACGACCCTGAAGGTTTCATGCTCGCTGTGCTGCGCATTACGGACGTGTGGAAACCCGACAAGAAGCGCGAGGCGCAGCTCGTGTATGGAACCGGATCCCTGAATCACCCGGGCGTGCGTTTTCTATTTGAGCAGGTCCACGGAAACTATGTTGGCGGTCAAATCGAAGGCATCCAGTTGCCTATGCACCATGACTTCGAGACGCTGCGCGATACCCCCGGGGAACTGCGCCACTTGTTCGAAAAGCACGGATGGCACCACGTGGTGGCGTTCAACACCAGCAAACCCATGCATCGCCTGCATCGGGACATCACCCTGGGGGCGGCCAGGGAGGCGCAGGCGAACATCCTGTTGCATCCTGCTGTCGGCATGACCAAACCCGGTGATTTGCATTACTACGCGCGGGTGCATTGCTATCAGGCGATACGCCGTCACTACCCGCACAATCTGGCTGCACTTTCGTTGCTACCCATGGCGGTACGCATGGCCGGCCCGCGCGAGGCGCTGCTTAATGCCATTGTCAGGCAGAATTATGGATGTTCACATCTGATAATTGGACCGGAACATGCCGCTCCACCCGAGATCCGCATGGGCGGCGAGCGTTTCTATCCCCGTTATGCGGCGCAGGAGATAGTGGCAAAGCATCAACATGAATTGGGCATTCGCATGATCCCGATCCGGGAGATGCAATACGTGCCCGAGGACGATCAATTCCTTCCCGTTGAGAGGATTGAGCGGGAAGGAAGAAAGGGTGTCGTGTTTACGGAGAAAGAGTTATCCAGCCATCTGGCGCATGACCAGGAAATTCCGGCATGGTTTTCCTTTCCCGATGTGATTGCGGAGCTTCGAAAAGTGTATCCGCCCCGTCGTCAGCAGGGTATCACCCTGTTTTTTACCGGCTTGTCGGGCTCCGGGAAATCGACTTTGGCGAAAATTCTTTACGCCAAATTTATCGAGCTGGGTGGAAGGCCGGTAACGCTGCTGGACGGTGATGTTGTGCGCCATAATCTTTCCAGGGAACTTGGGTTCTCGAAAGAGCATCGCGATATTAACGTTCGCAGAATAGGCTTCGTTGCCGGTGAAATCACCAAAAATCGCGGTGTCGCCATCTGCGCTCCCATTGCGCCATATAAGGCGACACGCCGGGCCGTGCGCGAGCTCATCGAACAACATGGCGCGTTTATCGAAATATATGTTGCGACTCCTCTTGAGATTTGCGAGAAGCGCGATCGCAAGGGGTTGTATGCGAAGGCCAGAAAGGGGCTCATCCCGGAATTTACCGGCATCAGCGATCCCTACGAGGCGCCGGAAAACCCCGAAATTCAGATCGATACGACCAATCTCACGCCGGCACATGCAGCGCAGGAGATTTTCCTGTACCTTATGAAAGAAGGTTATTTGGATGGCGGGGAGAACCCGGTGGATTCCATGAATCCCCGCGGATCAGAAGAATCACAGAGGTTTTAGATGGCTCACGAAATACTGACCTCCCAGGAGGTTCCATCCGGGTCCTCCGACCGCTCGTTTGGTGTAGTTTTCAGTATTGTGTTTTTCATCTCGTCCTCCCGCCGTTGCTGGATTGAACGAAATCCTCCCGACCTCAGGCCAGACAGCCTTAACAACCAGTTCTAAGGTCCATTCAGGGTCTTTATCAAGGAATTGTGGATATTTACGTGTACCCGGAAGAAATTTCAGCTGCTTCCGTTCAGCATGCTTCAACTCGAACAGCTGCTTGTGTTCGCGCAGGGCTCGGACCGTGGCGTTCTTCATCTGCGCGTTTTTTCTGGGTGAAGTGACGGGACGACGACGGCGTTTTTGAATATATTCCCGTGAAGAGCCAATGAATAAGATATCAAGAATATTCAGCCCATATAGCCTCCTCATAATCGGAGTCTTTATTGAATATTTTCCGGCTTACTTTAATAAAGTGAAGCCATCCGTAAATATCGGTCCGGTTTCCTTGTATATTGCGGATATCAGTTTCATATTTTTATGTATATACGTATTTTTCAGATTCTTTGCCCGGAAAAACCGCTTGTCTTCAAGCGGACGGCATGAGGGCAGAGGCATACAAATCATATTCGCCCTTTTTATTGCGTTTAGTTTTTTCAAGTGGCTGCTGCAAAGCAATCACGATATTACGAGTATCAGAATGCTGGTGAAATATGCCACTGCCTACGCGTTCTTGTTCTTCATCCCGATGCTCGTGACACGGAAAGCGGATCTCAGATACCTTCATCATTTGTTGATCATATTCCTGGTATATATTTTTGTGCTGCACATCTATGCTTTTGCCACACAGGGATTTTCGAGTCATATCCTGACGGGAGGTTTCCTGACCATGCTAAGCCTGCTCTATTTCCTGGCAGTGAGCAGGAACCACGTGCTTGCATCGTCATCGACCGCTGCATTTTTCGTGAAGGCCCTGGTAATAATGACCTTCATCATGGTTGGCCATCGAAGCGGATTTATCGGGATATTGCTGGGTCTTATTGCGCTGTTTTTTTTCAATAAAACGTCGGCAGTCAAAGAAGCTACCGCATTAATGGTGGTGGTTGTAGTGGGTGCCGGTGCGGCGATGATTTTATCACCATCATTGCTGCCCAAGCTGTTTGAAAGAGCGTCAACGACGTTTGATTCGAGCCAGGAAACCTACCAGCTGCGTTACGATCAGATATTTGTAATTACCCGGATCGCCATGGAGGAGAACCCGGTAATCGGAAAACCGCTGCAAAGTGAAGCAATAGAAAGAAAACGCGTCACCAGAGCAACGGGAGGGACATTCAGCACCCGGGATGAACTGGTAATCGCCCCGCATAACCTGCTCCTGGAGTGGCTATATTACTATGGCTCGATTGGATTATTGCTTGGGCTGACGCTGGTGTTTGTAGCTGCCAGGTTCATTAAAAGATTTCTGGCAGAAAACAAAAGCGACATCCAGAACTATCAAATAGGTGTGGCGGTCCTCTGTTGCATGGCGCACAACCTGTTCTTTGCGCTCTCAAATGTTACTGTTTTATCATCCTTTGCCACGTTCTTTTTATATTTTCCGCTCTCCATCCTGGTTGCTATCAGCAGGAACAAAAAGAATTTCAGCAGGCAAGAGCCACCAATTCTGACAGCTGCCCTACAGTGCCAAAAAAGATCCTGAAAAACGCCGGCTTCAACACGATCAGCCAGGTTGTAAACATGGCTGTCAGCGTGCTGTTTGTTCCCGCCTACATATATTTTCTGGGAATTGACGGTTTTGGAATCTACAGCTTTCTGCTCCTGATATTCAGCTGGGTGACTATCCTTCAGGCTGGCATCGACCCGGCTGTGATCCGCATGAGCGCGAAATATGCAGCAGAGAATAACCACGCTGGTATTAATTCTTTAATTACGGCATCACTGGGATTTCAAATCGTGATAGCCAGCCTTCTGGGGCTGGCGATTTATCTGGCAGTTGATAATTTGGCTTTATTCGTTATTAAGGATGAAGCTGGTTTTTTGAATGAGGCCAGGGACGCGCTTTACTATTCCGCAATAAATATTATCGCGCTGATGTGCCGGAATGTGTATGTCTCTCTCTTTATGGGGTTGCAGCGCTATGGCGTGTCGAGTGTTTATGAGTCGTTGTTTCAAATAACAGCCTCCCTGGTCAGCTTGTTGCTCCTGTGGCTTGGGTATGGAATTGCAGGGATGATCGTGGCGAGGTTGATTCTTAACCTGGCAAGTCTGCCGATACTGCATTTTATTGTGAAAAGACTGGTTCCGTCATTCCATCTTGGTTTTGACATGTCCAGGGAACTGCTTCGGGAAATATACGATTTCGCATCGTGGATAGTCGTGGGGAGAATAAACCGGTTGGCGTTGAATGCGCTTCCTCCCATATTCATCAATATGTACATTGGGCCATCCGGAATTGCCTATTTCAACATCGCTTCCCGGATCGTATCGTCATTGAACAATCTGCTGGCAAGTTCCACCACCGTGATGTTTCCATTCGTCAGCGAATTAAAGGCATTGCAAGAAACCGGAAGAATCAAGTCACTTTATCTGGGCGCGAACCGGGTGTTAAGCCTTATCAGCGCGCCGTTATATAGTTTTGGCGTCATTTATTCGTGGGACATACTATATGTCTGGCTCGGGGCAGACATCGCCAATAATTGCTGGTTGCTGATGGCACTGTTTTTTGTCGGCTATTATCTCAGCAGCGCCACCATGGTTCCGTCCACCTTTGCGCTTGGCATGGGCAAGTCAAAGATACTGGCAATCACCGGGTTTGCCCAAACCGTTCTCGTGCTCATTTTCCTTCCTGCCCTCATAAGGGCTTTCGATATTCTTGGAGCGGGGTTGAATCTGGTCCTGTTCGAAGCAGCGAGCGTGGTGATGGTAATCGTCATAACAAACAGAATCATCGGCGCTTCTTCTTTCACGTTCTGGATAAGAGACAGGCTGCTAATGTTGCTCGTTACGGCTGCCATGTTTCTGGTATTTGTTCCGTTAAAGAACACAACGTGGGGGGCATCATCGACTCGGATCGAGACGTCCGCCTATCTGGCCTGTGTATTGCTGATTGGCCTGTCGTTTTATGGTTTTCTTGTCAAACACAGCAGCTTGGTCGATCAGGGGACGAAAGACCGGCTCGCAAGGCTGTTCCGGAAAAATCAACAGTAGGCGTTGACTGTAACAATGCGCACGAAAAACTCTCCAATACGCGTTTTGTGGTTCGTTAACACTCCATTCCCTGCCGTCAACAAGCGTCTCGGGAAGAAGGAATCCCTGGGTACAGGCTGGTGGATGAAAACGACCATGAATGCAATGGCCAATTGTGAAATGATCGGGAAAATAGGCATTGTATGGGCTTCAAATGAGATTCGGGAATTCGAACGATTTGAGGAAGATAATTCCATATATTATCTTGTTCCCGACCACCCTTTGCCTGCCAGGAAGAAAAGCAAGCTTAGCAGAGTGTGGTCGCGGCTTAATGGGATCATTAATATGGTCAAGCCATACAGCTACCAGAAGGAACTGGCATATTGCGTCCGGGCGGTGAGGGACTTCAAACCCGACCTGATACACGTGTGGGGCACGGAGAACTTCTACGGTTTGATCAGCGACATAATTGATGTGCCTGTACTGGTAAAATTTCAGGGATTGATCAGCGTGATAAAGGATGATGTCTGGGGGGACGTAAAATGGCGGCACAGGTTTTTGATGCCGAATGAGGCCTTGTATCAGATTGACATAACGAAGCGATCGAAAAACGAGATTAAAATTATAAAACAGAACAAGTATTTTGAAGGGAGAACACTTTGGGATTACAGTCATTTAAGAGAGCATAATATATCAGCCCAGTACTACGACGTGCCGGAAATCATGCGCCCATCTTTTTACGAGTCAAGATGGTCAATTGATGGTGTAAATAGACATTCTGTGTATATGACCGCTCGCAGTATGCCCGCAAAAGGTGTTCCATGCCTTATAAAAGCTATTGGTATAGTGCGTAAATACGTTCCGGATGTTCAGTTAAGGATAGGGGGCCATATTACGGACAAGGGGTATGGAAAATATATAAGGTCAATGGTGTCTGATATGGGGCTTGATGATTGTGTGGCATTCCTGGGTCCAGTAACTGAGAATGAAATTATAAATGAGCTCCTAAATGCGCATGTTTATGTGCTTTCTTCATATATAGAAAATTCCTGTAATAGTCTGATCGAGGCTGAATTGGTTGGAGTTCCTTGCGTAGCATCATATGTGGGGGGGATTCCCTCACTGATAAACGATCTGAAAACAGGATTATTCTTTCAGAAAGGAGATAGCGCCGCACTGGCCATGGCTATCCGCAGGATCTTCGATGATGACGCGCTTGCATTACGTTTGTCAGAAGAGGCTCGTAAATTTTCTCTGGAGCGATTTAATGGGAATAGAGTTATCAATGGTATTTTGTCGGCATATCGGGATATTCTCGATCGCGAAAATCATGAAAGATCTGTTCAATGACCTCTCTTGCGCAGCTATACGGATATTCATGATTAATCCGAATTGAGGTTGAAGCTCACAGGGCAGTGCTCGGTATTAAAAGACGATGTTTTACAGATTCATTAGAAAATTGTTATCGATATATGACTCGCTTGGTAGCGAGTTAGCTTGCTATTGGTTGCGTAGCGCAGGGGCTCGGCTTGGAAAAGATGTGATGTGTTATGGAATACCTGTTCTTTCTGTTCGGAAAGGGAGCAAGATAATAATCGGTGATTTTACGACTCTGCGTTCAATTAGCAGAGGAAATGCCATAGGTGTAAATCATCGCATAGTGCTTACCACTCATTCATCGGAGGCATTTATTGAAATTGGCAACCATGTCGGAATGAGCGGTGGGGCAATATGTTGTAAAAGCCATGTCAAAATTGGCGATAATACATTGTTGGGTGCGAATACGATTATTGCCGATAATGATATGCATCCTATAAAGCCGGAGAACAGGCGTTATAACTGTGCTGATGTAGATATACCGGCCAAGCCAGTATACATAGGAAATAATGTATGGATTGGCGCAGATGTATTTATATGTAAAGGTGTATCCATAGGTGATAACTCTGTAATTGGCGCGAAATCTCTGGTATCGAAATCAATTCCTGCGAACTGCATTGCGGCAGGAAATCCCGCAAAGGTTATCAAGAAGGATCTATCGCAATACTCCAGAAGTTGAGGTGGCACGGATTTGTAGGGGAAGCTCAAATTTACCGAAGCAAGGTGCCTGGACAGCGGCTATATGCCGTTCATGAGCGCAGAGATACTATCTAAGGTCTAATCCATGCATACAACCAAGTGTCCATTATGCGGTGCAAAAGATGCAAAAAATATAGAGACAATCAATGCTGATGATTTGGTTGGCCTCTATGTTAATGCATACAAGGCCGATTTTAGTTATCTGTTCAAGCAAAGTGAGATTCAATATTACCAATGTAATAATTGTGATCTTAAATTCTTTTTTCCTTCAGTAACGGGCGATGAGAATTTTTATAATATTCTGCAAAAGACCGACTTGTACTATGTGGATGACAAGGAGGAGTACAAGATAGCCTCTGAATACATAACAGAGAAAGATGACGTATTGGAAATTGGATGTGGAAAAGCGGCTTTCTCAAAAAAAATTAACTGCAAAAGTTATACGGGACTGGAGTTCAGCGCCAATGCCAAGGCCCTTGCTGAACAGGGAGGGGTACATATCATAAATCAAACCATACAAGAGCACGCTAGATCCAACGCCAATAAATATGATGTGGTCTGTACCTTTCAGGTCTTGGAACATGTGGACTGCAACGAGCTGTTTGCTTTTCTGAAAGCAGCGGTAGATTGTTTGAAGGCGGGCGGACGACTTATCATCAGCGTGCCCAGCGCCGACTCATTTTTGTCAGAAATGGCGAACAGCGTGCTGAATCTCCCTCCGCACCATCAATCGCACTGGCCTGATAAGTCGCTGAAAAAAGTTGCGGGAATATTCAATCTTGATATTTTATGTTTTAAGCACGACACAATTGCGTTACAAAATAAAGGGGAATACCTATCTGTAAAATTACGCCACTTTTTAGCATTTAGGCATAGGTTAATTGAACCAAAACAAAATATCTTTCAAAAGATTGCCTTGCGAATTCTCCGTTTAATCCCCGTTAAAATACAGTTTTTTATCATAGATAGAGTCAAACCTAATGGTCACTCTATAACTGCCGTTTTCAGAAAAATTGTAGTTAAATGACTTTGGCAGAGCCAAGCATATTCCATGAAATCAAAATGTATGCGACAGATCCTGGTCGGGAGTAGTGCTTTATGGCTCGCTCTTGCTTCGATTTGTTTCGGAGCTGATTATTATTTCGACGCTACTTCTGGTAATGACAATGGCACAGGGACCAGCCCCGATAATCCGTGGAAGACGGAAGCAAAATTCAACGCCACCTCGTTTTATCCGGGAGACAATATCTACTTCAAGCGCGGAGAAACGTGGGATCGTGACGCGCTATACCTGCACAATTCCGGGAAGAAAGACAATGTAATTACGTTAACGGCCTATGGAACCGGAAAATACCCGGTGTTGTTGCGTATCGTGTCCGGAGCCCGAAGAGGAGCGGCTGACTTCTGGACCATAAAAAATGTGATCGTAACCAACCGTGACGGCTGGGCCTGTATTGATATTGTGGGCTATGCGGCCAATCTCACGATCCAGGACTCCGTTATTCACAGATGTGCCGGTCGAGGTATTTCGGTGACGAGCCTGATCGCCGGCGATACCGACAATCTTCTGATTCAGGATGTGACTGTCCGCAACAACGGGCAACAGGGCATCCATGTATCCGATTCTACCGGGCTTAATCCCATTCGGGGGGTTGTGGTGCAGCGTGTTACCGCTTTCGGCAATGGTACTGACGGGCCGAATAACCTGGATGGGATTACTGTCGGAGGGCTTGCGGGAGGCGTCGTCCAGTATTGCAAATCCCATGGCAACAATGGGGACGGAATAGATCTTGGTGGAGCATCCACCGATTCTGTCGTCCGGTACAATTTGGCGTATAACAATACGGGCACGGGTATTGTCGTATCGAATACCGCGAATAATACGCTCGTGATCGGGAATGTGGCTCATCACAACGCAACAGGGATGCACATCAAAAAACCAACGAGTGATACCACCGTTTACAATAATACCCTGGTGTACAACTCAGACTATGGTGCGCAACTGTCTTCGACCAATACTGTCACGTTCAAGAACAATATCGTGGCGCACAATATGTACGGTGCCTGGCACCCCATTCTTTTCACCCGGGCTTCCGGCCAGAAGCTTGTTTCAGACCACAATCTTTTCTGGCATCCGGTCCATTCTGCCAGCGAATTCTACGATCATAACAACAGGATTCACTACAGTTTTGCGCGTTGGCGGACGCAGGGCTACGATATCCACAGTGTCAACGCAGATCCGGATCTGGATGCAAACTATGCGCCCAATTCGAATTCCCCCGCTATCGGGGCGGGCGCGAATCTGGGAGCGCCTTATGCTGCCATCCTGAACCCGGCGGCGTCTTGGACCGGTAATGTATCTACGCTGGACCAGGATAATTCCGGGCCATGGGATATCGGAGCGTACCGGCACCGCAACTAGCCTTGCATCGCGCGGTTCTTGTCCCGGTGCGGTGCGTCGCGAGGGTTGCCTGCCGGGAATGGGGGAGGGCAAGGTCGGATTGGGAAAATACCCGCCGGCGTATTGCTAGGCACCCAGACCGGCCAGGAAGCCGGCCAGCTGTTTTCCCAATACCAATTCATTGAACCTGGATTCGACATAGCGTGAGCCTCGAATCCCTATGTCAGCCGCGTGATCCGGATGATCCAGCAGAAAACGGATTTTTTCAGAGTATCCCTGCGCTGTAACGCTTTCATCCATCAAGACTGTATCCGTATCCCGGAAATATTCATCCAATTCGCCGACCTTCGTTGTTATTACCGGTTTACCCAGGCGCATGTAGCCAAGGATCTTTTGCGGGAATCTCGCGCGATGTCTGTCATTATCCAACAGAGGCATTAACAGCGCCGTTGAGCGTATTTGCAGTGTTCGCATTTCTTCATCCGAAAGAAAGCCGCTGAAGCTGATTTTTCCTTCAAGGCCCAGTTCTCCGGCTTTTGTCATCCACAGATTCCGGGCATTAACGGAATATTCTCCGGTAATGACTAAATGAAAATTCCTGTCGTGAAGCCGCGATAGTGCGTCGATGCAGAAGCCGAGTAAATCAGCATATGCCTGGCTGCTGGTAAAAATGAGCAAGGGGACACCGCCCGCCGGAGCCCCTGACGTTGTGTGCGCACAGTCAGGGACATCACTTCTGATGTCGTCCGTTTGCGGCGGCAACATGGCGGGCAGACGGAACGACGGTTTCCGGGAGAGCTGTCGCATTTTATCTTCAAGGAAACCGCTGATCACAATATAGGCATCCGAGAATTTCGTGACGAGCGCCCATGACCAGCGCGAAAAAATGCTCTTCTTCCTGTGGAAGGACGGGAGTGCCGGTTCATATTCCATGATGTTCGGCACCACGCACACGCCGAACAATTTTCCCAGAACCATGACGGGCAAAGTCAGCTCGAGGGGATTTGGCGGGATTATGATAGCGGACGTGGGTCGGGCGCGCAGAAACTTGTACAGCCTCGCTGAGAACCAGAAAAAGAGATACAAATTGCTATACAGCTTTTCAATGTAGTTGCCGCCCTGGTACAGCGCCCGTTTGCTGCCAAAACTGTAGGAATAAAGAGCGCCTTTTGCGTAAGTTTTCTCGAAATAGCGCCTGTTCGATTCGCTGTGACAGAATCCCAGCGCGTGTGCTTTGACGCCGCATCTTTCGAGAGCATTCAGCAGCAAATAATCCTTTTCCATCGTCGAGGGATTGGATTCTGTCCATATCAGTAATACTTGCTTCATTGCTGAGGTCACGGCAGGGGAATCGGTCTTTTGTTTTCGTTTGCTGTTTGAGCGCGTAATGAATAGTGTATCAATTGTTGAAATGGTGTATGAACCGCCGGCAGTCCGCAAGACGACCGCGACGGCGGGGCATCACCGGATGCAACTCTGGAGGCCCTCCAGACAACAATCGGTGGTCGGAAGCACAGTCTGCACCGGATGACCTCGTCAGCGTTGACCGGTATCGATGAGCATCACTGCCCGCCATGTGTCCCGGCGCATGGGCAGGGTCGGTCCAGTCCAGGTCCGGCCAAGAGATGATCCACATCGGAAACGTTTTGGCGACGCCCGGATAATCGGAGATCAGAGAGCGGGTAAAGGGTAATATAGTCATAATATTACCAACCTGCCTGATGATGAGCCTGGATTACTGTGCATCGAATTTGTATCTGCCCGGCCAATCAGGTATTTTCGTCATTATTCCATCCGTTATGCTGGCGGATTGAGCCATGCGCGCTCAATAATAATAAGCATGCATCCATTAATTTCGTAGTCCTGGAACAGCGGTAGCACTATGTGTGGCATAAGCGGGCAGCTCCATTTTGATCCGGAGTATCGGGTCAAAGAATCCAGCCTGAGGTCCATGACCGACAAAATAATCCACCGTGGACCGGATGATGAGGGCTTTTATGTCAACAAGAACGTCGGTTTTGGATTTCGCCGACTCAGTATTATTGACCTGCATAGAGGGCACCAACCATTATGCAACGAAGACGGATCTGTATGGATCGTTTTCAACGGAGAGATATATAACTATCTGGAATTGCGCAAAGAGCTAATATCAAAAGGTCACGTATTCAAAACAAATTCAGACACGGAGACAATCGTTCATTTGTATGAAGAGTATGGCAGCGATTGCGTAAAGCATCTGCGAGGAATGTTTGCTTTTGCCATATGGGACGACCATAAGAAAAAGATTTTTTGCGCAAGAGACCATTTCGGCATCAAGCCCTTCTATTATCATCTGTCCGGGCAGCGCTTCATATTCGGTTCCGAAATAAAGGCGGTGCTGGCGGCGGAAAATGTCCCGCGCGAGCTGGACAGCCGCGCATTGGATTCATTTTTTACCTATCTGTATGTTACGGACGATCTAAGTATCTACAGGTCAGTCAAGAAATTGCGGCCTTCGCATACCTTGGAAATAGGGCTGATCAAGGGTGTTCCCGAAATAAAGTTTACCCGTTATTGGGATATCAGGTTCGATCCGGACGAGTCGAGGTCAGAAGGCGAGTGGTGTGAGGAGCTGGATGATCTCCTGTCTGAATCGGTACAGATGCAAATGATCAGCGATGTACCTCTGGGGGCATTTCTGAGCGGGGGCATTGATTCGAGCAGTGTGGTGGCGTTGATGTCCCGTCATACCGATAACCCGATCAAGACGTTTTCCATCGGCTTCAAGGAGGCGGCTTTCAACGAGCTTGAATATGCGCGCGCCGTTGCCAGGAAATATGGCACAGAGCATCACGAACAAATAGTCGAGCCTGAATCCATCGAACTGCTTCCCCGCCTGATTGGTGCATATGACGAGCCCTTTGCGGATTCATCTGCGATACCTACATATTATGTTTCAAAATTCGCGAGGCAGCACGTCACGGTGGCGTTATCAGGGGACGGTGGTGACGAATTATTCGCCGGGTATGATACATACCCGAAACTTTCAAATATCTACAAGTATAATTTTCTTCCCGGGAAGGTAAACCGCAGGTTATGGGGGCTTGTGCATAAATGTATTCCCGCGCGCGTCACGGGACATGGACTGTCATATCTGCTCTCCAAGGATCGCCGCCTTGCCGGCGCGTACTTGTCAGCGTGGAATCAGCTTGAGCGGAAACAGCTGTACAAGCCAGATATATGGCGTCAGGTGAGCGAGAACCCTGCCGAGAAATTCAAGGAAACCATCATCCGCCAATCCGCTTCTGGCGACTTTTTGTCACGAATGCAGGAACTCGACATGCGAACTTTTATGGTTGATGACGTGCTGACCAAGGTTGACCGCGCAAGCATGATGAATTCACTCGAAGTAAGAGTGCCGCTCCTCGATCATAAACTGGCGGAACTGAGTTTCAGAATCCCGTCGCGCCTCAAATACAAGGATGGAGAACTAAAATACATCCTGAAGAAAACACTGGAAAAGTCTTTGCCTGCAAGTGTGCTGACCCATAAAAAACAAGGTTTCAGCATGCCCCTGGGTCTCTGGTTCAAGGGTTCTCTTAAAGAATATGTCAACGATCGTCTGAGTTCGACGGGAAGTCGGCTGGCTGGACATGTAAACATGGATTACGTGCGGAAGGTAGTTCATGACCATGAAACAGGGATGCGGTCAAGCCATCAAAAAATATGGGCGCTATTGGTCCTGGATGCCTGGCTGGAGCAGAACCGCACAAGCAGCCTGAATTGATTATATTGTGATGGCGGTGTGTAATTCATGAGTTTTACTGTTTTCAGACAAACATCGTGATCTCCAATTCTGCAGGGAGCATCACAGTTTGTCGGTAGTTGCTTTGAGAGGGGAGACAAGACGCTTGGTTAAGATTCCATCATGCTTGCAAGGCAAACGTGTCTGTTTTATCAGTCCATCTGCTTATCCCCTGTTGGACCCGTTTGCCGGAGGGGGATGGAGTGGCGGCGCTGAAACCCAGCTGATTACCATAGGGCGAGCGCTGTCAAGCCTCGGGTTCGATGTGCATTTTGTCGTTGATGACTATGGACAACCAGAAAGCGTAAAGTTTGGTGACGTCACGGCACACAGGACGACATTCCGTCATATGGGCGGAAGCAAGTTATATATCCTGTCAGACTGGTGGAGACTTTTCCGCCTTCTCCGCAAAATCCACGCAGACTTCTATCTCATCAAGGTTCCGCCTCATTTACTTTCTCTGCTGGGCCTGTATTGCCGATCGCATGGAGCGAAGCTGATTTTCATTGGACAGAAGGATTCCGACCTTGATGAAAATCGCATCCGGCAACGACAAGGCGCGCCAGGCTGGTGGTTGTATCGGACGGGAATCGGCATGACCGACTTTGTCGTGGCACAGACCGAAAGTCAGTGCACAGGATTCCGGGACAAGTTCGGCAAGGAGGTTTTGGTTATCCGGAATGTGTTGACCCTGGAAGAGGACAACGACATCAGCAAGGATGACTATGTCCTGTGGGTAGGCAATAACAACGAAGACAAACAGGCCCATCTTGTGCCGGAGCTGGCGCGGGCGCTGCCGCATGTCCGGTTTCGGATGATCATGGCGTTCGGCCCGTCACAAAAGGGTGACTCGTTCATCCGTAATCAGCTGGACGAGCTGCCCAATCTGGAATATCTCGGAACGGTGCCATTCTCCGAGATTGCGGATCATTACAAGCGGGCCCGGCTGTTCATCAGCACGTCAAAATGCGAGGGATTTCCGAATACATTTCTGCAATCCTGGCAGTACCGGACACCGGTGATCAGCTTGATGGTCGATCCTGATGGCGTGATCGAACGCCACGATCTCGGGCGGGTTTCGGGCACATTCGACAACCTGGTTCGTCATATCCGCGAACTTCATGCCGATCCGGCGCAATGTGAAAAGTTGGGCGGCAATGCCCGTCGCTATGCCTATGAGCATCACTCACTGGAATCTGCCGTACAGAAATACTGTGATCTGTTCGCAGGGCTTGATGCGACATGCTGAACCAGGCCGGGTTGCAGTGCCAGGCAACATGATAAATGACGGACTCGGTCATGTGTATGCAGACCGAGGTGGTTTCCTGGAGAAAAAATTATTTGGCAGCACATTGAAGATGCATAAAGCAGCTCATTCTGATGCATCCAATCAGTTATCTGCACGATAATATCAGGCATAATATAATTATCCACGGATAATCATCGGACAAAATAACGGTTTCAAGAAGATCATGAACCGAACAACCTGCGCGGGCCCTGAGAATGAATAGATGGAACATGCTGAAACCCAAGCTGCTTAAGCAGCTGCTGCCAAAGCCTCTGAAGGCCGAGCAGGTGGAAGTATCCATGGTCGCTTCAATGCACGACGAATCCGCGGTACCTACGCCATGGCTGCTCGATGTATGCCTGCGCGCTGCTGAAGAAGCCAGAACGGTCAAGATGGACGATGTGTCGCAGCGGATAAAAGACGGACCTGATTATCCCGGAATCTGGCCGGGGGAACATTACAAATTGCTGGCTGGTTTTGTGAAATACCTGAAACCTGAGGTTGTCATCGAGATCGGAACTTTCCGCGGTATCGGTACTCTCGCGCTCGCCAAGTATCTGCCGGAAACGGGCATGATTGCGACCTTCGATCCTGTTCCGTGGGATAATGTGTCAACAACCGCTCTCAGCAAATCCGATTTCAGCGACAAATTCGTTCAATTCAATGATGACCTGGCGGAAATGCATGCCGTCGAAAAACATCGATCCTTGCTCAGGAGCGCCGATATTTTTTTTATCGATGCCGCGAAAGATGGAGTCATGGAACATCGTTTTATAAAGAATCTCAAGGCCATCGGGTTGAAAGCCAATACGGTTGTAATTTTTGACGACATCCGTCTTTGGAACATGCTGGATGTATGGCGCACCATTGATTTCCCGAAGCTTGACCTTACGTCCTTCGGCCACTGGTCCGGTACCGGAGTCGTCCAGTGGAACCCGTCCTAGCTCATGCCGGCGACTCCGGTTTTGCTTTCATGCCTGACATAACACGAGCCCGCCTGGATTACCCTGACTGGAGAAATGATGCGGACTGACGGGCGTACGCGCGTGATGAGTCTTTTCTGGAACTTTATCGTGGGTGGAGTCGCCCAGTATGCCGCCATGCTGGAAGGCGTGACGGCTCGTGCGCCGATTTCGATTCGCTCCTTCTGCGTGCTGGGCCCCAAACATCATGTTAACCGGACCCTGCTCGATCAGCTTGGAGACAGGGTAGTCGTTCATCGCGCCACTCCGTGGGATACGCAATGGATTCATCGTTTGCGCGAGGAAATGCGTGCTTGGGCGCCTGATATCGTAATGAGCCACGGGTTCAACAGTCACTTCATGGCACGAATCGCCGCTGTGTTGTCGGATTCACCGTTTCGGGCTGTGTGCTCGTATCATGGCCTGTACCATGCGCCAACTCCGTCGCGTCGCATGATCGGAGTGATGTACAACCAGTTTACGGAACATTACATACGTCGCCGGGCGTGTTCGACCATCGCTGTGGCGGAGTATTGCAGGCAATACCTTGTCGGGAAAGGAGCTGACCCGTCTCGTATTGAGGTGATTCATAATGGCATTTCCGATCTCGATAAAGACCTTCTGGCGCGTGAACGACTTCGCAAAGAATGGAACATCCGTTCCGGGGATCTTCTGGTCGGTATCGCCTCGCGGTTCGATCCCATCAAGGGTATCGCCACGCTGGTGGATGCATTCGGCCGTGTTGCAGGTCGCTATCCGCAAACCAGGCTCGTCCTGATCGGAGCGGGATCGCTCGATGAGGCGCTACGCGCGCAGGTAGCCTCCCGCGGTCTCTCCGGCCGTGTGGTTTTCACCGGGTTTCGCACGGATATTGCCGCCTGTCTCGAGGCGATGGACGTTTTCGTGCTCCCATCGCTAGCCGAGGCTCATTCAATCAGTCTTCTGGAAGCGATGCGCGCAGGAAAGGCGATCATCGTCACCGATGTCGGAGGGAATACTGAATCGGCTCGTCACGAGCAGGAGGCCCTGATCGTTCCTCCCGCCGACGTTGCGGCGCTTGCCGACGCAATGGAACGTCTTGTCAATGACGTAGCGTTGCGGAGCCAGCTTGGCATGAAAGCGCGCGAAAGATTCCTCGCTGAATTCAGGGTTGACCAGATGGTCGCGCGCACCTCTGAATGGCTGGTACATGTGGCGGCCCAGCCGGTTCCGTGCCGTTGACGGACACGCCGGATAAGAGCCTATTGTTCGGTGCAGGATATTAACCGATGAAAGTGCTGTTCTGTGTTTATGGCTATAGTCCCGATGCGGAGCTATTGCAGCCATGGCTCACCGTGCGTCAGGTCGCGTCGGTACTTATCGCCTCCGGGTGGGAGGTGCATCTGCTCACTGACGTGGACAAACGCCCAACCCTCGCCGGCTTGCAGCATCACTATGTGCGGACCATGCGCCCTTCGAATGCGAATGAAGTCCGGACAGTTCTGGAAATGGTTGCCCCGGATCGCATTATCGTACTGACTACGCCACTGAATCTGATGTTTTCCGGCTGGTACAGGTTTGTCAGATGCGAAATGATTGCCTTCCTCACTTATCCGTTTTATACGCACGCCGAACTGACCAGGGCGTTGCCACATTTGTGCCGCGAGGATCTCGTCACCTATGGGCGGCACGCGCTGGTACCGAAGTTTCTCTGGACGCGAACGCTGAAGAAATACTTTTCAGCGGTGATCGCCCAATCGAACAAAACCGCAGCGCGTGTGGCGGAAGCGGCAGGTTCTGGAGTCGCGGCACATGGCCTGCGAGCAGGGCTGGATCTGAATTTCTGGACGCCCGCAGCGGCTGACCCGTCCCGCACGCGCTCCTTCGTGCGGTTTCTGTATGCGG
The DNA here is from genome assembly GCF_002355735.1 of Sulfuricaulis limicola. Lineage (GTDB taxonomy): Bacteria > Pseudomonadota > Gammaproteobacteria > Acidiferrobacterales > Sulfurifustaceae > Sulfuricaulis > Sulfuricaulis limicola. Next base: position 1,620,243 of record NZ_AP014879.1, on the reverse strand, counting down.
GATCGCCCAAGGCGATCCGCGGTTTCGACCTGCTGCTGGACGCGTTTCGCCGCCTGGGAAGCCGGGATGCCGAACTGAGGATTCTGGCGCGCGGCAGCACCGATGCAGAGGTGAACGCTATTCGGCGCAGGATCGACTCCCGTCTGGGGGAACTGCGTGATCGCGTCGAGATCGTCGGCGGCTGGATGGAGCGCGAACGTTACCGGGAGGAGTTGCGTGCCGCCGACGTGGCAGTGCTGCCGTTCGTGCTGGTGCCATCGGAATTGCCGGTGTCGGTGCTCGAATGCATCGCGTGCGGCACGCCCGTCATCGCCACCGATATCGACGGCCTTCCCGAGGCGGTTGGTTCCGCGGGTATGATCGTCCGTTCCGGGAGCGCAGCCGCGCTGTCCGCGGCCATGCGCGATCTGGCCATGGATTCGGACCGGATCCGGCAACTGCGCGCGCACTGTATCGACAACAGAAAAAACATGCTTGATTGGGATAGTGTCGGACGTGAATGGCTGCAGGTGCTGTCTGCATGAACAGTTTTGCCGTTACGCCGAGAATTATCGCCGTTGCCGGAGTGGACGGCAGCGGCAAAACCACTTTGACCGACTGGTTGCGGCAGGAGCTGCTTGCCAGGGGGCACAGGCCCGGGTTTGTGTGGTCGCGGTTCAACAACTACCTTTCCAAGCCGTTTCTGGCGGCCACCCGCGTGACAGGACACAACGTCTACCGGATTCATGAAGGCGTCCGCATGGGGTTTCACGAATTCGGACGGTTGCCCGTGGCGTTGCGATATCTGTTCGTCGGCCTGCAGGCGTTGGACGTGAATATCGCCACGCTGTTGAAGATACGTTTCCCCAGTCGCCATATCGCCGTGACCATCTGCGAACGCGGCCCCTGGGATACGCTGGTGGACGTTGCCGCGGATACCGGGCTCGAAGGATTGGCCGGACCCTTTTTTGCCGGGATTTTCTGCGGTCAACTGGCGAAACGCGCCGATGTGGTGCTGGTCGAGCGCGACGCCGGTCTTATTGAATGCTCGCGTCCCGAATTGAAGTTTGACGGCAAATTGCGCCAGCGCCAGCGGTTGTATCGTCGTCTTGCGGATGTTGGAGGCTGGAAGGTTATCGTCAACAATGGCGATCTGAACGATACCAAGCGTGATTTTTCGGCATGGCTGAACGATCGAGGCTATTGAGGTTGACGGAATGATCCTGAGCTCGCCCATACCGGTGCTGCTGCGCTACTGGCTGGTACAGGGCGTGATATATATGAATTGGGTTGAGCGCCTGCACCGTTTTTCCCTGGAGGCGCTGCTGGTGCTGTCGCTCGTCTGGCTGTTCGGATTAGTCGGCGGCGGGGGAGGGGTCTGGGTCGCCGCCTTTCTGACCGCCCATACACTGAGCGCGATATTCAATGGACATCCCTTTGCGGTGCTGGTGCACGATGCCGGTGTCCGGGGCGTCTGCTTCTATCGCGACCGTGACCGGTTTTTCCGGTACGTGGAAGGTATGCAGACACGTCTGGTGCGCGACCGACCGACCTCGCTTGCCGGTGCGCTGGTTTTCGGCAGCATCGTGCGCGGCATCTTCCGGTCGACCTCCGACCTGGATGCGCGTTATATCGCCATGCCAGGTTTCTGGAACGCCTTCCGGGTTGCCCATCGGGTGTTTCTCGAGCGATTGCGCGCAGCCCTCAATGGATTCCCGATGGATATTTATATGTTCAGGGATGCGCGGGAAACGGCCGCCAAGATGAATGTGTCGAAAGAGCCGCCACTGGTATTGTATTCGCACGGCAGCCGCACGATGGAATCGTTTGGCGGAGCTGTTTCGCTCGGCCAGGTGAAGTCCATGCTGGCGCAGAATGTAACGCAGGCAGAGGAAATAAAGCCGCCGCGCGCCATCGTGGTATCGTCGGGCGGTGGCCATCTTGCCGAAGCGCTGCTGGCGATCGAGGGCGTGCCTTTACGGGCGACCATCGTCACTCTGCGGCTGCCGCATACCGAAAAGACCTTGCAGGGTGTCGGCTGGAAACGTGACTATCTGATCAACCCGCATGGCGATCCGCTCAAGTATTTGCTGAATGCGTGGCAGAGCTTCTGGCTGGTGGTGAAGCATCGGCCCGAACTGGTTATCAGCACCGGCGCCGGCATGGTGATTCCCACCTGTCTGATCGCCAAGGTTCTCGGGGCCAGGCTGGTGTTCATTGAAACCGCCGCCCGCGTGAACACGCCATCGCGAACCGGCAAGTTTCTTTATCGCTTCGCCGACGAGTTTTATGTGCAATGGGAGCCGTTGTTGAAGGTGTATCCCAAGGCAAGGCACGGTGGGGTGTTGCTGTGATCGTGGCGATGGTTGGCACCGGGCCGGATTCCTTTGACAGACTGGTCCGCCCCCTGGACGAATTGGCCGGCAAAAATGGCTGGGAGGTTTTTATTCAACTGGGCCATACGCGTTATGAACCCAGACACTGCAGGTTTGAGCGCTTTGTCGAGCGCGATGTGTTGTTGCGCCTGATCGGGCAGGCCGAACTTGTCATTACCCAGGGCGGCTATGGTGGAATCCGCGACGCCCTGCAGTTCGACAAGCCGATCCTGGCGGTGCCGCGATACCCAGCCTTGAAAGAATCTCCGGACCAGCAGGAAGAGATGGTGAGGGCCATGGAGAAAAAGGGCTACCTGATCGGGTTATACGATATAAATGGTCTGGAAACGGCTATACGCGGGGCCATGGGTTTCAAGCCGAATCCGCGCAGTGGCAGCGCCATACCAAAAATGCTGGCGGAGTATGTGACAGCCCATATCGCCGGCTGATTTCATGATTTAGGGGATATTATGAAGACGCAACGTGTTGCGATTATTGTACCGACCTTGAATGCGTCCTCCATGTGGGATGACTGGGTTCGCGGCATGAGGATGCAGAGTTTCAAGCCGGATGTTGTGTTGGTGGTTGACTCGTCGTCCACCGATGGAACCACGGAGAAGGCGGCGACCGAAGGCTACCGCGTGCACAAGATTGACAGAAAGGATTTCAACCATGGAGGTACCCGGCAGCTGGCAATTGATCTTCTGGACGGGATCGACATAGCAGTGTTTCTGACCCAGGACGCCGTGCTGGCCCACAAGGATTCCATCACCAGCATCGTATCGTCTTTTGCAGTGGATGATGTGGGTGTGGCGTATGGACGTCAGCTTGCGCGCAAGATAGCTGGACCGTTCGAAGCGCATGCGCGTCTGTTCAATTACCCGGGCGAATCCAGATACCAAACTGCGGCAGACATAAAGCGCCTGGGATTGAAAGCCGCATTTATCTCCAATTCTTTCGCTGCTTACCGGGTAGCCGCAATGAAGGCGGTAGGGGGTTTCCCGGCCAACGTAATTGTTTCGGAGGACATGCATGTTGCTGCCAGGATGATAATGGCGGGGTGGAAGGTGCATTATAATGCCGACGCTGTTGTCATACATTCGCACGGCTATTCCCCATTTCAGGAATTCCGGCGTTATTTCGATGTAGGCGCTTTTCATGCCAGGGAGCGCTGGGTGCTTGGAAAATTCGGCGCACCACATGGAGAAGGGCTCAGGTTTGTGCTCTCCGAATGGCGCTACCTGGGAGCAAGGCGCCTGTATCTGTTTCCGTCCTCCATTGCGAGGAGTGCCATGAAGCTCCTCGGGTATCGTATGGGTCTGCTGGAATCGAAATTACCCCTGTCATTCAAGCGTGCCGTAAGCATGCAAAAGGCGTATTGGAAATGATAAAATTTACCGGCTTTCTCAAGTCTGGGCAGGGAGTGGTAGTGACAAGCCTCCAGGTTTGTATCCAGTAATTACTGCGCCCGACCGGCGCACTTAAACCTGAGGATGCATGTTTTCGGACAGGTAGTGCCAGGATTATACAATAATAACCCGATTGCTTCGCTCCAAACCTATTTCACCTGACTCTCAGAGCCCATCATGACTGATTCCGCTTCCCCCGTAACTGTCTGGAAAATGACTCCGCTGGCAATTCTGTTTGCCGTCATCGTCAGCGGCTTGCTCGGTCTTACGTTCCACAAAGGATTCGATTTTATCTTCTACATGTGGTTCAACAAGGAAGAATACAGCCACGGGGTATTGATTCCATTTATCTCCGCCTTCCTGATCTGGCAACGCAAGGATGTGCTTGAGCGCCTGCCTTTCACGGGCTCTGTTACCGGAGTGGTTCTCGTGGTTCTGGGCCTGGTGCTATTCGTCATGGGGCGCATGAGCGCACTCTCACTGCTCATCAATTACGCGATGATTATCGTCATCGCGGGCTTATTCCTGGCATATATGGGTTGGCGGGCGCTCCAGATTATCCTTGTTCCCGTGTTGTTGCTCTTTTTCATGATTCCGCTCCCGGGTTTTCTCTATGAAACCTTTTCCGCCAACATGCAATTGCTCTCTTCCGAGATTGGCGTGGCGATCATACGGATGTTCGGTATCAGCGTGTTTCTCGAAGGCAATGTGATTGATCTCGGCTCAATGAAACTGCAGGTAGTCGAAGCCTGTAGCGGACTCCGTTACATGTTCCCTCTTGTGACACTTGGGCTCATAGCGGCGTACTTCTACAAGGATAGTTTGTGGAAACGCATCACCGTGGTGCTGTCCAGTATTCCCATCGCCATCCTGATGAACAGCGTACGCATCGGGGTTATTGGTGTTCTGGTCGAATATGGCGGGCCGGCGCAGGCGGAAGGCTTCCTGCATGATTTTGAGGGGTGGATCGTGTTCATGGCGTGCACGGCGGTACTCGTCGGTGAGATATGGCTGCTAAGCAAAGTCGGAGGAGTGAAACGGCCTCTGCGTCAGGTTTTCGGCTTGGAGTTCCCGTCGGATACCCCGAAGGAGGCAATGGTGCAGAAGCGAACACTGCCCATTCCGTTTATTGTTGCCTCTGTAATTATTGCTGCAACCGCGATTGCATCGATCGCACTGCCAGAGAGAACGAGCGCCGCGGTTCCCAGGAAGCCTCTCTCGGAGTTTCCGCTCCATCTCGGGGATTGGCAGGGGCGTGCTGCACAGATGGAGAAGATGTATATCGATGTGCTGAACTTTGACGATTACCTGCTTGCAAACTACGTGGGCGCGAAACAGCAAGTGCCGGTTAATCTGTATGTGGCTTATTATGAAAACCAGCTCGCGGCGCACAAGGTTCCCCACTCTCCGCGCGCCTGTCTGCCGGGTGGCGGATGGAAATTAACCGATCTCAGAGTGTATGCGTCTGGCGCGACATCTGCATCCGGCGAGCCCTTGATGGTAAACCGTGTCGTGATCCAGCATGGCGACCAGAAACAGCTTGTCTATTACTGGTTTCAGCAGCGCGGCCGCAATATCACAAGTGAATACCTTGTAAAATGGTATATCTTCTGGGATTCGCTTATGAAAAACCGTACCGATGGTGCATTGGTGCGTCTGGTGTCTCCCATCATGCCGAACGAGGACATCGCGGACGCTGACAGGCGGCTGGCAGAGTTCACCAGGCAGATCAGTGAACCACTCAGAGCATATATACCTGATTGAGCGTGTCGAATTTATGGATCTGCGCCTTCAGTAGAGTCATATCAGGCTTGCTGGCGGTCTTGTGAAATACGGGCGTGACGTGTGTTGCGCACTTTAATGAATTAGGAATTCATAAAAACCATGCGCCATTTTCGAATTTGAAATGACCTACCTTTTAGGTTTTATCACCGCTCTCGTTCTCAGCATGACCATAATCCCCCTGATGGTGCGGTTGGCGCCGAGAATCGGGATGATTGATCGTCCGGACCAGCGCAAGGTGCATGCGGAACCGATTCCACGCGCCGGCGGCGTCGGCATCGTGCTGGGCGCACTGGCGCCACTGGTGTTGTGGCTCCCGCTCGATGCATTGTCAGGCGCATATCTGTTTGGTGCGCTGGTTCTGTTGGCCTTCGGCGTGTGGGATGACATTCAGGAGCTTGGTCATTACGTCAAGTTCATCGGCCAGTTCATCGCAGTGGGCGCAGTGGTTTATTACGGCGATCTGTATGTCACGCATCTGCCCTTTGTGGCCGGCGAACTGGAGGAATTCACCGGAAAAGTCTTTACCGTTATTGCCATGGTGGGGATGATCAATGCTGTAAATCATTCCGACGGGCTGGATGGCCTGGCCGGCGGCATGTCCCTGTTGAGCCTCAGCGCGATGGCTTATCTGTCTTACTTGGCGGATGGCGAGGCATCTTTTCTGATTATCGTTGCGTTGGCCACCCTCGGCGGGATAGTCGGCTTCCTGCGTTACAACACCCATCCTGCCCGTGTTTTCATGGGCGATGGAGGCAGCCAGTTTCTCGGCTTCACGGCAGGATTTCTCGCCGTTCTCCTGGTCGAAAAGGTAAACACGGCTGTCAGTCCTGCGTTGCCCGCCCTGTTGCTGGGGTTGCCGATCGTGGACATTCTGGCGGTTTTCGCCCAGCGCGTTTACCACGGCATGAACTGGTTCCGGGCAAGCAAGAATCATATTCATCATCGACTGCTGGCGCTTGGTTTTGATCATTACGAAGCGGTAGTGATCATCTATTCAATTCAGACGTTCTTTGTCATCAGCGCGATTTTCCTGATGTATGAATCTGACGCGCTCATCCTGTCCATCTATCTGGGTGTCTGTGCCCTGGTTTTCGCCTTCCTCATTGTTGCGGAAAAAAACAGGTGGCGTGCAACCAAGTCCCAGCGTCCCACAGGCCTGGCAAAGATCATTGATTCGATCAAGCAGCACCGGCTGTTTTCCGCCATCCCGATGCGTTTTGTGTCGCTGGCCATACCGGTACTGTTTGTTCTGACTGGATTCATGGCGTCCCGGATTCCCCGTGACCTCGGCGTTGTGTCGGCCGTACTGGTGGTGATCCTGCTCGTGTATCTGGCGCTGCGCCGGGCCAGGGACACAACGGTGCTGCAAGTCGTCGCCTATGTGACAGCCGCCTTTGTCGTCTATCTCGAGACCCAGTATTGCAAGCAGTGGGCGCCGTACCTGGATACGATCGAGGTTGTGTATTTTGTCCTGCTGGTGGCTGCAATCGGGATTACCATCCGCTATGGCAGCAAGGCCGAGTTCAAGACCACGCCCATGGATTATCTGATCATTTTTGTGGTTCTGTTTGCCGGATTTTTACTGCATAATCTGCCTGAGAAGGCAGAGCTGGGAGGCATGGCGGTCAAGCTTATGATTCTCTTTTATGGTTGCGAACTCATCATTACGCGCATGCGCAAACTGGTGCATCTTCTGACTTTCGCTACGCTCACCACCCTGGCGACAATTGCTGTACGCGGTCTGATCTAGCCGGTTGCCACGAATCCTTTCAACTCAAACATAAACACCCTGGGGCATGTAATGGTTCACAGAACTATCATCATCAAGACGATCGCGCTGGCGCTGGTCGCACTGGTTATTTCCGGTTGTGGCGGCGCCGAGCAACGCAAGGCCAGGTACCTTGAGAAGGGCAAGGCCTACATGGAGGCGCAGAATTACGATAAAGCCAAGATCGAGATCAAGAATGCACTGCAAATCGACCCCAAGTTTGCAGAAGCTTATTATCTGCTCGGCCTTCTCGAAGAGAAAAAGCAAAATTGGCAGCAAGCATTCGGTTCCTATGCAAAAGCAGTAGAACTGAATCCTGAGCATCTTAAAGCCAGAGTCAGGCTGGGACTTATGTATCTTCTCTCCGGAAACGCCGACAAAGCGCTGGAAATGGCGGATTATGTCCTGGCAAAGCAGCCCGACAACAGCGTGTGCCAGGCACTGAAGATCCTGGTCATGGCCCAGAAGGGTGATACCAAATCCGCCTTTCAGAAGGCGGATGAATTGCTGGCGACCAAATCAACCGAGGATGATGTTATTGATCTCCTTTCAGTGTTTTACATGAAGCAGGGCAAACCCGACATGGCGGTGAAGGTGCTTGAAAAAGGGATTGCGGCAAGCCCGAAAAATGTGTCATTCCGTGTCGCGTTAGCCGGTATCTATTTCAGCAAAAAAGACAGCGCCAAGGCTGAAGAGCTTCTTCAGGAAATAATACGCATCGAGCCGGACAAACTGCCGCATCGTGTATCGCTTGCAAACTTTTATTCCCAGCTCGGTCAGGCTGACAAGGCGGAAGCAACCCTGCGCAATGCTGTCGAGGCCGATCCCGCCGACATGGATCGTCATTTGTTGTTGGCGAACTATTTCGTGGGTCGGAACGATTTCCCGAAGGCGGAGACGGTACTGCTTGCCGCCATCAAGGCCAATCCCGATGGCCTCAAGCTTCAATTCGGGCTGGCCAGCCTGTATGAGCGTAACGGCGCTTTAGACAAGGCCGAAGACGCCTACAGGGCGATCATCAAGGCTGATGGAACCAAGCAGGAAACCCTCGCTGCCAAAACAAGGTTGGCCAACCTGTTGTTTGCGCGCAGCCGCCTGGATGAGTCCGAGCGGCTGATGTCCGAGGTTCTTGAGGAAAATCAGCAGGACAACGAGGCGTTGCTCCTCAAGGCCAAATTATCCCTGGCAAAGGGCAACGCACAAGATGCCATTACCAGTCTGCGGATAGTGGAGAAAGATCAGCCAAAGTCCATTGAGGTTCTCACGCTGCTTGCCAGCGCGCACATGTTGAATGAGGCGCCGGAGCTTGCGAAAGAAAGCCTGCTCAAAGCTGTAGAGTTGAATCCCGGGAATCCGAAAGTACGACTGGGAATGGCGCAATTTTATGTAAAGGCCAAGGATTATGCGAGCGCCCAGAAATGGATAGATGAAGCACTCAAAGTGTCGCCGAAGGATATCGACGCGCTGCAAGCCAAGGTGGAAGTACATGCCGCCAAGCGCGATTTGAAAGGTCTGCAAGCTGCGATCGCAAAAATCAAGGAGATCTATCCAGACGACTCGCGTGGTTATTATCAAATGGGGCAGTTTTATCTGGCGCAGAAGAAATATGACGCGGCAATTCTTGAATTCGACCAGGCACTCAAAAAATCCGGCGTCGATGTCCTGCAGCCGCTGTCCGGAATAGTGAACGCCTATATGGCGCAGGGTAAACCGGAACGCGCGGTCAGCCGCCTGGAAGCAATTATAGAGAAAACGCCTGATCACCGGTTTGTGCATGAATTGCTGGCCGAAGTTCATATCGCGCGCAAACAGTACCCCGAAGCAGAGAAGGCGTTGCGCCAGGCAATCAAGGCCAATCCAAAATGGAATGTGCCATACAGAAATCTTGCCAATCTCAAATTCATGCTCGGTGATATGCCGGCGGCGGAAGAAGTCTATCGACAGGGCCTTCAGGCGATTCCCGATGACGCGATGTTGTTGCTGCATAAGGCGGAGTTCCATGAAAGAACCCGAAACTTCAAAGAGGCTATCGCTGCTTACGAACGTATTTTGAGCAAAAATCCGAACGTTCACGTTGCCGCAAACAACCTGGCGGCCTTGCTGGTGGATCATCAGGGAGACGCTGAGAGCCTGAAAAAAGCCAGGACGCTGGTCGAGCACTTTGATACATCGTCGCAACCGGCCTTCCGTGACACGCTGGGCTGGGTATATTACAAATCCGGTGACCTGGAAAAAGCGGTGTCGATTTTGCAGAATGTTGTAAAACAGGCGCCGAATGTATCTGTTTTCCGGTACCATCTGGGCATGGCTTATTACAAGCAGGGTAACCTGGCCGAAGCCAAGGCCGAGCTCGCCAAGGCATCGACTGGCAAGGATGATTTTGCCGGAAAAGATGAAGCCCGAGAGACGCTCAAAAAGATCCCATAGGCAGAATCCGGGGCCGGGTTCTTGTGTGTATGGCCCATGTGGTGTCGGCGACATGAACCGGTAATCCGGGCCGAACGAAAAAACAAGCCAGGCCATGACAAAATATCTTCTGGATTGCGGCGCCACGTGCCGCAATCCAGGCCGTGGATTGTGTCACTCCCTGCCTTAAGAAGGGCTGCCAATAGCCTGAAACTTATGCCAAACTTCTGTTTGGAACCGTGCTTTATTCGACTCTGATTTCAGGTATATTATTCAAAGAGAAGCGCGGCGATTGAAAGATCGGGCATGCTCGGGCCCGGTTAAACAAAGGAAGGACGGCAGGATAGCCCCTACGAGCGCATTGTTGCACCGAGACCCGGAAAAACAAAATGGCGTTAACTCGGCGTGGATTGTCAGCCTGCACCAAAGCTGGCCGACGAGACTCGTTGGAAGGCAAACCACGACATTTTCATTTTTGGCCAGGAATGAAGTTTAAAGATGTCAAACAGGTATTGATGAACTCGAGGCAGAGATTTGCTTTTGGTTGTCATGCATGAGCTGGTGCTGATCGAATATGAATGTCGGCGTGATTAGCTACCTGTCCGCGGCGGGCATTTTTCTCGTGCTTCTGGCGGTATTGCTGATCGGCCGTGCAGATGGCTCGTTTAAACGCCTGCTGGCTCTGGCCAGCACCGCGAGCGCGTTGTGGGCCGCCGCCGCCGCTTACCAGGCCGCCTATGGAACTCCCCTGATTGTCCCCCAGCTTCTGGAGCTGTTGCGCGATTTCGCGTGGCTGACTTTTTTGCTGCACATGCTGCACGTCAAGCTCGGGGAAAAGGGCGCCATGTCCACCTGGCTCGCCCTTGTGCGACACGGGCTTTATGCGGTGACAGCGGTAACGACGCTGTTTGCGCTTTATCACCACTTCAGTGCCACTGGCCTGTCTTTCCTGTCAGGATTCGATTTCCAGCTGGCCGGTCATTTGACGCTTGCCATCGCGGGTCTGGTGTTGCTGGAGCATATTCTGCGCAATACACCGAAGGATCTGATGCGCGCCATCAAATACCTGTGTTTCGGCGTGGGCGGGATGTTCGTGTACGATTTTTATCTCTATTCCGATGCCCTGTTATTCCAGCGTATCGATCCTGCGTTATGGGAAGCGCGAGGGTTTATCAATGCCACGGTGGTGCCGATGGTAGGCATTGCGCTGGCCAGAAACCCGCAGTGGTCACCGGGTGTTCTGGTGTCCCGCAGAATCATCTTTCATACCTCGGCCTTGCTGGGCAGCGGTGTTTACCTGCTTGCCATGGGAGTCGGCGGGTATTATGTCCGCGACTATGGCGGAACCTGGGGTATTGTCGCGCAGACCATTTTCCTGTTCGGTGCCGGACTACTGCTTTTGATCCTGCTGTTCTCGGGCCCGTTGCGTGCGCGCTTGAGGGTTTTTATCAACAAGCATTTTTTCCATTACAAATACGATTACCGCGAGGAGTGGTTGCGGTTTATCCGGACGCTGTCGTCGAATGAAACGGATATCCCGCTCCCGGAACGGGCCATCCGCGCCATCGCCCAGATGATCGACAGTCCGGGCGGGGTGTTGTGGTTGCGACGGGAACAAGGTCATTATGAGCCTGAAGCCAAATGGAACATGGAGCCGCCGTTGTCCGCCAATGAGCCCGCGGGCAGTTCGCTCATCCGGTTTCTGGAAATCCAGAAATGGGTCATCAATCTCGACGAATACCGGCGTGACCCGGGGCTGTACCAGAGTCTCGGCGATCTGGTGATGCCGAGCTGGCTGCGGACCTTGACCGACGCCTGGCTGATTGCACCGCTCATCTTGCAGGAAAAACTCCACGGTTTCGTGGTGCTGGCGCGTTCTCCCGCGGTGACCCGTCATTTCAACTGGGAGGACTGCGATCTTCTCAAGACCACCGGCACCCAGGCGGCCAGCCATCTGGCGCAGCACGCCGCTTCCCAGGCCCTGGCGGAGGCGAGGCAGTTCGAGGCATTCAACCGGCTTTCCACCTATGTCGTGCACGATCTCAAGAATCTGATTTCCCAGCTGTCGCTGGTGGTGTCCAACGCCGCCCGGCACCGCAACAATCCGTTGTTCATGGAAAATGTCATCAGTACCGTGGAAAATTCGGTTTCAAAAATGAACCGCCTCCTGGCGCGCATGCGCGAAGGCGCGCAGACCGAGACCAGGCGCATGGTCAACCTGGCTGGATTGCTGGAAGAGGTTGTGCGCGAAGCGCAGGCATCCACACCCGCGCCGGTGCTGGAATGCGATACGAGGGACATGGCGGTTACAGCCGACCGCGATCGCCTGGCGTCGGTGATGGGCCATGTAATCCGTAATGCCCAGGATGCGACGTCGGAAGACGGGCGCGTCACTGTTCGGCTGCATAAGCTCAACAGCCATGCGGTGGTGGAGGTGGAGGATACCGGTTGCGGCATGGATGAGGCCTTCATTCGTGCCCGGCTGTTCCGGCCATTCCAGACGACCAAGGGAGATTCCGGCATGGGCATTGGCGTCTACGAAGCGCGCGAGTTCGTGCGCTCCCTGGGAGGCGATATCGAGGTGGAGAGCAAACCGGGCAAGGGGACGATTTTCCGCATCCGTTTGCCGCATCAACCCGCGCTGGAACCGGTGCGATATCAGCAGAATCAGCATTGACCCGTCATTATGCCGATGAACAACAAACTGCTGGTGGTGGAAGACGACCCCGGGCTGCAGGACCAGCTGCGCTGGTGCTTCGACCGTTACGAGGTGGTTGTGGCCGGCGACCGTGCCGCGGCGATGGAGCAACTGCGCAAACATCAGCCGCCGGTGGTGACCCTCGATCTCGGCCTGCCGCCCGATGCCAATGGCATCAGTGAAGGTCTCGCGACCCTGGAGGCAATCGTCTCGCAGCGTCCTGACACCAAGGTGATCGTGGTCACCGGACAGAACGACCGCGAGAACGCCGTGCGTGCCGTCGGTTCCGGGGCCTATGATTTTTATCACAAGCCGATCGACGCGGAGATCCTCGGCATGATCGTCAATCGTGCCTATCGGTTGCGTGAGCTGGAGCTGGAAAATTACGCGCTCATGCAGCAGAAAACCGACCATTCCGTGGAAGGCGTGGTGGCTTGCAGCGCCGAGATGGTCAGGGTATGCCGCACGGTGGAGAAGGTCGCGCCCTCGAACGCCTCGATTCTGCTGCTGGGCGACAGCGGCACCGGCAAGGAGCTGTGCGCGCGCTCCCTGCATGACCTGAGCCCCCGCGCCAGCGGCCGTTTCATCGCCATCAATTGCGCCGCGATCCCCGAGAACCTGCTGGAGAGCGAACTCTTCGGCTACGAAAAGGGCGCCTTTACCGGCGCTGCCAAGCAAACCCCCGGCAAGATCGAGTACGCCAGCGGCGGATCGCTGTTTCTGGATGAAGTAGGCGATCTTCCCATGTCGCTGCAGGCCAAGCTGTTGCGGTTCCTGCAGGAGCGCGTGGTGGAGCGGGTGGGTGGGCGCGAGGAGATCCCCGTGGATGTGCGTGTTGTTTGCGCCACGCATCAGGATCTCCAGGAAAAGATCCGTTCAGGCACTTTCCGCGAGGACCTCTACTACCGCATCAGCGAGATTGCCATCCAGATCCCGCCACTGCGGGAGCGGGGCGGGGATATCCTGCTGCTGGCGCGTATGTATCTCGATCACTTCAACCGTGAACAGGGACGAAACCTCCGCAGCTTCAGCAAGGAGGCGTTGACCGCCATGGAGGCCTACAGCTGGCCGGGTAATGTGCGTGAACTGAAAAACCGCATCAAGCGCGCCGTCATCATGGCAGAGGGCAAGACGATCGTGGCGCGCGATCTGGAGCTCGAAGAGGTGGCGCTGGATGAGAAGAGTCTGGATCTGCGCCACGTGCGTGAGCAGGCGGAGCGTCAGGCGATTCTGCGGGCCCTGAGCCACTCTGCCGGCAAGGTCAGCGCCGCCGCCGACATGCTCGGCATCAGCCGGCCGACCATGTATGACATGATTCGGAAGCTGAACCTCAAGGTATAAAAGCCGGACATACGCAAGAACACATTAATGGGTTGATGTGTGTCGCCGAGAAGTCTGCTGCAAGCGTGAGTACACTAAATTCGTCATTCCGGCGCAAGCCGGAATCCTGCATATAAATGGTTTTATTGATATCAGCTTCCCTGGCCCCGGCTTTCGCCGGGACGACAAAGTTCCGGGAATTTCTTACGGCACGACCACGATATCGCCGCCTTGCAGGATGATGTTCTGTTCCAGGTCTTCGCCTTTCTCCACCCGTGAATACTTGAAATAGAATATTTTCTGCTCGCCATTGACCCGGCGAATTATTTTTATTTTGTTCACCGAGGCAAAAGGATTCGGCCCGCCCGCCATGCTGAGCGCCTGCATGACGTCGATAGTCCGGTTAGAGGCAAATTCACCCGGTTTGTTGACTTTTCCGACGACATAGATCTTGTTGCCCTGGCTTTGTTTGACGGAGGCCGTGACAACCGGATCGGGGACATATTTGGTCAGCTTGGCGGCAATAGTCACCTGTATTTGCTCGATGGTTTTGCCGGCAACCACAATATCGCCGGCGAGAGGGAAATTGATTCCACCATCGGGACGAACTGCATACTCACCCTGAAGATCTTTCTCTTTCCACACGGAAACGGCAAGAATATCGCCGGGCTGGATGATGTAGGCGTCACGGGGAGCGGTTTCTGGCGCAGTCTTCGCTCCCGCTGCGGCGCCTGGCGCCGCAATACCCGGCGCGGAGGCCGAGCCGGTGTTGTCCATGTCCGACGCGACGGCGGACGGGGCGGTGCCGCAGGAAACCAGGGCCGCCATGGCCAATATCATCACCAGGAACTGAAACAGCTTGTTGAGTCTCTGCATGGGTCTGCTCGCCTTCTTCATAATCCGGGTTGAAAACCGGCATATATTAACGTAAATCAGGCGCCCACGTCGCCACCATACCGGCGAGGAACAGGATGTAAACGAGATTGGACAGGGCGTGCACCAGCACAAGCAACGGCAAATCCCGTGTACGCTGGTACAGCCAGCCGTAAAGGAGGGATGGCGCGAATACCAGTGCGGCAGCCGTCCAGCCCCGCGTCAATCCGTGCATGAGGCAGAACAGCACGGAAGCGATGACATTGGCTTTCAGGCCGTTACCCAGGCGCGTCATGAAATAGCCGCGGAAAAACCACTCCTCGGGGATGGCGGCCATCAAGAGCGTGGAAACCGCGAACGGCATCGCTGACGGCCGCCATGCCAGGAGCACAAGACCGGCAACCAGTAATGCGGCCCAGATGAGGTAATGAGCACGGGAGCGGGGCAAGGCGGGTACCCGCCAGCCGCGATCGAGCAGCGGGAGAAACAGCATCAATCCGACCAGGACGTAATCCCGGCCCGGGTAAGAAAAAACGGCGCCGCCCGCGAGGACGGCGCCGTTGACTAATGGGAAAAGTCGGTTATTCAGACGCTGCTCTTTTTTTCTGAATCGGGCTTACTTTTCAACTCGGTTTCACGGCGTTACCGTAAACGTCCCCCCGCTGGTCTTCGTCCCGACTGGCGTGGTGACAGTGAACTTGCCAGTGGTCGCGCCGACAGGGATCGTGAACTGCATGTAGCCGGGAAACACCGTCCACAGGTTAACCGGGGTGCTGTTCAACTTGACCTCGGGCATGATGCTACAGGGGACGCCACAGAAGTACGAGCCGCCCATGGTAACGAGGGTACCCACCGGCCCACTCGGGGGGTTGAAGTAGTCGATGGTCGGCGGTCCCTGGACATTAAACCACCCCGTACTGGTGATCGTTCCCCCCGACGTCGTGATGGTGAACTTGCCAGACGTCGCGCCCGCCGGGAGCGTGAATTCGATGAAGCCGGGGAACACCATCGTTGGGGTGATGGAGACCCCGTTTAACGTGACCTGGGTTTCGTTGTTGGCCGGGTTGTAGTAGCCGCACTTGCTATAACAGAAATTCGAACCGTAGATGCTTACCGATGTCCCGACTGCCGCGATGGCCGGGGTAAAGTAGAAAATCGCCGGCGGCAGATAAAACGCACCCTTACTGGTGACGGTGCCGGCCGGGGTGGTGACGGTGAACTTGCCGGATGTGACCCCAGAGGGAATCGTGAACAGAATGACACCGGGGAATAGCGACGACGGAGTGATCAGTGTTCCGTTTAGCTTGATCTGAGTCAAGTTACAAGCACCCGCGCAAAAATTTGAACCATTGACGCTGACACTGGTTCCCACCGGGCCGTTGGTGGGAGCGAAAGAGGAAATAACAGGCGGCGGATACACCGTGAAGCTCTGCGTACTGGTGGCCATACCGTCAGGATTGGTGACACGGATCGGTCCGCTGCCGGCTCCGATGGGCGCCGCTGCTTGAATTTGCGTAGTGCTGACCACCGTAAATTGTGCAGCGACACCGTTGAACGAAACGGATGTGGTTGTCGTAAAGTTTGTGCCGGTAATGGTAACGAGAGCACCTGCCGGACCGCTGGTTGGCGTGAAGGAGCTAATCGTCGGCGGAAAACCGAGCGTGAAGATTTGCGAACTCGTGGCTGTGCCGCTAGGGGTGGTGACCTTGATGTATCCTGTAGTCGCGCTGCCCGGGACCGTGGCGTTGATCTGCGTGGCGCTCAGCACCGTAAACGACGCGGCGATGTCGTTGAAGGTGACTTGGCTCGCGCTGTTCAGGCTCGTGCCCGAGATGGTGACGGTGGCGCCCGCGTAGGCCGCTGTGGGCATGAAGCCCGAGATAGTGGGTGGTGGATTTAGCTGCAACCGGTTATAAGCGACCTTCAGGTTGGGCATACGACCGATTTGTCTGGATTCCGAGAAGCTCTTTGGCGTGCCGGTCTGGGTGAGTAGCGTTCTGATCGCGAGGGGGTCAAGTTTTGCTCCCAGCAATTGCTTCATGTAACCTTGAAGAGAGAGCACCGCGCCGGCTACGATGGCAGAAGCGCTGGAAGTACCCCCGAAAGATTGCGTGTAATATTGATTCGGATCCGGGCTGGTGGGATCGCCTTTGAACATATCACCGGAGCCGGTGGTAACAACCCCGCCTCCCCATGCATTGACATCCACGCGTGAGCCGTAATTGGTGAAACAGGCGGCGTTTCGCGTATAAACATACTGGCCCGTTTGAGCGTTTAGCTGCACTTCGCCAGCCGCCACCAGGATTGCCCCGGAATCCCGCAGGCTGCGATCAAAATAGCCATTGAACGCCGGGTCATCCAGATTGACTACGCCATTGCCCGCGCCCTCGACAACCACGATGCCTTTGGCGGTCGCCGTGCGAATCGCATCGAACACGTCCGGGCGCCATTCTTCGGGGACATTATCTGGATACTCGCAACCCCACGTTGCAAGAGTGTTGTTCGCTGTCGGACCCAGCGTCGAAAGTTCGATCAAGATGACGTCGCCGGGGGCTAGCGCTGCCGTTGCCTCGTTGATCTTCGCAGAATAGTCGTACGCAGGGTATGCCGACGCCACGCCGAAATCTGCTGCCGGAGCGATGCCCGTTACGCCAAAACCATCGTGTTGCCCGATGATTATGCCGAGGACGGCGGTGCCATGATAACCACCATCGTTGCCACCCGTTTGAAAAAAGGGGGCCTTAAAATCTTCATGCGTCAAGTTCCAGCCGTATTCCACGTCAATGAACTTGGTGTCGGCTCCGTCGCCGCCGGGAAAAGTCCAGGCATAGAAGGCATCGATACCTTCCATAATAGCTGGTGATGGCTGTGGATATCCAAACGGCGTCGGAGCAACAAGATACCCCTGAAGGGACTGAAAATCTGGCGTCGTTGGCGGAATGTCGGCAAAGGGCAGCGTATCGATCGAATTAGGATAGGCGATTTCGACGACATCGAGCGCATTTAGCGCGTTGATCAGGGCCTCGACCTCGGCGACGGAGAGGGCGGAAGGAAGTTGAATCATGTAATACAGGTTGAGGTCCGCGAGCTGCCATCCGGAGCGCTGCTCGGCGTCATCTTTCTCCTGCTCCAGATCCGGCTCGGGGCGGCTGAAGAGCCGCTGTACGGTGGTGCCTGGGTAATTCTGGAGGAGCGTGTTGAACGCAGCTAGATCGGCACCGGCAAGCGACTTAAGCTGTTTACCCCGCAGCCGGACAGTGGTGCCCTCGTTGAATTTGACGACGATGCGGTCCTTCTGGACTTGCCCTGCGACTTGGGTGTGTTGTGGTTTGATCGGCGCATGCCGCTGACTGATTGGTGCGGAGGAAGGCTCGCTCCAGGCAGGTTGTAGCAGCAAGGAGAGCGCCAGCACAAGCAACAACCCTATGTTGATTTTTTTTCTCATGTCGAAATCCTCCGTGGTGCATGTGCTTACAGACGCACTGTTAGCGCCAAAAATCTATTAATTGCACAACAAAAAACGATCGCCGTGGACAATCGGCGTGACACAGAAAGCGCGCCCGCCCGCGAGGACGGCGCCGTTGACTAATAGGAAAAGTCGGTTATTCAGACGCTGCTCTTTTTTTCTGAATCGGACTTGCTCAACAACTGCTTATGGCAAAATAAGTCCTAGGCACTTGATTCGGAAGCCTATCAGCTTCACGGTGTCACCGTAAACGTCCCGGTACTGGTCACCGACCCGACCGCCGTGGTGACGGTAAACTTGCCCGACGTGGCCCCCGGCGGGATCTCTAACCGCAGGTAGCCGGGAAGTGCCGCCCGCAACGTGACCGGTGCGCCGTTCAGCGACACACGTATCTGCGAGGCGTCACAGGGAAACGCGCAGAAGGGGAAGCCGCTCATGTCGACAAGGGTGCCCACGGGTCCGCTCGTGGGCGTGAACGAGCTTATCGTCGGGGGCTGCTGGATGATCAACTGGCTGGAACTGGTGGCCATACCCGCCGGCGTGGTGACGGTGAGATAGCCCGATGCGGCCCCTGCCGGGATTTGGACCTTGAGATAGCCCGGAAATATCTCCGTAATCGGAAGTAAAAGGCCATTCAACCTTGCTTGGGTTTGCGAAGCAAAACAGGGAATGCCGCAAAAATTGAAACCCTGGATGGTCACGATCGTTCCGGTCGTAGCGATAAAGGGGCCGAAATAAATAATTTGGGGAACCCCCTGTACGATAAAGTACACCGAGCCCGCGCCAAACGGCGTGGTGACTGTTAAATAACCACTGGTAGATCCTGCCGGAAGCGTGAACTGAATATTGGTCGCTGACACGGACGTCGGCGTAATGCTGACACCGTTCAGCTTCAGCTGGGTATCGGCAGGATTGCACGGAATGCCGCAGAAATTGTTTCCATAGACATTTACCAAGGCTCCCGGTAGCGCGCTAAGAGGGCTGTAATAGGTGATGGTCGGCGGTGAATACACCGTAAATGTCTGTGCACTCGTGGCCGTACCGTTGGGAGTGGTCACGGTGATAGGGCCGGTGGTGGCGCTTGCGGGCACGGTGGCATTTATTTGCATGGCGCTGACCACCTGGTATGTGGATAAAGTTCCATTGAACTTAACGGCCGTTGCGCCGGTGAAATTCGATCCCGAAATTGTCACCGGGACGCCTGCACCACCAGAGGTCGGTGTAAAGGAACTGATCGTCGGAGCTGTCGCGACAACACTAATAAACCAACCTGTCTCAATTGCCGCAGGCTTTTCCAGATTTGCAATCCGCACAAAATCATTGATGTCGGGGTCAACCGGAACAATTCGGAGGGTGTGCGTTTGTCCTGGTGCTAAGGTACTAAGATCAAGTGTGTAACTGGTGGAGGTAGCACCTGGGATCAGCTGGTAGTTGAGATACCACTCGTATTGATAGGCAGCCCCCTGAGGACGAATATTGAGATCGGGCACGACACTGAAGGTCTTGGGCTGCGGAGAAAGATTGAATTGAAATTGATTGCTCGGGGTCAGCGAAACAAAAGGATAGACTCTGCTGTTAATCTCCCGGATGAGACCTTCGCGGCACACGGGGTCAAATGGCTGCTGAGGAGACCCACCATCATACGCGCCCATCCTGCACGTTGCGCGGGGCCGATATGCTCCCGTCGAGCAGTACAACGCGCCTGGGAAGAGATCCACCCCGTCAATGCCCAACCAGTCGCGCCACTTGAGGGCCGTGCGATCGGTGTTGATGGTGGCGTTTATGGAGGTAGGTTCCAATCCCTCATAGACTCCGCTGGGACAATTTGTCGTAGAGACGTATTCGTCGGCGAGATAACCGATAGCGTGCCCAAGTTCATGAGCCAGAACATCCATGTATGTACCGTAATGAATATGCACATCTCCGCCCATATTGGCGCAAGCGAGAACATTAGGCTCACCACCGCATCTGTTAACAAGAGCAGTAGCATCGCGATAAACGAAGATGATCACATCCACATCCGGCAGGTATTGGCTGGCGAGGGTACGCAATGCCGCTTCCTCGTTGACGGTGGAATAGGCGTCAAGGCGGTGGATGTTGAAGAACGACTGGTAGCTCGTGAAGGGCGCATAGCTCGTCAGGAACTGCGAGGTATAGGGCACCGTGCCTTCCGTGAATGCCGGGTAGAGCCAGCTGTCGGTGAACCCGATCGGCACATAGACGACATCGATCACACGCGCCGGATCACCGCCCTGATATACGGTAGCGGTGCCGAGATAAGTCGCCGCCCCCGCCGGGCGCAGGGCCCCGAGGCACAACAGCAGAAGGACGATGATGAGGCGTGACCATGCTGAAAGAAGCTTGTTGTCTTTAGCATTGTTATGCATGCTCTCCTCCAGATTGTTATTACTCTTTTTCTTACCCCCGATACTTAACTGTGGGCGTTTGGCGTTAGGGGTTACGGCTGGTTCCTGGGGAAGACGTTGAGCGGCGAGGTCCCCATCGGCTGGAATTTTCCAGTCTGTTCGTTTTTACGCTCGAAGCGGATGCGCGTGGCTTCCGGCAGATAAGGAACCTTCAGGTGAAAGCTGGCCTCGGCCAAGATTTTTTTTCCACCCTTGGGGTGTTGGGGGTCAGAGAAATCGTCGACATTGATTGCCAAGGGATCGTAGAAATAGGAGGAAAAGAGTTCCTTATTATCCTGGGACAGCAGTACGTAGCGGTAAGGATCGGTGGCATGGGAGGCAGTCGGGCGGAATCGCAGCGGTTTGACGATGGCTTCTTGCACCGTGACCGCGTTCCCGGTGGCGCGCAGGATCAGGTAGAGTGTTTGATCGGAGGTCGGCTGGGCATGCGCCGATAAATGCATGCCAAATAAAACCACGGAAAGGATTCCGGAAAGATAATGCTTGAACATAGCTCCTCCGCGTTGTCTGTTGAGCTTGGCAATAGAATTAAATCAATATAAGCCGCTACTTCTGCTCGGATTTTTTGCAAAAAAAACGCCATGCCGGCAAATCCCGGCATGGCGTTTGTTGATACGGCTTTATTCCCCTTGCTTAATTCTTTAATGTTTTGCGGCGATTGATAATCAATCCCAGCCAAGCGAGGAAGCCCGCGACCAGCCACCAGTCACCGCGTTCCCGCGCATTGACCGGCTTCGTGCTGATGCTGCAGCCGCCAGCTGTGCTTGGTTCTGGTGCGGTTTGATTCGGATCCGTGCAGTCTGTACACACGATAGTCGTAACGCCGCCAGCATTTACATTAAAATTCGCATTAAACCCCTGGAACGGCCCGTCGACCATGGCGCCGCCGGCAATGCCATCGCTGTCCCAGTCGGTCGAAACGAGACTGTAGACCGGGCCGGCATAGATGCCGCCGGCTCCCCTGTAGATCGGGTTGCCGGGATTGAGCACCGACCAATTACCGGGCGTCCAGACATCGATCACGTCGATGCCCTCGGTTGAGCCCCAGGCGAACTTCATGTGAGTCATGATCCTGCCGGCAGGTACGGTGACCGTGTAGTCACCACCCGAAGCACAGTTGGCTTGCAAGACCGTCGGGCAGCCCGCCTGCCCGGCCGTGTCTGCCGTCGAGATGGTGTAAGTCCCCGGGCCGTAGATCTTGACGTTATACGCCGTCCAGTTGATCCCGAAGAACGGAGTAACCGAGGAGATGGTGGCGTTGCTGACTGCCGTGTTCACGTCGGTGTTGAGGGTGCCATCCCAGGTGAAGACCACGTCATTGGTGCCGCCGACCGTGGCGCCAGTGCCATCGAGCATGGTGAAGTTATTGTTTGTCGTGTTGCTGACGGCGGGAATATTGAAGTTCGCATTAAACCCCTGGAACGGCCCGTCGACCATGGCGCCGCCGGCAATGCCATCGCTGTCCCAGTCGGTCGAAACGAGACTGTAGACCGGGCCGGCATAGATGCCGCCGGCTCCCCTGTAGATCGGGTTGCCGGGATTGAGCACCGACCAATTACCGGGCGTCCAGACATCGATCACGTCGATGCCCTCGGTTGAGCCCCAGGCGAACTTCATGTGAGTCATGATCCTGCCGGCAGGTACGGTGACCGTGTAGTCACCACCCGAAGCACAGTTGGCTTGCAAGACCGTCGGGCAGCCCGCCTGCCCGGCCGTGTCTGCCGTCGAGATGGTGTAAGTCCCCGGGCCGTAGATCTTGACGTTATACGCCGTCCAGTTGATCCCGAAGAACGGAGTAACCGAGGAGATGGTGGCGTTGCTGACTGCCGTGTTCACGTCGGTGTTGAGGGTGCCATCCCAGGTGAAGACCACGTCATTGGTGCCGCCGACCGTGGCGCCAGTGCCATCGAGCATGGTGAAGTTGCTGTTGGTGGCGCTGACAGCAGCGTTGGCCGCGGGAGCTGCGCCCCACAAAACCAGAAACGCAGTCGCGCACAACAGTTGTTTGATAGAGATGTGATTTGTCTTGCTCATGATTCATTCTCCACTACAGTAAATATACAAATATACCTACGTGCCGGGCCTAGAACTTCAGACCGTAGGCGATGCTGAACGAAGTCTGGCTCATGGAAATGGCGGCATTAACACCCGGACCCGCAGTGCCAGAAGTGCGGAATGCCGTAGGTCCCTCAATGGTTTTCTCAAAAGCATGCATGAAACCGAGCGTCAGCTCGTCTTTGTTGGCAAGCGTGTAGGTCGCGCCGAACGTGAGATGTTTCTCGGTGGTCGCCGGTGCCAGCATGTTGAACAACACCTGATCATTCGGGATAGGCGTCTTGCCATAGTTCAACCCTGCACGCAGAACCAGATCTTTTCTGTACTTGTAATCAAAACCAAGCTTGTAAACGGTCTGATTCGTCCAGCCGAAACCCATGCCGAGATCGCCGCCGAGCTTGCATATGGCAGGGTCAGTGCCCGGACAGAGCGGGTTGAAGTCAGAGGTGTCAACCGGGCCCGGATTGCCGATGGACTTCACATCATTCCAGTAAATGCGTTGCACATCGAAGGCAACGTTCATCTTGGGTGTCACCTTGATGGCGAGACCGGCCGTTATGCTCTCGGGGATGTCGAATTCGCCATGTTCGGCAAAAAGTCCCGAGTAACGGTTGAATTTCTGCATGGAAACTCGTGGCGCGTAATTCAGGCCGAGATTCAGTTTGCCGTCCAGAAATTTCCCGAACCAGCCGGCGCGCCATCCCCAGCCGAACGACCAGTCGTAGCCTTTGTTTGTCAAATGCTCAGGATCGCCGGATATCGGAATTTGGTTGCTGGCGAACGATTCGAGACCAAATGCCCTGAATGTCTGCATGGCGATGACGAGACTGGCTCCGACACTGTGATTTTCACTCACCTTATAGGCCATGCTCGGCAGCATTTGCATTTGCATCAGAAACACACCGACACGGTTGTATGCATCCAAGTTTGGATTGGCAGGATTGGCCGGAGATGTTGGGTCGAAGAAAGTGCCATTCGACTGCGCATAATTGGTGCCCAGCCCCGCGCCAATGACCGCCATGCCCATGGCGATGGGTGTGCCCGGGCTGGAGAGCACCGCGCCGATGGCGGGAATGGGAAAGAGATCGTCCTTGCTGCGCTCGCTGGTATCGCCGAGCAATAACGAAGGGTCATGCGTAACACTGCGTGGCGGGCGGAAGAACTCAACGGTTGCGTCGAGCCGCGCTTCGCCGACCTCTGTCATGCTGGCAGGGTTGTAGGCGGCGGCCATCGCATCCTGCGGATACGCAACACCGGCGCCGCCCATGGCGGTGCCTTTGGCGCCATACCCGATCATCCACATGCCGTTGGTGGCATAGACGCTGACAGGGGACGCCAACGCAAATGCAAACGCTGATACGAGCGCGTGCCTGGTGAATACCTTCATTGCTGCTCCTCCTGAATGTGTATCAAACAACTTTATTATTGAGCGTGGCCTTCGTTGAGGCGATTTTCTCACTGCTCGTGCCTGACGCAAAGCGTCTGAATCTGACGCTGTAAAAAAGCATTTCTCGCGCGACGGGGAATTTGATTCTGAGGATAATTGCTAACAGCGACAGCGTTAACAGCTTATCTTTGATTTTTTATATAGATCTTGCAGTTCTGGCAGCGAAACCAGCGCAAATCCACCCCACCCAATGCGAATTATGATGTATGGTGCACCTCTGAAATTATAAATGTCAAGACACTTGTCCGGGCTGGCAGGTGCGTTACATCACGCGGAAAATCACGATCTTCAATCAGAGACGGGCTGTGTCGCGCGGGCACGCGACCAGTTTGCCGCCAGTCCTCAATAATAGGTATATATCCACCGTATCCTGAACCTCGAATGCTGATCTGTGCCTGTTTCCCGGTCGCCGCCATCCGGGCGTCGGCGGCGTATTGGCCCGGCCGGTTGGCTGTGAATATCATGTTTGCAATGCCAGGCCGGATGTGGCAGGGGCGTCTGTCTCGCTCACCGTTTTGGCCGGGTTCCTGGATGCGGCGCCGATGGATGGCGGAGCGAATCCGCCTTGCGGCGCGGGTTGCTTATTGCGTGCTTCGGAAAAATACCAGGTGTCCCTTGATGTACGAATTTACCTCCTTGCGTATATCGAGCTCTTCGCACAGCAACTCGGAAAAACCGTGACGTCCGGCCAACTCGGTGATATAGCCGCGCGAATGCACGTAGTTGCCGAAGATGTGCAGTTGCCAGCGATGCGACTCGTCCGCCTTTTCAAGATCGAAGATGAACAGCCCTCGCGGGCGCAATACTTTCTTCACGCGTTCGAAAATCGGCGCGAGATCGCCGAAGAACACCAGAACGTCCATCGCTATCACGAGATCGTATTGCGTGTCGATGGCATCCAGTGTCTCGATCAGTTCGCCCTGCACTAATTCGTCATACACGCCCTTGCGCCTGGCTTCCGCCAGCATGACGGCGGAGAGGTCCACTCCGACGAGGCGCCGCGTCCAGGGTTTCACTACGGAACCGTAAAGGCCGGTGCCGCAGCCGAGGTCCAGGGCATCCAGATTCGCGGATTCGCTGCCGAGCAGTCCGGACATGTGTTCTTTCAGGCGTACCGGGACGACGTAATCCAGTTTTTTGGTCATGCCTTCGTCGAACGTGCTGGCGACCTGTTCGTCGCGATAGCGCTCGGCGAGCAGCTCGACGGGTATGCGCCCGGGGTCCTCGCCGCCTTCCAGGACAGCGAGGAAAAATTTGGCGTCCGGATGCTCCGGACAGGCCTCGGCAAAACGCCGGTACAGCTCCAGCGCCTTCCCGCGCTTGTCGCGGTGTCGCAGCAGCGCGCCGAGTTGTTCGAAGGCGTGGACGTTGCGCGGGTCATGATCCAGGGCCAGAAAAAACGCGGACTCGGCTTCATCCATGTTGCCCTCGTGCAGAAAAATCACGCCGAGCGTGTAATGCGCTTCGGGCAGCCGTGGCTGGATGGCGAGGGCGCGATTGAAAAATCTTTTCGCCTCGGAAAATCTTCCCGCCGTTTTATGCGCCAGGCCGAGGTTGACCAGCGCCGAAATTGAATTCGGGTCGCGCTCAAGCGCTTTTGTGCACTGCTTTATCGCCTCAGCCAGTTCTTTTTTCGCCAGGTGCACGCTGGCGAGGGCAGCATAGGGTTCGGCGGTATTCGGCGCCAGCGCGAGCGCGCGCCGCGCCGCCTGTTCGGCCTCCGCGAGTCTGTCTTGCTTGGCGCAGACATACCCGAGCGCGCACCAGGCCATGGCATGTTGTGGCGCAAGGGTGGTCACGGCGCGATATTCCGCCTCCGCCTCCGCCAGCCGGCCCTGGTCCCCGAGGGCGTTGGCCAGATTGAAGCGAGCCTGCACGAAATCCGGGCGCAGGGCGATGGCCGCGCGAAAGGATTTTTCCGCATTGGGAGCGTCACCGAGCGATCCGTAAACAGCGCCGAGGTAAAACCAGATCTCGGGATCGCGGTTGTCCTGCTCGCACGCCCGGGAGAGGAGTTGCAGGGCAGGGCGCATCCGGCCGCTGCGTATGTCGTCTAACGCCTGTTGCTTGAGTGCTGCGCTTTCCAAGAGACACCAAGGAATTTCCAATAACCCCGATCATTATATAGGTTATCGCCGATAATTGACTGATACAGGTCACGCTGGCGGCAAGGCCGATCCATGCGCGGGCTCCATGCTGGCAGGCGGGCAAAGGAAACGCGCCAACCCGTGGATTGGATTGGAAATGACATAAGGACTCTCCGGCCGGGATGCATCGGTCACCGCATTTCCGGGCCGGTCGCACCGGAATTGAGCGGACTGCGGTTCGCAGTCACGCCGGCGTGAATTACTTGCCAGTCTCCCGGGCAAGGCGTAACTTAAATCCGGCCGCAGTCAGTTTCCACAAAATAACAACATGGAGGAGCCCAGTCATGCATCCGCCGTCGATCCGGAAAACTCTGCTTGCCTCTAGTCTCGCCCTGGCCCTCTGCGCTCCGAGCGCCCAAGCGGCGCTTGTCACCGATATATTCGGTCCCTTCCACAATTGGACTACCGACCGTGCCAACTTCACCATGCTGGATGGCGGGGGTTATACCGTAGGTGGCACCAACGACATCGCCATGTTGTGGGATGGCAACGCTTACAACGCCAGCTCGGACTACACCGGCCCGGGCGGCGCCGCGAATGTCACGCTTTCGTCCACCACGCCGTTCTTCGGTCACACCTGGGCCGCGCATGACATCCAGATGTTTATGCCGGGCAGTTACTCTTTTGACGCCAGTGCGGGTGGCGATCCGTCAGACACAGAAACAGGCTTTCTTAATGTTACTGTTGGCACCGGCCAGATCGGCATGCACATGCTGTTTGATTGGAAGGCCAGGAACATAGACATGTTCGTGGTGTTTTCCCTGAACAGCACTTTCGGTTCAGGCATCGCCCGCAGTTCCAACACCAGCGGTTGCGATTTCACTGCGGCGGCGACCGTTCCGAACTGCCTGTGGGACGGCCCGGGTTATGTGGGTGGTTTTTCCGTGGGTGGTCTTTCCGCCAACAAGCCGGCCGGCAGCACGGTGTGGATGATGGCGTCGGTTGATGGCAATGGTGACGGTGTCATGGGTATCCCGATGGCAAGCGGTGGCCCGTTCCAGGGTTTCAACGCCAACTTCAATACCTCGCTGAACGTGATCGAGTGCGGCGACTGTCCCCCGCCGCCGGAAGTCCCCGTGCCGACCGCTGTCTGGCTGCTCGGCTCGGGCCTGTTGGGGTTGCTCGGTATCGCGCGCCGCAGGAGGGGTGTCCGGCACCATTAAGCAAAATTCGCAGCAGTTCAGTCTGACCGGTGCATTCGAAATAATATTAAGAATCCATCACTAAAGAGGAGAAGATCGCGATGAATCCGCGCATGAAAAAAGCGCTCATTGCTTCCACTATTGCTGTGACGCTCGGGGCAACGAATGCCCAGGCCGCACTTGTTACTAATGTGCTTGGCCCCTACAACTGGTACACCGACCGAGGAAACATGACCTTGCTTGATCCGACTGGTTATGTCTGGGCTGGCACCAATGACATCGCCATCGCGTGGGACGGTAACGCCTACAATGCCAGCTCCGACTACGCTGGCCCGGGCAGCGCCGCAAACCTGACCGCTTCGTCGACGACCAGTTTTCTCGGACATATGTGGACGGCGCACGACATTCAGGTCTTTATACCGGGCACGTACTCCTTCGATGTGACGGCAGGCGGTCATCCTAATGACTACGAGACAGGCACGTTGACCGCGATGGTCGGCAGCGGCCAGCTCGGCATGCACATGCTGTTCGACTGGAATTCCGTGAAAAACATGGATCTGTTTGTGGTGTGGGCTGCGAATAGCGTTTTCGGTCCCGGTATTGCCCACAGCGCGAATCCTTCCGGCTGCAATTCTGTCTACGACCGAACCATCCAGAACTGCTTATGGGATGGTCCAGGCTATGCGGGTGGGCTCAGTAGCAACAAACCCGCCGGCAGCACCATTTGGATGCTGTCCTCTACCGATGGCAACGGCGATGGCATCATGGGTATTCCGGGTGCCACCGGTTCTGCATTCCAAGGGCACAATTTCAACTTTAATGCCAACCTGGCACCCGTGGTGATAGATCCCATACCGCTCCCGGCCGCGGCGTGGCTGTTCGGCTCGGGCCTGTTGGGATTGTTCGGTGTCGCGCGCCGCAAGAAGAACGTACGGCATAGTTAAGCAGTATTCGTGACAGTGCGGTTTGATCCGGTTTTTTGAAACGACTTCATAAATCAACCACCAAAGAGGAGAAGACAATGAATCCCATCATGAAAAAATCCCTGCTTGTGTCCAGTCTTGCCCTGGCCCTCGGCGCTCCGGCCGCCAACGCGGCGCTCGTCGCCAACGTATTCGGTCCTTATAGCTGGGTCACCGACCGCGCCAACTTCACCATGCTGGATCCTACCGGTTATATGGTCGGCGGCACCAACGACGTATCAATGAAGTGGGACGGCAATGCCTACAATGCCAGCTCGGACTACACCGGCCCGGGCGGCGCCGCGAATGTGACCGCATCTTCCACGACCCCATTTTTCGGCATGCCCTGGAGCGCGCATGACATCCAGGTGTTCCTGCCGGGCAGCTACAGTTTCGATGTCACGGCGGGTGCCGACCCGGCGGACTTCGAAGTGGGCTTCCAGAATGTGACCGTCGGCGCCGGCCAGATTGGCATGCACATGCTGTTCGATTGGAATATTACCAAGAACATCGACGTGTTCGTGGTGGCGAACCAGAACAGCGTGTTTGGCTCCGGTATTGCCAACAGTTCAAATCCAAGTGGATGTGCATTCGGTGGACTGGCCACGCAAACGAACTGCCTGTGGGATGGCCCGGGCTATGCGGGCGGTTTTCCCGTCAACAAGCCGGCCGGTTCCACCGTATGGATGTTGGCCTCGACCGACGGCGACGGTGACGGCGTCATGGGTATCTCCTTGCCGGCCGGCGGACCGTTCCACGGTTTCAATGCCAACTTCAACGCCAACATGAATCCGATCCCGGTGCCGGCGGCGGTGTGGTTGTTCGGCTCGGGCCTGCTGGGATTGCTCGGTGTCGCGCGTCGCAGGAAGGCAACGGCCTGACTGGGTATATATAGGTAGCAGTTTTTTTAGCGAGGGGGCAGGGGAAACCTGCCCTCTTTTTTTCAGCCCGATGGCGAGTCCGTCACCCTGATGTCGGCCGGCGCCTGTCCGGCCGCATGGCGTTCCCAGGCGATCCGCAGCGCCTCCTCCAGCGAGTGCACAAACGCGCCGGTGTCGAAGAAGCGGTGCGTTCGCCGTGTCTCCTTGAGCTGATCCTTGACCGCCGCCAGTGCCGCGGGATTCAGCGCCAGCTCGACGGCGGTCATTACGTATTGCTCCGGCGTCGTGCAATCGAGAGCGTCCATCCCGAGACGGGAGTTTATCGAGCTACCCATGCGCGCGAGGAACGATTGTCCTCGCAGCGTCAGGACCGGGACACCTGCGTACAGCGCTGCGACGGAAGTGGCGCCGCCGCTGATGTGGAACGGATCGAGCGCCAGGTCAGCCAGCGCCATCCGCGCCAGATGTTGCGCCATCGGTTCGCTCCCGGCAAAAACCAGACGGCCGGGATCCACCTCCAGGCGCATCGCTTCGCGCCGCAGGTTGCCGCCGCATGCCTCCAGATCGGGGACGTACATCCACAACCGGCTTCCCGGGACCCGCCGCAGGATATCCATCCATGCCCCGAAGGTTCTCCGGTCGAGCTTGTAAGGCTGGTTGAAACTGCAAAACACGAATCCATCGTTGCCCAGCCCCAGCGCCTCGCGCGAGGGACTTTTTTCCGAAGTGGATAACGGCGACGTAATCATGAAATGCGGCAGGCGGATGATGCGTTCGGTGTAATCCCCGGCCAGTTCCTCCGGCAGCGCGACGTCATCGGCGATGAGGTAGTCGATGAAATCCGCGCCGCTGGTCCCGAGGTAGCCGAGCCAGGAAATCTGGACCGGCGCCGGACGGGCCGCGAGGACCGCCGGCTGCGCCGCGCTGGTGTAACCCGCCAGATCGATCAGGATGTCGATCCGGTCGCCGAGGATCGCATGCGCGATTTCTTCCGGATTTTTTCCGGCAAGATTGCGGTACGTGTCGCAGCCTTCCCGTATGCGCGCCTGCACTTCATCAGGATGATGCCGCAGCGAGTATCCGCAAATTTCGAAACGCGTGCGATCGTGACAGGCAAAGAGATCGCGCACCAGGAAACCGACGGCGTGGGCAAAAAAATCGGTGGACAGATAACCCACGCGCAGTTTTCCCGTATCGCCGCGCGCGGGCGGCCTGCGGAGCTTCTGTCGCAATGCATCGCCGGCCGTGGCCAGCTGACGTGCATATTTTTTTGCGGCTGATGCGATGGTTGGCTCGTCCACCTCCATGAAGTTCAGGATGCCGGGCGGAATGCTCGCGCCGCTGCCCTGCTTCAGCGCGCTCTGCAGACCGGCCATGAAGGCGGGCTGGTTGGTCTCGACGCCTTCCCAGTCGCACACGTAGCGACGCGCGGTCTGCGCCTCGATGGCCAGCTCGATGTCATTCAGCGCGTCGCCGGTCGCGCCCGTGGCGGTCTCGTAGTACTCGCGGATTCGTCCAACTGCGCGAAGGCACTGGGCCAGCCACAATCTTGTGCGGGGATGATCGTGTCCGCGCCGGATCGCCTCGCGGTAGGCCTGTATCGCCCCCGGCAGGTTTCCCTGCAATTGCCGGCACAGTCCCAGATCGTGATGCATCGCCGCCTCACCGGTACGTTCGGCCGCCTGAAAGAAAGCGCGCTCGGCGTCGCGCAGTTTCCCCAGGCGCGCGAGTTGCTGACCTTTGAGATGAAGCATCCCGGCATCATGGGGATGCAGCGCGAGATAACGATCGAGCGAGGCGAGGGCGCCTTCGGCATCGCCGGTCTCAACGCTGACGCGGATCAGCAGTTGCAGCGTCGGGCCGGACGCGGGAGCCAGAGCGAGGGCCTGTTGCAGCCACTGGATGCTTTCGCGCGCGCGGCTGGTTTGAAAGCAAAGCAATCCGAGACAGTAGTGAAGTTCCGCGTCCGACGGGGCGGCACGGAGCAGATGGCGATAGAGACGCTCCGCCTTGACGAGATCCCCGCGCCGGTGGGCGGCGATGGCTTCATCTCTGGTGCCCATTCAAATCATTCCGCCGTTCAGCGCCAGTGCGGCATGTCGTCATGCGTCGTCTTTCAGGCCGAGAATACGGCTGACCGGCTCCAGCTGCCGCGCATAATTCTTCCAGCGCGCCTTTGAGCTTTTGTACAGCGGGCGCCGCACCTGGTCGTAACTGGCCGTCATCACCTGTCGTTTGGATTGATGAAAGTCGAGACAGGCGTCTTCCCACTCGAGACCGCAGAATTTCAGGATGGCTTCGACATGGGAACGCGGCTCCTCGACCAGTTCCTCGTATTGCACGTCCAGGATCGGGATCGGCAGCATCGCTTTCCAGTGCTCCATCAGCTCCTGGTAGGCTTTGTAGGTGTACGCCAGCGCCTCGAGATCGTAGGTAAAGCCCAGCCCCGCGCCAAAATCAATGAAGTAATTGGACAGGCAGATGTCGCGCGGGTCGCGCTTGCAGTGCAATACCCGCGCGCCCGGGAACAGCTGGCTGATGATGCCGAGATACATGTAGTTGCCGGGCAGCTTGTCAGTGACGCGGGTTGCGGAAGGGGCCATGTCATGCAAGCGCTGGACATAGGCACCCGCCATGACGTTCAGCTTCTCCGGCGCAAGATTGCGCACGCCATCGGGATAATAGGGAATCTGGTCCGCCAGTTTTTCGATGTCCGTGGTCTCGCCGCGGGCATGTACCTTGCTGTGGCAGGAGAGGATCTGTTCGACCAGGCTGGTCCCGGAGCGCGGCATGCCGACGATGAACACCGGCAGCTCGGAACGCACGGTGGAGCGGGGCAGTGACGCGATTGCGGTCGCGGCGTACACCTGCATGTGGCTGTTGATCTGCGCCAGATGGCCATGATGGATGTTCTGTGGAACGTTCTTCAGCCGGTTGGCGATAACGGCGTGATCGAAGGCCCGGTCGTATTGTTTTGCCTTGTCGCACAGATTGGCCAGCGCGAAGTGCAATGCCCGCTGATTCGTGGCGGAAATACCGGCGCGCGCAACGACCTGTTCGAGCAAGCCGATGGCTTCTTCCGTCCGACCGACCGACGGGGCGACGTTGGCGGCGACGACGACAGCCTCGGTGCTGACAGAACCACGCTCAATGGCTGCGAACGCGCTGCTCCAGGCCCCCTGTTTGTCCCCCTCGAATTCCAGCACCTGTCCCCTGAGCACCAGCGCCCTCGGATCATCCGGCGCCAGCGTCAGCGCCTTTTCCATCAGCCGCCGCGATTCCGCCGGGTCGGTCATCATGAATATGTTGCCGAGCGAGGTCAGATCGTCGATCGTGCGCGGATTCGCTTTCAATGCCGTGCGCGCGTAAGCCAGCCCGGCATCCGGGTCGGCCGACTGGTAGCAGGCGAGCGACAGCATGATCAGCGTCTGCGGATTGTCCGGCTGCAGGCGCGCGAGCTGTTCATACACTTCGCGCGCCGCCGCGTGACGTCCTTCGAATGTCAGCAGCGTGCCCTTGAACAGCAATGCCTCCGCCGCGCCGGCGGATTCCCGCATAGCCTGGTCGCACAGTCGCCAGGCGTCCTGGAGGCGCCCCTGATCGAGATAAATGGCGCCCAGCTGCAACAGCGCCCGCGTATCGCCGCTGTGGCGTCGGCAATACTCCTCGGTCATGGCCGCGGCAGCGGCGGTTTCGCCCTTGATGGTCAGAATCCGGGCGAGCCGGAGCGTGGCTTCCCGATGACCGGGGTGGTGAACGAGATATTCACGCAAGGGTTTTTCCGCTTCCATCCAGCGCCCGAGCTGGGCCAGCGTCAGGCCGAGTTGCAGGACGATATCGGCAGGACAGCCCGGCAGCCCGCGCGCCCGCTGAAAGGCCTCCGCCGCCTGGGTGAGCTCGCCGGTATGCTGTGCCGCGTTTCCGAGATTTACCCAGGCTTGAAGCGAATGCGGCGCCAGCTCGACGGCCTTGCGGGCGCAGCGCAAGGCCTCGGCGTAGTTACCCTGCATGCCATGAACGGCGGCCAGACTGATCCAGGGTTCGGCGTTGCGCGTGTGATCGCGAGCGGCTCTTTCAAATTCCGCCCGCGCACCGGCGATATCGCCCTGGCGGACGAGCGCGCCGCCCCTGGCCAGCAGTTTGGGAAGATTGCTCATGTCGGGCCCGGGTGAATTGATCTCACAGGTACTTGCCGGGTTCGCGGCTGCTCCAGTTGCGGCGCATGGGCTGAAATTCTTCCGCTATCTGGAAAATCCTGCGCACATAATCCCTGGCCGTCCACTGACGGGCCCGTGTGCGACCACGCTCGATCAGGGTCTCCCGGAGAGCGGGTCTGGAATGAAGTTCATGTATTCTGGCGGCCAGTTGCGTCTCGCTGGCGGGGTCGAAGAACAGCGCGGCGTCTCCCATTTGTTCCTCCGCGCCGGGAACTCCGGCGGCCACCACCGGGCAACCCGATGCGAATGCCTCCATGGGCGGGATATTGTCCGGGCCGAAAAAAGAGGGATAAGCCAGCGCGAAGGCGTTCTGGTACAGGTAAACCAGTTCTTCCCGCGAAACGAACCCCAGGATATGCGCGCGATCCTCAAGCCCCAGTTCCTTCGCGGTCTGCCGGACGAAATTCAGATTTCCCTTGTCGGCTCCGGTCAGAACGATGGAAAAATCCAGATGATGCTGTTCAATGAGGATCTTGAGCGCCAACAGCAAGGTGACGTGATTCTTGTGCGGCCAGAACTGGGCGGGGTAGAACAGGAACGGCGTCCGGTCGCTGAATCCGGCCGGTGCACGCGCCGCGACGGAACCGAGTGCAAACTCCGGCGTCGGCAAGGGCAGGGTTTTGACCCGCTCCGGCGGCACCCGGTAATAATCCACCACATCCTTCTTGCCGGCCTCGTTGCCGGTAACCACGTAAGTGGCGCGAGGCAATATATATTGATAGAACTTCTCGCGCTGATCCCACGGCCATCCGCCGAACGCGCCGACTTCGGGAAAACAGGGGTGTGTGCGATGCATCAAATCCCAGACCGTGAAAATGTAAGGCACATCCACGGTTTCGTAAATCGGCACTGTGACAAACCAGACCAGCTCAATCCCGTGCCGGAGTACCGCGTCATTCAGGGGCCGTTCCCCCTGCTTGCCGGGACTATTAATAAGTTGCACCCAGCGCACGGAGCCCGTCGAGGCGGGCTGGCCCTGGCCGTAATGGAAACAGTACACCTCATGGCGGCTTTCGGTGGCGCCCAGGGCGGTGACAATGCTGTCAACGAAGGTGTAGCCGCCGCCCAATTTGGGGTCGTAGCCGTACAGATAAAGCCCGATTTTCATTTGTGGTTCACGGAGCGTTCCGCGCCTTGTGTCGGCCATTCACGAAATGAGGCCTCACGAGTGGCGCCTGAAAAAACGGGATATTTCAAGATCCTTCAATTTTAAAAACAAGTCTTTATTGTCTGGAGTAAATGCCGCAATGTCGAAATAATAAACCGCTGCGCCGTCTACTCTATTTGAAACCAGAAACACCATCAATTCGAGATATTTTTCGAGCAGGTTGTCGCCTTCCATGCTGCACATGAAGTGTCCGAAATTGTCATAGACGACATAATATTTGAAGAATTTAACCAGTTCCTGAAAGGATTTTAAGCTCTCGTCCAGGCCCCTTTCCTGTTCGAAAGGCGCGCACTCATAGTAAACCGTCGCCTGCATTTGCGAAAAAAGCGAAGCATAGGCTTCAAGGATGCCGAAATCGTATCCGTCGGTATCGAGCTTGATGAGTCTGGATGACTTGAAAACAGGATGCCGATCGAGAATTTCATGGAAGGTGAGGATCGGTATGGTCGCATCGCCCGCGGGCGCGGCGGCATTGTTGATGCTGGACGTCCCGGCTCCGGTCCTCCGGATGCTTTGCTCTGAAACGGTCCCGCTCGTCGTTCCGCAGAAGGCTTCGCAAACCTGCGCCGGGTGACCCAGCCGGTTTACGTTAAACTTCAGCAGGTTGGTGTAGGCAGGGTCGCCCTCAATCAGGAGCGTTTCCGTGATGACGTGCTTGTTCATCAACGCCCAGGAGTCCCCGATGTTGGCCCCAACATCAATTCGGGGAGAGCCCGGATATTTTTCTGATACGATTCCGGCGAGTTCGCCCAGCGTGTAGTCATAACGCCTGTACCGGCTCTGGTAGTCGGGCAGGGCGTGGCCTTCCGGGAGCCGGATTTTGTGCCCACCAACCAGATAATCGAATTCTGGCATTGACCTGGCCTTACCTTAAATTCCACAATTCGGGAAACTGCCGGAGTTTACGATGGTAAATCGCCAGGCACACGATGACATCGCTTATGCGTGAACACATAAAATACAAGTCAGAGCTTCTCGCCTTCACTGTTCGCGATAATTTCGCCGGTAATGGCGTCCGTTTTTTCACGCCTGACGGGTTCCCCCGGCAGCCTGCCTGCGTGTGGCATCCCGGGGAGAGGCCTGTTGATCCGCACGTCCGCCATGCCGTACACGGAAATATCCCGTACACCCGGGAGGTTCCGATTATAAAACGCGGCAGGCCGCGCGTCGATTTCCGCGACGATAACAGAACCTGCTGAAGCACCGCGATTGATCGCCCGGAAACGAATCGTTACGGCGCCGGACTGCAGCCGGTTTCGCGGCGCGGCAATGAACTCCTGACCATGTATTCACAACGCCTCGAAGAAATTTTGACACAGCTGGGGAGGAACCCGGCGGACCTCATCTGGGCGCGGCGCATGCTCGGTCTCCGGCACGAGATGGCGCGGACGCTGCTGGCGACGCCACCTGCCCGGCTGGAACCGCTCTACAAGAGCGACTTCGGTGAAGCCTGCTTCACGATGCTCAATGGCGGTATCTCGGGATATCCCGCTTTGGATCAGGAGCGGGAGTTTGTCGCCGAAGTGATGCGGCAGGTGACCGGGGACAATGCGAATCACGCCGCCCTGAACGCGGTCCTGGCGGCGTCGCTCTATGAAAATCCATACAAGTACCTGCCCTGCGAAACATTGCCCGGCATTCCCGTCTGGATGTTGCGCACCGTGTTCCGGTGCGTGTTGGGGCAGCAGTGGTTGTTCAGGGAGAAGGGCGAGATCGAGCTTTACTACCGGAATGTTTCGCGCTGGGTGGATTATCTCCACGCCAATATCCTGGCTAATCGTTCTTCCGCCCACTGGCAGGAAGTGTTGCGTGCGTTCCTGCAGTACGCCTCCTTCGTGTCACTTTATTTTTCCTGGCACAACCTGCGCGATCTCTGCCGCAAGCGTGCCGAGCTGATCGAACTCGCGCAGGAACTGTGGGACGCCCGGCCCGATTTCCAGTTCGGTCCGCGCGCGCGGGACGGCGGCCGCATCCGCTTCGGCGTGCTCATGCAGGACCTTGACCCCCGGTCCGAGACCTTCGCGACCCTGCCGGTGTTCGCGCATCTCGACCGCGACGCCATCGAGGTCGTTCTCATCACGCGCGCCATCCGCGACAAGAAGAGCGCGGAGCTGGAGAAATATTGCTCCGCACGCGCCGACCGGCTGGTGGAGATACCCGCTGACATCAAGGCATCCGTTGAAATCATCCGCGCCCTGGACCTTGATGCCATCTGGATCGGGACCAACCTGGCCGCCGGAACGTCCACTTTCGTGCAGTTGTGCGCGCATCGCCTGGCGCGCCTTCAGCTCACGGGCGGTTGCTCGCCGGTCACGACCGGGTTTCATAATCTGGACGTGTTCGTCTCCGGCCATCTTTCCGAGCCGGTCAAAGGCGCGCAGGAGCATTACACGGAAAAGCTGGTGTGCATGGACGGCCCCGTTCTCTGTTTCGATTTCGGACAGCAGAACGAACGGGCGGCGACTCAAAACATCAGCCGGGCCATGCTGGGGATTCCCGAAGATGTGACGGTCTACGCCGCGGGGGCGAATTTCTTCAAGATTACGCCCGAGCTGGAGGAAACCTGGATCCGGATCCTGGCGGCCACCCCCGGTTCGAGACTGCTGCTCTATCCCTTCAATCTGAACTGGACGAATTATTATTTCGTGGGTCCGCTGTTCCTGCGCATTACGGCCACCTGCAAGCGGCTCGGCATTGACGTCAATCGCGTGGCGATCAAGCCGCCATTGCCGGATATCGCCGATGTCCGGGCCATGCTGGGCAGCGTGGCGGATGTTTACCTGGATTCCTTTCCGCATTCCGGCATGACCTCCCTGATTGACCCCTTGCTGGTCGGCGTTCCGACCGTCGTGCTGGAGGGAAATTCACAGCGCTCCCGGATGGCCTCAGGCGCGTTGCGCGACATGGATCTCCCGCAGCTGATCGCCTCCGACGAGGAAGCGTTTATTCGCCTGGCCGTGGAATTGGGACAGGACCGGGAAAAACGCCGGCAACTTGCCAAAGAGATCAGCCAGAGAATGACCAAGCCGCCGAAATTTCTCGATTCGAAGTGGTGCGGCGCGGAGATGACCAGAGTGCTCAAGGATCTGATTGTTCAATGATGCCGGGATGCATTCAGCCGGATCAATAGAGCTTTTTTGTGTCTTTCCCGACGCGAAACATTGCATGATCGAGCCGGTCGTGAAAAATAAAGTAGTCTCAATGAGGAAATATGTAACAAAAGGCACTGATAATTCCATGGTTTTTATGGTCTCGTGTTGATCGCCGTTCAAGAAACCGGGCGCTGGATCGTGATTGAGGGGAATTCCGCAAAGGTCCCCATTCATCAGCCTGGAAGGCACCAATGTGCTTCAAAACCAGATCGACAGGAGGAGTGAAATGAAAGACGTGACGAGGAAAACGCTTGCCAGCGGCATCGGTGCGGCGCTTGTTTCGATGGTGAGTCCGGTGCTCATGGCGGCAACACCGACCACGTGGACCACGACCATTGATCCCACCATCAGTTCCGGCACAACCGGTGCCATCACTTTCAACGATTGGGGTTACACCGGTCCGACGGGCGTCGGTGCGAATGATTTCCAGGTTGGGTCCGGCTTCGATGCCTCGCGCATCGGCCAGGTTCAGCATGTCATCACGAACAATCCCGACGGAATCACGCGCGATGCACCGTACGACGCCTACCGGGAGCTGACGGATTCAACCACGAGTTCATCGCCGTATCCCCGGGCTAACATGGACGGGGCGGTGAATTTTTACCAATGGGCCTACACGACGCCAGTCAACAGCACCTTCAGCAACATGCAGATAGACAAGGCCGGCAACTATAATATCGGCAAAAGCGACATGTCGTTCGGCTTCTACGACGTGTTCAAGTACTCGGACACGGCCGGAATCAAGGCCAGCACGACAAAAGACACGTTCTTCAACTTCCAGCCGTACGCGATCTCGGACGCGCAGGGATGGTGCGGCTCGGTGCTCAACGCCGACCCCAACGGCGTCGGCATCATGGCGGGGCAGGTGACCTTCGATTTCGCCATGGACGTGTATTACGACTATGGCACCAATCCCGGCACGTTCTCCTCGACGCAGTTGATCCCGGGCTTCGTCATGCGCAGTTACGGTGATTACGTCGTGACCACCACCACCGTCGAAGGCGTGCCCATGAACTTTTCCGGCAGCGCGGTGATGAACAACAGCAATCCCGCCATCAATCCGCTCGATGCCAACGGTGTGGTATCCGGAGCCGCGCTCGATCCGGCTTATCAGAACCTGGTTTCATTCCTCGGCGCGGGTGTGGTGCCGGCGGGCGTCTGGGTTTCCGCGGATTCGTTCAATCCCGATGGCAGCCGGAAAATGCGGACCGATTCCAACCCCACGACCGGCGCCAGCGGCCAGCGCTGGGATGTCACGATTGTTCCCGCCGGCACGCCAGGCGCGGTCTGGCACAGCAACGCCTTTGGCGGCTATGCGTTCATGTTGCGTGCCGATGGTTCGCGCACGCTGGACTTCATCGCTCCCACCGGCCACTCGGACTATGTGAGCACGGCGAGCGTCGTGCCGGTGCCGGCGGCGGCCTGGTTGTTCGGTTCCGGCTTGCTCGGGCTGATGGGCGTCGCGCGGCGCCGGCGCAGCAGCTGAAAAAACAAGTTTTTTGATCGCCGGGCACGGGCCGGCCCCGGGCACATTATCCGCCTCACGGAGAGATGTCCGCGAAATCAGCGATGTTCAGCGCGTGTCGTCGCGCCGCTGAACACGCTGATCCGTTTCTGCCATGCCAAACCGGTGGGTTCCCACGATACCGGCCGCTCGCTTGGAAAACATCCCCCATTTCAGGTACCGTTGACGCTGCAAGCCGTGCGGGAAGGCATCTGATGCCGCCCGGAGCAGGGCGTTAGCCCGTAAAATCCATTTAATTGTGCAAGCAAATCCATGATGACAGACCCGCAGCGCAACACCACGGCCGACCGCGTCGAGCAGCTGTTCAGGACCGGACGGCCACAGGAAGCGATCGAGCTGTGTCGGCGGGTTTGCGAGACATCCGGCGCGACATCCGATGACTGGTTTTTGTATGGCTGTGTCAGCGCTGATACCGGCGACAGCGCCACGGCCCTAATGGCGCTCGGCAGGGCGGTTGAGCTCAATCCCGGCCAGGTCGAGGCCCAATTCGGACTTGGCAAGTTGCTGGCGACCCTCGGCGAACACGCGGCGGCGATTGACCGGCTCCAGCAGGCGGCCGCGTTGCAGCCGGACAATGCCGATATCTGGCTGACGCTCGGCATCGCCCACGGCTTGGCGAAACAGCTGACTCGCGCTGAAGAATGCTGCCACCGGTCGCTCGCGCTTCAACCCGGCTCCGCGCCGGCGCACTTCAACCTGGCAAATGCCCTGCAGGCACAGGGAAGGTTCGCCGAAGCCGAGGCAGGCTATGAAGCGGCGCTGAAGATCGAGCCGGAACTGGTGCGGGCGTGGAGCATGTTGGCACAGGCCAGAATCGGCCAGCGCAAGTTCGCTGAGGCGGAAGCCGCGGCCATGCGCGCCATCGCCCTGGAGCCGCGTACCGGCGAGGCGCACTTCACGCTGGCGGGCCTGCTCGAAGGCCGTGATGAAATTCAGCAGGCACGCCGGCACTACGCGCAGGCCGCGGACCTCCTGCCGGGATTCCCCGAGGCCCATCTGCGACTGGGCATGGTTCTCGACCGGCTGGGCGAGCCTGCGGCCGCGGTTGAAAGCTACCGGAGAGTCCTGGATCTCAGGCAGGATCTGCCCGGGGTGCATTACCTCATGGGGGAGAGTTTTCGCGTCCAGAGGCTGTTCGGCAAGGCCGAAGCCGCTTATCGCCGGACGATCGCGCTCGACAACGATCATCTGCAGGCGCATTACCGGCTTGCCTTCGGTCTGCAAGCCGCGGGCCACCATGAAGAGGCGGCGAAACATTTCGAGGAAATTCTGCGCATCAACCCGCACGACGACCAGGCGCGGCACCTGCTGGCGGCGCAGCGGGGAGACACGCCATCCACGGCGCCGGCCGCCTATGTTGCCTCGCTTTTCGACGAGGCAGCCGACACGTTCGACGAGAAGCTGGTCGGAACGCTGCAGTACCGCACACCGCAGCTGCTGCGTGAACTGATGCGGCAGCATGTGGCGCCGGCGGGGAAGTCGCAGGACATCATCGACCTGGGCTGCGGCACCGGATTGTGCGCGCCGCTTTTCCGTGACATCGCGCATTTCATGCAGGGTGTCGATCTTTCCCCGCGGATGATCGAGAAGGCGAAACAGGGCAACCTGTATGATGCGCTGGAAGTTGGCGACATCACCGCCAGCCTGCGATCGAAAGCGGCTGCGTGGGACCTCGCCATCGCCGCCGACGTGTTCGTCTATCTGGGCGATCTGCGGGAGGTATTCGCCGCCTGCGCCACGGCGCTCAGACCCGGCGGGATTCTGGCGTTTTCCGTCGAGACCGGCGACGACAACGGGACATTCGTGTTGCGGCAAACGGGACGCTATGCCCATTCCGACAACTACATCCGCGCGCTCGCCGCCGACGCCGGCTTTACCGAGGTCGGAAGTCACGCCGCCGTGTTGCGCCGCGAGTCGGGGCGGGACGTGCAAGGCCGGTTGTATCTTCTGCGCCGCCCGCTCATCCTGGCCGAGAGCGTTTATCGGGTAAAATATTCTTTTGACTGACGCCGCGCGACGGCTGCCGGAACGGCGCGGGCCGGGAATCCGGGCCGTCGCATGCGTCGAAACGGCTGAAGTCTCATGACCACGACCATGCCGCCGGCGCCACCGATGCCATCCTGATACATGTCCCAGACCGATATCCTTCTGCGCTCCAAGCTCAAGCTCGGCAAGGACCTCATCGCCGCCCGCCGCTTCGACGAGGCGCGGCTGGTGTATCAGCAGGTCTGCGCCGGGCTCAAAACCGATGCCGACTGCTGGCACACGCTCGGCGCCATCAACGGCATGCTCAAGCGGCACGACGAGGCCGTGGCCTGCTGTTCGAAGGCGGTGGAGCTGAATCCGCGGCATGTCGGCGCCTGGTACAACCTTGGCATTGCGCTGCGTGACACGCGTCAGCTGGAAAAGTCCGTGACCGCCCTGCGCCGGACACTCGCGCTGAATCCGCGGCACGAAGGCGCGGCCACGAGTCTCGGGCATGTCCTCGCGGCGCTGCACCGTTACGAGGAAGCGGAGGAGGTGTTTCGCGGAATACTGCGCTATCAGCCCGGCAACGCCGAGTTTTACGCCGTGTACGGGTCCGCGATGCAGACGCTGGGCCGTTACGAGGCCGCCATCAACGCCTACGACAAGGCGATCCGTCTGAAGCATCCGCGGCTCGCCGAAATCCAGGAGAATGCGGCCGCGGCGTTGTGCATGCAGGGAAAATACCGCGAATCCATCGAGTATTTCGACGCGGCGCTGAAGCTGGAACCGCGCAATGCGCGCATCCATTCCAGTATGTTGCTCACGCTGCATTATCTTGCCGGGCAGGATCCAGTGGAGCTGCTGGAGCGCCACCGCCAATGGCCGGGCAACGTGGCGCGCCCGGTTCCCGCGTCCGCGCCGGGGCCGATCGCGGCCGCCGGCGAACGGTCGGCGCGCCTGCGCATCGGTTATGTGTCCGCGGACCTGCGCAAGCACTCGGTGGCCTATTTCATCGAACCGCTGCTGGCGCATCACGATCCCGCGCGTTACGAAATCACCTGTTATTTCTCGCACAAGGAAGCCGATGACACCACCGGGCGGCTGCGGCGTCTGGCGCATCGCTGGCGCGATGTCGCCGACATGGACGATGCACAGTTGTCGCGCGCCATCGCCGATGATGCGATTGACATCCTGGTGGACCTCAACGGCCATACCTCCGGCAACCGGCTCACCGTCTTTGCATCCCGGGCAGCGCCGGTGCAAGTGTCTTTTATCGGTTATCCCGATACGACCGGCGTCACCGGGATGGATTATCGCCTCTCCGACGCCATCGCCGATCCGCCGGGCGCGGAGCGGTTTTGCACCGAATCGCTGTATCGTCTGCCCGGATGTTTCCTGTGCTACCGGCCGCCGGAGAACGCGCCGCCGCCGGCACGGTCGCCATGCGAGACGAACGGTTTCGTCACCTTCGGTTCGTTCAACAATCTGGCCAAGGTCAATCCGGAGGTCATCGCGCTGTGGGCGAGACTGTTACTTGCTGTGCCGGGCAGCCGGCTGGTCCTGAAGAATCCTTCGTTGACCGACCGGTCCACGCGCGAACGCTATCAGGCTCTGTTTGCGGAGGCCGGAATTCCCGGTGAGCGTCTCGACCTGATCGGCTACATTCCGGATGACGCCGGTCATCTCGGTGCCTATTCCCGCATCGACCTGGCGCTGGACACGTTTCCGTACAACGGCACCACGACAACCTGCGAGGCGCTGTGGATGGGCGTGCCTGTCGTCAGCCTGTGCGGCGATCGCCACAGCGCGCGCGTGGGGGCGAGCCTGCTGACGGCGGCGGGATTTCCGGAATGGATCGCGGACACA
Source organism: Sulfuricaulis limicola (assembly GCF_002355735.1). GTDB lineage: Bacteria > Pseudomonadota > Gammaproteobacteria > Acidiferrobacterales > Sulfurifustaceae > Sulfuricaulis > Sulfuricaulis limicola. The sequence continues at coordinate 1,577,208 of NZ_AP014879.1, read as the reverse complement.
CCCGAGCGCTATGTCGCGACAGGGCGCGAACTCGCGGCCGATGGCGCAAAATTGGCCGGGCTCCGCGCACAGTTGCGCGAACGCGTCAAACAGTCGCGCCTGTGCGCGGCCGGGGATTATGCGCGGACGGTGGAGTCGGCTTATGAAGCGATGCGGACGGGAGTTCGCGACACGGCGGGAGGATGAGACCGGTTCATGCCATGCGTCCGGCGGACTGCCGCAGCTGGGCCATGCGTTCTTCGAGCCGGGGCAGGCCCGGTTTCAGCGTCGCCGCCTGTTCGTATTCGCGCAAGGCTTCCGCCGGCAGTCCGATCTGATCCAGCAGAATCGCCAGGTTGTAATGCGCCTCCGCGTAATACGGTTGCAGGCGCACGGCATTTTCCAGCGCAGCCCGTGCTTCCCCGGCGCGGCCCGCGAGGATCAGGGCATGGGCGTAATTATTGAGCACCGCGGGGTTGTCCGGGGCAAACCTCAGGACATCGCCGAATTGAGCGGCGGCTTCGGCGTGCCGTCCCAGAGCCGCCGAAGCGCTGGCGAGGTTGGTCAGCGCCGGCAGATAGTCCGGCTGGATGGCGAGCGCCCGGCGGCACGCCGTGATGACGTCCTCGAAGTTTCCGAGATGTGCGCAGGCGGCGCTGTACATGATCCAGGCCTCCACGTCGCGCTGATCGCCCTGGCAAAGCTCGGCCAGCAAGGCGCGCGCTTCTTCCAGGCGACCCTGGCTGAGCAGGTCCTTCGCGCGCCCCTTCCGCACATCGTCAGGCAATACATCCTGCGTCATGACATTACCCCTGTTTCTGTTTATTGCGGCACGCGGTATCGCTGTGCAGTCGGATACTATCCCAAAAGATCGACGCGGCTCTCCGGATCAGTTCACACTTGGCCAGATCGCGTAGCTGTGTTCCCCGGGCAGGCTGATCGCTGAAATGAATTCCGGATGCGGATGCTATCGGGTAGCTCCTGATAATGCCCCAGTAATTGTCATTTTACTTTGTAAAAACATAATGTTGTGTATGTTTCAGGAAAATAAGTCGGTAGACTTTACAGATCCATAGGGCCTTTATGTATTTGGTCCATTGTGGTTCCGGCGCGCTGTCGGCTGCATTTAACTTATTGAATAAATTATTATTTAATGTATTTTGCGCTTGGCATGCCGAGTATTCAGCCATGCATCAGGGGCTGACGCAACTGATGTAATGGATTTATAGGCCCATTCGACACAGCATATCTGTCGGTATTATTTACATTCTTGAATCAGGCAAACCCGAAATGTGACATAACTATATGAATTTAATTGTATAAATTATGTGGCACATGGATTGCATTTAGGCAGAGGCGGAAAGGACACTGCTCGCAGTGCCAAGCTTTTTCTTAGGCGAGGGGTTGCGTGTAAGTCCGGACGCGGTTTTTACGTAAAAACATGCTGTGCATTTTGAAAAGCGTAATTTGTGTTCGATAAAACTGTGTTTTAACTGGAGGAAGGTTAATGAATCCTATGATCAAGAAGTCGCTTATTGCTTCCAGCATCGTGCTCGCTTTTGGCGCGCCGGCCGCTCAGGCCGCGCTCGTCACGAACCTGTACGGCGCTTTTGACTTTTCCACTGACCGCGCCAACTTCACCATGTTGGATGCCGGTGGCTACACCGTCGGCGGCACCAACGACGTGGCCATGACGTGGGACGGCAACGGCTACACGTCCAGCTCGGACTACACCGGCCCGGGCAGCGGGTCGAACGTGACCGCGTCGTCAACCACGGGTTTCTTCGGTCATACCTGGACCGCGCATGACATCCAGGTGTTCACGCCGGGCAGCTACAGCTTCGATGTCACCCTGGGTGGCGGCGCGGCTGAGACTGGCTTCCTGAACGCGACCGTCGGCGCTGGCCAGATCGGCATGCACATGCTCTTCGATTGGAACACCGCCAAGAACATTGACGTGTTCGTGGTGGCCAACCCGGGCAGCATGTTCGGCCCCGGCATCGCCCGCAGCTCGAACATCAGCGGCTGCGATTCCACCGCCTCGGCGACCACTCAGAACTGTCTGTGGGATGGCCCGGGCTATGTGGGTGGTCTTGCCACCAACAAGCCGGCCGGCTCCACGGTGTGGATGCTGGCGTCGGCCGACGGCAACGCTGACGGCGTCATGGGTATCCCCATGCCGACCGGCGGACCGTTCCAGAACTTCAACGCCAACTTCAACGCCAACATGACCGCAACCCCGGATGCCGTTATCCCGGTGCCGGCCGCGGTGTGGCTGTTCGGCTCGGGCCTGCTCGGCCTGGTTGGTATCGCCCGTCGCAAGAAGAAGGCCTAAACGGGAATTGTCTGACGAGCTGAATCCGTCAGAGCAAATCCTGTAACGGTCCATGAGGAATAATAATAATCGGTAAGGTGGTGGGTGCGGTCCGCAAGGACCGCACCCATACGCTTGTCCGAAATCGTATTCGGAGTTCGGAGGAGAATTAAACAATAATATTTTGGGGAAATTTTAAATGACAGAGGGTGCGGTTTTTGCTCTCTGCCGTTTTTTGTTCGGATTCAACAGAGTCGGAAGAAACAACGGGAACAACGAAGAAACGGGCAAGCGCCCTGGGCGTGGAGAGTGCATATGAAAAAAATATCGTTTGCTCTGGTGGGTGCATTTTTTATCGCGGGGCTCGCTATCCTGGCTCCTGCCATGGCTGAAACGCCGGATGGCACCACCCCGGCCAATGAAGGCGTGTGCGACGTGTTGAAGACGAATGCAACGCCGGGTCTGTACGGTCTGTGCGTCGCCTATTGCGAGGCGCAGGATCTGGACACTTTTGAAAAAGAACCCGTCAATTCCAAGATACTTGCCAATTACAACAAGAAGAAACAGGCAAGCGATCCCGACATGCCTTGCGTGAAGATCCCCTGCCCATGCTGGAGCGATGCCGAACTGGCTTCCATCACGGCCGACAACATGGCGGCGGCCTGCATGCGCGCCACGAACAGAATCCAGATCATCGACAATGCGCCCAGAACTCATTTTGCCGAGTCGGATACGACCGTAAGCCGGGAACGTTGCCGTTATATCGATCTGAACGTGGCGCCAACGGTGATCAGGAGTTTCAACATTACCGCACCCGAGGCTGCCGCCTGTTATGCGGCGGTAAGCAGCGCTTGTTCGGCTGTAGGGCTTTAATTTAATAATTTAATTAAAAAGTTCATAACGTTTGCACCAGGACCACAGGACGGAGAGTCTTATTATGAAGATGAATAAAACCTTCTCAGGATTGGCGGCGACCTTGGCATTATTCTGTGCAGCGCCTGCGGCTCACGCCGTTTCAACCACCTATAACTTCACGATCACGGGCGATGTGCTGAGCGGTGATGAATGGTCACCCAACGCCTACAACCTGACGGTCGGTGAAAGCGTTACCGCTACCGGCACCTTTACGGCAGACTTGGGAACCATCGGCAGCGAAACCGGCACGGTTTCCTTCGCTACCGGCACCGGCAATACCATGAGCATTAACCTCAACGGAACGTTCGTTTACGCGACCGATGACAATGGTTATGGCTCGGGGCTTGGGCCTTCCCTGACTTTCACCGCCGGGTCTCTGTATGATTTCGATTTCCAGAAAACCGGTTCGCCAAGCTTCAATTCATCGTTCCTGTTTTTTGATGACTATGACCAATTGCTGGGACAGTGGACCAGCATGAGCCTCACCGTGGCTCCGGCTCCGATACCCGTGCCGGCAGCAGCGTGGTTGTTTGGCTCCGGCTTGCTTGGTCTGGCGGGTATCGCCCGGCGCAGAAAAAATAATCAGTAAAATTCAAATATAATCTTTTGTCGGGTTATCCCGGTTCATGGGCCGACCTGCCTGAAGAAGGAATTTTGGATGGGGAGTATGGAACGGCGGGGCACAGGATTTGTGCCCCGCCGTTTTGCTTTCAGGAGAGCGCGAAGCAGCACGAGAAATCGGGAGCAGTAACATAAGGAAGCACCGATCGTGTGCATGCCGGCCACGCATGAAAATGCCGCATGAGAGCTGGCTTCTGGCCGATTGTTTTATCCGGAGGAGAAGGATGGCAGCAGCGTTTATCAGGCGTTCATCTGCGCTGCTGTGCGCTGCCATTCTTTTTGCCGGCCTGTTGTCGGTGCTGGTGCATGACGCGGCGGCGGACTCCCGCTATTCTCACGAAATTCGGCTGAAGATGGAGCTCGCGGGACGCGAGCCCGGCGCTGCCGCGGCACCGGTGACCGTTATTGTCGAGGCCGGTCCCGAGACGCCCATATCGTCATTGATTGCAAAACAAGGCGGCGCGTTGCGTCATCGCTGGAACCGCCTGCATGAGGTTTCCGTTCCCGCCGGAAAGCTGTCAGCCCTGATCCGCTCCCTGCCGGAGACAGCCCTGCTGCGCTTGCCCTATCCGCACGAACCCTCCGCCGTGACCGGGCAGGGGGTGGCGCTGACCGGCGCGGCGGACATGCAGGCGCTCGGTCAAACAGGCGCGGGTGTGACCATCGGCGTCATCGATCTGCAATTCTCAAACTACACCAATTCGCAGGCCTCGGGAGATCTCCCGGCCAGCCTGGTCATTACTGATTACACCGGTACCGGTACCGGTGGCGGCACGCATGGGACCAACGTCGCCGAGATCGTGCATGAAATGGCGCCGGGCGCCGCGTTGCGCCTGGCCAAGATTGGCAGCGAAACGCAGTTGTCGCAGGCGGTGGACGACATGATCGCGGCCGGGACCGATGTCATCGTGCATTCGGTGTCGTGGTTCAATGCCGCTTTCTACGACGGCACGGGCGCCTTGTGCGACATTACCGCGCGCGCCGAGGCGGCCGGGATACAGTGGGCCAACGCCGCGGGCAATTACCGTACCGCGCATTATCTCGGCACCTTCACGGACACCGACGGCAACCTGCGGCATGAGTTCGCGGCCGGGCAGAATTACAATACCGTCAGCCTGACCGCGGGCAGCGCCGTGTCGCTCTACATGAACTGGGAGGCATATCCGACCACGACCATAGACTATGACCTGGAGCTCTATCTTGGCGATCCCGGCGCCGGTGGCAGTCTGGTGGCATCCTCGCTGAACAGGCAGTCGGGCAAGGGCGGGGCCTGGTATCCCTATCCCTACGAGGCGATCGCAAATTATGTGCCGGCCGTTACCGGCACCTATTACATCGTGGTACGCAAGATCAGCAGCGCGACCGCCAACCGGCGGCTGACCCTGTTCACGACCGGTCCTGCATTGGGGACCAAGACCACCGCCAGCAGTCTGACGCAACCGTCCGATTGTTCAAGCACGCTGGCCGTGGGCGCGACCAATCTCAGCGATGTTCCCGAAGGATACAGCTCGGAGGGCCCGACGACGGACGGCCGGGCCAAGCCGGAAATAAGTGGACCGGATGGCGTCAGTACGTCGTTGTCTTCAGGATTCTACGGCACTTCTGCCTCCGCGCCGCACGCGGGCGGCGCCGTGGCGCTGTTGAAGGCGCAACACCCCGGCTTCTCGCTGGCCCAGATAAGGTGGCTTCTGACCAGCACCGCCAAGGACGTCAATACAGCCGGATTCGATTACCGCACGGGAAACGGACGCATGAGCCTGGATGCCGATGGCGACGGGTTCAACCATGATGTCGACAATTGCCGTCTGGTTTACAACCCGACCCAGGCTGATCTCGACGGCGATGGTATCGGTGATGCCTGTGATACCGATATTGACGGCGATGGTCTGACCAACACACAGGAAAGCGCCCTCAACACAGACCCGTATAACCCGGATACCGACGGCGACGGACTCACGGACGGGGTGGAGGTCAACACTCACGGGACCAATCCCCTGTTGGCCGATACCGATGGCGATGGTTTGCCGGACGGACTGGAGATTACCTACGGCACGAATCCGAAGTTGTCGAACAAGGGAGACCTGGCGCCGTCCGGCGTGCCGGATAACCAGATCAACGTATCCGATCTGATGATGCTGATGCGATTCGTGGGGCAGTTGCAGGTCCCGGGAGCCCGGGACCTGACCCTGGGCGACATGAATAACGACGGCACGCTGGATGTGCGGGACGTTTTAATGCTGCGGCGGCAGCTTGGATTTTAGAGAGGCTAACCATGAGTCAATACCTTGCAAGCACCCGTGTCTCCCCGGTAGTCCGGTCGGGGAGGCAATCACTCGCCTGGCTGGCCAGCGCGGTAATTGCAATTTTTACCCTTCCGGCCTGCACCAGTGTCAATACCTTTCCCACGATCGCCCGCCCGGGAGACACCGTTTCGGTCATGGTCGGCGGGTCGGAGCGGGCGCGCAAGGAAACGATCGGCGTGACGCTGAGGGATGTCAACGGCCAGACGTGGAATTTGAAGACACTGGGCCTTGTGCGCTCGGTGTTCAATCTGCGCACCGATGGCCGGGCGCAGGGCCTGCATTATTCCTCCACCCTGGAAGGCGACATTTCCTGGATTCTCGGGCATGAGCCGGTACAGACAGTGTTGATTGCCGACATCCCCGCCAATGCGGCGCCCGGAGCCGCGAGCATGACCATTTCACTGAATGCCTCCGACAACAGTTCGGGCGTCTCCGATCCATTCACGGTGAATCTTCAAATCGTCCCCGGCAGCGGCAGTCAGGACCAGTTTTTCCGGCAGGATTCCCTGTCCGGAACCTCCATGCCAGTGAATTTCGGCAAATTGGAACCGGCGCCGCACGCCAAGATCAGCTTCGGCGGCAGTACGGCTATCGGGGCCGCTTCGCTGAAAATCGGTTTCAATGGCGCGGTACTCAACGGGAACGACATCAATCTGTATACGCCGGAATCGGCGGTGAAGTCAGGCGGCGCCTTTGGCGATACCCAGCGCATGGTGTATTGGCGCCACGACGGCCAGTATCTGTATGTTGATGTCGTCGCGCCGCAGGGGATCGCGGGGAAATATCTGCAATTCTTCGTAATTCATCCAAAAGGATTGAGCGGCTCGCCCAATTTCGTGCTGACCAGTGTCGCCGTGTACGGCGTGGATGGCGCGCCGATTTCCGTTCAGCCGACTCTGGAGTATTTCCCGTAAGACCGGCAATGCCGGCATCGCCGGCCCGACGGTCCTTTTATACATGATGTTAACCGGATTATGGTAATGACATGACGCTGTATTAGTTACCCACAGCTCATCACACCTCACGGAGGATACAGGCAATGACAACACGAAAAATCTCCTTGTTCGCCGCAATCTCCATGGCTCTCGTTTCCGGTTCCGCCTTTGCCGCCCAGACGCCGTACGCGACCTTCACCGGCGCGGGCGGAGTGAGCAACCTTACCTGGCTGACACCCGAAGGCACGGGCTGTAGTACGCCGGAATGTAACAGCTACGGCGGCCATGGTTTCACGTTCGGTCATACGAACGATTTCACCTTCGCTTGGGATGGCACGATCTTCACCTCTTCGACCGATTACACCGGTCCGGGCGGCGCCAGCAATGCGACCATCTCGTCGCCGACGCCGCTCCTGGGTCAGTCCAACTGGTCTATTCACGGTGTTCAGATATTTGGGCCCGGAACTTACAGCTTCGATACCAGTCTTGGCGGCGGCGTTTCCGAGACATCCATGCTGAACATGACCGTAGGTGCCGGTCAGCTTGGCGTTCACATGTTGCTGGATTGGAACCTCAACTCCAACATCGACATCGTCAATGTCTGGAACATCAACTCGACATTCTCGAATTGCGGATCATCCACTTATGATGAGGCTGCGTTGAATTGCCTGTGGACCGGGACCGCCCACAATCCTGCAGGTAACCATGCCGGCACCGTTTTCCTGCTTGCCTCGACCGACAATGACGGTGACGGCACCCTCGGGATACCGATGGTCGAGGGCGGCCCGTTCTACGATCCCGGATTTGGTGGCCACAACTTCAACTTCAACCTGCAAGGCTCCATGACGGTGGTGCCCGTCCCGGCCGCGGTCTGGCTGTTTGGCTCCGGTCTGCTGGGGCTGGTGGGTATGGCGAGGCGCAAAAAGAAAAACTGATGGCAGCGTCGGTCCGATATTGATGCGGGCCCATTCTTCCGTCTTTACATGACTGAGTTAACAACCAACAACAACAGGAGGATGATATGTACAGCATAAAGAAAAGTGTATCGGCAGCTGTCGTTATCTTGGGCCTGAGCGCCGGAACGGTTCATGCGGCCACGACTTACAACAATAACTTCACCATGCTCGACGGCGGTGGCGGCATGGTCGGCGGCACCAACGACGTGGTCTTCACCTGGGACGGTTCGTTTAACACTGACCCGAATACCGCCGTCAGCAACGCCAGCATCTCCTCGACCACCCCGTTCTTCGGCATCAACTGGACGGCATACAACGTTAAAATCTACGGCCCGGGGACTTACACCATCTCGACGGCAGACACGGCCGGTGGTACGGGCTGTCCGACGGTCTTGCAAGCCAATTGCGCTTCAGGCGGGAACTATAATGTAACCGCTGACGCCAGCCAGGTAATGGTCCATATGAAATTCGCCTGGGGCAGCACCGAAGGCATCGATGTCGTCAATGTGTGGCAATCCGGCAGCTGGACCAGCCTGAATCCCGGCAACCCGATCTTCAAGGGGGCGAATGGTACTTATATTGGCCCCATCTACAATCTGGTGTCTACCGACTGGGATGGCGATGGTATTGCCGGCGGTGGCATGATTGACGGCCCGTTCCAGGGGTTCAATGCCAACTTCAATGTAAATGCCGTTCCGGTCCCGGCCACGGTCTGGCTGTTCGGTTCCGGTCTGCTGGGGCTGGTGGGTATGGCGAGGCGCAAAAAGAAAATCTGACGCGCCTCAATTCGAAGAATAAACCGGCGGCAGGCGGGTGTTGATATTCAGCGCGCGCTTGCCGCCGCCCTGATCGGGACCGAGCATGCTGAGCAGCGATTCCAGTTCGCCGGCGCGGGCACGCGGCAGGGCGGTACCGTTTATCTGAACCTGCCCGGTTTGAGGCTGCCACTGCCCCTGACCCGTGAATTCCAGATCGCCGCGCAAAGTGGTGAGCTTGAGGTTGGCGTTCTTTTCCGCACCCGTGATGTCCAGCCGGTAATCTCCGAGCGGTTGCACGCTGGAAAGGCTGCTCCCGGCGTTCAGCCATTCCAGCGCGGCGACGCCGTCCACCTTGCCTGATGCAAGCGTCAGGCTCTCTGCACTGATCCTGACTTTCCCCTGCGGGCTCATCAGCGACAAGGGCGTGTAGAGTTGCGCCACGAAAGCAGCGGGAAATTCCGTCTCGGTGTCCTCGAGCCTGAAACTGTTTCCGGCTATCCCCAGCATGGTTTTTATTTTCCGATCCTGGTTGCTGGTCTGCAACGACAGCTGAACGCGTCCGGTCAACAGCCAGAATGGATTGATGCCCCATTCGGCTTGGCCAAAATCATGCGGCGTGGTTGGCGGGTAATAGATCACCAGTTTGCCGCTCCCGCTCCACAGGCTGCCGGCAATGGGGTCCAGGCGCACGGTGCCCTGGGTGTAGCGGTTCAGTCCCCAGGCGAACCAGGACGCCGGCATCTCGATGATGAGAAACAGCAGATAAAAGACCAGTCCAAACACGACATACAGCACTATCTGTTTCTTCACGCGCCGGCACCTCGCAGCACCAGGCGCGCATTCACGGTGCCGGCCTCCGCTTGTGCCTCGAACGTGGCCTTTTCGATGCGCACGCCGCCCTGACTCTGGAGGCTGGCGAGCCAGGTGATCAGGGCGTTGAAATGCACGCCGTCCAGCGACAGGCGCGCGCCGTTGCTGCCGTCCGGTTCCATGCGTGTGATGCGGCCGCGGATGCCGTTGGCCGTGGCCGATTGCTCCAGGTTCGCCAGCAGGTTGCCGCCGGCCAGCGGCACGCGTCCGCTGGCGCGCAGCTGGCTGATTTCCATGGCCTGCACCCGCATCTGCGCCAGCTGGATTTTTTCCTGCGGCACGGTCGTGCGCAGTTTCCTGATTTGCGCCTGCCATGGCAGCCACAGGGAGAGATAGAGCAGGATCACCGCCCCGACGGCCACGCCGATGACCATCCAGCGCTCGCGCTGCGGCAGGTTGCGCAGGCGATCGAGCGATACAATGCGTAATGTGTCTTTGAGGTTCATGTCATCCACCCGCCTTGCCGCCCTGGCTCAGGCGCAATCGCCCCTCGATGCCGGCGGGAGTGGTGTTGGCGCCGACGACTTCGACCTGCAGGCCTCGCGCGATCAAGGCGTTCTTCAGGGTTTCCATCGCCTGGAAATCCGGCAGTGACAGATCCGCCGTCAGGCGCGATTCGTCATACTGGATGCCGCGCAGTTTTATCTGTGGATGGGACTGCATCACCGGCGCGAAATGGCCAAGCAGGGGCAGGGCGTCGGCCTGCGAGGACTTGCCGCTTTTGCCCTGCAATTCACTCAACAGGCGCTGCATCTGCAGCGCCGGGTCCACCACCACCTTGGCGTCGGGAAAGGTCTGGCGGAATACCTGGGTCATGTCCTGTTTCAGATTCTGGTGTTCGCGGTTCAGTTGCCACCATTCCCACGCGCTGAAGGCGAGGCTGCCGATCAGCCAGATCGCCAGCATGATCGCCGCCGGCCGCAGGCCGGGCAGCATTTCCTGCATCTGGTGCGAGGGCGCGAAGCCTCCTTGCAGCAGATTCAGCGCCGGAAGCGGTTCGTGATAACCGGCCCAGAAATCCTGTTTCTGGAGGCTCAGCGGCAGCTTGAGCTGGGCCCAGGCGGCCTGATCGAAGCCGGCGGGCGGATGAATCACCGTCAGGCCGACCGGGGCATCCTGCTTTTCCCGCGCCTCGCGCAGCGCCAGTTCCAGCATGGCGGGCGGGGTGCTGGCGCCGGCGGCGCAGGAGAAGCCGGAGGCCATGCCGGTACGCACCCACATGTCATTCTCGTGGAAGGTGACCGTCCAGGAGCCGGCATCCAGCGGGAGCGCCAGGATGGCAGGGCAGAAGCCCGTGGGCCGCAGGCCGGCATCGGTCAGATGTGAAATCCATGCCTGCATGCGCTCACGCGCGGTGACCGCCACCGCCAGATTGTTGCCTTCGAGTATCCGGTAGGCAAAATGCAGATGCTCCGGTTCGCCGATGAGCTGGTCTTCGAGCGCGAACGGCAGCGCCTGCTGGATTTTGGCGCGCGAGCGGGTTGGCAGGGTCACGCGAGTCAGCAGGCTGTCGGAAGGCGGCGTCCACACCAGCACCCGCGTCATGGCGCCGACGCCAGGGATCTGGTTCAGCTCCGTGACCTCGCCATGCGGCGCCGCGCCCGGACCCCGGCGCAGGCGCCAGCGGATTTTGCCCCGGTTTTCCGGCCAGCCGCGCGGCAGCAGCAGTTCCAGGTCACCGCCCTGGCTTGCCAGGGACTGCCGCAAGGATTGCAGCCACGACGCGGAGAAAAATCTGCGCTTTGTCAGGGAAGTGTGAGAGGCGGCCATTATTATCGGGTCGGGTTGTCTCTGGGCATCATTATATATTCCCGCCCGCGGCGGGAACCGGATTTTCGGCGGAAGATGGTTCCGAAGCAGCCGGGCGGTAGGGCAGACGCTGGCTGAGCCAGAGAATGCGAAAACCCGCTGAGCCCGCGCCGCGCTGGATCAGGGCCTCCGTGTTGCGCTGATAGCGGCCGAACAGGGTTGTTATCTCAACTTCATAATAAGTGCTTTGCACGCCATAAGGGGCAATGGTATTGGGATCAGACGGCAGCTGCGGATTTTTGGCACGAATATCCGCTATCGACTTGTAGGGCGCCCCCTTGGCCAGATTCTCGGCCATGATGGGGGAAGGATATAACAGCGCTTCCAGAACTTTCTTGTCGGCCGTGTTCACGTTGATGGCCGTGGGCTGGGGCAGGGCCGTGACGAAGTTCCGCAGTTTATCGACCATCTCCCGGGTAAAGCCGCGCACCAGGCGCAATTCCTCGATGCTCTGGAACGGCTGATTCGCGGCGCGATAGGGAGTCTGCATCTGGAGATAGTCAATGTCCTCGGCCCCGGCGGCGCTGGCATTGCTGTCGGCGTCTATCCAGTCGATCACGGCGTCAGTAAGATTTGGATCGATGGACAGGGACTGAAGAAGATACCTGAAGGCGCCAATATCCGGTGGGCTTGGTTTGCCACCGCGCACCAGGTTGTTGAGATTGAACCTCCCCTGAGCGTCATGGATTTTGCCTGCGACCTGTCCGCCCTCGACCGCGAGCGGAGGCAGATCCTTGGCCCAGTCTTCCGTGAGATTGTCACTCTCCGGGTTGTCCTTGGCGTCCTTGGCCAGAATGGTAATGGCCCATTCCAGCGCGCCGTCGCGCACGACTTCCGCCTGGGCACGGTCAGTCAGGTTCTGTGCCTGACGCGACCAGATCTGCTGATCGAGGCTCAGGTAGGCCGCCGTGGCGGCGGCGATGGCGACGACCAGCATGGCGGTGATCAGCGCCAGGCCGCGCTGCCGTGACACCGGCGCAGCTGTTGGCCTAGCCATTGATGAGAAACAACCGCGTGAATTCACCGCGTCCCTTGAGTGTGATTTTTACCTCGACTCCGCGGGGAAGAGGATCGGTGATGCTTTGGGCGGGCCACACATCGACCCAGGCGCCGGCCGGCGCGTAGAAGCGCACACGGAACTCCTCGACATCGCTGAGCAGCGGTGCCTCGGCTGGCGTGGTTTGCGGGCCCAGGTCGAGTACCGGCCAAGTGAGCCGTTTCAGCGTACCGTCATCCAGGCGATAGGCAACGCGCTGCAAATCGCTGCGCACCCCGTCGCTGAATGTCAGCACGCCGCCACGGGTGAATTCCATGCTGGGTGGAGACAACGCGCGCGTATCGGTTGGCTGCCCGCGAAACGCCGGCTGGGTAAATCCAATCACATCGCGCACGCTGCGCTCGCGTGCCTGCGACAGGTCCTCCTCCATGCGCGCGAAGGTCAGCGACAAACGGCTCCAGAATCTCTGTTCGACCTGCAAGCGTTCACGGTCAGCCATCAGCCGCGTGAGACTGCCATAGGCAATGGCGGAGATCATGGCGAAAATCCCGATCGCCACCAGCAGTTCCAGCAGCGTGAATCCGCGATGCTGCTTCATGTGCCGGCTGGGGTTGTGCCGGCGGGTGTGCCGGGCGGGGTTGTGCCTGTTGTGTTGCGCAGATATCCCACTAGTCTGGCCTGGGTGTCCTCGCTGCCGGCCTGACGCCGTACCGTGATTTCGATGCGCCGGATCGCCGATTCGGGTGTGGTGGATACCTGCTCGCGCCAGAACCATTTCTCCCCGCCGATTTCAGTGTCACCGTCCTTGGTGTCGGCGGCCGGCCAGTCGCGGCGTATCTGGTGCTCGGCCAGACGGTTTTGCGCCACCCATAGCGCCACATGCCGTTCGCGCAGCGTGGCCGTGGCGTCAATCGCCTGTGCCAGGGTGCGCATGACGGCGGTCAGCGCGATGGCCAGCACCGCCAGCGCCACCAGCACTTCCACCAGGGTAAAACCGCGCGGCCGGCGCGGCCTCATGCCTTCTCCGCCGGCGTCATTGTTTGCGCCGTGATTTCTCCCGTGAGTGTGCCCTCCACCCGCCAGCGCACGTCACCCTGCGAGAAAATAACCGTGAACGGGGACAGTTCTCCGGTCGGCAGCAGGATCAGGCGCGGTGTTTTGGTTTCGTCGTCTTCCGGCACGCCCTCGACGTCCACCCTGGAGATGACAATGCCGGACGGCAGCGGCCGCGCGCGCAGCACTTCATCCCCGTCCATCGGCTTGAATTCACGGTCATCGTCGAGCATCAGGAAGGAGTAACCTTCGCGCTCGATTGCCACCGCCAGTATCTTCCCTTGCAGAATGGATTCCTGTTGCGCGGTTTGCAGCAGCAACACCAGGCGCCGGGCCTCGTCGCGCACCGGGCTTTCCCGGTCGGGTTCCAGGTTGACACTGACGATGCCGAGCACGATGACGATCACCAGCATCACCACCGCGACCTCGATCAGCGTGAAACCCCGTTGCGAGCGCGCGCGGTACATGACTAGGCTCAGTAGTCGAGATTCCACGACCCGATGTCGGCGTTGATGCCGTCGCCCCCGGGCTGTCCGTCGGCGCCATAGCTGAACACGTCGATCTCGCCTTGCAGGCCGGGGTTGAGGTACTGGTAATCGTTTTTCCATGGATCCTTCGGAAGGCGGTCCAGGTAGCCGCTGGATTTCCAGTTGCGCGGGATCTCTCCGGTCTCCGGTTTTTTGGTCAGCGCCTGCAGGCCCTGCTCGGTCGTCGGATAAACGCCGTTGTCCAGGCGGTAGAGCTTGAGCGCGTTGGTGATCGCCTGGATGTCGCTTTTGGCGGCGATGATGCGGGCCTGATCCGGGCGGTCCATGATGCGCGGCACGATCAGCGCCGCGAGGATGCTGAGAATCACCACGACCACCAGGACCTCGATGAGCGTGAAGCCCCTGACTGCATTATTCGACCGCAACGCCTGTTTCATGGAAATCCTCATTTGATAAGTTGATTCATTTCGAAAATCGGCAACAGGATGGCGAGTACGATGAATAATACGATCGCGCCCATCACCAGAATTAGCACCGGTTCGAGCAGGGCAGTCAGCGCCCGTACCCAGTTTTCCAGTTCCCGTGTCTGCGCCGTGGCGGCGCGGTCCAGCATCTGGTCGAGTTTGCCGGTGGCCTCGCCGCTGGCGATCAGGTGGATCACCATGGGCGGGAAAAGTTTGGTTTTGCCGAGCGCCCGGGCAAGGCTGCCGCCTTCGCGCACCTGCCGCAAGGCGTCTTCCACCGCCGCCCGCATGGGCATATTGGTGACGGTCTGCACCGACGACTGCATGGCGTTGAGCAGCGGTATGCCGCTCGCCGTCAGGATGCCGAGCGTGCTGGACAGGCGCGCGGCGTTGGTGCCGCGTATCACGCGCCCCACCATCGGCAGGCGCAACAGCAGGTGATGCCAGCGCAGGCGCAGATGCGGCTCGCGCAAGGCAACGCGAAAAGCGAAGAACGCCGCCACGACAGCCACCAGCCACCACCAGCCGCCGGCGCGCAGGAAATTGCTGATCGTGATGAGCATTTCCGTGATGATCGGCAGTTTTTGTCCGGTATTTTCGAAAACCCGCGTGACCTGTGGCACGACATAAACGACCAGTCCGATGACCACGGCGCTGGCGACCAGCGTGACCAGGGCCGGATAGATGAACGCCAGCAATACCTTCTGCTGCAGCGATTGCCGGTTCTCGGTGTAATCCGCGAGGCGCTCCAGCACCTCGCTGAGCTTGCCCGACTGCTCGCCGGCATCCACCATGCTGCGGAAAATATCCGGGAAGGAGTCGGGAAACTGCGCAAGGCTGCGCGCCAGCGACTGGCCTTCCAGCAGGCGCGTGCGCACCCCGGCCAGCACGGCGCGGGAACGCGCGGTTTCGGTCTGTTCAATGAGGGCGTTGAGGCATTCCTCGATGGTGAGGCCGGCGTGAATCAGGGTGGCGAACTGGCGCGTGATCAATGCCAGTTCGGCGCCGGGTATGCCGCGGCGCAAGGAGAAATTCCAGCCGCCGCGTTTGGATTCCGCGCGCTGGTCGATGACTTCCACCTGCAACGGCGTCAGGCCTTTCTCGCGCAGCGCCGCGCGCACCTGGCGCTCGGCGTCGCCTTCCATCACGCCCTTCACGGCGTGACCCATGGCATCCAGCGCCTGGTATTCGAAGGCCGCCATAGACTTACGCTAACCCGACGTAGCCCGGATGGAGGCGCGTAGCGCCGGAATCCGGGGAAGCATTAACAAACCCCGGATTCCGCTGCGCTTCATCCGGGCTACAACTGTTATTTCTTTTTTTCCGGTCCGTCATTCGCGTGTCACGCGCAGCACTTCTTCGAGGCTGGTCGCGCCCGCGCGCACCCAGCGCAGGCCGTCGTCACGGATGGTGCGCATGCCGTGCGCGCGGGCATAGTCGCGCAATTTTCCCTCGGAAGCGCCATCGTGGATGAGGGTACGCATGCTTTCGTCAATGCTCAGCAGTTCGTAAATACCGGTGCGTCCCTGATATCCCGTATTGGAGCAGGCGGGACAGGTTCCGGGTGCGTAGATGGACCTTGCCCCGGAGGTGCCCTGGCTGTCATCGAGCATTTTGCGCTCGGCCGCGTCCGGCGTGTGCTCGCGGCGGCAGACCGGGCAGAGTTTGCGCACCAGGCGCTGGGCCAGCACGCCGAGCAGGCTCGAGGCCACCAGAAACGGCTCCACGCCCATGTCCACCAGGCGCGTCACCGCGCCGACGGCGTCATTGGTGTGCAGGGTGGCCAGTACCAGGTGTCCGGTCAGGCTCGCCTGCACCGCGATCTGCGCGGTCTCGAGATCGCGGATTTCGCCGATCATGATGATGTCCGGATCCTGGCGCAGGATGGAGCGCAACGCCCGCGCGAAAGTGAGATCGATCTTGGCGTTGACCTGCATCTGGCCGATGCCGTCGAGATCGTATTCGACCGGGTCCTCGACCGTGAGGATGTTGTGCTGGGTGCTGTCGAGCTTGCCCAGTGCGGCGTACAACGTGGTGGTTTTGCCCGAGCCGGTGGGGCCGGTGACCAGGATAATCCCGTGCGGCTGGTTGATCAGTTCCACCAGTATTTTCAGCGTGTCGTTCGACATGCCCAGGCCTGTCAGGTCAAGGCGCCCGGCCTGCTTGTCCAGCAGACGCAGCACCACGCGCTCGCCATGACCGGTCGGCACCGTCGAGACGCGCACGTCCACCGGCCGGCCTGCGAGTCGCAGCGTGATGCGGCCGTCCTGCGGCAGGCGCTTCTCGGCGATGTCGAGGCTGGCCATGATCTTGACGCGCGAGACGATCACGCCGTGCAGGGCGCGCTGCGGCTCGACGATGTCGCGCAACACGCCGTCGATGCGGTAACGCACCACGGAACGGGTCTCGAACGGTTCGATATGGATGTCGGAAGCGCCCTCGCGCACCGCCTGGGTCAACAGGGCGTTGATGAGCCGCACGATCGGCGCATCGTCCTCGCTTTCCATCAGGTCCATGGCCTGCGGCAGGTTTTGCGCCAGTTCCGCCAGGTCGAGGTCTTCGTCGAGATCGTCGACGATGTCCATGGCCTGCGACACGCCGCGCTCGTAGGCGCGGTTGAGGGCGGAATCGAACATGGCCGGGCTCAGCTCGCGCACCTGGATCGGCTGGCCCAGCGCGCGGTCCAGTTCCGCCAGGGTCGCGCTGGTGACGCCCGGTTTGGCCCAGACCTCGAGCAGGCCGTCACGCACGCAGGCGCTGATGACACCGTGGCGGCGCGCGAAATGATAGGGCAGACGCTGGGTCCAGGCGGGGTCCAGGGCTTGCAGGTCGGGCGCGTTGTCCATGGCGGCCGTCAGGAATGGTTAAGGCGATGCGCGGTCGGATGGCGACGTCGCGTCGGGAACATTAGGCGGCCCAAATGTTTTGTCCGACGGGATTTCTTCGGTAATTCTGGCGTCCTTTTTGCTCTCGGTCGGACCGGGAGGCAGCGGCTCCCTCGGTTTGAAGTCCTCGAGGATGGGCGCCGGCTGATTGCTGATTTTCTTTTGCTCGGCATTGATGTGCGAATAACGGCTGGAGCTGAAACCATAGCTGTCTTCCGGGCCCCGGACGATGACCGGACGCAAAAACACCATCAGATTGGTTTTTGTTTTTGTCTCGGTGCGATACTTGAACAACCAGCCCAACAGGGGAATGCGGCCAAGGAAAGGAACGGCCTGGGTGTTTTCCCGCGCGCTGTCTTCGATCAATCCACCCAGCACGATGGTGTTGCCATCATCCACCACGACAGTCGTTTCGAGAGAGCGCTTGTTCGTGATCAGGTCCGAGGCCTGTACGCCGGTCGCCTGAGCGACGCTGGAGCTTTCCTGGGAGATCTGGAGCTTGACAGTGCCGCCTTCCGATATCTGCGGTTTGATTTTCAGGGTCAGGCCGACGTCTTTGCGTTCAATGGTCTGAAACGGGTTTACGGTTCCGCTGGTGGATGTCGCCTGCGAAAAACTTCCCGTCACGAAGGGAACGTTCTGGCCCACGACGATTTTCGCCTCGGCGTTGTCCAGCGTGAGCAGATTGGGCGTGGACAGAATATTGCCGATGCTTTTTTCCTCGAGCGCGCGCGCCAAGGCTCCGAGACTGCGTACCTCGGTGCCGTCCGAAAGGGTAATTTTTCTGCCGAGATAGGCCAACGACAATCCGCCCGCGGAGCCCAGCGATGTCGGGTTGGTGGCGACTCCCACGATCGATGTGCCGGAGTTGGGGAAATTGGTCAGGCCGCCAACGGTCCCGCTTCCCGATTGCGCGCCCGCCGCCCACTGGAATCCGAATTGCGATGCCTTGTCGGTCGTGATTTCCGCAATGAGCGCTTCGACGTATACCTGCGCGCGCCGCACGTCGAGTTTTTCGATGACGGCGCGCAGATTATTAAATACCGCGTCCGGGGCGCTGATGACCAGTGAATTGGTGGATTCGTCGGCCTGGATTTGCGAGGACTCGGCGCCGGATTTGGTTGCCGCGGGGCGTCCCGGCACCACCGCGGCGGTCGTTTGCGCGCGTGCCTCGCCCGTCAACAAGCCGCGCAGAATTTCGGCCAGCTTGGTGGCTTCGGCGTTGCGCAGATATACCACGCGGGTATTGCCGGAAACCTTGGCCGGCACGTCCAGCTTTTCCACGAATTCGCGCAGGTCCTTGATGGCACCCTGATTTTCCGCGCGCACCAGCAGGCTGTTGGTGCGCAGATCGGGCAGGATGGTGACGCGATCCGCCTCGCCGCCGGCAGCCTGGGCGGGGCCGGGCGTTCCGGGAGACTGGGAAACATTGGGATAAAGCCGGACGACCATGTCGGCAATGTCCAATGCCGAAGCATACTTCAGGGGAATGATGGCCAGCTCCGCGCCGCCACGCTGGTCGATGATCTCGACGATACGCAGCAGATTACGAATGTTGTCGGCGTAATCCGTGACAATCAGGGTATTGCTCGGCGAGTACACCGAAAGCTGGCTGGTCGGCGCCATCAGCGGACGCAACAGCGGCACCAGTTGCGCGGCGGAGCTGTGCTGGACCGTGATGACATGCGTCATGGTCTGCTCGCCTGGTCGCGGCATCATGCCGGTGGTGACATCGGCATTCTGTTTCGCATCGGCGATCGGCACCAGCTTGACGAAGCCGCTGGCGCTGTCGATCGCGGTATAACCCTGCGCCTTCAGCGATGCCAGAAATATCTGGTAAATGGCTTTCCGGGATACCGGCTGGGTGGAGATGATGGTCAGCTTGCCCTTGACGCGCGGATCGAGCAGGAAATTCTTGCCCGTGATTTGCGATACGGTCTTGACCACCGCCTGGATGTCCGCTTCCTGGAAGTTGAACATCATTTCGCCCGGGCGCAAGGCCGGTCCGGCGGGCGCCGTGACGGTCGGCGTCACCGAGGATGGCCGGGAAGGCGGCATGGGCGGAGCCGGGCGCGGCGCCGGGGCGGCGCCCATCGGTGTCAGGGGTGAGGCCGGGTGGCTTCCTCCGTTCAGGGGCGGAGACGGGGCGGCCGGCATGGGTGGTGCGTTCATTTCCGCCTCGTCCGCCTGGTCCTGCGCATGCGTGGATAACGGGGTGGCGAGCAGGATGCCCAACGCCAGCGCGGCGAGATGTACTGCCAGGGAATTACGGGAGTCGGCCATCCTCAATCCGGTATGTTCAGTGACGTCATGGGCATTGGAAAACCTTACTGATTTTGCGCGAACTGGTAATAAAGTGACTCGCTTTTGCCGCCGCGCGTGATATCCATTTGCACCGAACTGATGCTGGATATCTGCTGGTAGAGCCTGATCGCGTCTTCCGCGGAGTTGATCGGCTGGCCATTGACTGACTTGATGACGTCGCCCGCGCGCATGCCCAGTTTTTCATAGAGGCTGCCCGGCTGGATCTGCCGCACCAGAAAGCCGCCGCCGCTGGACGGTACCAGGGTGGCCTGTTTCAGGAAATCCGGCGTGCGCATCTGCGCCGCCAATTGATCGCGCGCCACAGTATATTGGTTGGTTCCGGTTTCCTGCACAATGGCGCCGCCGCCGGGCATGCCGGCCGTCCGGTTGACGGCAGGGGTAGCCATTTCCTGTGGCGGTTGAGAATGGTCCGCGCCCTCGAGCAGCAGGCTTTCGAGCGCACCATTACGTCCGATCACGACCCGGTCCGAATACACCGCCTGCAACACCGCGCTGCCCGTGATTGTCTGGCCGACCGCGAACGGTTCCTGCGCCTGGCCGTTGACCGAAATCAGCGCGTAGCCACCGGCGCCCGAGGCGATCACGCCGGCGAGGATCAGGTTTAGGCTGCTGATGGGCAGATTGTCGAGACGCCGGCCGGTCAATTCCTGGCTGACCTGACCGAAGAGATGGGCCGCGAGCAGAGGTTGTAATGAAAAAGCATTGGCGGCCGCCGCAGGCGGAGGCGGCGCGACCACGAGTGGCGGCAGCGGCGGCTTGATCATGAGCCAGGTCCATTGCGCGAGGCTGGCGGTAAGCAACAACAGCATGCCGCCGTTGAGAACGCCCGGAAGCCACTGCCTGACGCGGGGATTGCTGATGACCTCGGTAATGCTCATTTATTCAGTTTCAGTCGCTTGCGCAGTGGATTGGATGTGCCTGATCAACATTATATCCGGACATCCGGAAAAGCCTAACTAATCGGGTATTCGTGCCACCGGTTTTTACTGCTTCCCTGGCCCCCGGATTTACGGTCAAATACCGGCCGTGAGCCGGCCCTTCGTCCATTTACGCGTCCATACCGAGTTTTCACTGGCAGACGGCATCGTCCGCACGGACGACCTGGTCAAAACCGCCGTCCGCCATGGCATGCCGGCCGTGGCCGTGACCGATCTGGCCAACCTTTTCGGGGTGGTCAAGTTCTATCAGGCCGCCTGCGCCGCCGGGGTCAAGCCCCTCATCGGCGCGGATGTGTGGCTGGAGAACCCCGCCGACCCGCACAAGCCGCATCGTCTGGTCTTGCTGTGCCAGAACACCGAAGGTTATAGACGTCTGTGCCGCTTGCTGACGCGCGCCTACGTGGAGGGCCAGCATTCCGGCCGGCCCTGTCTCGCCAAGTCCTGGCTGGAAGCGCCGATGTCGGGGCTGATCGCGCTGTCAGGCGCGCACGAGGGCGATATCGGTCAGGCGTTGCTCTCCGGCAATGTCGCGCACGCGGATGAGCTGGCGCATGCCTGGCAGCAATGGTTCCCCGGCTGCTTTTATCTGGAGCTGCAGCGTACCGGCCAGCCGTTTCAGGAAGATTACAATCACGCCGCGGTGGACCTGGCGCGCCGGCTGTCGCTGCCGGTGGTGGCGACGAATCACGTGGTGTTCCTGCAGCCGGACGATTTCGACGCGCACGAGGTCAGGGTCTGCATCCAGGACGGCCGCGTGCTGACCGACACCCGCCGCCCGCGCCGCTACACCCCGCAGCAGTATTTCCGCTCAAGCGAGGAGATGGCCGAGCTGTTCCAGGACATCCCCGAGGCCCTCGACAACACGGTGGAGATCGCGCGCCGCTGCAACCTGCATCTCGAGTTGGGCAAATATTACCTGCCGGCCTACCCGGTGCCGGAAGGTATGACCATCGACCAGCTGCTGCGGCGGGATTCGGAGCAGGGGCTGGAGGCGCGCCTGAATTTGATGCCGGTGGAGACGCGCGAGGCAAAGCGTAAACTTTACACCGAACGCTTGGAGCTGGAGCTGGCCACCATCGTCAAGATGGGATTTCCCGGTTACTTCCTGATCGTGGCCGACTTCATCCAGTGGGCCAAGCAGAATGGCATTCCGGTCGGTCCGGGGCGCGGCAGCGGCGCCGGGTCGCTGGTGGCCTGGAGTCTCGGCATCACCGAGCTCGATCCGATCAAGTACGACCTGCTGTTCGAACGTTTCCTGAACCCGGAACGCGTATCGCTGCCGGACTTCGACGTGGACTTCTGCATCGAAGGGCGAGATCGCGTGATCGAATACGTCAACCACAAGTACGGCCAGGACAAGGTGGCGCAGATCATCACCCACGGCACCATGGCGGCCAAGGCGGTGGTGCGCGACGTCGGGCGCGTCATGGATCATCCCTACGGTTACGTGGACAAGCTGGCGAAGCTCATTCCCTTCGAGATCGGCATGACGCTCGAGCGCGCGCTCGAAATCGAGCCGCAGCTGGCGGAGCGCTACCAGAAGGAAGATGACGTGCGCGACCTGCTGGACACGGCGCGGGTACTCGAAGGCCTGGCGCGCAGCGCCGGCAAGCACGCGGCGGGCGTGGTGATCGCGCCCGGTCCGCTCACGGATTACATGCCGCTCTACTGTGAACAGGGCAGCACCCAGACGGTCACCCAGTTCGACATGGGTGACGTCGAGGCCATCGGGCTGGTGAAGTTCGATTTTCTGGGGCTGCGCAACCTCACGATCATCGACAAGGCGCTCAAGACCATCAATGCCGGGCGCGCAGAGAAGGGCGAGCCACCGGTGGTCATCGAACAGCTGCCCATCGACGATCCCGCGACCTACGCGCTGATCAAGTCGGCGCGCACCACCGCGCTGTTCCAGCTGGAATCGCGCGGCATGAAGGACCTGATCCAGCGCCTGCAACCGGACAACTTCGAGGAGATCGTGGCGCTGGTGGCGCTGTTCCGGCCGGGGCCGCTGCAGTCCGGCATGGTGGACGACTTCATCAACCGCAAGCACAAGCGCACCGCCATCAAGTACCTGCATCCGAGCCTGGAACCGATTCTCAAGCCCACCTACGGCGTGATCCTGTACCAGGAGCAGGTGATGCAGATCGCGCAGGTGCTGTCGGGCTACACGCTCGGCGGCGCCGATCTGCTGCGCCGCGCCATGGGCAAGAAAAAACCGGAGGAGATGGCCCAGCAGCGCGAGGGCTTCGTGCAGGGCGCGGTCGCGCGCAGCGTGAGCGACAAGCTGGCGACGCATATCTTCGACGTCATCGAGAAGTTCGCCGGTTACGGCTTCAACCGCTCGCACTCGGCGGCCTATGCCCTGATCGCCTACCAGACGGCCTGGCTCAAGGCGCATTACCCGGCGGCGTTCATGGCCGCGGTGCTGTCGTCGGACATGGACAAGACCGACAAGGTCGTGACCATGATGGCCGAATGCCGCGACATGAAGCTGAACATCCTGCCGCCCGACATCAACCGCTGCGAATATCACTTCGTGCCGGTGGATGACGGCACGATTCTCTACGGCCTGGGCGCCATCAAGGGCCTGGGCGCAGCCGCCATCGAGGCCATCCTGCAGGAGCGCCATCGCGAAGGGCCGTTCAGGGACTTGTTCGATTTCTGCCAGCGCATCGACCTGCGCAAGGTCAACCGGCGCGTGCTTGAGTCGCTGATCAAGGCCGGCGCGCTCGACGGCCTCGGCACGCATCGCGCCGCCTTGATGGCCTCGCTCAACGCGGCGCTGGCCGCCGCCGACCAGCACAGTCGCAACCTCGAGGCCGGGCAGTCGGACATTTTCGGCGCCACCGCGGCCGCGCCCACGGAGGCGCATGTCTACGAAACCGTGGCCGAGTGGAGCGAGGAACAGCGCCTCGATGGCGAGCGGGATACGCTCGGCCTGTATCTCACCGGCCACCCGATCGCGCGCTACGCCGAGGAACTCAAGGCCATCACGGATGCCACCATTGCCGAGATCAAACCCTCCAGCGACAGCACCCTGGTGGTGGCGGGGCTGGTGGTGGCCCAGCGCACCATGCAGACCCGTCGCGGTGACCGCATGGCCTTCGTGACGCTCGACGATCGCACCGGGCGCCTGGAGCTCGCGGTGTTTTCCGATCTGTACGCGCAAAGCCGGGAGCTGCTGGCCAAGGACACCCTGTTGGTGGTGGAAGGCCAGGTGAGCGTGGATGAATACACCGGCGGATTCAAAATGTCCGCCGAGAAGCTCTATAATATTGATCAGGCCCGGGCCGCGTTCAGCGCGCGGCTGGTGATCGACGTCAATGCCGAGCAGGCGGGCAATGGTTTTGTCGAGGAGCTGAAGGAAATTCTCCGGCCCGCGGCGCAGGGCAAGTGCCCGGTGTATCTGCATTACCGGAGCCCGCAGGCGGAGGCCGAGATCGTGCTGGGCGATGAATGGCGCATCAGCCCGACGAACAACGTGCTGGAGCGCCTGTCGCGCCTGGCCGGTGAAAGCAGTGTGCATCTGATATATCGCTGACCAACAGGGAACCGCGTACACGGCACATGAATCAGAATTATCTCGAATTCGAACAGTCCATCGCCGATCTGGAGGCCAAGATCGAAGCGCTGCGTTACGCCGACAAGGGCGGGGCGATCAATATCAACGAGGAGATCAACAAGCTCAGCGCCAAAAGCCGCAAGCTGACTGAATCCATTTTTCACGCGCTGACGCCGTGGCAGATCTCGCAGCTGGCGCGCCATCCCCTGCGTCCCTATACGCTGGATTATCTGGCGCTTGCTTTCACCGACTTCGAGGAACTGCACGGCGATCGTGCCTTCTCCGACGACCCGGCGATCGTCGGCGGTCTGGCGCGGCTCGATGGACGCCCGGTGGTGGTCATCGGACACCAGAAAGGGCGCGACACGCGCGAGAAGGTGCGGCGCAATTTCGGCATGCCGCGCCCGGAAGGTTACCGCAAGGCGCTGCGCCTGATGCGCCTGGCCGAGCGTTTTCATCTCCCGCTGATCACGCTGATCGACACCCCCGGCGCCTATCCCGGCGTGGGCGCGGAAGAACGCGGCCAGAGCGAGGCCATCGCGCGCAATCTCTATGAAATGGCGCGGCTGCACACGCCCATCGTGAGCGTCGTCATCGGCGAGGGCGGTTCCGGTGGCGCCCTGGCCATCGGCGTGTGCGACCGGCTGATGATGTTGCAGTATTCGACCTATTCCGTGATTTCGCCCGAAGGCTGCGCTTCCATCCTGTGGCGTTCCGCCGACAAGGCAGCAGAAGCGGCGCAGGCCATGGGAATTACCGCCGACAGCCTGAGTCGCCAGGGCCTGGTGGATGAGATCGTGGCGGAACCCCTGGGCGGCGCGCATCGCGACATGGAAGCGATGGCCAAGATCCTCAAATCGTCCCTCATCGCCGCGCTGGATAACCTGAATTCAGTGCCGCTCGAGCGCCTGCTGGAGCGGCGCTACGATCGTTTGATGCACTACGGCGAATTTGAAGAGCATTGATGACGTGCAGGGAGGCACTCATGTCGCGGGAGACAGGATGTCGGGAACGACGCCCGTCTTTTCGCCCGCGGCACTGGCGGACGTCCTGCGCCGCCTCGGTCTGTCCTCCGCCACACCCCTGACGGTCGCCTTCAGCGGCGGTCTTGATTCCTGCGTTCTTCTGCATGCGCTTGCCGGTCTGCGTGAATCGCTGGCGTTGACGTTGCGCGCGGTGCATGTTGACCACGGCCTGCACCCGCATTCGGCGGATTGGTCCAGACAGGTACAACAGACCTGCGCGCGCCTGAATATTCCCTGCACGGTGGAATGTGTCCAGGTGACGCAGATCCGCGGACATGGGCTGGAGGACGCGGCGCGGCGCGCGCGCTATGCCGCTCTCGCGCGGCATGTCGGGCCGGGCGAGGTTCTGCTCACGGCGCATCAGGCGGACGATCAGGCCGAGACTGTCTTGTTGCAGCTGTTGCGCGGGACCGGGGTGCACGGCCTGGCGGCCATGCCGGCCGTGGTGCCGTTTCACCGGGGCCGGCTGGCGCGGCCCTTGCTGGATTTTACCCGGGAGCAGTTGGCGGCCTGGGCCGCGCGCGAAGGCCTGGAATGGATCGAAGACAGCAGCAATCAGGACCTGCGGTTCGCGCGCAATTTCCTGCGTCACCGGGTGTTCCCCCTGCTGGAAGCGCATTGGCCCGAGGCCTCGCGCCGGATCGCGCGTTCGGCGGGCATGGCGGCGGAGGCCGTGGAACTGCTGGACGAACTGGCTGAATCGGACTGGAATCTCTGTCGCGGCACGGAGGAGGGGAGGCTGTCGGTCGGCGCCCTGCGCGGGCTGTCCCCGCCGCGGAGCCGCAATCTCGTGCGTTACTGGCTGCGCCGGCAGGGCTTTCAGGCGCCCACGGCCATGCATCTGGATCAGGTGCTGGCACAGGTCGCGCGCGACCCTGCCTCGAAACAGGCCGTGATCCGCTGGCCGGGAGCCGAGGTGTGCCGCTATCGCGATGAACTCACGGCGCGCAAACCGCGTCGCGAGCCGGATTCCACTTTACGGCTTCATTGGAACCCGGCGGACACGCTGGAAATTCCCGGCGTCGGGCGGCTGCGAGCGGAACCCGCGCGTGGCGACGGTTTATCGCAGGAGCGTATCGAGCGCGCGCCACTCGTCGTCGGGCTGCGCCAGGGCGGAGAGATTTGCCGTCTGCCCGGTCGCGCGCATCATCACAAGCTCAAGAAGCTGCTGCAGGAGGCCGGCATCCCGCCGTGGGAGCGCCGGCGCCTGCCGCTGGTGTACGTTGATGGCGAGTTGGCCGCCATCGGCGATCGCTGGGTTTGCGAGCCGTATGTCGCGCACGGTGATGAGCCGGGGTGGAAATTGCGATTGGAGTTGATTTCTTGATTTGTCACCCCGGCGAAAGCCGGGGTCCAGGTCGTAAATGGTTCGCGCGCCTTGCGCGCGACTCAAAAAAACATCACAAAACCAGAAATCGGTTGTGAAAACCCCTCTCATCTGGTAACTTGTGTTTCCGTTCTGCGGCGTTATTCAACTCCTGCTAAACGGGCCGAAATGACCAAATTTGTCTTTGTGACCGGCGGTGTCGTGTCCTCTCTGGGCAAAGGCATCGCCTCCGCTTCGCTGGGCGCTATCCTCGAAGCCCGCGGCCTCAAGGTTACCCTTCTCAAGCTTGATCCCTATATTAATGTCGATCCGGGCACCATGAGCCCGTTTCAGCACGGTGAGGTATTTGTCACCCAGGATGGCGCCGAAACCGACCTGGATCTTGGGCATTACGAGCGCTTTGTGCGCACCACCATGACCAAGCGCAACAATTTCACCACCGGCAAAATCTACGAAAATGTCATCCGCAAGGAACGCCGGGGCGATTATCTGGGTGCCACGGTGCAGGTGATTCCGCATATCACGGACGAGATCAAGCGCTGCATCCAGCAGGGCGCCGGCGACGCCGACGTAGCCCTGGTCGAGATCGGCGGTACCGTGGGCGACATCGAATCGCAGCCGTTCGTCGAGGCGATACGCCAGATGGGGGTGGAGCACGGGCACAGTAACGTCGTGTATCTGCATTTGACGCTGGTGCCGTACATCGCGGCGGCCGGTGAGCTCAAAACCAAGCCCACCCAGCATTCGGTCAAGGAACTGCTGTCGCTCGGTATTCAGCCGGATATCCTGCTGTGCCGCGCGGAACGCCCGCTGCCGGAGGATGAGCGTCGCAAGATAGCCTTGTTCACCAACGTGCCCACGCGCGCGGTTATCACGGCGCTCGACGTGGACAACATTTACAAGATTCCGCGGCTGCTGCACGAGCAGGGGCTGGACGAGATCGTCGTGGAAAAACTTCACCTCAACGCGCGCCGCGCCAACCTGGCGGAATGGGACAAGGTGGTCCACGCCATGGGGAACCCGACCGGCGAAATCACCGTGGCCATGGTCGGCAAGTACATGCACCTCACGGAATCCTACAAATCATTGTCGGAGGCACTGAAGCACGCCGGCCTGCACACGCTGACACGCGTCAATATCCGCTACGTCGATTCCGAGCAGATCGATGCGCAGGGCACGGCCCAGCTGGAAGACGTTGACGCGATCCTGGTGCCGGGTGGTTTCGGCGAGCGCGGCATCGAAGGCAAGATCAAGACCGTCAATTTCGCGCGCATCAAGGGCATCCCCTATCTGGGCATCTGTCTCGGCATGCAGGTGGCCGCGATCGAATTCGCGCGCAATGTCGCCGGTCTCAAGGGCGCGCACAGCACCGAATTCAACCCCAAGTCGCCGCACCCCGTGATCGCCATGATCACGGAATGGACGACGTCGGAGGGCGGCAAGGAGAAGCGTCGCGAAGGCGATGACCTGGGCGGCACCATGCGCCTGGGCGGCCAGGAATGCCGGCTGATGCCCGGAACCCATGTGCGCGGCCTGTATGGCAAGGACTCCGTGATCGAGCGGCATCGTCACCGTTACGAATTCAACAATCACTACCGCGATGTCTTGCAGGAGAAGGGGTTGGTGATCGCCGGCACTTCCATGGATAATATGCTGGTGGAAATTATCGAGCTCAAGGATCATCCCTGGTTTGTCGGCGTGCAGTTTCACCCTGAATTCACCTCGACGCCCCGTGACGGTCATCCGCTGTTCATCGGGTATGTTCAGGCCGCGCGCGCACGCCATGCCCAGGACGTGCCGCGCACGCAGGCCGCCGCCACATGAAGCTCTGCGGTTTCGAGGCCGGGCTGGACCGGCCGTTCTTCCTCATTGCCGGGCCCTGCGTGATCGAGTCCGAGCAGTTGGCGCTCGATACCGCCGGCCGCCTCAAGGAAATTGCTGCCAGCCTGGGCATTCCGTTCATCTACAAGTCTTCCTACGACAAGGCCAATCGCAGTTCGTCGAAATCCTATCGTGGTCTGGGCATGGAACAGGGGCTGGCGATTCTGGCAAAGGTCCGAAAACAGCTCGGTGTGCCGGTGCTGACGGACGTGCACGAGAAGGAAGACGTCGCCGCCGTGGCCGCCGCCGTGGATGTGTTGCAGACGCCGGCGTTCCTGTGCCGGCAGACCGATTTCATCCAGGCGGTCGTGGCCGCCGGCAAGCCGGTCAATATCAAGAAGGGCCAGTTCCTGGCGCCGCATGACATGAAAAACGTGGTCGACAAGGCCGTCGAGGCCGGCGGCCGGGAACGCATCCTGGTGTGCGAGCGCGGAGTTTCCTTCGGCTACAATAACCTGGTTTCGGACATGCGCTCGCTCGCGATCATGCGCGAGACTGGTTGCCCGGTGGTGTTCGATGCCACGCACTCGGTGCAACTGCCCGGCGGGCAGGGGACGAAGAGCGGCGGTCAGCGTGAATTCGTCCCGGTGCTGGCGCGCGCGGCGGTGGCCACGGGCGTTGCCGGCCTGTTCATGGAAACCCATCCGGACCCGGACAAGGCGCTGTCCGACGGCCCGAACGCCTGGCCGCTGGGACGCATGAAGGAATTGCTCGAAACGCTGAAAGAACTCGATGCCACGGTCAAGCGCCGTGGCTTCGCCGAATCGGCATAGATGTCGAAGTAGAATGCTGTTTTGTAACCGCAGGTAAGCGCGGCT
The DNA here is from genome assembly GCF_002355735.1 of Sulfuricaulis limicola. GTDB lineage: Bacteria > Pseudomonadota > Gammaproteobacteria > Acidiferrobacterales > Sulfurifustaceae > Sulfuricaulis > Sulfuricaulis limicola. The sequence continues at coordinate 1,547,985 of NZ_AP014879.1, read as the reverse complement.
GAAGAATAGACCGCGCTGGTTTTAATCATCTCTTTTCGGAAGAAAAATAATCATGTCTGTAATCTCTGATATCCGGGCGCGCGAGATACTCGACTCGCGCGGAAATCCCACTATTGAAGCCGATGTTGTCCTGAAATCCGGCGCGGTCGGTCGTGCCGCCGTGCCCTCCGGCGCCTCCACCGGCACGCGCGAGGCCATCGAGCTGCGCGACGGTGACAACAAACGCTATGGCGGCAAGGGCGTGAAAAACGCCTGTGCCCATGTGAATGGGGAGATACGCAAGGCCCTGTTGGGCAAGGAGGCGCAGGATCAGGCCGGTGTGGACCGCGCCATGATCGAGCTCGACGGCACCGAGAACAAATCCCGCCTCGGCGCCAATGCGCTGCTCGCGGTATCGATGGCCTGCGCGCGCGCCGCGGCGTCCGACGCCAAACAGCCGCTGTATCACTACCTCAACGGCCTGGCGGGCAAGGTGCCGATGCAGATGCCGGTGCCGATGATGAACATCATCAACGGCGGCGCGCATGCCGATAACAACATCGATTTCCAGGAATTCATGATCCTGCCGGTGGGCGCGGTGACATTTGCCGAAGCGTTGCGCTGCGGCGCCGAGGTGTTCCATGCGCTGAAAAAAGTGCTGCACGGCATGAAGCTCAACACCTCCGTGGGCGACGAGGGCGGGTTTGCGCCCAATCTCCAATCCAACGAGGCGGCGTTGCAGGTTATTCTGCAAGGCGTCGAGAAGGCCGGCTATAAACCGGGTGCCGACGTGTGTCTCGGCATCGACGTCGCCAGTTCCGAATTCAACAAAAACGGAAAATACGAACTCGAGTCGGAGCATGCCAGCCTGACGGCGGAACAGTTCATCGACAAAATGGCGGACTGGGTCTCCCGGTATCCGATCATCACCATCGAGGACGGATGCGGCGAGGGTGACTGGGCCGGATGGGAGTTGATGACGAAAAAGCTCGGTAAAAAGATTCAGATCGTGGGTGACGATATTTTCGTGACCAACACGAAAATACTCGAGCGCGGTATCAAGCAGGGCGTGGCGAACTCGATTCTCATCAAGGTCAACCAGATCGGCACCCTGAGCGAGACCCTGGCGGCGATCGCGATGGCACGCGAGGCCGGCTATACCTCGGTGATTTCGCACCGCTCGGGTGAAACCGAGGACAGTTTCATCGCCGACCTCGCGGTGGCGACCGGCACCGGCCAGATCAAGACCGGTTCCCTGTCGCGTTCGGACCGGGTGGCCAAGTACAACCAGCTGTTGCGGATCGAGGAAGCGATGGGTTCCGCGGCCGTGTATCCCGGTCGCCGGGCATTTCCGATGCTGGTTGCCTGAGATGTAGAAATGTAGGTTGGGGTGAGCGTAGCGAACCCCAACGTAGCGGCGCCGATGTTGGGTTTCGGCGCAAGCGCCTCAACCCAACCTACATGTATTATTGCCGGTTACATATTTCTGATACACGGCGATGGACTAAAATGAAGCCTGTGAAAATCGCCGCTTATGTCCTGATCGTCATCCTCGTCCTGCTGCAATATCCGCTGTGGTTGGGGAATGGCGGCGTTTTTGCCGTGTGGCGCCTGCATCGCGAAATTGCCGCGCAGCAGAAGGAAAACGATCAACTGAAGGAGCGCAACCGGACGCTCGAGGCTCAGGTCAACGACCTGAAGCAGGGGCTCGAGGTGATCGAGGGGCGGGCGCGCTCCGAGCTGGGCATGGTCAAGAAGGGCGAGGCTTTCTACCAGGTCATCGATCCCAAATCGGCGGCCCAGCCGCCGGAAAAAACGCCGCCCGTGAAGAAGTAACGATCAATTCCCCTGTTCGACGAGCCAGATCAGCAGCACGAACAGGAAAAAGAAAAACTCCGCCACGGAAATCAGGTAAATAAACCACACGATCCGGCGCGTGGAGGGCTTCATCGGCATCCACACCCGGCGGATATACCAGCGCCAGCCCGGCAGCCATGACCAGCGCTTGCGTCGCAGGAAATACAGTCGCAGCGATTCGGCCCAGGCCTTGAGACTCCTGTCCACTTCCGCTTTGCGTTCCTCGCGTTCCGTTACCGGCAACAGATCATAATCGTCGGTAACGGTCATGCGACTGCCTTGCAGCGTCGGCTCGATGGTGAACACGGTACATTTCTTGATCCCGCCGTTGTAATTGACGGTGATGCCGTGCCCGGAATTTATTTCGATTCTCAGGTCCAGTATTTGACGCGTCTGATTGCTCTGATTTTCAAACTCGGCATGAAACGTGTCTGAACCGGTTTGGCGCCAGACATCGAAGTAGTAATAGGGATTGAGACGAAACAGGACTTCGATATCGCGACAGTGCCGATGCAGCTCATCCGGCGGGAAAGGCGCAGGGAGGCTGACCCAGGCGGCATCGGCGGAATTCACCGGGGATGCCGATGCCGGTTCCTGGCCGTTTTCAGTCATGCGGGTAGGGCGCGATCACCACGGGCACGCGCAGCGACCGGAACAGCTTTTCATCCAGCATGCGCGAGCGCAGGCCCGTTTGGCCTTTCGGTCGCGGCGAACCCAGCACGATGAGATCCGTCGGACCTCTGGCGGCGCGCCGGATCAGGCATTCCGTTGGTTTTCCCTGCACCATCTCGTAGCGATAACGGATGCGGCGTTTCTTGATCTCGCTCAACATGCGTTTCAGGTGCGTGCGGACTTCCTCCTCCAGTTGCGATTCGACATAGCGCCCGAAGGTGTCGCGCGTCGAGGCGTTGTTGAGCCAGTCATCGCCCTGCATGCCTTTCCACAAATCCGGCACCACGATGAGGTGATGCAGGGTGGTGCCGGGACCGCAGAAGGAATAGGCCAGTTTTTCCGCCGCCCGCGCGCCTTCGGTATTGTGGCTGGCGAGCAGGATATGTTTCGGTTTGGCCATGGTTATGTCTCCGTATTTCAAAAAAAACCCCGGTGGCGGTTAGACCGGCCACCGGGGCGGTTCTTTTCAGCGTCTAATCAGCTGACAAAATTGTACACCAGGAACGCGATGATCAATGACAGCACCAGGGCGCCGATGTCCTCGATGCGGTCGTTGCGGAATATCGTCAGCGCCGTACCACGATCAAATTTCTCTTTCATGATTGCACCTCGCGGAAAGTTGCGTTAAACGATTTCTTTCACGAACAGCCAGACCACGATCAGCGATCCGACCGCCTTGACCGTGCCGACCACCGATCCGATGATCAACGGCTGCCCGCCGGCCTGCTTGATCGAGGTCATGGTGATCTGCATGCCCAGGCCGACCAGGCCGAAGGTGAAGAACCAGGCGATGATGTCCCGGAACTTCGAGATGCGCGGCGCAGGTTTATACACCGCGCTGTGCATGCTCTTCAGGACCTTGTTGGCCTTCACCGACAGCACATGCGAGTTCATGATCGAAGCCAGTTGCCGATCATGCTCGAACGAGGTGGCCTTCTTGTTTTCGAGCAGGCTGGCCAGCGCCCCTTTCTGTGTCTCGTCCGTCAGTTTGCCGGCTTCCGATTTGAGCAGCTCGGCATCCTTGTCGGCCAGCATCTTGCTTTCCTTGACGGTGCCGTCCGGATTTTTCTTCACCAGATGCTTCTCGCTGTTGTCGAAGTACTTGCCGGGCAGCTCCGAACCGGGCGCGAACATGCCGGTGGATCCGAGCACGAACATCACGATGAAGCCGAGCACGAACAGCGGGAACTTGCTGAAGATCACGCTGCCATGACTGACCTTCTGGGCGCCGGATTCGCGCTCCACATACCACACCGCCAGCCACAGCACGATAATCGGCAGGAACAGGATGCGCGTGATGTTGAAGATCTCCGCCACCTTGAGGGTGTCGATGCCGCCCGGTTCGAAGGCCAGCGCCGCGCCCGCCACCTGCGCCGAGTTGAGAATGCCGGTGCCAGCCCAGGCGCCGAACTGCGTCGGGTTCATGCCCATCTGTTTGCCCACGATCGGGAAGATGAACATCATCAGCACGCCCCACAGCAGGATGGTGCCGATGGTGTAGGCGATTTCCGTGGACTTGGCGTTGACCACCGGCGCCGCCGCCACCGAGGCCGAGACGCCGCACACGCCCATGCCGGCTGACAGCACGCCGCCCATGGAGTTGGGGATGTTGCGCCGCGCGCCCATCCACAGCACCATGCCGACCGATCCCAGCACGAATATGGCAATCATGACGACGGACAGGCCGGCCAGATTGGCCAGTTCCTGCCAGCTGTAGAGCACGCCCAGCAGCACCACGCCGGTTTTCAGGCCGAGGCGCGAGAGGCGCACGCCGTTTTCCGCCCACCCCGGAATGCTGAACACGTTGACCGCGATGATGCCGGCGAGGATGCCCATGACCACGTAGTTCAGGTTCATGACGCTATGGATGTCAAAACCGAGGGTGGGTTTGAGCGCCTTGCCCCACACGCCCATCAGCGGATCGAGACCCCACTTCACGACGAAGGCGATGATCAGGATGAACATCACGCCACCGATAGTGGAGAGGTAGTAATCGAGATTGCCTTGCTTTGGTTTCACCGCGAATTGCCACAGTCCCACCACGATGGCAATGATGCCGCAGACAAAGGGAAGGATGATCATTTCACCCGGTGACTCGGGCTTGCCGACATACTTGGAAATATTGAGGAACTCGATCATCGGATTCAGGACGCCGGCTTGCACCAGATAACCGAAGGCGACCATGATGATCCCGAGGATCAGAGTCCAGACTGTTTTATGGGTGTATATCATATTGCTTGTCTCCTGACTGGTTGTGAGGCAACCACGTTGTGCAACTTCCCGACTTTATAAGAATTTACTTATATAGCAGCAATAGACGCGAACGATTCAAGCATAAGCCTCAATGCGGAACAAGCAAGGTTTGAAGCTCGCTTGGTGACGGACAGAAAGGAATGTTTATTCCGCGCGGGTGGCGGGAGTGACGGAATACGGCAAGGTTTGCAGTGAGAGTTTCGGTCCGGTTTCGCTCCCGAGATGGAGTTCGCCGGTTTCGGCGCTGCTGATCTGGATCACGGCCAGCAGATCAAAACCGTTGTCCGGCGCGGGTTGCGCGGCGACCACCGTGCCCGCCGACTGGCCGGGAAAGTCGGGCGCGAAAATGGAATCGCCCGGGCGGGGCAGGGCGTCGCCTTCGAAGCGCGCGCGGTACATGCGCTGCTTGAGTTTGCCGAGGTACTGCATGCGCGCCACGATTTCCTGGCCGGGGTAGCAGCCCTTTTTGAAATTCACGCCGCCGACGATTTCGAGATTCGCCATTTGCGGCACGAAGGCCTCGCTGGTTTCCGGATGCACCACGGGAATGCCGGCCATGATGTCGAGCCAGTTCCGTGCCGCAGGACCGGCGGATGTGGTTTTGGACTTGAGGGCTGTCCACAGCTTTATGGCGTTGTCCGTCGGCGCGATAACTTCGAAACGCGGGTGCGGGCCGGCGAGCTTTGTCACCGTTATTGCATCGCGCGTCTCGCAGCCGTTGATCTCGCCGGGTGCGAAGCCAACCGCGTCGCGCAACAATTTTTCCGCATCCGGCCCCGATATCCCGAAGCTGACCAGCTCGGCGTCTGCGTTTTCGAGTACAACCTTGGCGCGCAGCACGAACATTTTCAGGCGTTTGAGAGTCGTTTCCAGAAGCGAGGCGGGGAGTTGCAGCAGGGTATCGTCGCCGCGCCGGAACAGGCGGAAGATGACCAGCATCCGTCCCTTGGGGCTGCACCAGGCAGCCAGCTGGCTGTGCGTCGCATCCAGCCGGCGTATGTCATTGCTGAGCTGGCCGTTGAGAAAATTCTGCGTATCCGCGCCGCGTGCGCGGATCAGGGATACATCGGAGAGATCGGCCAGTACGTTGCCCTGTGCCGCCGCCCGGCGCTCTTCCGCGGGCTTGCCGAAGTGCTGCACGCGATCGCCGTCGAGGACTGCGCCCTGGCTTTGAATGAATGATTTCCACGTCTCGTTCACGGCTTGGCTTCCATCGATGGCTGACCGGGATGCGCATGATAGCGGAATCCCGCCCTGCGGGAAAAACGACTGGACGCCGGGAATCTCCGGTTTACACTATTGTTATCCCGGTATTCCCTTTCTCCGGGAAAGGGATAATTCAGGACCGGTCGGGGAGAGGAAGCGCGGTATCCAGAGCCTTGATATGGGAAAAAACAAGAAACGTCCCGTTTACCTGAATCTCCTTAAAATCCGCCTGCCGGTGGGTGGCATCCTGTCCATCCTGCACCGCGCCACGGGCGCGTTTCTGGTTCTGCTGTTGCCGTTCGCTATCTATTTATTGGATCGCTCGCTGCAAGACCCCGCGGCCTTTGCCAAAATTTCCACGCGCCTTATGAGTCTCGAAGGCCGGATTGCGCTCCTTATTATGGTATGGGCCTTTGCCCAGCACTTCATGTCCGGCATGCGTCACTTGTTGCTGGATATCGGCGTCGGCGATTCCAAGGCCACCGCGCGTCTCAACGCCTGGCTGGCCTTCGCCGCCACGGGATTTGTCGTGCTGCTGACGGGGATATGTTTATGGAACGCCTGAGAGCCACCGGCAGCGCTCATGCCGGCATGCTGGAATGGCTGTGGCAGCGCGTGACCTCGATCTACATCGCCGGCTTCGTGGTGTATGTCGTCGTGTACCTGAGCTTGGCGCCGATCCGTGACCACGCCAGCTGGCAGGCCTGGTTCGCCATCGGTTACGTGCGCTTGGCCTGGGCGATTTTCATCCTGAGCATCCTGGTGCACGCCTGGATCGGCATGCGCAGCATCTACCTCGATTATCTCCACCCGCTGTGGCTGCGCTTCAGCGTTTCGCTGTTCACGGGCCTCGGTCTGCTGGCGCTGGGCCTGTGGGCGGCGCGGATCCTGCTCGCATGATCAATATCGCGCGCCGGCGTTTCGACTGCCTGGTCATCGGCGCCGGGGGCGGCGGGCTGCGCGCGGCGCTGCAACTGGCGCAGGGCGAGGCCCATGTCGCGGTCGTGTCCAAGGTTTTCCCCACGCGCTCGCACACCGTTGCGGCGCAGGGCGGCATCAACGCCGCGCTCGGCAACGTCACGCCGGACAACTGGCACTGGCACATGTACGACACCGTCAAGGGCAGCGACTACCTCGGCGACCAGGACGCGATCGAATACATGTGCCGCGCGGCGGCGGAGTTGGTGATCGAGCTCGAGCATTACGGCGTGCCGTTCTCGCGCCTGGAAAACGGCCGCATCTACCAGCGCGCCTTCGGCGGCCAGAGCCTGAACTTCGGCGGCGAGCAGGCGCAGCGCACCTGTCCCGCCGCCGACCGCACCGGCCATGCCATGCTGCATGCGCTTTATCAACAGAATCTCAAGGCGCGCACGCATTTCTTCGATGAGTTCTTCGCCGTCGATCTGCTGATGGACCCAGAAGGATATGCGCTTGGTGCTTTGGTCATCGAAATTGAAACCGGCGAGCCACTGATCATCGAGGCCAAGACCACCCTCATCGCCACTGGCGGGGCGGCGCGCATCTATCGCACCACCACCAACGCGCTGATCAACACCGGCGACGGCATGGCCATGGCGCTGCGCGCCGGCATCCCGTTGCAGGACATGGAATTCGTGCAGTTCCATCCCACCGGCATCGCCGGCGTCGGCATACTCATCAGCGAGGCGACGCGCGGCGAAGGCGGATACCTGATCAACAGCGAAGGCGAACGCTTCATGGAGCGCTACGCGCCCAAGGCCAAGGACCTTGCCAGCCGCGACGTGGTGAGCCGCGCGATCTACGAAGAAGTGCATGCCGGGCGCGGCTGCGGTCCGAAAAAAGATTATGTCGAACTCAAGTTGCTGCATCTCGGCGAGGAGGTCATTTCCAAGCGCCTGCCGGGCATCCGCGAATCCGCCATCCGTTTCGTGCATGCCGACCCGGTGGTAAAACCCATCCCGGTGTATCCCACGGCGCACTACACCATGGGCGGCATTCCCACCAACCGTTTCGGCCAGGTCGTGGTGCCGGTGCACACCGGGCCGGAAGAGGAAGTACCGGGGCTATACGCCGTGGGCGAATGCGCCTGCGTGTCGGTGCACGGCGCCAACCGCCTCGGCGGCAATTCGTTGCTCGACATCATTGTGTTCGGCCGCGCCGCCGGCAATCACATCCTCGAATACCTCAAGGACCACCGCGGTCACCGCGGCCTGCCGGAAGAGGCGGTCGAGCGCGCCATGGCACGCCTCACGCGCTGGGACAAGCAGGGCAAGGGCGAATCGGTGGATCAGATAGGCGACGAACTGCGCCTGACCATGGAAGAACACTGCGGCGTGTTCCGCGAACAGAAAATCCTGGACGCCGGCATCTGGAAGGTCTCGGAACTGCAGCAGCGCCTGAAGCGCGCCACGCTGCGCGACCACAGCAAGGTGTTCAACACTGCCCGCATCGAGGCGCTGGAACTGGAGAATATGATGGACATCGCGCTGGCCACGGTCCATTCCGCCGCCGCGCGCCACGAATCCCGCGGCGCGCATTCCCGCACCGACCACCCCGAGCGCGACGACAAGAACTGGCTCAAGCACACGCTGTACAGCAAGGAGGGAAACAAGCTGGATTACAAGCCGGTGCGGTTGAAGCCGTTGAGTGTGGAGACGTTCCCGCCGAAGGAGCGGGTTTATTAACATTGGGTGCCAAAAACAATGAGAACCTTAATCGCACTTTTAGCTGTGTCTTTGTTCATTCCTGCGTGGGCTGATGATGCAGCGCATGAACAGTTGCTCCGCGCCAAGAGCCTGAAGTGCACGTTTGGTCCTGGCACTATTGCTGACTGGGAGAAAGGAAAACTAAAACTGGAGAGCGATAACTTCGGAAAATCTATCAACTATGATGCAATAGACATTAAGAACGGACGGGCACGCGTTATAGGGCCGTCAGGCGCCTCAGATCTAACCGTAACGGCCGGCGCTTATGGTTTGACGCTTACTGAAAGTTTTATCGGTGGTATTTCTGTTGCAACCGTGTTTTCCGATTTTAAGAAAGGCACAAGAGAGTTTGTGGCTGTTCTGTCGAGACATGTGGGCGTAATGGGTCCACCAATCCCGAGCCAATATCATGGTACATGTACGGTATTGCAATAGTTAAAGGGCCGGATTCAATTTATTCAAACAAAACTGATTGGCCATTCCTGGAAACTATCCCCGCCCCTTGAAGATGCGCTCCAAATGTTCCAGATCGTTCACCACCTTCCAGTCCGTGGCGCCGGCGTCGCGGGCGCGCTTTTCCCACCATTCCAGGCGCCCGAGGTAGCGGCGCGGGTCGACGTTGTCGGTGGTGAGCTTGGTGACGTTGAGCGCGATGATGCGGATGCCCTGCAGGTTGATGGGAAAATCCCGCACGGTTTTGTAGTCCAGCTCTTCCTGCATGTCGGAGAAAATCAGGATGGTTTTCTGCCCGGCGCCGGTTTCGTTGAGGAACTCCGAGGCCTGGATCATGCCGCCGGTGATGTCGGTGTAGGCGCTGCCTTTCTTGACATCGGCCTTGAAGCTGCCGACCTTGTCGGCGAAGGCGCGCTTCTGGTTGTTGACCTGCATCGGGTCCTTACCCAGAGTCACCTTGGCGATGATGTCCTTCTCGGTGAAGCTGCGGCTCTTCACCCGCGCCACCGCGAACGAGTCGCCGGGTTGCAGCGTGCCGAGCAGGTAGCTCACCACTCTTTGGGCCTTGTCGAGTTCCTGCGAATAAGTCCCCGAGGTGTCCACCAGCAGGTAAACCGCCTGCGCATGACTGCGCTGATCGGCGCAAGAGCTGGCGAGCAGACCGAGCGCCAACAACGGAACAATCCAGAGTCGCCTCATAACACATGCTCCCCATGTTTGGCCGAGAACGCGGCTGTGCCGCTGGAGACGGGTTTGGTCTGGCGCGTTCCGCGATTGTTCAGCACTGCGCGTTCGATAATGAGCGGAAGGAAAATGACGGCGTCGTAGAGATGCTCGAAGCCCTTGCCGACCTGGCGCGCCATGCTGGACAGGAAGCGCATGGTGAAACCGAGCCCGCGGATGCCCAGCACCAGCAGCGCGCCGAATACCGTGCGCCCGGAATGGATCAGGTATTCCAGCGGAATCGCCACGAAGGCGAGCGCGAACGGCAGGATGAATCCGAGGATCATCTGCGCCGCCTTGGGGATGTCGAGCGCCCAGGTGCTGGCCGCGGCCGTGACGGCGCCGCCGGCCAGTTCCTGCTTCAGGGCGATGTCGGCGGAAATGATCAGGTCACGCATCACCGCCAGCGCCACTTCGACGCCGGCCAGGATCAGCAGGATGCTGAACGAGATCCACACCAGCCAGCGGCGCATGCGATTGTTGATGCTGTTGAGCGGGAACAGGTGGGTGTAGCCCAGCGATTCCATCAGGAACAGGCCCATCAGCGTCTCGAAGAAGATGATCACCATCGCCGCGAGATAAGAAGCCTGGATGTCTCCGACGATGTATTCCGAACCGCCGACCATGGCCGCCATCGGGCGCTCGATGAGCCAGAAATTCACGAAGGCGCCGCCGGCGGCGATCATGATGGCGATGACGGAAATCACGAACAGGATGGTCGCCGAGGAGGTCAGGGTATGTTCGGCCTGATCGCTTTTGGCGTGGATCTGCCGGTATTTCTCCACCTGCTCGTCGATGCGCGCGGCGCTCTGCTGCATGCCGGTCAGGTTTTTGTCCACGCGCTTCAGGGTCTGGTCCACCGAGCGCCAGAACGGCATGAAGCTCTTGAGGATGTTGTGGCGCTGCTTGGCTGACTCGCGATACTCGGCGATGACCTTCTCGTAAATATCATTGATGGAGTCGCTGATGTCTTCCAGGATTTTCTCCACCAGCCCGTCGCTGGAGGGTTTGATCTTGGCGATGGCGGCCACGGCCTTGGCCCATTCCGGTGGGGGCGGCGGCACCTCGCCGCATTTCTGGAATTCTTCCTCGATGCGCGTGATCTCGTCCGTGAGCTTGCGCTGCAAGGCCGGGTAGCCGTGCAGGTCGCGCTCCACCAGCGCGGTGACGCGGTCGAATTCCTTGACGATGCTCTGGGAGATTTCCTCGCGGCCGCGGCTCAGCAGCACCATCTTGTTGCGCTCGCGCAGCACCTCGGCGGTCTTGAACAGCCAGCGCGAGGCCAGGCGCAGCGGATTGCTGATGCCGCGGAACAGGGCTTGCAGCAGACTGTGCATCGCCGGGCGTGCGCCGTACAGGATCGGGATGGCGATGACCAACAGGACCAGCAAGGACAGCAACAGATTGTCCGGCCACAGGATTAACGCGTTCAGGCTTTCCATGGTTTTCTCTCCCAACGTGGAACACGGAAGCGCCCCTGACTGGATCGCTTCCGTGCATTGATAAGTTATTATTGGCGTTATTGCGGACGCGGGCTGCTTCAGTCCGACCAGTGCGCCAAACATGGGGATTACTGGTCGCCATGGATGGCAAATCGGGGCCGGAATACCGTGTTTTTCCGTTGTTTCACAGATAAAAACAAAGGGCTACACTGAACCCCATGCGATTTTCGATCTATCGCTTCAATCCCGAAACCGGCGAAAAGCCGCGCATGCAGGCCTATGAGCTGCCCGATGACAGCGGGGCAGTGATGCTGCTGGACGCGCTGCTCCTGCTCAAGCAGCAGGACGACAGTCTCGGGTTCCGGCGCTCGTGCCGCGAGGGGGTATGCGGATCGGACGGGATGAACATCAACGGCCGCAACGGTCTCGCCTGCATCACGCCGCTCAAGGACCTGAAGCAGCCGATCGAGCTCAAGCCGCTGCCGGGGGTGCCGGTAGTGCGCGACCTGATCGTGGACCTGAGCCAGTTTTACAGCGCCTACCGGACGGTGAAACCCTGGGTGATCAATCACGACCCGGAACCGGAGATCGAGCGGCTGCAGTCGCCGGAGGACCGGGACAAGCTGGACGGTCTTTACGAGTGTGTTCTTTGTGCCTGTTGTACAACGGCTTGCCCGTCATTCTGGTGGAACCCCGACAAGTTCCTGGGACCCGCGGCGCTGCTGCAATCCTGGCGTTTCCTGGCGGACAGCCGCGACCAGGCCACTGGCGAGCGTCTCGATGGCCTGGAAGATCCTTATAAGTTGTTCCGTTGCCACACCATCATGAATTGCACCGAGGCCTGTCCCAAGGGGCTGAACCCGGCCAAGGCCATCGGGCATATAAAAATGATGCTGGCCAAGCGCGTCCTCTGATGGATGAGCGCCGGCTGGAGCGAATCCGCTGGCGCTCCCGGCGCGGACTGTTGGAGCTGGATGTAGTACTTAAGGACTTCCTCGACCGCCACTATCCCGGCCTGACGTCCGCCGAGCAGGAAGCGTTTGAGCAGTTGCTGACGGTGCCCGACGAAACCCTGCTGGCCTATGTGCAGGGCAAGCAAAACCCACCCGAAAAAGAGTTGATGCAGCTTGTTACAAAAATCAGAAACTAACCTGATTTTAAACATAAAAGTTTCCAGATTTCTGGCTGGGGTTTTTCTGGCCACGCATCTGGGCGGCATGGTGCTGGTGGCGGTGACGCCCATGGCTTGGCTTATGCGCTTGGGTCTCTGGGGAGTGTTGGGGTGGAGTCTTTATTATTCTCTCGTCATCCATGCCTGGCGCACCAGTCGGCTCGCCATCACGGCCATCGAACTGGATAACGAAGGAATGGCGTCGGTGCGATTTGCCGGCAGCGAATCCTGGCAGCCGGTTCGAATCACCAGCCGCTTCGTGCATCCCTGGCTGACGCTGATGACTTTGCGGCTGGAAAGTCGCCGCTGGCCGCTGAACCTGGCGATCGCCGCGGATGCGGTCGAGGCGGAGCCGTTCAGGCGTTGGCGCGTCGCCCTGAAGTTTCAGGTGGTGCCGGGGTGAGGACGGTATCCTGCGGGGTACCCGCCAGGGCTTGCGGATAGTCACGGGTGAAGTGCAGCCCGCGCGATTCCTTGCGCGCGAGGGCGGAGCGGATGATCAGCTCGGATACCAATAATAGATTACGCAATTCAATAAGATCGTTCGTAACCTTGAAGTTACTGTAGAACTCCCGGACTTCTTCTTTCAGCAGCTCCACCCGGCGTAGGGCGCGCTGCAGGCGCTTGCTGGTGCGCACGATGCCGACGTAGCTCCACATGCCGCGGCGCAGCTCGTCCCAGTTGTGCGATACCACGACCTGCTCGTCGGGATCGGTGACGCGGCTTTCGTCCCAGGCCGGCAGGCCTTCCGGGACCGGACCGGCGGAGGGAAATTGTTTCAGGATGTCCTCGGCCGCGGCCTTGGCGAATACCAGGCATTCCAGCAGGGAGTTGCTGGCGAGGCGGTTGGCCCCGTGCAGGCCGGTGAAGGTGCATTCGCCCACGGCGTAAAGCCGCTCGAGATCGGTACGGGCCGATAGATCGGTTACGACGCCGCCGCAAGTGTAATGCGCCGCCGGCACCACCGGGATCGGCTCGCGCGTGATGTCGTAGCCGTATTCCTTGCAGCGCTCGTAGATCGTCGGAAAATGGCTTTTGATGAAATCTGCCGGCTTGTGGCTGATGTCGAGGTGCACGTAATCGAGGCCGCCGCGTTTCATTTCATAGTCGATGGCGCGCGCCACGATGTCGCGCGGCGCCAATTCACCGCGCGGGTCGTGGTCCTGCATGAAGGGCTTGCCGTTGGGCAGCGTGAGCTTGCCGCCTTCGCCGCGTACCGCCTCGGAAATCAGGAAGGACTTGGCGCGGATATGGTACAGACAGGTGGGATGAAACTGGACGAACTCCATGTTTGCCACCCGGCAACCGGCGCGCCAGGCCATGGCGATGCCGTCGCCGGTCGAGGTATCGGGGTTGCTGGTGTAGAGATAGGCCTTGCAGGCCCCGCCGGTGGCCAGCACCACGAATCGAGCGCCATAGGCGCGGATATGGCCGTCTGCCTTGTTGAGTGCGTAAGCGCCGAGAACGCGGTTGGGTCCCGGGTGGCCGAGTTTCTGGCTGGTGATGAGGTCGATGGCGATGTGGTTTTCATGCAGCGTAATGTTGGGGTGGCGGCGCACCTGTGCCTCCAGCGTGGTTTCCATGGCGCGGCCAGTGGCGTCGGCGGCGTGGATCACGCGCCGGTGGCTGTGGCCGCCCTCGCGGGTCAGGTGGTATTCCAGGCCATTGTGCGGATGTTCCTCCCGGCTGAAGGGCACACCGCGCTCGATGAGCCAGCGGATCGCCGCCGGCCCCTCGCGCACGGCGAATTCCACCGTGTCGCGGTGGCACAGGCCGGCGCCGGCGTCGAGCGTGTCCTGGATATGGGATTCGAAGCTGTCTTCCTCGCCGTTCAGCACCGCGGCGACGCCGCCCTGGGCATACAGGCTGGAGCCTTCCGTGAGCGCGGCCTTGGCCAGAATGGTGACCCGCGCCCGGTCCGCGACGCGCAGGGCCAGGCTCAGGCCGGCAATGCCGCCGCCGATAATCAGGACGTCGGATGGCGGCGCCGTGGTCATGCGGAATGTGGTCGAGGGGAGGGCACGTTGGTGACGATTGCGATATCCTAGCACACGAGTCGGCCGGCATTGACCGGGCCGGCGCCTCTTCAGGGACGGAAATTTGAATAACAAATACCTTCTTTTTAAGGCTTCCCCGGCGAACTTTGGTCTTTCCCGGCGGTCTCTTGATACCGGTATGCCCCGCCATGCGCAGGGGGTCCAGACCCCATGAGCGAGCGGAGCATTGACCAGAAGCTGGTTGTCCGGGTGCAGCAAGGCGACAAAACCGCCTTCGATCTGCTGGTCCGGAAGTATCAGCACAAGATTGCCAAGCTGATCTCGCGCTACGTGCGCGACCGGCGCGAGGTGGAAGACGTGACGCAGGAGGCCCTCATCAAGGCCTACCGCGCGATTGGCGGGTTTCGTGGCGAGAGCGCGTTCTATACTTGGTTGTACCGCATCGCCGTGAACACGGCCAAGAATTACCTGGAATCGCAGGGACGTCGCCCACCCGGAACCGACATGGAGATTGAAACCGCGGAGCTGGCCGATGGCGGCGCCATTCTGCGCGAACAGGCGACACCGGAGCGACAGATGCTGACAGATGAAATCGCCAATACCGTGCACCGGGTGATCGAAGGGCTGCCCGAGGACCTGCGCACCGCGATCACGCTGCGCGAGATCGAGGGCATGAGCTACGAGGAAATCGCGCAGGTCATGGATTGTCCGATCGGCACCGTGCGCTCGCGCATCTTTCGCGCACGCGAGGCGGTCGATCAGGAATTGCGGCCTTTGCTGGAGAAATGAACATGAGCAACACCGATGACATGAAAGAAAAACTGTCCGCGCTGGTGGACAACGAGCTGGACGAACTGGACGAGCGCCGTGTCATGAAGGCGCTGGAACAGGACGCCGAACTGCGCCAGACCTGGGAGCGCTATCATCTGGTGCACTCGGTCCTGCATCAGGAACTGGATGTAATGGTTCCGTCAGGCATGGCGGCGCGCGTGGCGGCGCAGATCGAGAGCGAGCCGGCCAATATCGCCCGCTTCCGGCGCCGGCAAGTCAGCCGCATCGCCGGAACGCTGGCGATGGCTGCTTCCGTGGCGGTGATCGCCGTTGCCGCGGTGCAGTGGTTCAACCGTCCCGTCACGTCGCCGATTCCATCCCTGGCGGCGGTGGGTCAGTCCGTGCCGGTCAATTCCGTCGCGGCGCCGGTTCCGTCTCTGGCGGCGAGCCAGACCGCGCCGGACAACGTCATCCGTGCCGGCGTCACGCGCTGGGACGTGAAGGAGCCGGAGACCGAGAGCACCCTGAACACCTTCCTTATCGAGCACAATGAATTTGCATCGTCCTCCGGCATCGGCGGCATGATGCCCTATGTCCGCGTTGTTGGTTACGATAACCCCGCTAAATGAATCTTCGCGCGCTTACCCGGTATCTGTTTTTTTCAGCCAGTCTCGTTTTCAGTACCGCCGTCCTGGCCAGTGACGCCGCGCACGACTGGCTGATGAAAATCAACCAGGCGGCGCGCATGCTCGATTACGAAGGCGTTTTCGTCTATCAGCACGAAACCCAGCTCGAGGCCATGCGCATCGTTCATAAAGTGGAGAACGGCACGGCCCGCGAGCGGCTGGTGTCGCTCAACGGCGCGCCGCGCGAAATCATCCGCGATCAGCGCGAAGTGACCTGCTACTGGCCGGACAAGAACTCGGTGATGGTGGAATACCGCAAGGCCGACAACCAGTCGTTCCCGGCCATCCTTCCGGAGCGCCTGCAAGACCTCGACAATTATTACTCGATCCATTTGGGCAATGTGGAGCGCATCACCGGCCGTCCGGCGCAGCGGGTGATCGTCAAACCGGTTGACCAGTATCGCTATGGTTACCACCTGTGGGCGGACCGCGAGACCGGCCTGCTGCTGAAGGCGGATCTGCTCGATACCCAGGGAAAGATCCTGGAACAGTTCATGTTCACGCAAATCAACATCGGCACGAAAATACCGGCGTCGGCGCTGAAACCCGGCATGACCGGCAAGGACATGGTGTGGCACCGGGAAGAGGAAGACCGCAAAACGGTCTCGACCATGCCTCAGTGGACGGCGACGCAACTGCCCCGGGGTTTCCGGCTCTCGGCCCACATTGCGCGTCAGACGCTGATGCGCAAGCGCCCGGTGGAGCACCTGGTGTATACCGACGGTCTGGCGGCGGTATCCGTGTTCGTGGAGAAGCGCGGTGAAGGCACCAAGCCTTTCATGCTGGGACCGAGCCGCATGGGAGCGGTGAACGCGCTGGGCGCGCGCGTGGATGATTACCAGATCACCACGGTCGGTGAGGTCCCGGCGGAAACCATCGCCCTGATCGGGGGTTCGGTGGCCCCGGTCGCCAAAGAATAAACAGGATTAACAGGATTTTTCAGGATTTACAGGATTAAAAAAACAGTTGCAGGTTGGGGTGAGCGCAGCGAACCCCAGCTCACAGGTTTATACTTACAAGAATCCTGTTAATCCTGAAATATCCCGTGAATCCTGTTCAATGAAAATATTTCGTTATTCAATCCTCCTCGTCCTGTTTATCTCGGCGCCACTGGCCGCGGCCCCGCGCGGCTTGCCGGATTTCAGCCGGCTGGTCAGCGCGCATGCCACGGCGGTGGTGAACATCAGTGTGACGCGCGACCCGAAGCGCGCCGGTTTCCCGGTGGATGATGCCGCGCCGGAGGATGGCGCCGCGCGTGATTTCACCCGCCGTTTTTTCGGTGATGGTCCGGAGGCTGACGAGGAGAATTCACTGGGTTCGGGTTTCATCATTTCTCCCGATGGTTACATTCTCACCTGTGCCCATGTCACCGAGAACGCGCGTGAAATTCTGGTGCGCTTGAACGACCGGCGCGAATTCAGCGCGCGCCTGGTCGGTTCCGACCGGCGCAGCGACATCGCCCTGCTGAAAATCGAATCCGCCGGCCTGCCCGTGATCGTCATCGGCGACGCCAACCGGCTGCAGGTGGGTGAATGGGTGCTGGCCATCGGTTCTCCATTCGGCTTCGACAGTTCTGCCACCGCCGGCATCGTTTCCGCCAAGGGGCGCACCCTGCCGAACGAAAATTACGTGTCTTTCATCCAGACCGACGTGCCGATCAATCCCGGCAACTCCGGCGGTCCGTTGTTCAACCTGCGGGGCGAGGTCGTCGGCGTGAACTCGCAGATTTACAGCGGCACCGGCGGATTCATGGGCGTGTCATTCGCCATTCCCATCGATGCCGCCATGACCATCGGCGCGCAACTCAGAAGCGAGGGCCGGGTGCGTCGCGGCTGGCTCGGTGTCAGCCTGCAGGACGTGTCGCTGGCGCTGGCGGGAGCCTATGGACTGAACAAGCCGCGCGGCGCCCTGGTGGCGGACGTGCTGCCCAAGGGTCCGGCGGCCAAATCCGATCTGCGTCCCGGCGACATCGTGGTCGAATACGAAAACAAGCCGATCAACCGCTCTTCCGATCTGCCGGCCCTGGTCGGCCTGTCGATGCCGGGCACGCACGCGAAATTTCGCGTGTTCCGCCGCGACCAGGGCATGCAGACCGTGGTGGTGACGCTGGGCGAGCTCCGGGAAGAAGCGCCGGATCAGGCGCCGCCCCGAAAGGAACGCCCGGAGAGCCGGAACCGGTTTGGCCTGGTGCTCAGTGAGATAACGGCCACGCAACGGCGCGATATGGATATCGACCATGGTGCGGGCGTCATCAGCGTGGAAGAGGGCCTCGCGCGCAATGCCGGTTTGCGCCCGGGCGACGTGGTCCTGGAAGTGGATGGCAAGCGCGTCACGGATGTGGCCGGTTTTCACCGGTTGCTGGCGCACGTGAGCCCCGGGCGCGCCGCGGTGCTGCGGGTACGGCGCGGGATGGCGACGTTGTTCATGGCTCTGGACAACTCCCCCCGGTCCGCGCCCTGATCATTTATGCCATCCCTGAAATGAGGTATGCTACGCGCCACAGGGCAGACGTGAACCACAGACGACCACGGCCCTCATCACACTTTGACGCAGACCAGAATCCCGGGCGCCGTTGGCGCCTTTTTCATACCCTCGGCACGGACGGCGGATACCGCTGGCCGTCATTCGGGTGTGGCGTGACGTTCCTGACGCCACGACGAGCGCGGGGCGGCGGCGCTTATGTCGGGACGAGCGCAGCAGGGCTACATAAATGAGCTGGAACCAGGAACGCATCCGGAATTTCTCGATCATCGCGCACATCGACCACGGCAAATCCACGCTGGCAGACCGCTTCATCCAGACCTGCGGCGCCCTGGAGGCGCGCGAGATGCAGGCGCAGGTGCTGGATTCCATGGATCTCGAGCGCGAGCGCGGCATCACCATCAAGGCGCAGAGCGTGGCCCTCGATTACAAGGCGCGCGACGGTCAGACCTACCGCCTGAACATGATCGACACGCCCGGCCACGTGGACTTTTCCTACGAAGTCTCGCGCTCGCTGACCGCCTGCGAAGGCGCGTTGCTCGTGGTTGATGCCTCGCAGGGCGTGCAGGCGCAGACGGTGGCGAACTGCTACACCGCCGCCGAACTCGATCTGGAAATCCTGCCGGTGCTGAACAAGATCGACCTGCCATCCGCCGATCCCGCGCGCGCGATCGCGGAGATCGAGGACATCATCGGCATCGACGCCAATGACGCCATCCGCGCCAGCGCCAAGACCGGCGAGGGCGTCACGGATATCCTCGAGTCCATCGTGCGCCGCATTCCCGCGCCGACAGGCAACGCCGAGGCGCCGCTCAAGGCGCTGATCATCGATTCCTGGTTCGACAATTATCTCGGCACGGTGTCGCTGGTGCGCGTCATGCAAGGGCGCCTGAAGCCCAAGGAAAAAATCCGTCTGATGGCCATGCAGCGCGATCACCTGGTCGAGCAGATCGGCATATTCACGCCGAAGCGCAAGCCGGTGGAGGAGCTGGGCCCGGGCGAGGTGGGTTATGTCATCGCCGGCATCAAGGACGTGCGCAGCGCGCGCGTCGGCGACACCATCACGCATGTGGACCGGCCGGCCGACAAGCCGCTGCCCGGTTTCAAGGAGATCAAACCACGCGTGTTCGCCGGACTGTACCCGGTGGAGTCCTCGGAATACGAATCCTTCCGCGATGCGCTGGCGAAGTTGCAGCTGAACGATGCCTCGCTGCATTACGAACCGGAATCCTCGGAGGCGCTCGGTTTCGGTTTTCGCTGCGGTTTTCTCGGCATGCTGCACATGGAAATCATCCAGGAGCGGCTGGAACGCGAATACGGGATCAATCTCATCACCACCGCCCCGACCGTGGTTTACGAAGTGGTCACGGCGAACGAGGTGCAGCTGGTGGAAAATCCGGCAAAACTGCCGGACCCGTCCCGCATCGTCGAGATTCGCGAACCGATCATCCGCGCCACCATTCTCGTGCCGCAGGAATACGTCGGCAACGTCATCGGCCTGTGCGTGGAAAAGCGCGGCATCCAGAAGGACATGACCTATCACGGCCGCCAGGCGATGCTGGTCTACGAGCTGCCCCTCAATGAAGTCGTGCTGGATTTCTTCGACCGGCTCAAGTCGGTCAGCCGCGGATATGCCTCGCTCGACTACGATTTCGTGGAGTTTCGCGCCGCCGACCTGTGCAAGCTTGACGTACTGATCAATGGCGATAAAGTGGATGCCCTGTCGGTGATCGTGCACCGGGCGCAGAGCCAGTTTCGGGGACGCGAGCTGGCAAGCAAGCTGCGTGAGCTGATCCCGCGGCAGATGTTCGATGTCGCGATCCAGGCGGCGATCGGTTCCAAGATCATCGCGCGCGAGACGGTCAAGGCGCTGCGCAAGAACGTCACGGCCAAGTGCTACGGCGGTGACGCGACGCGCAAGCGCAAATTGCTGGAAAAACAGAAAGAGGGAAAGAAGCGAATGAAACAGCTGGGTACCGTGGAAATTCCACAAGAAGCCTTTCTTGCCGTGTTGCGCGTGGACCAGAAATAACCATGGATTTTGCACTGATCTTGTTGCTGATCCTGATCGGCACCGGCGCCCTCTGGGGCCTGGACCGCTGGCTGTGGGCGCCGGGCCGCGAGCGCCGCGCGCAGGCGTTGGCGGAGGCGGGCAAAACCGGGGACGCCGCGCTGGCGCGCAAGGAGCCGATCTACGTCGAGTACGCGCGCGCCTTCTTCCCCGTCATCCTGATCGTGTTTTTTATCCGATCCTTTCTGGCGGAGCCGTTCCGTATTCCCTCCGAGTCGATGCTGCCGACGCTCTACGTCGGTGATTTCATCCTGGTGAACAAGTTTTCCTACGGAGTGCGGCTGCCGGTCGCCAACGTCAAGGTGCTTGACTCCGGCCTGCCGAAACGGGGGGAGGTGGTGGTATTCCGCTTCCCCGGGGATCCCTCGATCAATTACATCAAGCGCGTCGTTGGCATTCCCGGCGACCATATCCTATATAAGGATAAGAAACTCTACATCAACGGCACGCCGATGGAGCAGGGTGACGGACGGCCCTATTTTTTCTCTCCGGAAAGCAATGCGCATGGTCAGGAGACGTTGCGCGTGACGGAGAACCTCGACGGCATCAGGCATGACATACTGACGACGAATCGCCAGGACGTTCCACTGCCGGAAATCGTGGTGCCCGTGGGACAATATTTCGTCATGGGCGATAACCGTGACCACAGCAACGACAGCCGTTACTGGGGCTTCGTGCCGGACCGCAACCTGGTGGGCAAGGCCTTCCTGATCTGGTTCAGCTGGGACGTGGCTGGGCATGACAAGTGGTTCTGGGAACGGATCGTCTGGAACCGCCTCGGCAATTCGATCCATTAGCGCAGATATCTGACACAGGATTGTTGAAGGAGATCAAGATGCAAAACCCAAAACGCCAATCGGGCATGACCATGTGGAGCCTGCTGTTCGTTCTTGGCACATTGGCATTTTTTCTTTTCCTGACCTTCAAGTTGCTTCCTCCGTATCTGGGTGACATGAAGATAAAAGGCGCGCTGGACAGCCTGGGACGGCAGCCTGATGCCGGAAGCATGTCTGTCCCGGAAATCCAGGAAGCGATCCGCAAACGGCTTGAAATAGACAGCGCCGACAATTTTGACCTGGCCAATTCGCTCACTATCACGGCCAAGGGCAGAAACAAGGTCATTCGCATCAATTATGAGTCGGTGACGCCCATGCTTTTCAACATTTCCGCCCTGCTTACGTTCGATCACAGCATCGAGGTCCGTGGCGGAGAATAAAACCCCTGCCGAGCTTGTCCGCCGGTTGGCGTACAATTTCCGGCGTCCCGAATTGCTCGAGCGGGCATTGACGCATCGCAGCAAGAGCGCCGTCAATTATGAGCGGCTTGAGTTTCTCGGCGACAGCGTTCTGGGTTTTGCCATTTCCTCCGAGCTTTACAAGTGCTATCCGAATCTCTACGAAGGGGAGTTGACGCGACTGCGCGCCAGCCTGGTCAAGAAGGAAACGCTGGCAGCGCTGGCGCGCGAGATCGATCTGGGAAATTACCTGAAGCTGGGGGAGGGCGAACTCAAGAGCGGCGGATACGACCGCGATTCGATCCTGGCGGATGCCCTGGAAGCGGTATTCGGCGCCATCTGCCGGGACGCCTCGGTGGAGGAGGCCACGCGCGTCATTCTGCATCTATACCGCGACAAGCTGGCACAACTGGACCCGCATTCCATTCCCAAGGATCCCAAGACCCGGCTCCAGGAGTATCTGCAGAAACTGTCCCTGCCGACGCCGACCTATCTCGTCCGGGACGTTACCGGCGAGCCGCATAACCAGAGCTTCGTGGTGGAATGTCACGTGTCGGGGCTCGAACGGCCGGTGCAGGGCGAGGGTAACAGCCGGCGCCATGCCGAACAGCAGGCCGCGGCCCACGCGCTCGAATTGCTGCACCAACGCTGATGCCTGACGCCACCCTACGCAGCGGTCTTGTGACCCTGGCCGGCCGCCCGAACGTGGGCAAGTCCACGCTGCTGAACCGGCTGGTCGGGCAGAAGATCAGCATCACTTCGCCCCGCGCCCAGACCACCCGCCACCGCCTGCTGGGCATCAAGACCACCGAGCAGCACCAGATTGTTTATGTGGATACGCCCGGTCTGCACACGGATAATAAAGGCATGATGAACCGCCAGCTGAATCGCGTGGCCAACGCCAGCCTGCAGGGTGTGGATTGCATCCTGCTGCTGATCGCCGCGAGCGGCTGGACCAAAGCGGATGAATACCCGCTGCAACTGGCGGCCGGTCAGGGCATTCCCGTGATCCTCGTCATCAACAAGCTGGATTTGCTCAAAGATCGCTCGGAATTGCTGCCGCTCATGGAAATGTCGAGCCGCAAGGCAGAGTTCGCCGAAATCGTGCCGGTTTCCGCGCGTACCGGCGCCAACGCCGACGACCTGGAAAATGCCATTCTCAAGCGCCTGCCGCAGCAGCCGTTTCTGTATCCCGCGGACCAGATTTCCGATCGTGGCGAGCGTTTTCTCGCGTCGGAACTGATCCGCGAACAGATATTTCGCGGATTCCAGCAGGAAGTTCCGTATGCGACGGCAGTGAGCATCGAGCAGTTCCGGCGCGCCAAGGGAGCGTTGCACGTCGAAGCTACCATCTGGGTGGAGAAGGAGGGCCAGAAGCCGATCCTGATCGGAAAGGACGGCCAGCGCCTCAAGACCGTCGGCAGTCGCGCGCGCCTGGCGATGCAGAAACTCTTCGGCACCCGGGTGCACCTGCATCTGTGGGTGAAGGTGCGTGAAGGCTGGTCGGACAGCGAGCGCTCCCTGCGCAGCCTGGGCTACAGCGACGAGACCTGATCCATGCGTTTTCAGCAGCAACCGGCGTTTGTCCTGCACCAGCGCGAGTACAGCGAAACCAGCCTGCTGCTGGAGGTTTTCACGGCCAATCACGGGCGCATCGGCCTGATTGCCAAAGGCGCGCGCCGTGCCAGCAGCCGTCTGCGCGGCATATTGAAACCGTTCCAGCGTCTGCTGATCGGCTGGAGCGGAAAAGGCGAACTCGCCGTGCTGACTGCCGCGGAGACGGATGGGCCGGGCTTTGCGCTCGAAGGCCCGGCGTTGTACTGCGGTTTTTACATGAACGAAGTGCTGATGCGGCTGCTGCATCGCCACGATCCGCACAGCGAATTGTTCAACGCCTATCAGACGGCGTTGCCGCGTCTGCGGGTGGATGGCTTCAATGAACCGGTGCTGCGAATTTTTGAAAAATATCTTTTGCGCGAGCTGGGTTACGGTCTGGTGCTGGACCGGGATATCGAGGACAGAACCCCGATCGATACCGCGGCCATGTACGATTATGTTCTCGATCGCGGGCCGGTGCGTCTGGCCCACCCTGACCTCAATCTGCCGACCGAAGGGGTGCGGGTGCGCGGCGCCTGCCTGGTGGCGCTGGCGCGCGAATCACTGAACGACCCCGCGGTTCTGCGCGACGCCAAGACGCTCATGCGCGCGGCGCTGGCGCGCCACCTGGGCGACCGGCCGTTGCACAGCCGCAAACTGTTTCGCCGCGTGGCGCCCGTGATCGCCGTGGAAACGACCCTGGAGACGGAACTTGATGAAGCTGGGCGTTAACATCGATCACGTCGCGACCCTGCGCCAGGCGCGCGGCACGCGCTACCCCGATCCGGTCCAGGCGGCGATGGAAGCGGAGCAGGCCGGCGCCGATGCCATCACGCTGCATCTGCGCGAGGATCGCCGGCATATCCAGGATCAGGACGTTGAAGTATTGCGTCGCCTGATTCAGACCCGCATGAATCTTGAGATGGCGGTGGCGGACGATATCGTGGCTTTTGCCTGTCGCATCCGCCCGCATGAATGCTGCCTGGTGCCCGAACGACGCCAGGAACTGACCACCGAGGGCGGGCTGGATGTCGTCGGCGGCCTCAAAAAGATCACAGTGGCCTGCGCCAGGCTGGCCGATGCCGGCATACGCGTATCGTTGTTCGTGGATGCCGACCCGGCCCAGGTAGAGGCCGCGGCCAAAACCGGTGCGCCGGTGATCGAAATCCACACCGGTCGTTACGCGGAGGCAGAATCCGGCGAGGCGGGCCGGCAGGAACTGGTGCGCATCGAGCAGGCGGTGCAGCAGGGGCTCGGGCTCAAGCTGCGGGTCAATGCCGGCCACGGCCTCAATTATCACAATGTCCAGGCGGTCGCCGCGATCCCGGGCATCGAGGAACTGAACATCGGCCATGCCATCATCGCGCGCGCCCTGTTCACCGGCCTGCCGGAGGCGGTGCGCGAGATGAAGCGCCTCATGAACGAGGCGGCTATTAAAAATTCATAGACAGGATTAACAGGATTAACAGGATTTTTTATATTTGAGAAATTCTTAATCCTGTAAATCCTGAGAAATCCTGTCAATCCTGTTTATTTTTTATTATTAGGGTTCATATGATTTTCGGCATCGGCACCGACATCGTGCGCGTGGCGCGCATGCAGCAGGACCTCGACCGCTTCGGCGAGCGATTCGCCGAGCGCATTTTGACCGCCAATGAAATGCAGGAATTTCGCCGCAACGCCGGCAAGGCCAATTTTCTGGCGCGTCGTTTCGCCGCCAAGGAGGCGGCGGTCAAAGCGCTCGGCACGGGCTTCAGCCAGGGCGTGCAACTGCACGACATCGAAGTGGCCCATGATGCGCAGGGGAAACCGTTGCTGGAGTTCCGCGGTCGGGCGCGTGAATTCATGCGGGAAAAATCCATCACCGTTTCCCACATCAGCCTGGCGGACGAACAGGATCATGCCGTCGCCTTCGTGACGCTCGAAACCGGCTGACGGCCCGACGGCCGGGATTTCTTCCGGTCGCGTTACGTGACAGAATACGTCGCCAGCGGTTATGAGGCGTACGAACCCCAATGAGCGACGATACTATCCTGCTGGGCATGAAGGCCATCGAAGTATGGCCGAAGGACTGCCAGTCGGAAATTTGTGGTGACTCCACGATCCACAGGATTACCTTTACCGACACCCGCGAATATCACCCGCGTCTGGTCGCCAAGATCCTCGAGCTCGAGGAAAACCACCGTTTGCGCAGGCGTTATTTCCGCGGCGCGTGCGGCACGAAAATCCATCACCTGGAAAAATGGGCCAGCACCGAGGCCGAACTGATCACCGCGCGCGCCAGGGCGCTGTTCCGGAAAGTGCTCGAGTGCGAGCATGCGGTGGTCGACCTGAGCTGGGCCAATGTCTATCGTGCCGGCGATTATTGTCTGCCGCACAGCCACCTGCGATCAACGGCGAGCGTGGTGTATTGTCTGGATGCCGGTGACGAAGATCCGGATGATTCCCAGGGTGGCCGGTTCTGTTTTGTCGACCCGCGTCTGCGTAATTGCTGCCAGCATCAGGAGGGCTGCATGACCACGCCGTTCTACCCCGGCATGGCGGCCGGCACCATGCTGATATTTCCGAGCCAGCTGGTGCACACGGTGAACCCCTATGCCGGGGCGCGACCGCGCATCACCTTGTCGTGGAATATCAACAAGCACGCACTGCCCGGACCGGCGCTTCCCGCTGACGCGGGAAGCGATCCGTAAATCCGGAAACCTAGCCGGAGGCGCGTTTGTTGCTGTTGTGACGCGCGAGCGGTGCACGCACCGAGGCGTCTTGCGATTTGTCTTTGGTTTTGCGGAGATATTTGACCGATCCCGCCGGGGCGGCGAGATTTCCTTCTTCATCATCCGGAGAGTTTCCCCGGATCATCTTGCCGAAGGCGATGGCTGCCAACAGACCGGCTACTGTCCATACCAGCAGGATAACGAGAAGCGCATCAATGCTCATTAATTACCCTCCGTGTAAAGTAATGGCAGAATTCCCTAAACCGCCGTGAATTACAACCCATTTCCCGCCGTTTTTGCACCAGCGGTAGCCATTCCCTGACCGGCGGTTACCGTCTTCCAAAGTATAGTGAGGCTCATGCATGGCAAAAAAAACCAGGCTTGCTGCTCTGGCAATGCAGCTGCTGCTGGTGGCGGCGAGCCATGCCATGCACAAGGAAAACCCGCATCGGCTCTGGCGAATTTTGCCGCTAACGACTCGTGGTAGTTATTCCTGATACTTGATGGCCCGGGCGCGGACAAGGCGATAGGTTTGCCGCACGGGTCGGTAGCGCGGGCGGTATGCCCCGTGGGGGGAGTAATAGGGGTCGTTCAGCAGCCAATTCGTGGTGGATTTGTCGTGCACGCTCATGATCACGATGGCGTCGGCGCCGATTTCCCGTGCCTTGCGCGCCAGCCGTTCGTTGACTTCCTCCGGGGTGCCTCCGTAGGTGTCGCCCAGAATGGCAATGGTTTTATGCGGTCGAGCGGGGCGATCGAGCAGCACTTCGACGCTGAGGGTGGGCGGGAACGATTCAATCTTGCTCAGTATCTCCGCTTCCGGCGTGGCGCAACCCGTCAGAACCAGAAACAGCGTGAACCACCAACCGTACCGGATCATTGCGTGATTCTAGGGCATTTCCGGAACTCGAAACAACGCCGTAACAAAGTTCGCCGGATGCCGGGCGGATATGCCGGTATTCAGTTTCCCGGCGTTGCCGCCTTGTCGAAGGCGGCCTGTGCGCCCTGGTGGTCGCCGCGTCTCAGGCGCGCCTCGCCAATCAGGCGCCAGTTTTCAGCGCGCAAGGCTTTGTCGTCTCCCGCCCAGCTGTTTGACCGGGTTGCCATACCCTCTGCCTGTTGATATTGCCCTTGCTGCAAGCGCAGTCTCGCGAGTTCCTGCCACAGGCGCGGGTTACGTGGTTCGATGCGCAGCGCACGTTCCAGCGATGCCACCGCGGCGTCGGGTTTTCCGCCGGCAACATCGGTGCGCGCACTGTCCATCAACGCCACCACGGCGTTGTTATCCGACACCGGCCGATCTTCCGGCGCTGACGGGAGCATGCCGGCGCAGCCCGCCAGCAGCGTGACGATCATGGCGAATACAACAACGCGATGCATTTTTCTCATTCAAATATCCTCTCGAACCAGCTTTTGATGGTGCGCACCGGTGAGCCCGCTCCGCAGGGCGCGGTTTCCGTCGGCGCCGAGCCGCGGATGAAAGGCAGCTCGATCGCCCCCGCGCAGCTGGCGTCGGCGCGCAATCCGGTCGCGGGATCGATCCAGGCCGATTCAATGTTCTCCGGTACCGGCGGGATGAGCGGGTCGGGATCAAGCCGCGCCATCATCTCGCCCCATACGGTCATGGCTCCGCCGGCGCCGGTCATCTGGATCGGCTGGTTGTCGTCACGGCCTATCCATACCACCGCCAGACGATCGCCGGTATAACCCGCGAACCAGCTGTCGCGCAAGTCGTTGGTGGTGCCGGTCTTGCCGGCGATGCGAAGATCCGGGGACAGGTAATGTTTCAGTGCATCGGCCGTGCCTTCCTGCACCACCGTCTGCAACGCCTGGGTCACCAGGTAGGCCGGCCCCGGTTCGATCACCTGTTCCACCGAGAGCGGATAGCGTTGCAGCGGCTGACCGTCCGCCATCATCACCTCGCGAATGGCGCGCAAGGGAACGCGGAACCCGCCGCTGGCGAAGGTCTGGTACATCTGCGCGACTTCCAGCGGGCTCAGACTGTCCGCGCCCAGCAGGCTCGAAGCAAAGGTCTGCAGGTCACGCTCGACGCCGAGACGATGCGCCTTGTCCATGACCTGACGTACTCCCAATGCCAGTCCCAGGCGCGCCGTGGAAACATTGTATGAGTTGGCCAGCGCGACGCGCAGCGGCACCTGTCCGTGAAATTCCTTGTCGTAGTTCTCCGGCTTCCAGTCGTCGGTGCCGCGGCTCTTCCACACCAGCGGGCTGTCGTCCAGCAGGGTGGCGAGCGTGTAGGAGCCCGGGCGTTCCAGCGCCGTCAGGTAAACCACCGGCTTGATCAGCGAGCCGATCGGGCGCGCGGCGTCAAGCGCGCGGTTGAAGCCCTCGAAACGCGTATTGCGTCCGCCGACCAGCGCCTGCACCTCGCCGTTCTGCGAATGGCTGATGACGATCGCGCCTTCCAGCGACTTCGGCGGGAGGCGCCGGTCCTTTTCCAGTTGCGTGAGCCGGCCGGTGAGCGCGCGTTCGGCGCTGGTCTGGGCCAACGGGTCCAGTGTGGTGAATATCTGCAGGCCTTCGGAGCGCAGGTCGTCCTCGCGGTAGTCGCGCCGCAGCTGGCGATGCACCAGTTCGACGAACGCGGGGTAACGCGAGGTGCCTTCCGGCGCCTTTTCCACCACGCCCAATGGCGCGGCGCGGGCCGCGACATATTGTGCCTGCGTGATGAAATCCAGCTTGCGCATCTCCTGCAACACCAGGTTGCGCCGCGCCAGCGCGCGCGCCGGTTGGCGCCGCGGATCGTAGGATGACGGGCCTTTCACCAGGCCGACCAGCAGCGCCGCCTGCGGGAGATCGAGACGTGACAGCGGGCGATCGAAATAAAAATGACTGGCGAGGCCGAAGCCGTGAATGGCGCGGTTGCCGTCCTGGCCGAGATAGATTTCATTGGCGTAGGCCTCGAGTATCTCGTCCTTCGCGTAATGCAGTTCCAGCAGCATGGCCATCAGCAATTCCGTGAACTTGCGTCGCAGGGTGCGTTCGGGCGTCAGGAAAAAGTTTTTCACAAGCTGCTGCGTCAGGGTGCTGCCGCCCTGGATGCCGCCGCCGCGCACGATGGTCACCAGCGCGCGCGCCGTGCCGCGGGCGGAAAATCCGTGGTGGGAATAGAACTGCCGGTCTTCGATGGCGATCAGCCCCTTGACCAGGTGTGGCGGTATTTCGTCGAACCGTACCAGCACGCGGTCTTCGTTATGCGCCGGGTAAATGCCGCCGATGAGCACCGGGTCCAGCCGCGCCAGCGTCACCGGCTTGCCGGTATCCTGGCGCGTCAGCGTGTCCATGTGCGTGCCGCTGAAGTCCGCCTGCAAGGTCAGGGCGGGCTGGGCTTCGTCCCAGAACTTGAAGGGGCGAGTCACGATGGTGAATTCGTCGCCCTGGCGCCGGTAACTGCCTGGCTCGCGCGGATCGGCGGCGACGCGGTAATCCAGCATGGCCAGTTCCAGCGACAGTTGTTCCGGCCGCAGCTTCATGCCGGGATAAAGCTCGAGCGGACGCGCGTAAACGCGTGCCGGCATGGCCCAGCGCTTGCCTTCGAAGTGCATGCGCACGGTGATGTCGAGATAAAGCGCGAACCCGGACAGCAGCAGCGCCAGCGACAGCAGCATCAGACGCACGCGCTTGCGCGTGAAGAAATTTCTGAAATGGGTCATGTATGGGCTGTTCATTCGGGCGTCGATGGCGGGGACAACAGGCGGCGCATGGAATCCCTGACATGCGGCGCGTGATTATACCGGAGATTGCCGATGCGTGTTCCCTCCCGCCCCTTTGATGCCCCGGGGCGTGACGGGTTCAGACCAGACCGGGTCCGCGACGCCGGGACCCGCCGGCAGGACGATCCAGGCAGACGGTCCGGCCCGCTGTGGCGACCCTGCGGCGAATGGCGGAATGTTGATATGGATCAAAACCCTGTTTTCAGCGGATCAGCAGGCGACCTGATGTTGACATGGGTCAAAGCCGCTAATCACGGAGCGAGGATGATCTGCATCAGATAATGCCTGCGATACCGACAGGCAGACCAAAGTGGAGAACGCGAAGCATGTGTCTGGCAATTCCGGCGAAGGTGGTGCAGAAACTCGACGACGACCGCGCCGTGGTGGAAGTCGGCGGGGTGCGCAATGATATCTCGCTGATGCTGGTGGACGGCGTGGAAGTCGGCGACTACGTGATCGTGCACGTGGGATTCGCCATCACGCGGCTGGACACGGAAGAAGCCGAGAAATCGATCGCGCTGTTCGACGACATGACGTTTCGTCTTGAATCGCTAACGAATGAAATACATAAGTGAATTCCGCGACCGGCGCGTAGCCGCCGCGCTCGCCACCGACCTGGCCGGGAAGGTCGACCCGGCGCGCGAGTACAGCCTCATGGAATTCTGCGGGGGCCACACCCACGCCATTTTCCGCTACGGTGTCCAGGATCTGCTTCCGCCTAACGTGCATCTGGTGCACGGGCCCGGCTGCCCGGTATGTGTGCTGCCGATCGGCCGCCTCGATATGGCGATAGAACTGGCCGAGGTTCCGGATGTCATTCTGTGCAGCTATGGCGACATGCTGCGCGTGCCCGGTTCACGCAAGCGCAGTTTGCTGAAATCGCGCGCGCAGGGGCGCGACGTGCGCATGGTCTACTCGTGTGCCGAGGCGATACAAATCGCGCAGGACAATCCCGACAAGGAAGTGGTTTTTTTCGCTATCGGCTTCGAGACCACCACGCCGCCGACGGCGGTGGCCATCCGGCAGGCGCAAATGCTGGGGCTGAAAAATTTCAGCGTGTTCTGCAATCACGTGCTGACGCCCTCGGCCATCCAGAGCATTCTGGACTCGCCC
Organism: Sulfuricaulis limicola; assembly: GCF_002355735.1. Taxonomy (GTDB): domain Bacteria; phylum Pseudomonadota; class Gammaproteobacteria; order Acidiferrobacterales; family Sulfurifustaceae; genus Sulfuricaulis; species Sulfuricaulis limicola. The sequence continues at coordinate 1,517,148 of NZ_AP014879.1, read as the reverse complement.
GACGTGCGCAAGCTTGGCAATGTGCGCGTCGACGGTTTCATCGGGCCGTCGCACGTGAGCACCGTGATCGGCAGCCGGCCGTATGATTTCTTCGCGCAGGAATACCAGCGCCCGGTGGTGATCGCCGGTTTCGAGCCGCTCGATGTATTGCAGGCGATCGGCATGCTGGTGCGGCAGCTGAACGAAGGCCGCGCCGAGGTCGAAAACCAGTTCACCCGCGGCGTGACGCACGCCGGCAATGTCAAGGCGCAGGCGCTGGTCGCGGAGATTTTTGAATTACGGCGTTCGTTCGAATGGCGCGGTCTGGGCGTCGTGCCTTACAGCGGCCTGCGCATCAAAAAACAGTATGCCGCGTATGACGCCGAGAAGCGTTTTCCCCTGACACAGAAACCGGTGCAGGAGAACAAGGCCTGCGAATGTGGCGCCATCCTGCGCGGCGTGAAGAAACCCACCGACTGCAAGATCTTCGGCAACGTCTGCACGCCGCAGAACCCGATCGGGTCCTGCATGGTGTCTTCGGAAGGCGCGTGTGCGGCTTATTACAAATACCGGCGCCATGGAAGCATGGCACGGACGCCGGAGGCAGATGGCGAAGACAACGGCGTCAGCATCGTTTCGGGCGGATGAGCCATGCGCATCCTGTTCCTCACGCACAGTTTCAACAGCCTGACGCAACGCCTGTACGTCGAACTGACCGGGCGTGGCCACGAGATTTCCATCGAGTTCGACATCAACGACGCCGTCACCATTGAAGCAGTTCGCCTGTTCCAGCCGGACCTGATCCTGGCGCCGTATCTGCGGCGTGCCATTCCCGAACAGATCTGGCGCCATCATCTGTGTCTGGTGGTGCATCCGGGCATCGTCGGCGATCGAGGCCCTTCCGCCCTCGACTGGGCGATCCTGAACGGTGAAACGGAGTGGGGCGTCACCGTGCTGCAGGCCAACGGCGCGATGGATGCCGGTCCGGTTTGGGCCACGGCCGGCTTCCGGATGCGTGCCGCGCGCAAGAGCAGCCTGTACCGCAGCGAAGTGACCGAGGCCGCGGTCACGGCAGTATTACAGGCGCTTGATCGATTTGAATCCGGAGGCTTCACACCGTCATTGCCCGCTGCCGGCACGCGCGGCCAATGGCGCCCGCTCATGGGGCAGTCCGACCGGCAGATCGACTGGTTGGCGGACGATACCCGAACCATATTGCAAAAAATAAACTCTGGCGACGGCGCGCCGGGCGTGGCCGATGGGTTCGGTGGCGAGCTTTACCACTTGTACGATGCCTGCGAAGAGGACGGCCTGCGCGGCAAGCCGGGTGACATCATCGCGCGCCGTTACGGCGCCATCTGCCGCGCGACGCGTGACGGGGCCGTGTGGATCGGGCATCTGAAAAAAATCATCCCCGGCGAGAAAACCTTCAAGCTCCCGGCCGCGGATGTGCTGGGCGCGGCCTTGAGCGCCGTGCCGGAGGCGCCGCTGACGCTGGAGGTTTCTCCCGATCGCAAGACCTGTAAGGAAATCTGGTACGAAGAAAAGAGCGGCGTGGGGTACCTGTATTTTGACTTTTATAACGGTGCGATGGGCACCGAACAGTGCCAGCGACTGCTCGAGGCATACCAGCAGGTACGTCAACGTCCGACAAGGGTAATTGTCCTGATGGGTGGGCGCGATTTCTGGTCCAACGGGATTCATCTGAACCGCATCGAGGCTGCGGACAGCCCGGCGGATGAATCCTGGCGCAACATCAACGCCATGGACGACCTGGTGCAGGCGATTATTACCACCGACAGCCAGCTCACTGTCGCCGCGTTGCGCGGCAACGCCGGCGCCGGCGGCGCGTTCCTGGCGCTGGCGGCGGACCGGATTTATGCGCGCGCGGGCGTGGTGCTCAATCCGCACTACAAGAACATGGGGAATCTTTACGGCTCCGAATACTGGACCTATCTCCTGCCGCGGCGCGTGGACACAGGCGGACGGGCGATCATGGAAAACCGCCTGCCGCTCGGCGCTGCCGAGGCCAAACGTCTGGGACTGATCGACGACTGCTTCGGCGCGAACGTGGATGAATTCAGCGCGCGGATCGAAGCCCTTGCGCAAGCACTCGCCACCGATCCGGCATATGAATCGTATTTGATGGAGAAACGCCAGCGGCGCGCGCGCGATGAGGCCGCCAGGCCGTTGGCGCAATACCGGACCGAGGAGCTGGAGCGCATGAAGCTCAATTTCTACGGCTTCGATCCGAGTTATCACGTGGCGCGCTATAACTTCGTGTTCCGGGTTCCAAACTCCTGGACCCCGCTGCACCTCGCCCGGCATCGAAGTATTTCACACAAGAAGACGACGAACGCCGCCTGAGAGAATTTACAACGCGAAGGCCAGCGCGATCGGCAGACTGATAAACCCCGCCAGGTTGCCGATCAGCACGATGGAAGCCACCTTGCCCGGTTCCTGCCGGTATTGTTCGGCCACCAGATAATTGAGCACCGCCGGCGGCAGGGCGCCGAACACCAGCAGCAGGCTCGTCTGCAACGGCGTCAATTCCAGAAACGGCCGCACCAGTAGCACCATGAGCACGCCGGTCAGCGGGCAGAGGACGGCGCCCAGCACGCCGATGCGCCATTCGCTGAAATCGATGCGCGTGAGGCGCGTGCCGAGCGCGAACAACAACAACGGGATCGAGGCCTGGCCCAGCAGGTTGACAGTCTCCCGTATCGGCGTCGGCACGTTCCAGTGAAACAGGCTGAAGGCGATACCGATCAGGGTGGCGGCGACGATCGGTTGCAACAGCACCTTGTGCAGCGGGGCGCGATGGTCCATGAGCCAGGTACCGAGGGTGAAGTGCAATCCGTTCTCTACCAGAAACAGCACCACCGCCGCCGGCAGCGCCGCTTCGCCGAAGGCGAACACCGCGAGCGGCAGGCCGATGTTGCCGGAGTTGCTGAACATCATCGGTGGCACGAAAGTTTTCAGGGAGAGTCGCGCCACTTTGGCTGCCAACAGCGCCAACAGGCCTGAACCCAGCACCACGACAATGCCACCCAGGGCCAGCCAGCCGTACTCGGCGAGCTGGAAGTCCTTGCCGGACAGCACGTGAAATATCAGCGCCGGCAGCAGCACCGTCATGTTGATGTGGTTGGCCGCGGTCATGTCCGGCTGGCGCCAGCGGCTGTAGAGATAGCCGACCGCTACGATGGCGAACACCGGAAAGATGATCCCGAAAAGCCGGAGAATGAGCATGTGCTGGTTGTTATGCTGCCGGGGTTTGCATCGTAACGGCTTGCCGGTATCTTATCCGTAAATCGAACCAGAGGAGAGGGCCATGCCCGGAAACGACATGCTGGTGGAAAAACCCGCGCTGACGCTGGCGGCCGCGAAAAAAATCATGGCCGCGGCGGAAACGGAGGCGCTGAAACAGGGCTGGCCGGTGGTGATCGCGGTAGTGGATGACGGCGGCAACTTGTTATGCCTGCATCGCCTCGACGAGGCCCAGTTCGGGAGTGTCGAGATCGCGATCCGCAAAGCCACGGCCGCGGTGGCCTTCAAGCGGCCGACCAAGAACTGGGAAGAGTCGCTCAACAGCGGTCAACAGCGTGTGCTCGGCCTGCCCGGCGTCCTGCCGTCCGAAGGCGGCGTGCCGCTGGTATGGAAGGAGCGCATCGTCGGCGGCATCGGCGTGAGCGGGGTGCGCGCGCACGAAGATGGCCAAGTTGCCCGCGCCGGGGCGGCGGTACTGGAGTGAATTTGAAGGTGAAATGGCTCCCCGGGACGGACTCGAACCGCCGACCCAGTGATTAACAGTCACTTGCTCTACCGACTGAGCTACCGGGGAATATATGAAACCTGCTGCTCGTTCGTCCCGCCATGAGACGTCGAAGGGCGCGTATGTTATGGCGGAAAGCGGGTGGGGGTCAAGGCGAGCGGCCAAGGGCTAGGAGCAGCTCAGGGGTCCATTGCTGGCGCTGACGGAGGAGACGCGCGGGCGTCCTGTTCCAAGCAAAATGACGGCTTTTGCCTTCTTCGCGCCACGATGGTCGCAAAACGTGAATGTCCCGTTCGGATCGACCATTCCAACCGGTTTGTAGGTGACATAGCGGTCGCGATTGAGCGCGCCCGCGAAATTCAGCGCGATGGCGTCCAATGGTTGTTCAATTTTTATTATCGTTTCACCGTCATCGATTTGGCGGTTGACGTTGTTATCAACGAAAATTATCCAGCCTGCATGCCACTCCGACCCCCTGGCGCATGCGGCACCATCATCGGTTTTACACAGGGTCACGGCAATTCCACGTTTAATTGCCTCGCTGCGCGCCAGGTTCAGATGTCCCATCATCTGATTTATTTGGGCGGTCATGCGTGCATCCTGGACCATACTGGTCATGCCGACGGCGCCAAGACCGAGAACACCGGCCACGGCGGAAGTCACCATGAGATCGTAAATGGAATAGCCCGCCTGGATAAGGCGGGACGGCGCGCGTCCCCGATGGCGCCGCCGATAACGTTGCGTGCCGTACATCCTCCACCTCGGTTTTGTTGTAACTTGACCGGTTATGTCACGGGACCGGTTCAGCCCCGTGCTGGCTTGCCCGAAATTATGCCAAGCTGTTTTATAACTGCAAAGCGGGTGGCACCACGGACTGATAACTTCAGGTCGTGCCGAGGAGTTTTTCTATCCGGTCCAAGGCCTTATCGAGGATTTGCATGGAGGTGGCGTAAGACAGGCGCAGGTGGCCTTCGGCGCCAAAGGCCGAGCCGGGCACCAGCGCCACTTCAGCTTTATTCAGAAGGTATTCGGCCATGTCGCTGTCGTTGTTGACGCCGTCGGTGGCGGCGATGGCCCGGCTGAAGTCCGGGAACGCATAGAAGGTTCCCTCGGAGGGCAGGCAGCGCACGCCGCGGATTTTGTTCAAGCGGCTTACCAGGCGGTCGTGGCGTTCCTTGAACGCGCGCACCATCGGCGCGATGCATCCCTGATCGCCGTTCAACGCCGCTTCGGCCGCGACCTGCGCGATCGAGGTCGGGTTCGACGTGCTCTGCGACTGGATTTTTTTCATCGCGGCGATCAGCGGCTTCGGTCCGGCGGCATAGCCGATGCGCCAGCCGGTCATGGCATATACCTTCGAGACGCCATTTAATACGATCGTGCGATCTTTCAGATCGGGGCAGGCATTGAGAATGTTGCTGAAGGGTTCGTTCGCCCACAGGATGTGTTCGTACATGTCGTCCGTGGCGATCAGCACCTGCGGGTGCTTGCGTAATACTTCACCCAGCGCCGCGAGTTCCGCGCGGGTGTAGACCGCGCCGGTGGGGTTCGACGGGCTGTTGATGACCAGCAGCCGCGTGTTGCGGGTGATGCGGCGCTCGAGCTGCTCGGGGCGGATCTTGAACGCCTGATCGATGCCGGCGGAAATAATGACCGGGGTGGCGTCGGCCAGCAAGACCATGTCGGGATAGGACACCCAATACGGCGCCGGAATGATGACCTCGTCGCCGTTGTCGAGCAGCGCCTGCGCCAGATTGAAGAAGCTCTGCTTGCCGCCGACCGATATCAGGATCTCTTCAGGCGTATAGTCGAGTCCGTTGTCGCGCTTGAATTTGCCGATGACTGCCTGCTTGAGTCCCGGCGTGCCATCCACCGCGGTATATTTGGTAAAGCCGTCGCGGATCGCGCGGATCGCCGCCTCTTTAATATGTTCCGGCGTGTCAAAGTCGGGCTCGCCCGCGCCCAGGCCGATGACATCCTTGCCCTGGGCCTTGAGCGCCTTGGCACGGGCGTCGACGGCAAGGGTGGGGGAGGGCTTGATGCGGTTGACGCGGCCTGACAGGCGGATGGTGGACAACGGTACCTCGCGTGAGTGAATTTGGATTTCGAAAAACGCGGTAATATACCCGCATGCCACGGGAAAAACGATAGCGCATGAGCCACCGATTCGAGCTTTCCAGTTCTTTTTCGCCTGCCGGCGACCAGCCGCAGGCGATTACGGCGCTGGTCGCGGGTCTGGCGCAGGGCGAAGCCTGTCAGACCCTGCTGGGCGTGACCGGCTCCGGCAAGACCTTTACCGTCGCCAATGTCATCCAGCAGGTGCAGCGTCCGACGCTGGTGCTGGCGCCGAACAAGACGCTGGCCGCGCAGCTCTATTCCGAGTTCCGCGATTTCTTCCCGCGCAATGCCGTGGAGTATTTCGTCTCGTACTATGACTACTACCAGCCCGAGGCCTACGTCCCGTCGTCGGATACTTATATAGAGAAGGACGCCTCGATCAACGAGCAGATCGAGCAAATGCGTCTGTCGGCCACCAAGGCCCTGCTCGAGCGCGAGGACGTCATCATCGTGGCCACGGTGTCGGCCATTTACGGCCTTGGCGACGTGGACGCCTACCACGGCATGATCCTGCACCTGCGCCAGGGCACGGCCATGTCCCAGCGCGCCATCCTGCAGCGCCTGACGGAAATGCAATACACGCGTAACGACATCGAGCTCCACCGCGGGACCTTCCGGGTGCACGGGGACGTCATCGACATCTTTCCCGCCGAGTCGGAAAAACTCGCGCTGCGGGTCGAGCTGTTCGGCGACGACATCGAGGCGCTTTCGGAATTCGATCCGCTGACCGGCGAGGTCGACAACCGCCCGGTGCGGTTCACCATTTATCCGTCGTCGCATTACGTCACACCGCGCGAAACCATCATGGGCGCGATTGATCAGATTAAAGCCGAATTGCGCGAGCGTCTGGAGCAATTGCGCAGCGTGGACAAGCTGGTCGAAGCGCAGCGGCTGGAGCAGCGCACGCTTTATGACCTGGAGATGATGCGCGAAGTGGGTTACTGCTCCGGCATTGAAAATTATTCGCGCTACCTCTCCGGACGCAAGGCCGGTGAACCGCCGCCGACGCTGATCGATTACCTTCCGAAAAACGCGCTGCTGGTCGTGGACGAGAGCCATGTGACCATTCCCCAGCTCGGCGGCATGTACAAGGGTGACCGCTCGCGTAAGGAGACGCTGGTCGAGTACGGCTTCCGCCTGCCGTCGGCGCTGGACAACCGCCCGCTGCGCTTCGATGAATTCGAGCGCCTGATGCCGCCGGCGATTTTCGTTTCGGCGACGCCCGGGCCGTACGAGTTGCAGCGATCGCAGGGCGTGGTTGTCGACCAGGTGGTGCGGCCCACCGGCCTGATCGATCCCGAAGTCGAGGTGCGGCCGGCGACGGCGCAGGTGGATGATCTGCTGTCCGAGGTGCGCGCGCGCACCGCCGCCGGCGAACGCGTGCTGGTCACCACGCTGACCAAGCGCATGGCGGAGGACCTGACGGAATATTTCCACGAGCATGACGTGCGCGTGCGTTACCTGCACTCGGACATCGAAACCATCGAGCGCGCCGAGATCATCCGTGACCTGCGCGCCGGTGTTTTCGACGTGTTGATCGGCATCAACCTGTTGCGAGAGGGCCTGGATATCCCGGAGGTGTCGCTGGTTGCCATCCTCGATGCCGACAAGGAGGGATTCCTGCGCTCAACGCGTTCGCTGATCCAGACCATGGGCCGCGCCGCGCGTCACATCAACGGCAAGGCCATGCTTTATGCCGACCGCATGACGGATTCCATGCGTGCGGCCATCGACGAGACCGGACGGCGCCGCCTGCGACAGATTGCCTATAACGAAGAGCACGGCATTACGCCCATGGGCATCATCAAGGCGGTCAAGGAGATCATCGAGGGCGTGACACCGGCGCACCCCCTCTATGACACCCAGGGCTATGGCTCGAAATCCGCACATGCCGGGCACGAGTTCCTGCGCGCCGCCGAGGAGGAGGCCGAATACGCCGCCATGGCGCCCCGGGCACTGGCCAAGCTGCTCGACAAGCTGGAAAAGCAGATGTACGCCCATGCGCGCAACCTGGAGTTCGAAAAGGCGGCGGCAGTGCGCGACCGGATCCACACGATCCGCTCGCGCAAATTCGGCGTGATCGAGGGCGGGGGCCGGAAGCGCGGCAACTAAGGGGATGACGGGTTGCAAACTTGTGGCCGCGCGCCGGTTTGTGCTATTTTCCCGCGCCTTGCAGGCGCGTAGCTCAGTGGTAGAGCACCACCTTGACATGGTGGTGGTCGGTGGTTCGATCCCACTCGCGCCTACCATTAATTCGATCCGGCACCGCCGGTTGTTGTGGAGTTGAACGAAACCCGTTTACGCGGCCATTCGTAGCGGTCGCCACTGACGAAAGGGTCTCTTATGCCAGTCATCACGCTGCCGGACGGCAGCCGCCGTGAATATCCCAAACCCGTGACGGTCGCCGAGATTGCCGCGAGCATCGGCGCCGGCCTGGCACGCGCCGCGCTCGCCGGGCGCGTCAACGACAAGCTGGTTGATACCTCGTTCCTGGTCGAGCAGGACGCCACGATCGCGATCATCACCGACAAGAGCCCGGAGGGGATCGAGGTGATCCGCCACTCCACGGCACACCTGTTGGCGCAGGCGGTGAAGGAATTGTTCCCCGAGGCGCAGGTGACCATCGGACCGGTTATTGAAAACGGTTTTTACTACGACTTCGCCTTCAAGCGCGGCTTCACCGAGGAAGACCTGGCAAAAATCGAGCAGCGCATGCAGGAGATCGCGAAACGCGATTACCCCGTGACCCGCACGGTCATGCCGCGCGACGAGGCGGTGAAGTTCTTCCGTGACATGGGCGAGGAATACAAGGCCGAGATCATCGCCAGCATCCCCGCGGGCGAATCGATCTCGCTGTACCGCCAGGGCGAGTTCATTGACCTGTGCCGCGGTCCGCACGTGCCCTCGACCGGCAAGCTCAAGGCCTTCAAGCTCATGAAGGTGGCCGGCGCCTACTGGCGCGGCGATTCGCGCAACGAGATGCTGGCGCGCATCTACGGCACCGCCTGGACCAGCAAGGAGGCGCTCGACGCCTACCTGCACCAGATCGAGGAGGCCGAGAAGCGCGACCATCGCAAGATCGGGCGTCAACTCGACCTGTTCCACATGCAGGAAGAGGCGCCGGGCATGATCTTCTGGCACGAGCGCGGCTGGCGCCTGTACCAGACCATCGTCCAGTACATGAGCCAGCTGTGGCGCGAGCACGGCTACCGCGAGATCCGCACGCCGCAACTGGTGGATCGCTCGCTGTGGGAGAAATCCGGACATTGGGAGAAATTCCACCACGACATGTTCATCACCGAGTCGGAAAAGCGGCTCTACGCGGTCAAGCCGATGAACTGTCCCTGCCACATCCAGGTTTATAACCAGGGTCTGAAGAGTTACCGCGACCTGCCGCTGCGGTTGGCCGAGTTCGGTTCCTGCCATCGCAACGAACAGTCCGGCGCCCTGCACGGCCTGCTGCGGGTGCGCAACTTCGTGCAGGACGACGCCCATATCTTTTGCACCGAGAACCAGATTCAGGCCGAGGTTTCTGCGTTCATCGACCTGTTGCACCGGGTATACGCCGATTTCGGCTTCCGCGAGGTCATCTACAAGCTCTCCACCCGTCCGCCCGACCGCATCGGTTCGGACGAGTCCTGGGACAAGGCCGAGCACGCCCTGGAACAGGCGCTGAACGCCAAGGGGCTCCGGTGGGACTTGCAGCCCGGGGAGGGGGCGTTTTACGGCCCCAAGATCGAGTTCTCGCTCAAGGACAGCCTGGGCCGGGTCTGGCAGTGCGGCACCATCCAGGTAGATTTCTCCATGCCGGGACGGCTCGGCGCCACCTACATCGCCGAGGACGGCAGCAAGCAGGTCCCGGTGATGCTGCACCGGGCCATTCTGGGCTCGCTGGAGCGCTTTATCGGCATCCTGATCGAGGAACACGCCGGGGCGCTGCCGGCCTGGCTGGCCCCGGTGCAGGCGGTCATTTTGACCATCACCGATGATCAGCACGACTACGCCCGGAAGCTGGAACAAACCCTGTCAAAACAGGGCTGGCGGGTCGAGTCTGACTTGAGAAACGAGAAAATAGGCTTTAAAATTCGCGAACATACCTTGCAGCGCATTCCCTATCTGCTGGTGGTTGGCAAGAAGGAGGCGCAGGAAGGTACCCTAGCCGTGCGCACGCGCAAGGGTGAGGATCTGGGCGGGATGACGCCGGAGGCGTTTCACGCCATGCTCACCCGGGAAGCCGCGAGCCGCGGCGTTACTATTTTGGAGGAACAGAAACATCGCGACGGATAAAGAGGTTCGTGTCAACGGGCGCATCAATGCCCCGAAGGTCAGGCTGATCAGCAACGACGGTCAGCAAATTGGCATAGTTCCCATCAGTGACGCATTGCGCCGGGCCGAAGAGGCCGGTTTCGATCTTGTCGAGATTTCACCCAATGCGGAGCCGCCGGTTTGCCGCATCATGGATTTCGGCAAGTTCCAGTACGAAGAGAGCAAGCGCAAGCACGCGGCCAAGCGCAAGCAGAAACAGATTCAGATCAAGGAGGTCAAGTTTCGCCCCGGCACGGATGTCGGCGATTACCAGACCAAGTTGCGCAACCTGATCCGTTTTCTGGAAGAGGGCGACAAAACCAAGATCACCCTGCGTTTCCGGGGACGCGAACTGGCGCATCAGGAGCTGGGGCTGGAAATGCTCAAGCGCCTGGAAGGCGATCTGAAGGATTACGGCACCGTGGAGCAGTATCCGCGGCTGGAAGGCAAGCAGATGGTCATGGTGCTGAATCCCAAGCCGGGCGCGGTCAAGCCCGTGAAGAGCGAAAAGCCGGCGCCGAAGGCGGCGCCAAAAACAGAAACGAAGGCGGAACCCAAAACCAAGACGGCGACGTGACTTTTATTATTCTGGAACGCAGATAAAACTAAATAAAAAACCAATATCATCTGCGTTCATCTGCGGTACCAGTTTTATAGTTTTACAATCGCGACCGAACGGGCCATGCATGTGCCCGCAGGCGCTTACTTCAAGGAGTACCAAACATGCCCAAGCTGAAAACCAATCGCGCCGCGGCCAAGCGATTCAAAAAAACCGCGGGTGGCGGATTCAAGCGTTCGCGCTCGCATCTGCGCCATATCCTCACCAAAAAAAGCTCCAAGCGTAAGCGTCATCTGCGCGGCACGACCACGGTGTACAGCACCGATGTCGCCGGCCTGCGCCGCTTGTTGCCGTACAGCTGAGGAGAATAGAACATGCCAAGAGTCAAACGTGGAGTCACGGCCGGCGCGCGCCACAAGAAGGTGCTGTCGCAGGCCAAGGGTTACTACAACGCGCGTCGCAAGGTTTACCGCGTCGCCAAGCAGGCGGTCGCCAAGTCCGGCCAGTACGCCTATCGCGACCGGCGCGTCCGCAAGCGCGAATTCCGCGCCCTGTGGATCGCGCGCATCAATGCCGCCGCGCGCGAGTGCGGTCTTTCGTACAGCCGATTTATGAACGGGCTCAAAAAGGCTACTATCGACATCGATCGCAAGGTCCTGGCCGACATTGCGGTGCACGACAAGCAATCCTTTTCCGTTCTGGCCGACAAGGCCAAGGCGGCCCTGGCAAGCTGATATCCTGATGGCGGCACGCGCTGCCTCATGATGCGGTAATACAGAAAGGGAAAGGTCAACCGGCCTTTCCCTTTTTTTATGATAAAAATGATTTTGAACCGCCACAATTTTGTCGGGAGCAAAATTGGACGTACTTCAGTACGCCCCGAAGGGGTGCGCGCCAGGGATGGCGCGCATCAAGACGCCAAGAGCGCCAAGAAAAGCATTTTTAGAAATAAAAAACTTGGCGTCCTTGGCGTCTTGGCGGTTAATATCTTTTGTTATGCGCTCTTGGCAGGAAAATGAAACGTGACTGAATCCATCGCCACCATCGAAGAGCAGCTGAAGTCGCTGATGCGCGAGGCCGAGGCGGCCGTGGCCGCGGCCGCCGACGTGGCGGCAGTGGAGGACATCCGCGTCCGCTACCTGGGCAAGAAGGGCGCGCTGACCGAACAGTTGAAGAATCTCGGCAAGCTGTCGCCGGAGGAGCGGCCGCGCGCCGGCGCCGTCGTCAACCAGGCCAAGGAAGCGCTGCAGGAAAAACTCGGCGCGCGCAAGCAGCAGCTGGAAACCGCCGCGCGCGACAGCCAGCTTTCGCGCGAAGTGGTGGACGTCACCCTGCCCGGGCGCGGCATGCGCCCGGGCGGACCGCACCCGATCACGCGCACGCTGGAGCGCCTCGAAACCCTGTTCACGCGCATGGGGTTTGCCGTCGCGGAAGGCCCCGAGATCGAGGACGACTACCACAATTTCGAGGCCCTCAACATCCCCGCGAACCACCCGTCGCGGGCGATGCACGACACGTTTTATTTCGACGCGCACCGGCTGCTGCGCACGCATACCTCGCCGGTGCAGATCCGCTACATGAAGAGCCACCAGCCGCCGTTGCGGATTATCGCGCCCGGGCGCGTCTATCGCTGCGACTCGGACGTGACCCACACGCCCATGTTTCATCAGATCGAAGGCCTGATGGTGGACGCAGACGTCAGTTTCGCCGATCTCAAGGGCGTGCTGGGCGATTTCCTGACGCAATTCTTCGAGAAACCGCTGAAACTGCGTTTTCGTCCGTCGTATTTTCCGTTCACCGAACCCTCGGCGGAAGTGGACATCAGCTGCGTCATCTGCGGCGCCAAAGGCTGCCGCGTGTGCAAGAACACCGGCTGGCTCGAAGTGCTGGGCTGCGGCATGGTGCATCCCGAGGTGTTCCGGCATGTCGGTATCGACAGCGAGCGCTGGACCGGCTTCGCCTTCGGGCTGGGCGTGGAGCGTCTGGCCATGCTGCGCTACGGCGTGAACGATCTGCGGTTGTTCTATGAAAACGATTTACGTTTTTTACAGCAATTTAAATAGACAGGATTAACGGGATTTACAGGATTAGAAAACATGTTGCTGTAACTTGAATCCTGTTAATCCTGTAAGTCCTGTCCATTAAGAATTAATTATGAAAATCAGCGAAAAATGGCTGCGTGAGTGGGTGTCGCCCAAGCTCGACACTCAGGCGCTGGCGCATCGCCTGACCATGGCCGGGCTGGAAGTCGGCGCCGTGGAACCCGTGGCGCCGAAACTGGACAAGGTCGTTGTCGGCAAAATCGTTTCCATCGCGCCGCATCCTTCCGCTGACAAGCTCAGACTCTGTCGCGTCGACATCGGCAAGGGCAATGCGCTCGACATCGTCTGCGGCGCGGTGAATGCCGCGGTTGGCATGCGTGCCCCGGTGGCGCTGGAAGGCGCCACGTTGCCGAACGGCATGACGATCAAACGCACGGAAATCCGCGGCGTGGCTTCCTCCGGCATGCTCTGTTCCGCGCAGGAGCTGGGACTGGCCGAGTCGGCCGAGGGCCTGTTGGCGCTGGGTGCCGATGCCAAACCTGGAACGTCCATAACGGAATACCTCGGTCTGGATGACAGTGCGCTGGAAGTCGAGCTGACGCCTAACCGTGGTGATTGCCTGAGCGTCGCCGGTCTCGCGCGCGAACTCACGGCCATCACCGGCGTAAAAATGAAATCCCCCGCCATCAAACCGGTGAAACCGAAACATCGACTGCGTATTCCGGTCAAGCTGGAGGCGCAGCAGGACTGCCCGCATTACATCGGGCGCGTGGTGACCGGCATCAACGCGCAAGCCATCACGCCGATGTGGATCAAGGAAAAGCTGCGTCGCTCCGGTATCCGCAGCATACATCCGGTGGTGGACGTCACCAATTACGTGATGCTCGAGCTGGGCCAGCCGATGCATGCCTTCGATTTTTCGAAAATCCATGGCGCGATTCACGTGCGCCACGCCGCGAAGGATGAGTCGCTGGTTCTGCTGGACGGCAACCGCTTGACGCCCAGGCCGGGCAGCCTGCTGATCGCCGATGATGTGCAGCCGCTGGCCCTGGCCGGCATCATGGGCGGGATGGATTCCGCCGTGAGCGACAGCACCCGCGATTTGTTTCTGGAGAGCGCTTGGTTCCGGCCGGGAACCATTTCGGTGCGGGCGCGCGAGCATGGCCTGCAAACGGATTCATCCTACCGTTTCGAGCGCGGCGTGGATCCGGCCTTGCAGCGGCTGGCCATGGAGCGGGCCACCGCCCTGATCCTGGACATCGTCGGCGGCAAGCCGGGGCCTGTGATAGAGCAGACCGTGAAGCGTCATCTGCCACGCGTCTCCCCGGTTTCCCTTCGCCTGGAGCGCGTCAAACGGCTGCTGGGTCTGGACATGCCCGCAAAAGACGCGGAGATCATTCTGCAGCGTCTCGGCATGAAACCGAAGAAGGCAGGGAATAAATGGACGGTCACGCCGCCTTCTTATCGTTTCGATATCAGCCGTGAAGTGGACCTGATCGAGGAGATCGCGCGCATTCATGGCTACGACAGGCTGCCGAGCCGGCGCCCGCGCCTGGACATGGCGGCCAGCCCGGTGCCGGAGTCGGATATCGGTGAATCCCGCCTGCGTGCCGGCCTGATCGACCGTGATTACCAGGAGGCCGTGACCTACAGCTTCGTCGAGCCTGGCATCCAGGCCCTGATCGATCCGCAACTGAGCCCGGCCCGGCTGGCCAACCCGATCAGCGCGGACATGGCGGTCATGCGCACCTCACTCTGGCCTGGTCTGCTGCAGACCATCCTTTACAACCAGAACCGCCAGCAGACCCGGATACGGTTTTTTGAGCTAGGCCGCATCTTCCTGCCGCAGGGGGAAGGCTTTCACGAGGAGCCCGTGCTGGCTGGCGCTGTCTGCGGCGAGGCTTTGACGGAGCAGTGGGGACTGCCGCGTCGGGCGGTGGATTTTCACGACATGAAGGCCGATGTGGAGGCCTTGCTGGTTTTGGCCGGCATTGGGTCGTTCGTCCGTTTCCAGCCCGGGCAACACCCGGCCCTGCATCCGGGACAAACGGCAGAGATTCATCGGGAGGGAGACGGCCGGATCGGCTTGTTGGGCGTGCTGCATCCCGGGGCACAATCCCGATTGGGTCTGGATCGTCCGGTGGTGCTGTTTGAGCTCAAGCTCGCGGCGTTGCGGAACGGGAAAATCCCTATTTTCCATGAATTTTCAAGATTTCCTTCCATCCGGCGTGATCTTGCTATCCTTGTAGATGATTCCACATCGGCCCAAGCCGTTCTGGATTGTGTGCAAAAGGCGGCCGGAACCTTGCTGGTAAACCTTGAGCTATTTGACGAATATCGCGGGAAAGGCATTGATTCCGGAAGAAAAAGTTTGGCTCTGGGCTTGACCTTGCAGGACTCTTCGCGCACTCTTAATGAGGACGATGTGGAGCGGGTGATGACGCAGGTCATGACCGCCCTGCAGACCGGGCTGGGCGCCCGGCCGCGTCAGTAAAAGTACCTCTGGCATAAAGAAAAGAAGGTATCGACCTATGGCATTGACCAAAGCAGATCTTGCGGAAAACCTGTTTAACGAGCTGGGTCTGAACAAGCGGGAGGCAAAGGAATTTGTCGAGATTTTCTTTGAAAAAATACGGGGGGCATTGGCCGAAGGGGAACAGGTAAAACTGTCCGGTTTCGGCAACTTTTCGTTACGCCAGAAGAACTCCCGTCCCGGCCGCAACCCCAAGACCGGCGAGGAGATCCCCATCACCGCCCGGCGCGTGGTCACCTTTCGCGCCAGCCACAAACTCAAGGAACGAGTCGAGCAGAACGCCAGTGCGAACCGTGAAAAGTTCAAAGAGCAGGCGGAACTGAATGCTTGACCCCGGCGAGAATCACGAGCTTCCCACGATCCCCGGCAAGCGCTACTTCACCATCGGTGAGGTGAGCGAGCTGTGTGCGGTCAAGCCGCATGTGTTGCGCTATTGGGAACAGGAGTTTCCCCAGCTGAAGCCGGTCAAGCGTCGCGGCAACCGCCGCTATTATCAGCGCCACGACGTGGTCCTGATCCGGCAGATCCGCAGCCTGCTTTATGTAGAAGGGTTCACCATCAGCGGCGCACGCAACAAGCTTGAGCTGGACAACCCCGCGCCGTTGGATGTCAATCGTCAACAGGCCATCAAGACGCTCATCAACGAGCTGGAAGATGTCCTGGACATGCTGAAGAAACTCTAAATTATTCTTGTTTCAAGCGGATTCTCCGGTATGATGGCGCCCGCAACTCTGCGGTACATCATGCGGGACCCTTCCACGCAAATACACAAACGGGGCGTAGCGCAGCCTGGTAGCGCACCACCTTGGGGTGGTGGTGGTCGGAGGTTCAAATCCTCTCGCCCCGACCAATCTGATTTTTTGTTTCCTCTATCTCCGGCCTTTGGCTTTGTGTCATTTTCGGTGTCGCATCCTCGTGAGTGGGCGGTTTACAAGTTCCGTCATTCCGGCGAAAGCCGGAATCCAGGTCTTGAATGGTTCGCGCAGCTTTTGCGCGACTCAAAATGGTTTTGTGTCGCCTTCGGCGACGCATACTTGTGGGTGGCTGACCCACGGCAGGTTACTTTCTTTGCTCGTGCAAAGAAAGTAACCAAAGAAAGCACGCCCCCGGATGGCGCGAATACCCCACTGCGCTTCTCGCCGGCACCGGCACGCGCCTCAACTCGCCGGGCGCAAAATACGCGCCTCGGGCTCGAACACGAGGCGCGTGAATACCCCGATGCCGGCTGCGATGCTCGGGCGCGCCATACGGGGTTTTTAAAACACACCTCACCGATTACCGTGGAGTCTCTTATGGGTAGGGTTTTCCAACGCCGGAGCGCACGAACCAATTATGAAACTGGATTCCGGCTTTCGCCGGAATGACAACAGAGAGCCCCCGCGGGAATGACGAGACAAGAATGCGAATACTATTAAGCAACGACGACGGCTATCTCGCTCCCGGCCTTGCCTGCCTGGCCAAGGCGCTCGTGCAGGTGGCGCAGGTGGACGTAGTGGCGCCGGAGCGCGACCGCAGCGGCGCCAGCAACTCTCTCACGCTGACCCATCCGCTGCGCGCGCAGAAGGCCGGCAACGGTTTTTACTTTGTCGACGGCACGCCGACCGATTGCGTGCATCTGGCGATCACCGGGCTGCTGGAGCAGGAGCCTGACATCGTGATCGCCGGCATCAACCGCGGTGCCAATCTCGGCGATGACGTGATCTACTCCGGCACGGTGGCGGCGGCGATGGAAGGGCGTTTCCTCGGGCTGCCGGCCATCGCCGTGTCGCTGGCGGGCAAGGCCGGAGCACATTTTGAAACCGCGGCACAGGTGACGCTGCGGCTGCTGGAAAAACTGAAGCCCGAATCCCTGCCGGCGGATACTATATTGAACGTAAATGTGCCGGACGTGCCGGTCGAGCGACTCGCGGGCTTCGAAGCCACGCGTCTCGGGCATCGTCACAAGGCCGAACCGGTGATTCGTACCAGCGATCCGCATGGCAATCCGGTCTACTGGGTGGGGGCGCCCGGCGCGGAATCCGACGCGGGACCCGGGACGGATTTTCACGCCATCCGCAATCATTTCGTTTCCATCACCCCTTTGCATGTGGATTTGACCCGTTATACTGCACTGGATCAGGTTTCTGCCTGGCTCAGGAAAATCTAGCGGGACCGACTTTAAGGCAAGACTACCGGTGAGAATGGACGTCCACGGCATCGGCATGACTTCGCGGCGCACCCGCGACCGCCTCATCCAGCGACTGCGCGAGGAGGGGATTCGTGATGAGCGTGTGCTGGAGGCCATCCTCCATGTGCCGCGCCATGTATTCGTCGACGAAGCCCTGGCCAGCCGCGCTTACGAGGACACGGCCCTGCCCATCGGCCATGGTCAGACCATCTCCCAGCCCTATATCGTGGCGCTCATGACCCAGGCCCTGCTTGCCGGCGGGCGCCTGAAGAAGGTGCTGGAGGTCGGCACCGGTTCCGGTTACCAGACCGCGGTGCTGGCCGGCATGGTGGACGAAATCTACTCCGTGGAGCGCATCGAGCCGTTGATGAAACTGGCGCGCAAGCGGCTGCGCGAGATCGGCTGCCGCAACGTCCACATCAAGCTCTCCGACGGCAGCTGGGGCTGGAAGGAACACGCTCCCTATGACGGGATCATCGTCACGGCCGCGCCGGCGGCGGTTCCGCCGGCGCTGCTGGAACAGCTGGCGCCCGGCGGCCGGCTGGTCATCCCGGTGGGCGGGCCGACGATGCAGGAGCTGCTGCTGGTGCAGCAGACGGATAAAGGCCCGGTCCAGGAACGCCTTGAGCTGGTCAATTTTGTCCCGCTGGTGAGAGATTCGCTCTGAAGCCGCGACGTTCCCGCCCGGGATGGAACGGATGAAGACCTGCCTGAAATTGTGCGCCTCTGTTTTGCCGGCGCTCCTCATGGTCGCCTGCGGCAGCTTTCCCCTGTCTCCGGTCAGCGAGCAGGGCCGAAGCTTGCGGCAACCCGCCGGCGCCTACCGCGTGGTGCAGCCGGGTGACACGCTTTACAGCATCGCCTGGGAATCCGGGCGCGACTACCAGGACGTCGCGCGCTGGAACCGGATTCCTCCTCCGTATGTCATCAAGCCCGGGCAGCGCCTGCAGTTGTTTCCGCCGTCCGGCACGGAACCGGCACCGCGTCCGGCACCGCCGCCTCCGCCCCGGGTGGACGTCCAGAAAAAACCGCCGCCGGCCAAACCGGCACCGCGCGTGCCGGCAGTGGCGGCCAGAAGGCTGTCCTGGACGTGGCCGGCGCAGGGCGAATTGCTGGAGCGCTTTTCCGCCAACGGACCGAACAAGGGCGTCGACATCGCCGGCAAGACCGGACAGCCGATCCTCGCGGCGGAAGCCGGGCAAGTGGTGTATCAGGGAGGTGGACTTCGCGGTTACGGACAGCTTATTATCATCAAGCATGACGAAGATTTCCTGAGCGCTTATGCCCACTGCGACAAGATTTACGTCAGGGAAGGTAATGTGATAAAACGCGGCCAGAAAATCGCCGACATGGGCAGCAGCGGCACCGACAGAGCCAAGCTGCATTTCGAAGTGCGATATCGCGGCGCCCCGGTGGATCCGCTGGATTATCTTCCCAAAAAGTAATTATGCCGCCACGCAAACCGTCCCACCCCACAGTCAAAAAAGGCAAGGCCAAGTCCGGAGCCAAGACCGAGCCCGTCAAGGTATCGCCGGAAGCTGAAGAGGTCGAAGACGAAGCTCTCGCTCCGGCGGAGGAAACCGAGGAAGAAGCGGAAACCGAAACGGCGGAGGAAACCCCGGCCAAGGCGGCGGCCGAGGACGATGAACCCGAAACCGCCGGGAAAGAGCCACGGGATACCTATTATTCCCATGCGGACGCCACCCGGATTTACCTGAAGGAAATCGGCTTCTCGCCGCTGCTGTCCGCCGAGGAAGAGGTGTTTTTCGCGCGCAAGGCGCAGAAGGGCGACGGCAAGGCGCGCAAGCGCATGATCGAAAGCAACCTGCGCCTGGTGGTCAAGATCGCGCGGCGTTACATGAACCGTGGCCTTTCCTTGCTCGATCTCATCGAGGAAGGCAATCTCGGCCTGATCCGCGCGGTGGAAAAGTTCGATCCCGAGCGCGGTTTCCGGTTTTCGACCTACGCCACCTGGTGGATACGGCAGACCATCGAGCGCGGCATCATGAACCAGACGCGCACCATCCGCCTGCCGGTGCACGTGCTCAAGGAAATCAACATCTACCAGCGCGCCGCGCGCTACCTGTCGCAGAAGCTGGATCACGAACCGTCACCGGAGGAAGTCGCCAACCTGCTCGACAAGCCGGTGGAGGACGTGAAGGGCATGCTGGGCCTCAATGAGCGCGTCGCCTCCGTGGACGCGCCGCTGGATGACGATCCGGACCGCTCGCTGCTGGATGCCATCGCCGACGAGCGCACGCCCGATCCCGAGAAGGTGCTGCAACGCGACGACCTGCAGCAGCTGATCCAGCAATGGCTGAACGAACTCAACGACAAGCAACGCGAAGTGGTCGAGCGCCGCTTCGGCCTCAATCACCGCGAGATTTCCACCCTGGAAGAGGTCGGCGCCGACATCGGCGTCACGCGTGAACGCGTGCGCCAGATCCAGGTCGAGGCCCTCAAGCGCCTGCGGGTGATTCTGGAAAAGGCCGGCTACTCGGTGGATTCGCTGTTTTAGAGAAAACTCATAATAATCTAGCCACAGAGCGCACAGAGATCACAGAGAAAAAAGCAGTTGATTGGCTCTGTGTGCTCTGTGGCGAACTTCTTAGGCTTATTCGCTCTCGATCATCAATAGCGCCGCTACGACGCGGCGGCCGTCGCCCATGAGGATGTTGTAGGTACGGCAGGCGGCGCCGGTATCCATCACCTCGAGCCCGATATTCGCCTCCACCAGCGCCCGCGTCAGGCGGGGAGGCGGGAAGCGCAATTTCGCGCCCGTGCCCAGGATCACGACCTCCGGCCGCATCTCCGCCAGCATCTCGAAATGCGCCGCCAGCAGATCGGCGAAGCTGGCCGGCGGCCAGTCCGTCAGCGTTTGCGGCGTCACGATCAGGCTGCGGGAGTACGCCTTGTCGTTGACGGTGATGCTGCCGGGCGCGTAGGCGCGGACGAGGTTCTGCCCGCCGCCCGTTTCAAGCTGGATTTTCATCGTAAAATTGCTGTCGCATGTGTGTGCGGCTTATTCCCTCATTATGGTGAAAGCCCTATAATGCACGCGTATTCAATATCTTGGCGGCCGCGCGTAACTATAACAGCCCGACGAATCGCATGTCACAAAACGACGAATTCCCCCGCATCAAGCGGTTGCCGCCCTACGTCTTCAACATCGTCAACGATCTCAAGGCGCAGGCGCGCCGCCGTGGCGAGGACATCATCGACTTCGGGATGGGCAACCCCGACGGCGCCACGCCCAAACACATCGTGGACAAACTGGTCGAGGCGGCGCAGCGCGAGGACACCCATCGCTATTCGGTGTCGCGCGGCATTCCGCGCCTGCGCCGCGCCATCTGCCAGTGGTACAAGCGTCGCTACGACGTCGACCTCGACATGGACAGCGAGGCGATCGTGACCATCGGCTCCAAGGAGGGTCTGTCGCACCTGGCGCTGGCCACGGTGGACAAGGGCGACTCGGTGCTG
This sequence comes from Sulfuricaulis limicola, assembly GCF_002355735.1. Lineage (GTDB taxonomy): Bacteria > Pseudomonadota > Gammaproteobacteria > Acidiferrobacterales > Sulfurifustaceae > Sulfuricaulis > Sulfuricaulis limicola. The sequence continues at coordinate 1,496,193 of NZ_AP014879.1, read as the reverse complement.
GTGCCGAACCCGAGCTATCCGATCCACGCCTACGGATTCGTGATCGCCGGCGCCGACATCCGCCACGTGCCGCTGGTGCCCGGCGTGGATTTCTTCGCCGAGCTGGAGAAATCCATCAAGAACGCCTGGCCCAAGCCGAAGATGCTGGTGCTGAATTTCCCGGCCAATCCCACGACGCAGTGCGTCGAGCTGGATTTCTTCGAGAAGGTCATTGCTATCGCGAAGGAGCATGGAATCTGGGTGGTGCACGACCTGGCTTACGCCGATATCGTGTTCGACGGCTACCGCGCGCCGTCGATCCTGCAGGTGCCCGGCGCCAAGGACGTGGCGGTGGAATTCTTCACGCTTTCCAAAAGCTACAACATGCCCGGCTGGCGTATCGGCTTCATGTGCGGCAACCAGAAACTGGTGGCGGCGCTGTCGCGGCTCAAGTCCTACTTCGATTACGGCATGTTCACGCCGATCCAGATCGCCGCCATTCTCGCCCTCGAGGGACCGCAGGACTGCCTCGAGGAAATCCGGCAGACCTACCAGAGCCGCCGGGATGTCCTGTGCAACGGCCTGTTCGCCGCCGGCTGGCTGGTGGAGAAACCCAAGGCCACCATGTTCGTCTGGGCGCGCATCCCCGAGGCCTACCGTGCCATGGGATCGATCGAATTCTCCAAGAAATTGCTGACGGAGGCGAAGGTGGCGGTTTCACCCGGCATCGGGTTCGGCGAATATGGCGATGACCATGTGCGCTTCTCGCTCATTGAAAACGAACACCGCACGCGCCAGGCGGTGCGCTCGATTCGCGAAATGTTCCGCAAGGACCGGGTGTCGCTCGACGCGCGCCAAGCGAAAAATTAAGAAATGAATGGACAGGATTAAGAGGATTCACAGGATTAAAAAAATAGCGAGCAAAAATCCTGTTAATCCTGTAAATCCTGTCTAAACAAATCATATTTTTAAAACTATGAAACCCGTCAAAATCGGCATTCTCGGCCTCGGCACCGTCGGCTGCGGCACGGTCAGCGTGCTGGCACGCAACGCCCTGGAAATTTCCCGCCGCGCGGGACGCGAAATCCGCATCGCCCAGGCTTCGGCTCGCGACCTCAGGAAAAAACGCGCCTGTCCCATGGAAGGCATCCAGTTGGTCCAGGATCCATACGAAGTGGTGCGCAACCCCGAAATCGAGGTGGTGGTTGAATTAATCGGCGGCTACGAGCCGGCGCGCGAACTGGTGCTGGAGGCCATCGCCAACGGCAAGCACGTGGTGACCGCGAACAAGGCGCTCATCGCCATGTACGGCAATGAAATCTTCGCGGCGGCGCAGAAAAAAGGCGTGATGGTAGCCTTCGAGGCCGCGGTCGCCGGCGGCATTCCCATCATCAAGGCGGTGCGGGAAGGGCTGGCGGGCAACCGCATCGAGTGGATGGCTGGCATCATCAACGGCACCTGCAATTTCATCCTCACCGAGATGCGCGACAAGGGCGCGGATTTCGCCGACGTGCTCAAGGAGGCGCAGCGCCTGGGTTACGCCGAGACCGATCCGACCTTCGACGTCGAGGGCATCGACGCGGCGCACAAGCTCACCATTCTCGCCGCCATCGCCTTCGGCATACCGCTCAAATTCAAGCAGGCCTACACCGAGGGCATCAGCAAGCTCACGCGCCTGGACGTGCAATACGCGGAAAAGCTGGGATACCGGGTGAAACTGCTGGGCATCGCCCGCCGCACCAACGGCGGCGTGGAACTGCGCGTGCACCCCACGCTCATCCCGGAACGCCGGCTGATCGCCAATGTGGACGGCGCCATGAACGCCGTGCTGGTCAAGGGCGATGCCGTGGGCCCGACGATGTTTTACGGCGCCGGCGCCGGCGCCGAGCCCACGGCCTCGGCCGTGGTCGCCGACCTGGTGGACGTGGTGCGCACCCTGACTGCGGACCCGAACAACCGCGTGCCGCACCTGGCGTTCCAGCCGGACGCGCTGGTCGATCTGCCGATCCTGCCCATCGAAGAGGTGGAGACTTCGTATTACCTGCGCCTGCACGCGCTGGACAAACCCGGCGTGCTCGCCGAGGTCACGCGCATCCTGGCCGATCTCGGCATCAGCATCGAGTCCATCCTGCAGAAGGAACCGCAGGCGGGCGAAGACTCGGTGCCGGTCATCATCCTGACGCAGCGCGTCAAGGAAAAAAACATGAACGAGGCGATTGCCCGCATCGAGAAACTTTCCTCGATCAAGGCCAAGGTCGCGCGCATCCGCCTCGAACACCTGAACCCCGATTGGAAGTAATAGTTTGAACCGCAGAGATCACAGAGGGTGCAGAGATTTTTAAGTTTAAAAATTCTTTCTCTGCGTTATCCGCGCTCTCTGTGGTGAAATTTAATATTTAGGTTTTTACATCATGAATATCGGCAATCGCTACACCGGCCTCATCGAAAAATACCGCGACCGCCTGCCGGTCTCGAAGGACACGCGCATCATCAGCCTGGGCGAAGGTGCAACGCCTTTAATCCAGCTCCGGAACATTCCGCGCGAGCTGGGCAAGCAGGCGGACATCTACGTCAAGTTCGAAGGTTTGAATCCGACGGGCTCCTTCAAGGATCGCGGCATGACCATGGCCGTGACCAAGGCGGTGGAAGAGGGCAGCCGCGCCATCATCTGCGCCTCCACCGGCAACACCTCGGCGTCCGCGGCGGCCTATGCCGCGCGCGCCGGCATCACCTGCTTCGTGCTGATTCCGGACGGCAAGATCGCGCTCGGAAAACTGGCGCAGGCCATGATCCACGGCGCGGTGGTGATCCAGATCCAGGGCAATTTCGACGCCGGGATGGAACTGGTGAAACAGGTAGCCAAAGAGGCGCCGGTCACGATCGTGAATTCCATTAATCCGTATCGCCTGCAAGGACAGAAGACCGCAGCGTTCGAGATCATTGAAGAACTCGGCCGTGCCCCGGACTATCACTGCCTGCCGGTGGGCAACGCCGGTAATATCACGGCGCACTGGATCGGTTACTGCGAATATTCCTCAGCTTCCGGCAAGAATGTGACCGCCGCCTGCACTTTCTGTCAGGGTCAGTGCGCTTACGCCAAAGGTGCCGTGACTGGCAGCCGGCCGAAGATGATCGGTTATCAGGCGGCCGGCGCCGCGCCCTTCATGCGCGGCGCCATGGTCGACAACCCGGAGACTATTGCCACCGCCATCCGCATCGGCCATCCCCAGTCCTGGGATCAGGCCTGGAAGGTGAAAGAAGAGTCCGGCGGCTGGTTCGACGAGTGCACCGATGAAGAAATCCTCGCCGTGCAGAAGTTGCTGGCTGAAAAGGAAGGCGTGTTCTGTGAACCGGCATCGGCGACTTCCGTGGCCGGCGCGCTGCGCGACATCAAGTCGGGCAAAATTCCCGCCGGCAGCCAGGTGGTCTGCACCCTGACCGGCCACGGCCTCAAGGACCCCGATACCGCCATCAAGCAGAGCACCGGCCCGCTGCACAAGGTCAAGGCCGAGTTGGGCGCCGTCAAAAAGACCATCCTGGATAATTTGCCCCGCTAGCCCGGCGGCGTTTTCTGTCATGCCCCGGCCACATCAGGGCCGGGGCCCATTCCCGTCATTTTCAGTCCCCTGTTATCCAGCGGGGATGTCACCGCTATCCCGCAGTAAATCTGCCGTTTCAGACGAATTACCGCTATTCCGGCGGTTATTCCCGCTTATTTTGGGTTGTTTCCCGGCAATCCCCGAGAGGCTGGCACAGGTATTGCTATAACTTAGGTATGCCGGGAAATCCCGGGAAACAGGAACAGATGCGGACAGCAGGACCCCAATAAGGAGGGGTCGTCATGGGAAACAGCATGGATCCGGTACACATCGAGCACACCGCCGACACCACGCATGTGGCGTTGGAGGCGGCGCTCGGCATCCGCGATGCCCGTGCGCTGCATGAAAAGCTCAACACCGTGCTGGCCGCCGCCACCGCCATCGTTATCGACGGCAGCCGTATCGAGCGGCTGGATGCCGCCGCCATGCAGGTGCTGGCCGGATTCACCCGTGCCGCGCGCCAACGCGGCCTGGCGCTCACCTGGCACAGCCCGTCCCCCGTATTGCAGCAGGCCGCGCGCGTGCTCGGCCTTGAAATCATTCTCGAGATGGCGTCATGAGCACACACCTCTCGCTTACGTCAAAAATTTCGTCCTGGCCGCGGTGGTGGCTGTCAGCCGCCGTTGGCATGGGCATTTCGCTGGCGTGGACGGTGCCCTTCGTGCCGTGGTGGGCGGCGCTGGGCAGCGGCTTGTGCGCCGTGCTCACGCTTACCGTGCTCGCGTTTTACGCGCGCAAGCAGGAAGAAGCCGTGCCGTTGCAGGGCGAGGAAGTCCTGGAAGGACACGACGCCAAGCAGGTGCTCGAGCAGGTGGACGACCTGCTGTCGCCATCCAGAGACATCGAACAGATACCGCAGGTGGACGACGTTCTGCAATCGATGGCCGCGGACAATCAGCGACGCCGTCTGGAAGAGCTGATGCGGCGCTGGATGGACGTGGGCCAGCGTTACGGCGAAGCCGCACTGGTGCTGCGCCGCGAGATACAGTCGGTCATCAAGCAGACGGAGCAGGCGACCGGCACCATTGCCAGCAGCTTCGAGGCGGTCATCAACAAGGCCACCATCCAGGCGCGCCAGGCCATGGAGCTGCTCGAAGGCACGCAGGGCGCCGCCAGCGACGGTGCCCCCCAATCCCTCAAGGACTTCATTCAGGTTTCGGACGAACGCCTCAACAAGATGGCTGACGAGGTCGTACGCGTGGCGGATCTTTCCGTGAACATGGTGCGCGAACTCGACGGCGTGCAGAACCGCACGCAGGCGATCGACGGCTTCCTGCTCGACGTGGAAAAACTGGCGGACCAGACCAGCCTGCTGGCGTTGAACGCCGACATCGAAGCCGCGCGCGTCGGCGAACACGGACGCGGGTTCTCGGTGGTGGCTTCCGAGGTCCGCCGGCTCAGCAAGCGCTCGCATGAATTCAGCGACCGCATCCGCGTGCACTTGAAGGAAGTGCGCACCGGCCTCAGCAAGACCTACGGCGACATGCGCACGCTGTCGGCCGCCGACATGGAGCACGCGCTCAAGATCAAGGAAGACGTGATTTCACTGACACGTTCGCTCGAAGGCAAGAACCGCGAAGTGGCCGAGACCGTGAGCCGCATCAACGAGATCAGCAAGGAGATCGCCCAGGACGTGCAGAACGTCGTGGTCTCCCTGCAGTTCCAGGACATCACCAGCCAGAAACTGAGCGGGATGCTGGAGCCGATGGACGACCTGCGCCGCACGCTTTACCACCTGATGCAGGAAACCGCCAATCTGGACAAGGGCCTGCTCAAGAACGTGCCGGGCAACGAAAACTGGCTGTCGCGCATGCACGATATTCCCGCCGCTGAGGCCGAGGTCAAGCTGACGAAGAACCCGGAACAGGACCTGCGCAAGGTCCATGGGGCCGTGGGCAACGGACCCGCCGTGGAGCTGTTCTGAAGGAGGACCGCTATGGCAACCATACTGACCGTCGACGACACCGCCTCCATGCGCCAGATGATCAGCTTCACGCTCAACAGCGTGGGGCACGAGGTCATCCAGGCCTGCGACGGCAAGGAAGCATTACAGCTTCTCCAGGGCAAGAAGATCGACCTGGTCATCGCCGACGTCAACATGCCCAACATGGACGGCATCACGCTGGTCAAATCGTTGCGTGAGCTGGTGGACTACAAGTTCACCCCGATCCTGATGCTGACCACGGAGTCGCAGGAATCCAAGCGCCAGCAGGGAAAGGTCGCCGGTGCTACCGGCTGGATCGTCAAACCCTTCAATCCGGAACAACTGCTGAACGTGGTCAAAAAGGTCCTGGGATAAGGCCATGGCCATCGACATGCGCCAGTTCCACCAGACCTTCTTCGAGGAAAGCCTCGAAGGCCTGGCGGGCATGGAAACCGAGTTGCTGCGCCTGGAAAAGGCCGCGGCCGACAACGGCCATGCTGTCGTCGCCGCCGATCCCGAGATTCTCAACACCATTTTCCGCGCCGCCCATTCCGTCAAGGGCGGCAGCAGCACCTTCGGTTTCGAGGAAGTGGCCGCATTCGCGCACGTGCTGGAGTCGCGGCTCGACGACCTGCGCGACGGCCGCTCGCGTCCCGACCGCCGCATGATCAGCCTGTTGCTGCTTTCGGTGGATTGTCTGCGCAGCCTGATCATCGCCGCCCGCACCGGCAAGGACGTGGACAAGGACGCCATCGATGGCGTGCGCGCCCAGCTGGAAAATCTGGCGAGCGAAAACGTCGCATCCGCTGCCGCGACCGTATCAGCGACACCGGCGCAGGCATCGGGCATGGCGCATTGGGATATCGTGTTCCGTCCGCACCGGCGCCTGTTCCATAACGGCAACGACCCGCTGCGGATATTGCGTGAATTAAGCGACCTCGGCGAGCTCAAGGTGCTGGCCGATCTCGCCGCCTTGCCGGCGTGGGAACAGCTGGATCCGGAAGCCTGCTATCTGGCGTGGAGCCTCGAGTTGATCGGTCCGGTCACGCGCGAGACCATCGCCGACGTGTTCAGCTGGGTCATGGACGATTGCACGCTGGAAGTCACCGCACATCCGGTGCAGTCTCTGGCGCCGCGCTCCATCGCCGAGGCAGTGGCCTCCATGGATTCGCACGCGGACACGCTGCGCGTGAGCGTGCCCAAGGTCGACGCGCTGATCAATACCGTGGGCGAGCTGGTGATCACGCAAACCATGCTGAGCCAGCTCGCGACCAATTTTTCCTTCGACAGCCTTTCCCGGCTGTTCGCCGGCATCGCCCAGCTGGAACGCAATACCCGCGAGCTGCAGGAGAGCGTCATGCATATCCGCATGCTGCCGCTCAGCTTCGCGTTCAACCGGTTGCCGCGTCTGGTGCACGACATGAGCCAGAAGCTGGAGAAGAAGGTCGAGCTGACCATTCACGGCGAGCAGACGGAAATCGACAAGACCGTGATCGACCGCCTCATCGATCCGCTATTGCACCTGGTGCGCAACAGCCTGGACCACGGCATCGAACCTCCGGCGGCACGCCTCGCCGCGGGCAAACCCGAAACCGGGCGCATCGAACTCAAGGCCTACCAGAAGGGCGGCAATGTCGTGATCGAGGTCCGCGATGACGGACGCGGCCTGGCGTATGACCGCATATTCAGCAAGGCCGTCGAACGCGGCCTGTTTCCGGCGTCGGCCAATCCCGCACCCGAGGAAATCGCCGAGATAATTTTCAGGCCGGGGTTCTCCACGGCGGAAGCCGTCAGCGACGTTTCCGGCCGTGGCGTGGGCATGGACGTGGTGCGCAACAATATCCGCAGCCTTGGCGGCACCATCGAGGTTGCCTCGCAACCGGGCCGTGGTACCTGCTTCACCGTGCGTCTGCCCCTGACGCTGGCCATTCTGGATGGCCTGAGCGTGCAGGTGGGCGCGCATACCTACATCCTGCCGCTGGTCAGCATTGTCGAGTCGGTGCGCATCAATCCGGAACAGGTCAGCCGCCCCGCCGGCGGCGCCGAACTGTACGGGCTGCGCAAGGAATACATGCCACTGCTGCGTCTCTACGAGCTGTTTCACGTCGCGCCGCGTTCGACCGATCTGGCCCAGGGCCTGCTCGTGATCGTGGAGGCCGACGGCAAGAAGGCCGGCCTGTACGTGGACGACCTTCTCGGCCAGCAGCAGGTCGTGATCAAGAGCCTGGCGACGCACTACCGCAAGGTCGAGGGTATCTCCGCGGCCACCATCCTGGGCGACGGCACCGTGGCCATGATCCTGGATGTGACCGGGCTGATCCGCCTGGCGCACGCCGGCGCCGCTCGCGAACCGGTTCCGGCCGGCGCTGCGTTTACACCGGCCGTCACGCGAATACTCAACTGAGGGAAAGGACATGCAAGCGGCGCGCGCAATGGAGCAAAAAGAGACGACATCCGGCGAGGAACAGTTCCTGACCTTCCGTTTGCACGGGCAGGATTACGGCATCGGCATTCTCAAGATCCAGGAGATCAAGGGCTGGGACAAGGTTACGCCGATCCCGAACAGTCCGGCCTACGTCAAGGGCGTGCTCAACCTGCGCGGCGTGATCGTGCCGGTGATCGATCTGCGCCTGCGCTTCGGTCTGCCGGAGGCCGAGCGCGACATCTTCACGGTCATCATCGTGGCCAATGTCAACGGACGCCTGGCGGGCATCGTCGTGGATGCCGTGAGCGACGTGATCAATGTCGGCGCCGCGCATTTGTGCGAGGCGCCCGAGTATGAGGGCCAGGAGAATCGTGAGTTCATCAAGGGTCTGGCGCAGGTCGACGGCAAGCTGCTGGTGCTGCTGGACGTCGATCGCCTGGTCAATCCGGACTCGCTGGACAAATCAGCATCCGCGGCACCCGTCGCGGCGGCAAGGTAACAGAACGAATTCAGCGCAACAGGAGCGTACCATGGAAATGTACTATGCAAAGGGTCTCAATCTCCGTGTCAAGATGATCGGCGCCGCGCTGATCATGACCATCATGCTGGTCGTCGTCGGCGGGCTGGGGCTGAGAAGCCTGTCCCAGGTGATGGACGCCATTCAGGAGACACAGGCCATCGTCAAGGACAACACGGCGCTGGGCAAGACGTTGCAGGCGCACCATGAGAAAACGCAGATGGTGTACCGGCAATACCAGATGATCACCATCGGCGGCATCCTGGCGGCGATCATCGTCCCGATCGCCATCGCGATCTATTTCGTGCGCACCGTTTCCAACCCGCTGAACCGCCTGGTGGGCACCATGCAACGTGTGGCCGAGGGTGACCTCACCGCCACCCTGTATACCGATCGCCGCGACGAGGTGGGCCAGGCCATTGGCGCGCTCAACGTGCTGGTGGACGAGTTCCACGAAAGCATGCTGCAGGTTTCGCAGGCGGCCGAATCGGTGGCCAGCGGTTCCATGGAGCTGAGTTCAGCGGCAGAGCAGCTGTCCTCGTCGGCGCAGGAGCAGGCCAGCTCGCTGGAAGAGACCGCCGCCTCGATGGAGGAAATGACCAGCACGGTGAAACAGAACGCCGACAACGCGCTGCGCGCCGACAAGGTGGCGCTGGAAGCGCGCGAATCGGCCAACGAGGGCGTGGTCATGTCGTCTTCGGTGCGGCGCTCGATGGAGGCGATCAATACCAGCAGCACCAAGATCGCCGATATCATCAGCGTCATCGACGAGATCGCGTTTCAGACCAATCTGCTGGCGTTGAACGCGGCGGTTGAAGCGGCGCGCGCCGGCGAACAGGGGCGCGGTTTTGCGGTGGTGGCGTCCGAAGTGCGCAATCTGGCACAGCGCAGTGCTTCCGCGGCCAAGGAAATCAAGTCGCTGATCAAGGACAGCGTGGATAAGGTCCAGGACGGTGCGCAGCTCGTCAACACCTCCAGCAAGACGCTGGAGGGCATCGTGGAAAACGTCAAGAACACAGCCGAGATCATCGCCGAGATCAGTGCTTCCAGCCAGGAGCAGGCTTCCGGCATCGAACAGGTGAATCGCGCCATCATGCAGATGGACGGCGTCACGCAATCCAACGCCGCCCAGGTCGAGGAGCTTTCCGGCACCAGCCAGTCACTGGCCTCGCAGGCGGAACAGCTGCGGGCGCTGGTTTCGCATTTCACCTTCCGGCCCGAGGCGATGAAACGCGTCAGCGGTGTCGAAACGTCGAAGCCCGCCGCTCAGGCCGTGAAGGCGAATGATCCGGCCTCCGTCACGGAAACGGAACACCCGGAAAAATCCGGCAATTCCCGGAACGTGCAATACCTCAAGCCGCGCGTCGTGTCGCAGAAGGCCAGTGCCGCGGGAGGCGACTGGACCGAGTTCTGAAGGAACCGTTCCGTGCAGCAGTCCGGCGCGTGAGGAACATCTGCCACGCGCCGCAATACCAACAACCAGGGAATCTACATGGCGCCCAGCCACACGGTTACCGGAAAGCTCAGTTCGATACTGGATGACAGCCGGCTGACTATTTCGGACGCGGAGTTCCGCCAGTTGCGTGAATTCATCCACGCGCACACCGGCATCGCGCTTTCCGAGCACAAAAAGGCGCTGGTGTGCTCGCGACTGTCCAAGCGCCTGCGCCATCATGGCCTGCGCCACTATTCCGACTATTACGTGCTGCTGGTCGAAAACGATCCCGAGGGCGCGGAATTGATGGCCATGATCAATGCCATCACTACCAACAAGACGGATTTCTTTCGCGAGCCACATCATTTCCGCTTTCTCTCCGAGCACGTATTTCCGGCCTACAGGCAGAACCCCGGTCGCGAACGGCCGTTGCGCCTGTGGAGCGCGGCTTCCTCGACCGGCGAAGAGGCGTATTCGCTCGCCATGACCGCCCTCGAGGCCATGCCATCCTTCAATGAACAGGACATCCGTATTCTCGCGACGGATATAGACACCGACGTGCTGGCCCGCGCCGCCAGCGGCGTTTACACGCAGACGCAGGCGTCGCATATACCCGAAGCCTTGCTGCGCCGCTATTTCCTGAAAGGGCAGGGCGCGCACCAGGGCGAGGTGATGGCCAAACCCGTGCTCAAGTCGCTGGTCCATTTTCACTGGCTCAATTTGCAGGAAGAGCCCTGGCCGATGCATGAAAAGTTCGACGTCATTTTCTGCCGCAATGTGCTGATCTATTTCGACAAGCCCACGCAGCAGAAGCTGTTCCGGCGCATGGCCGGCGTGCTCAAGAAAGACGCCTACCTGATGCTCGGGCATTCGGAGGCCATGCATGGCCTGAACGATCTCTTCAAACCCGTCGGCCACAGCATCTACCAGAAGAAATAGCATGAAATCCATCCAGCCCAGGAGCGCCACGGGAACACGCCTGCCGGCCAGTATCGACGCTGACCTGACGCGCATGACTATCCACATCGGCGGACTGCACGCCAGCCGTCAGCCGTTGTTGCTGGATACGGTGCTGGGTTCCTGTATCGCCGCCTGCCTCTACGATCCGGTGCTGGGCATGGGCGGCATGAACCATTTCATGCTGCCGGAAGGTTCCGATCCCGGCGATCCGACGAGCACGCGTTATGGTGTGAACGCCATGGAATTGCTGATCAGCGACCTCATGAAGCTCGGCGCCGACCGCCGCCGCTTCCAGGCCAAGGTTTTCGGCGGCGGCCACGTGCTCAATATCCGCGAAAGCCTCGACGGCGTGCCGCAGCGCAACATCGATTTCGTCAGACGCTTTCTGGAGACGGAACAAATTCCGATCGTTCGTGAGGATCTGGGCGGCTATCAGCCGCGCCGTGTCCTGTTCCAGACACATACCGGCAAGGTTTTTCTCAAATACCTGGGCAAGACCGAGGCCGAACGCACGGCGGAGGAAGAAGTGGTGTACCTGATCAGCCTGAAGAAACAGAAGACCGATGGCGACGTCACGCTTTTCTGACACGCGCTAAACCGTTCGGAACCGGAAACCGACATGCAAGACAAGCAAAAAATAAAAGCGCTCATCATCGACGACTCGGCGTTGATGCGTCAGGTGTTGACCGCCGTGCTGCAACAGGACCCGGAAATCAATGTCGTCGGCACGGCGGCCAACCCGCTGATCGCGCGCGAGAAGATCAAGTCGCTGAAACCCGACGTGCTGACGCTCGACGTCGAGATGCCTGGCATGGACGGCATTACCTTCCTGGAAAAATTGATGCGCCTGCATCCCCTGCCGGTGGTCATGGTGTCCTCACACACGGAAAGGGGCGCGGCCGCCACCCTGCGGGCGCTCGACCTGGGAGCGGTGGACTTTGTCGCCAAGCCGCAGGGCGGCGTGCGTGAAGGCCTGAGCAACGAGCTGGTTGAGGAAATCCGCGCCAAGGTGCGCGCAGCGGCCGGCGCCCACGTGCGTCCCGCGCCGGCGACGCCGGTCGTCAAGATCAGGGTACCGTTAATTCAGACCGTATCGTCCAATTGCCGCGATGGCATTATTGTCATTGGCGCTTCCGCGGGCGGCACCCAGGCTATCTCGGAAATCATGGCCAAATTGCCGCGCTCGACGCCGGGCATCGCGATCGTGCAGCACATGCCGCCCAGGTTCACGGCTTCATTTGCCGAACGCCTGCATCAGCTTTCCCACATCGAGGTGCGCGAGGCCAAAAGCGGCGACCGGCTGAAGCCAGGCGTGGCGCTGGTGGCGCCGGGAGGATTTCACATGGAGATCATGCGCGCCGGCGGCGGGTATGCGGTGCGGGTTTTTGAGGGGGAGCCGGTAAACCGCCACCGGCCTTCTGTCGACGTCCTGTTCGATTCCACGGCGCGTGTCGCCGGTCCCGAGGCCCTGGGCATCATCCTGACGGGCATGGGCAGCGACGGGGCCCGCGGCCTGCATGCCATGAAAATGTCAGGCGCATACACCATCGCTCAGGATGAAAAAAGTTGCGTGGTATTCGGCATGCCGGAACAGGCCATACGGCTCGGCGGCGCCTGCCAGGTAGCGCCGCTCGAACGCATGGCCGATTACATCACCGCCTGGTCACAACCGGAAGAAACGGCGGGCGCCAGCCCGCACCGCGACAAATCCCTGTAATTACAGGTTCGTTTTGCAATTGCCGCGACGAACGGTCGGGGCGCGTTGTCTCGCTTTCCGAAACCGTCAACCGCCGTGCGCTTACTCCATCGCGCAGGATTATGAAAAGCGGCGTCGTGTCCGGCATGCCCGGCGCAGGGCGGTACGACTTGTGGCGGTGGGCGAAATTACACCTCTTATACGCATCGCCTGCCGCATCATGGATTGGGTCCGGCAAGAATACCCGATGAACATCTCCCGGTACTGAGTCTCGGCTGGAACCTGTCTCCAACAACCCTTTCTTTTGCGCGGCGGAGGGCTGGACGAAAGCTATCAAGCCGAAATAGCGATCTTTTTTGCATTTTTTATTTCCATTCATTTACCAAGGTTTGTCGGCCAGGCAACTCGGGGCTCCGGCCAGCGCCTCCGATTCATGGCTCCGGCGCTTTCTTTCTTGCAACTCAAGGAAGAGTCGAGCATTATCTGAGGACTCGAAGCGAAAAAATTGACACGGATCAGAGTTGTAACGCCATTGGATGGCTAGAGTTCGTCTGGGCTTGGGGAGGCCCGGGAGGCAGGACCAGATACTTACAACAGGGAGTACCATGGCGCAGCTTCGAGTGGTGTTGATCAAGCCCAGCAAGTACAGCGTGGATGGATCCGTCGAGCGCTTCAAAAAGGGCTACATGCCCAATGCCACTTTGTGGCACATCGCCAGCCTGACCCCCGGGCGCGTCGGCAAGGCAGCGATCGAAGTTATCACCGTGGATGAGTATGTGTGGCAGGATTTGAGTTACCTGCGCTGGCTGCACCATGACCCGGATGTGATCACCCTGCTGGCGCTGGTCGGCGTCCAGTCCCACCAGTTTCACCGCGCACTCGACTTGGCGGCTTACGCCCGTCACCACGGCGTGCGTCATTGCGTCATCGGCGGACCGCATCCCATGACCTGTGATACCACTTCGTTACAGGGGCGCGGCGTGAGTTTTGCCTTGGCCGAGGCGGAGCTGATCTGGCAGGAAATTCTGGAAGATGCCGTGGCGGGGGAATTGCAACCCGTGTATGGCGCTGGCCGACGCTGGGCGGACGAGCTGCCGAACATCGTGATCAATCCTCCGAGCCAGGCTGATCTGGCAAGGTATGGAGCTCCGGTATTGGGGCTTTATCCTGTGCGGGGTTGTCCATACCGTTGTAATTTCTGCTCTGTCATCAAGATCTCGGGCAGGCAAGTGCGAAATCCCGACATCGAGAGCACCCTCGAAAGCCTGCGGCGGGCAAAACATGCCGGCGTGAAGATCATCAAGTTCGTGTCGGACAACTTCAACAAATTCCCGCAGGTACGGGAATTGTTGAGAGCCATGATTGAAGAAAATATCGATCTGCCATTCTATTGCCAGTGTGACACCCAGATCGCAAAAGATCCGGAACTGGTGGAGTTGCTCGGCCGCGCGCGTTGTTACGAGATGTTCGTGGGTGTCGAGTCCTTCAACCGCAAAACACTCAAGGCGGCAGGTAAACACCATAACCATCCGAAAAGTTATGCTGAAATCGTCCGGCTGTGCAACATAGCCGGCATCCGCCCGCATTTTTCCAACATCATCGGATTTCCTGAAGACGACGAGGAGGAGATCCGGCATCACGTTGATGTGCTGAAAACACTGCGCCCGAGAGTTGTGTCCTTTTATATTCTCACCCCCATTCCCGGTACCGAACAATACGACGATTTCCTGGCGACCGGCATGATCGCGGAAAAAAACCTCGACCGGTTCGATGGAAGTTGCTATACGTGGTCACACCCGAAACTGCCGCGCAAACAGCTGGAAGACCTGTTGTACCACAGCTACGTCAACTACTACGGTTTCCTGCTGAAAGACAAGAATCTGCCTGACGACGACCTGCGTTTCGCCACGTTCTGCCGCTACACGGCAGGCCTGCGCAGACACCCCATGGCCGGAGGCTACGACAGGCTGAAAATAGACAGCATGACTGATTATTCCGCCCTGCGCCAACAAGCCTACGACATCGATTATGCGCCGCTGCCGGCAAGCCTCCGGCTTTCTGTCCATGACGACGAGCTGAACCGCCGGGCGGATTGGCGCATCAAGGTGCATAGTGCGCCGGCCACAATTTAAAATTACGGACACCATGGACGGTGCTGGAGCATCAGGATTTTCATTCATTTTAAAACCGCTCGGGTGATATATCTATGAACGTCAATGTGCAGCAGCGAGTATTCAAGGTTTTTTCTGAAGTATTGAATCGGAAAGAAACCGAAATTCAGCCGGAATTATCGCTCCGTGACGACCTACAGCTGGACTCCCTCCAGCAAATGACGTTGTTCATTGCCCTGGAAGACGAGTTTGAACACAGCCTGCCACCGGAAGAGGTGACGGGGCTTGTCACCGTCAAGGACATCGTCTCCTTCATAGACAGGAAACTCCAAGAAACCGCTTCCGCATGAACCGGCGGGTAGTGATCACGGGGGCCGGCGTCGTCAGCTCCCTTGGCAGTGACGTGGACGTGTTCTGGTCCCGGTGCCTGAGTGGAGCATCGGCGGTTGTGCCTGTTCCGGCAAGCTGGCCATATCACTCCGAACTGCATTCTCGTATTTGGGCGCCGCTGCCTGAGCTTGATCCAGAGTCCCTGGGTGTAGCACGTGCCGAACGGTTACAGCTCGACCCGGTAGCCATGCTCGCCCTCGGTGCTGCACGCGAGGCTATCGGACGCGCCGGATTTTCCCTTGTGCCGGCCGGCGAACGTTCACGCAATTTCGTATTGTCCGGAGCCGACAGCGCACGGACCGGCGTCTTTTTTGGCACCGGGCTCGGTGGGGCGATCACCTTCCTGCAGAATCACACACATCATCTGTTCCGCAAGTCACGCGCTGCTTTAGCAGCCTATACCGATGAACACAAAGGCATGGAGGACCATACTGTACTGGATGGTGTAATCGCGCAGATGACCCACGGAACGCGCTTCAATCCCTTCGAGGTGTCCATGGTGATGCCGAACGCGCCCGCCGCGGCGATCGGGATCAAATACAGCCTGACGGGACCGAATCAAACCTGTTGCCTCGCCTGCGCCTCGGGCACCGTGGCTGTAGGCAATGCTTTCCGGGCGGTAAGAGACGGTCGCGTCGATGTCGCTGTCAGCGGAGGCTGTGAATATTTCGCCGATGAACATGGCCATATCTTCCGGAGTTTCGACGTCTCGGGGACCCTGGTACGCGAATTCGCCGATCCACAAACCGCAAACCGGCCATTTGACGAAAAACGTTCGGGGTTCCTGTTCAGCCAGGGCGGAGCGGCGTCGCTGGTGCTCGAAGAACTGGAGCACGCCCAACGACGTGGTGCGCCAATCATGGCGGAAGTAATCGGCTTCTCCGAGACTTTTGACGCCCATTCCATGATGAGTCTTGCGCCCGGAGGAAAACAAATCGAACGCATGATTCGCTCCACACTGTCGGATGCCGGTGTGTCACCCGACGTCGTCGATTACGTGAATGCCCACGGTACCGGTACCCGGAACAACGACGAAATCGAGGCTGGCGTCATCGAGCGCGTGTTCGGAAAATCGGTGCGCGTCAATTCAACCAAGTCGATCCTGGGGCATACCATTGGCGCCAGCGGGGCATTCGAGGCGCTGGTCACGGCGTTGACCCTGCGTGATGGCAAGACGCACATCTGCAAAAACCTTGACACACCCTTGCTCGATCTCAACTTCGTGCGCCGCGTTGAACGCTTCGATCCACAGGTGGGTTTAACACAATCCTTTGCCTTCGGCGGTCACAACGCGGCCGTGGCGATGCGGCGATTCAGTTGAGGGTTCTTGTCTGGATTGTGGCATTTCGGCCATGACCAGAGATATCTGGAAGAATTACGTTTATGTACGCCGCCGGAAGGCCGCGGAAGCAAATGCTGTTACGCAATGCAAAAACGGGGCCGCTTGTTTTTTCGTTTTGGGGCAGTGATACTAGGTCGCACCAGTCGCCATGCATCTGACTGAAAAGCAGGCTTGCAACCGAAAAGGGGCGGTGAAAATGGACGGCAAGCAACAAGCGCAGGGGTGTTTCCCGCAGGGACATTACCGCGAGCTGGTCACGCGTTATGATGCCGAGCAGCGGGCGGCTTGGTGCTATATGCGACCAGCCTCTCGTCCCTGTTACACACCTGAGCTCATTTCCGAGCTGGAACATTTCCACCGCAGTATTGAGCAGTGCGTGAGACATGAGACCGAACATGGCAAGCGCAGTGGACTGCGGTTTTTGGTAGTAGCTTCACGTATACCCGGTGTTTTCAGTCTCGGCGGCGATCTGGCGTTGTTCCTGACGCTGATCCGCGCTGGCGATCGTGAAGGACTTTTTCGTTATGCCAAGGCCTGCATTGACTTGCTGCACGTGGGTTATCATCTGCCGATTACCACGATCTCACTGGTGCAGGGCGATGCATTTGGCGGCGGCTTTGAAGGTGCGCTGACCAGCCGGGTTCTGATCGCCGAGCGTCGGGCGCAGATGGGGCTGCCGGAAATTCTTTTCAATCTTTTCCCCGGGATGGGTGCTTACAGCCTGCTGGCGCGCAAACTCGACCCGGCGCGTGCCGAGCGCATGATCCTGAGCGGACGTATGTATTCCGCCGAGGAGCTCTACGAGATGGGTGTGGTGGACGTGCTGGCCGAAAACGATCAGGGGGAAGAGGCCGTATATGCCTATATGAAAAAGTACAACCGCGCGCATATTGGCCATGAAGCCGTCCACAAGGTCCGACGGACCTATCATCCCATCAGCTACGATGAGCTGATGCGCATTGTCACCATCTGGGTTGATTCGGCGTTACAGCTCGGCGAACGGGATCTGCGGGTGATGGAACGGATTGCTCGGACCCAGGAGAAGCTGGCGATTCTGCGACCTGTCGTCGAGGAACAACAGCTTGCCTGAGTCGGTTGGTTAACCGGCCGCGCGTCGCTCGAGATAAGCCAGCAGCTCGTAACGCGCCGATTCGTACTGCGTGACCAGGTCATGCATCAGCGCAGAGGATTTCTTGCCCAGTGTCTCGTCCGAGATGCCGGATATTCCTGAACAGATGTCGTAGAGCGACTGTGCACCCACGCTGCCGGCGCTGCCCTTCATGGCGTGCGCGAGGTCCTTGAAGTCCTCGTAGCGTTTCGCCCGTATGGCCTTTTCCATGTTCTCCAGCAATCCTTCCGTGTCATGGAGAAAACCATGTATGAGTTCGGGTATGAAGGAAGAGCGTTTTCCCATGATTTCAAGACTGGCGAGTGTGGCATCGTTCAGCACGTGATCCGATGGAATGGAAACGGCGGACGTCTCGGGAGTATTCATAGCCATCTTGCCCCGACTTTTGGCTACCGCGCCCTTGGGCGCGAGACGATCGATCTGATCGAGCAATTTCGCGGGTTCGATCGGCTTCGTCAGGAAGGCATCGGCGCCGGCCTCGCGGCATTCGTTCATGGCCTCGGTCGTGGCATTTGCCGTGAGAATCAGGAAACGCACGGTCGAGTCCTTGGGTCCGGTGAAACGGTGGATTTTTACCACTTCCAGGCCGCTGACGACCGGCATCTGCATGTCCAGTATCACCAGGTCGAACGATTCCCGCGACAGCGCATCCAGAGCCTGTTCGCCGTTTGCCACGAGAATAGGGCGGTGGCCCGCACTCTCGAGGATTTTGCTGATGACCTTCTGGTTGATGGCATTGTCTTCGGCGACCAGTATCTTGAGGCCGGACTGCCGTATGCCCGCATGCCGCTTGTAGCGGTCATTCAGCCAGACCACGTCTTCATGGTCGGATTGTTGCGCCGTGGTGCTGGCATGCAGGGCGTTGAACAACAGTCTTTTCTCCACCGGGCTTTCCAGGACATAGGAGTAGCCCGCCTTCAAGTACTCGTCCGAGACTTTGTTATCGTTCTGTTGGCGGATGAGAACCAGGGAAAGATCGGACAGGGTCGGCTCGGAACGGGCGGCGACGATGAATTGCAGGGGGTACATGTCGAGATGTTCCTGATCCACCAGCACGGTATGGAACGGGCGGCCGCTATGCGCGGCATTTACCAGCAAAGCGAAAGCCTGCGCGGCATTCTCCGCCATGGACAGTTCGACTTCCCAGATTTTCAGGAATCCCAGCACGAGTGAGCGGTTGCCGGTGCCGGAAGAAATCATGAGCACACGGGTATCGACCAGCTTCTCCGTGTCGGCCAGTAACTGCGCTGCCAGCGCCTGTTTTGCAAACTTGATCTCGCACCAGAATGTCGAGCCGACACCGGGCGTGCTTTGCAGCCCGATCCGGCCTTTCATCAATTCCACCAGTTGTTTGGCAATGGTGGTGCCGAGCCCCGTGCCGCCGAAACGGCGCGTGGTGGAAGTATCGGCCTGGGTGAAGCTTTCAAAAATCCGTGCCTGCGCTTCCGGGGCGATGCCGATGCCGGTATCGGTAACCTCAAACTTGATGGTAGCGTCGGCAGGTTCCTCGCTGACAAGCTTGACGCTGATCTCGATTCCGCCTTTTTCGGTAAATTTAATGGCGTTGCCGACGAGGTTGATAAGCACCTGGCGCATGTGTACCGGGTCGCCGCGCAGGAGAAAGGGCGTTTCCGGGTCGATACGAACGGAAAAGCTGAGGCCCTTGGTCTGGGCCTGCGGCGCCAGCATCATGGCGATACTGTGTACGAGTCCGTGCAGGTCGAAGTCCGTCGTCTCCAGCGTGACCTTGCCGGCCTCGATCTTGGAAATATCCAGAATGTCCTCGATCAGGGTCAGGAGCGTACGCGCCGAGGCATGGATGGTCTGCGCGTAGTCCTTCTGTTCCTGATGCAAGGGAGTTCCCATCAGCAGATGACTCATGCCAATGACGCCGTTCAACGGTGTTCGTATCTCGTGGCTCATGTTGGCCAGGAATTGGCTTTTAGCCTGGCTGGCATCCTTGGCGCGCGCGAGCGCGGCATGGAGTTGTCGCACCAGAGTTGCGACATACAGAGGAAGAACTATCAATGCGATCAACAGGCCTACCCCCAAAGTTCGATGGTTGGCCCAATAGTCGCTCGTAACCAATACCGACAGGAAACCGATGACGCTTATCACCATGGCTCCGTAGAGATATTTCTCGCCAAAGCGAAAACCATTTCCAAACGTAACCCAAAGCAACACGGCAAAAACCGGTGTGCCGGCTTCACCGCCTATGTACATGCAGTATGCAGTTGCGCACAGGTCGGTCATCATCCCCACTATGCGGCGTGCAACAGACTTTTTCAGATTGATAAAAATCCAGGAAATAATCCCAACTGAAAACAATAAAACCAGGACAGACAGCGATAAAGCCGGATGCTCGTCCGGGGTGATTTCCCCATCCAAAATGGCGGATAAAAAGAAGTAGCCAACAATAATTACCGCTATGACCAAGCGTATCAGCGCTTGTTCGTGTTCACTGTCAGGGCGTTGGGCAAGTTTTTCGCGCAGCCCCGCGAAGATTGAACGCCTGGGCGATGCAGGGTGAGTATTTGTGTCCATAAGGCTCTAGCCTGACAGGCCTTTGACGTTAAGCGGCGCGAAATGGACTTGTCCGCGGCTGAAAATCCGATAACCGTTTTTGCCGTTACGCTTGGCTTCATACATGGCAATGTCGGCGCTGTGTATTAGCGCATTTATGTCGACTCCGTCATGGGGGTATGTTGCGACCCCGATGCTTGTAGTAATGGAAAGAGACCTGTCAGCGAGCATTAATGGTTTGGACAGGTTTTCGATGATTTTTTCGGCTATTTTTGAGACATCCGACGACACCACATCCTGCAATAACACAATGAACTCGTCGCCGCCCACACGTGCAACCATGTCGCCTTTGCGTACGCAATGCTCCAGCCTGCGTGCAGTTTTCTCTATCAGCTGATCACCGATTGCGTGACCCAAATCATCGTTAATGGCCTTGAACCCGTCGAGGTCAAGATACAAAACCGTGAAAGTTTGTTTTTCCTGCTTGGCTGATGCGATAGTTACCGCAAGCTGATCGTGGAAGTGTTTGCGATTGGGCAGGTTCGTCAACGAGTCATGGGTCGCATGTCTGGCCATTTGCTCATAGAGTTTCTTGAGCTCATCGTGTTGTTTGCCGAGTTGTTTCAGGAGGCTGGATAAATAAAGCGGCAGGCCGACCAAGCCGACCAGCAACCCTGCGCTGAACCCCCATTGCTCCCTCCAGTATGAACTATTGGCTAGAACAATCGAAAAACTTGCGATGCTGGCGGTCATGGCCATGAAGAGGTAGCGGGCTCCATAACGTAAACCATTGCCAATGGTGACCCACAGGTAAACCGCGAAGAAGACAAATCCCATGTCCTCCATTACGTACATGAAATAAGATGTGGCGCTGAAATCGAGCACCATCCCTGCAAGTCGCCTGGGTGGCGATGCTTCCGGTTGAATGATGACCAGCAGAAAAATGCCGATGGCGGCCAGAACAAAACAAGTCGCGATAAAAAGTATGTGCTGCTGGCTTACGCTGAGTTTCCCGCTGGCGTAGATGAAAAAAACATACATTGTTCCGATGCTGCCGATGGCGATCCGTACCAGCGCCTGTATATGCTCGCTGTCGGAACGCTTGGCCAGGCGTTCGCGAAGAGTAGCGAACAAGCCGCGATGAACTTCTGTGACTGTGGTTTCGGAGTCCATGCGGGCTAGCCATTATCCGCGGCGGGCAGATCGAGGAATTTCTCGCGGAAGCTGAGGATTTTTTCGAATTGCGCCAGGAAGGCGTCGACGCAGACAGGGTCGAAGTGCTTTCCTCTTTCGGTATTCAGGTAGTTGAGCGCGTCCTGTATCGACCAGGCCTTTTTGTACGGCCGGACGGATGTCAACGCGTCAAAAACGTCGGAAACGGCAACGATACGGGCCTCGAGCGGTATCTCGTATCCGCGCAGCCGGCTGGGATAACCGGTGCCGTCGTAGCGCTCGTGATGCCCCAGGGCGATGACCGCGCCCATCTGCAGATATTTTGAAGGACTGTCCTTCAGGATTTCATAACCGATGCGCGTATGCGTGCGCATGATCTGCAGTTCTTCCGCGTCGAGCTTTCCTGGTTTGAGCAGGATTCCGTCGGGAATGCCGATCTTGCCGATGTCGTGCATGGGCGCGGCGATCTCGATGACGTGACAATCGCTTTCCGGTAAACCCAGTTTTTCGGCCATGAGGCGCGCGAACTTGGCCATGCGCAAAACGTGGTTGCCGGTTTCCTCGTCGCGATATTCGCCGGCTTTGGCCAGGCGCAGCAGGGTTTCCTGTTCGCGGATGCGGATTTCCTTCGTGGCTTCGCTGACTCTCAATTCCAGCAGGTGCGCCCGGTCCTTGATCAGTCGCTGATGGTGACTGAGCAGGAGGAGGTTACGGCAGCGTGCGCGGCATTCGGTGTGATCGATCGGCTTGGTCAGGAAATCCGTGGCACCGGCTTCCAGCGCCTGGTAGCGTATTTCCTTTTCTTCAAGGGCGGTGACGACGACCAGCGGGGTGTCGGGATGTATCTCGCGGAACTTCCGGGTGAATTCGATGCCGTCCATGTTCGGCATCTTGTAATCGGTCAGCACCAGATCGGGATGATGGGTCCCGGCCCATTCCAGCCCCTGTACCGGGTCGGCGAACGATTTTGCCTCGATATGTCCGCTGAGGGTGGACACGAGCTGTTCCAGAATCTTCCGGCTCGTGAACTGATCGTCAATGATCAATATGGAGGACATCGGTTACACCCCTGATGGCGTACTTGCCCGTGCGTTCCGGACACGTGGTGAGACGCTGTTTCCTTCTGATGCCGCACCTGATTTTCTTGTATAGGCGCGCATAACTCACCCTTTCCGGGTGTCCCTTAAATTTAGTCTGCACCCGTCAGTCGGGCCAGACAAACCCACAGATAACGAACCTTGTGATGATGTGTTCATAACCTGATGAAATAGTGGCATTTCCTGTCTCGGCCGGTCAGCCCGAAAGCGGGCGGTGGATACGTTCCAGCAGGACATCGGTCGTTTTCATCTGTTTTTCCAGCTCCTGGCGGACATGCTCCAGCTCGGTGATGCGCTCGCCCAGGCTATCCATGTTTTCGTGGATCTTCTTCAGTGCCTCGAAACTGCGGTCAATCGTGGCCTTGTGCTGCTGGATCTGCGCGAAAACCGGCGACACGGCGGCCTGGAACCAATTCTTCGAGGCGGTATTGCATTCGGTGAACAGCTGGCGCGCCTGGCTCACCATCGTGATGAAGAATTTTTTGATGACAAAGTGCTGCTCCGTCATCATCGTGACCGGACTGTCGCGGAACGCATCAGCGCGTTCCTCGAGCTTCTTGAATTCCATCACGAACGGCAGCAGCGACAGCCGCGGCGGGACGATTTTGGCCAGCCCGTATTCGGTGTGCAGGCGCAGGTAAATCGCCTCCACCACCTTGCGGATTTCGTCTGATTCGAAGCTGACCTTTTCCATGCGTTCGCGGGTGCCGGAAAAGAACGTTTCCATGCCGTTCTTGAGGCCGCGCGTGGTCCAGGTTTCGTTCATGGCCACGCGTGTCTTGGCGATCAATTCATCCAGACTGGTCATGCTCAGGTGGCCAAGCAGTATCTGCGCCTGCTTCGACAGCGCCGCCTTGGTCAGCTGGAATCCTTCGACTTCCTTGTCATATTGCTGCTTTTCCGCGCGCATGCGCAGGATCATTTTCTGAATCACTTCATGGTTCTTGCCGCTCAGTGTCTTGAGTTCGCCCAGCTGTTTGTTGACACCGGCGAGCTTGGATTCGATCAGCCCGCGGCTGCTTTCGACGCGGCCGCTGACCTCATGCACGATGCGGTTGCGGATCAGCATCTGCCGGGCCGGGATGAGGTCCTGCGTGAGCTTGTCTTCCAGCACCGACAGTCCGCTCTTCGCGGCCAGCGCGGTATCGCCCTTGATCTTGGCGATCAGGCCTTTCTGCGCGGACACCGGGAAAATGGCCTTGCGATCGACATGCAGGGTGCGCGCGGTTTCTTCGACCTGGCGCGCGATGGTCTTGGCCACGGCGGCATCGTCGTGCAGCTCGTCCCACAGGATGTCTATTTTGTTCAGAATCACCAGGTGCGGATTGCCTTTCACGGTGCTCACGTGGTTGGACCAGACATCGAGATCGGTCTTGGTCACGCCGGCATCGGCGGCCAGCAGGAACAGGATCGCCTGCGCGCTGGGAAGCGTGTTCAGCGTCAATTCGGGCTCGACGCCGAGGGCATTCAGGCCGGGCGTGTCGAGCACCACCAGCCCCTGCTTGAGCAGGGGGTTCGGGAAGTTGACGATGGCATGCCGCCACACCGGGACTTCCACCATGCCGTCGGCGACCGGGGCGTTTTTGTCGGCGGGCTGCTTCGGATCGTACAGGCCCAGCTCCTGCGCCTCGCGCATGTTGACCTTCTTGGTCTTGGTGATTTCGGAAAGCGCTTCGCGCACTTCCTCAGCCGAGCTGATTTTCAGGATATGCATCGTGGTCCAGTGGACCGGCGTGCGTTTGTATTCGGAGATGGTCAGTGCGGTCTTGCGCGTTTCGATCGGCAGCAATTTGACGCAGGGGCCGTCCTTCTCGTCCCAGCGCAGTTCGGTGGGGCACATGGTGGTGCGACCCGCCGCGGAGGGCAGCAGCCGTTGCTTGTAATCGGAGAAGAAAATCGCGTTGAGAAGTTCGGTCTTGCCGCGCGAAAACTCGGCGACCAGCGCTACCGTGAGTTTGTCCGACTGCAGCATCTCGATCAGCTCATAGACGCGCAGATCCTGTTCGCCGTCGGAGAATCCCTGCTGTTCGACCCAGGACTGGTAATCGGCGATGGCCTGCGCGAGGTCGTCGCGCCAGCGCTTGAACTGGGACAGCCCGCGCGCAAAACCGTCGAGCGCGGCCTTGGCGTTGCGCGATTGCACGAAATCGTCCATCACCACGACCTTGCCGTCGTCGGCGATGGTTTTGTCCTGTGCTGTCGATACCCCGGTTTTGGAGGTCAAGGCGCCCCTGCCTGTGAATTCCTTGCAATGACCATAAATAGTGCAAAAGTCAGGCCAGCACCTGATATTTCAGCGGAAAATAAGGGTTTTCTGATGTACTTTTCAGGCGTTTTCGCGGGAACAGGCCACCCAGAGGAGGAGGGTGGACAGGGTTCCCGTACCTTGCTGCATTTTGGCCCCGCCAAGGCGGGCCGGCGTGACGTCTTCCTGGCCGGCATGCCTGTTTTCCGATGCGGCCGGAGTTCCGTTTTGTGCGAGAGGGATATGACATAAAATCGGCCGATGATGCGCACTGGCCGGGACCGGCAATAAAAATGACTGAAGCCACGGATCGTCCCGCGAGTCACCTGACCCTTTATCTCCCCGGATTGTTCAGTATGCAGGAAAACGGCCACGCCGGCGGGGCTCGTCTGCGTGCGCTGGAAACACTCCTGTCACGCGCCGAACCGGTCGACCGCGGCTTGCCGCAGGGCTATGAAGAAGGCCTGTTTGCGCTGTTTGATCTGGTCCGGCAGGAAAACAGCGATTTGCCGGTGGCCGCCGTCACGCGCATGTTCGACATGGGTGTGATCGACAGCGACTGGTGGCTGCGCGCGGACCCGGTGCACCTGAGCTTTGATCGTGACCGCCTGATTCTTGCCGACGCACAGAAACTGGAAATCTCTCCGGAGCAGGCCAGTCGCCTGGTCGCGGAAATCATGGAAGTCTTTACCGCCGACGGCTGGCTGCTCAAGGCGCCGCACCCGGCGCGCTGGTATCTCAAGCCGAAGCGCGCCCCGCAGCTGATCACCTCAGCGTTGTCGCAGGTGGTTGGGCGCGACATCCGCGGGTTTCTGCCGCGCGGGCCCGACGAGAAGCCGTGGCAAACCATCATGAATGAAATCCAGATCCTGCTGCATGGCTCGACGGTAAATGTCGAGCGCGAAAAAGAGGGCAAGCTCCCCGTCAACAGCCTGTGGTTCTGGGGCAACGGCCGGCTGCCACGCATCGCGCCGGTGACCTGGACCGGCGTATGGAGCAACGAACCTGTGAGCCTGTCGCTGGCGAAATTATCCGGCACACCGGCTGCCGGCCTGCCCGAAAACTATGCCGACTGGCGCCGGCAATCGGAGGCGGCCGGCGAGCACCTGATGGTGCTGGATGAAGCGCACGATGCGACGCTTTATGCCGATGTTCCGCGCTGGCAGGAGGCGCTGGGGAAACTGGAAACAAGCTGGATGGAGCCGTTGTTGCGCGACCTGAAAGCCGGCGCCCTTGGTCGTGTGACCTTGATTACCGATGATGGCAAAGGCTTCACGATCGGATCGGGGCAGGCGCGCCGCTGGTGGCGCCGGCGTCGTCCACTGGCGTCGTATCGCGGCGGCCACGACAGATCATGATCACCGGCGCCAAAATCATTCGCCGTCCGGCAACCACGGCGGAAAGTTTTCTGACCGACCTGCACCCGGTGTTGCAGCGCATCTACCGGGCGCGGCAGGTGGCCTCGCGGCAGGAGCTGGACAAATCCCTGGAGCGCCTGGTTCCGCCGGCCCGGCTCAAGGGCATCGATGAAGCCTCGATCCTGCTCGCGGATGCGCTGCGGCGACAGCGGCGCATACTCATCGTCGCCGACTTCGACGCCGACGGCGCCACCAGTTGCGCGCTCGCCGTACGCGCCTTGCGCGCTATGGGCGCGGCCGACGTGCATTATCTCGTGCCGAACCGCTTCGAGTTCGGCTATGGCCTGACCCCGGAAATCGTCGCGCTGGCGGCGGAACAGAAACCAGATCTGATCATCACCGTCGATA
This sequence comes from Sulfuricaulis limicola, assembly GCF_002355735.1. Lineage (GTDB taxonomy): Bacteria > Pseudomonadota > Gammaproteobacteria > Acidiferrobacterales > Sulfurifustaceae > Sulfuricaulis > Sulfuricaulis limicola. Next base: position 1,469,882 of record NZ_AP014879.1, on the reverse strand, counting down.
ACGGCATCTCCAGCATCGAGGGCGTGCAAGCGGCACGCAGCCGCGGCATCGAGGTGCTGGTGACCGATCATCACCTGCCCGGCGCGTCATTGCCGGCGGCCACGGTCATCGTGAATCCGAACCAGCCGGGCGATTCCTTCCCGAGCAAGAATCTCGCCGGTGTCGGTGTGATCTTCTATGTCATGCTGGCGCTGCGCGCGCGTCTGCGCGCCGGCGGCTGGTTCAGCGAGCGTAACATCGCCGAACCCAATCTGGCGCGGCTGCTCGACCTGGTCGCGCTCGGCACCGTCGCCGACGTGGTGCCGCTCGACGCCAACAACCGCATCCTGGTGGCACAGGGTCTGAAACGCATCAATCAGGGTCAGGCCGGCGCCGGCATCGAGGCCTTGCTGCGCATCGCCGGTCGCCAGCCGCAACGCGTGACCGCCATGGACCTCGGCTACATCGTCGGCCCGCGCCTCAACGCCGCCGGCCGGCTGACTGACATGTCGCTCGGCATCGAATGCCTGCTCACGGACGATCCCGCCACGGCCCATGCCATGGCGGAAAAACTCGACGCCCTGAATCGCGAGCGCCGTTCCATCGAGGCGACCATGCAGCAACAGGCGGTCGCGGAGGTGGAGAGCCTGCGCCTCGACATGACCGCACTGCCGCGCGGTCTGTGCCTGTTTCATGAATCCTGGCACCAGGGTGTGATCGGCATCGTGGCCTCGCGCATCAAGGAGCGCGTGCACCGCCCGGTGATCGCTTTCGCGCCGGTCAGCGACACCGAGATGAAGGGCTCGGCGCGTTCCGTGCCGGGCCTGCATATCCGCGACGCGCTCGACGCCATCGCCGCGCGCCATCCGCAACTGCTCAGCAAGTTCGGCGGACACGCCATGGCCGCGGGCCTGACGCTGCAACGACAACACTTCGACGCCTTCCGCGAGGCCTTCGATACGGAAGTCAGCCTGCACCTGTCCGACGACGACCTGCAAGGCAAGGTCGTCAGCGATGGCGAACTGACGCCCGAGGATTTGTCGCTCCCGGTCGCCGAATTGCTGCGCGAGGCCGGCCCTTGGGGGCAGGGCTTTCCGGAACCGCTGTTCGACAGCTGCTTCGAGGTCGTGAGCCAGCGCGTGGTCGGCGAGAAACACCTGAAGCTCGGCCTGCGCCTGCCCGGCGTCACCAAAACGCTGGACGCCATCGCCTTCAACAGCGTGCGTGACGGCAAGCCGCTGGCTTGGGCGCGCATCCACGCCGCCTTCAAGCTGGACGTGAACGAATACCAGGGCTATCGCTCGCTGCAGTTGATCGTCGAACACCTGGAGCAGGCGTAAACATACTTAAAAACGTCTTGTAGCCCGGATGAAGGCGCCTTGGCGCCGGAATCCGGGGATCAGGATACCCGGATTCCGCTTCGCTCCATCCGGGCTACATGATGATTGTCCGCCTGGAGACAGAAGTCGATTTACCGTTACGCGAAGGTTAATATTCCGCCCATGAAGCTTCTGGAAAATTTCGTCGGCAACACGCCACTGGCGCGGCTGCAACGCCTGCCGGGCAAGACCACGAACGTGATTCTGGCCAAGCTCGAAGGCAACAATCCCGCCGGCTCGGTCAAGGACCGCCCGGCGCTGTCCATGATCCAGCACGCCGAGGCGCGCGGTGAAATCAGGCCCGGCGACACGCTGATCGAGGCCACCAGCGGCAATACCGGCATCGCCCTGGCCATGGCCGCGACCATGAAAGGGTATCGCATGGTGCTGGTCATGCCGGAACACCTGAGCCTCGAGCGACGCGCGGTCATGAAGGCCTTCGGCGCTGAGCTGGTACTGGTGACGCAGAAAGAGGGCATGGAAGGCGCACGTGACCTGGCGGATAAAATGGAACGGGAAGGCAAGGGCAAGGTGCTGAACCAGTTCTCCAACCCGGATAACCCGCGCGCGCACTACGAAGGCACTGGCCCCGAGATCTGGCGCGACACCGAAGGCAAAATCACGCACTTCGTCAGTTCCATGGGCACCACCGGCACCATCATGGGGGTGTCACGGTTCCTGAAAGAGAAGAGTTCAAAAATCCAGATCGTCGGCGTGCAGCCTTCCGAAGGCTCGCAGATCCCCGGCATCCGCGCCTGGCCCAGGGAATACCTGCCGAAGATTTACGACGCCAGGCGCGTCGATCGCGTCATGGAAGTGACGCAGGCGGAGGCGGAAGAAATGACACGCCGCCTCGCGCGCGAGGAGGGCATTTTCTGCGGCATCTCCTCCGGCGGCGCCACGCTTGCGGCGCTGCGGTTGTCACAGGAAGTGAAGAATGCCGTGATCGTCACCATTATTTGCGACCGCGGCGATCGATATTTGTCGACGGGAGTTTTTCCCGAATAATACGATGTAGGGCGCGTATCACGCGCCGTTCATTTTTTAACCGAAGCTAATGGCGCGTGGTACGCGCCCTACAGATAATATTCGAAAACATTATGAACATTCTCGCATTCGACATCGAAACCATCCCCGACGTCGCCACCGGCCGCAAGCTGTACGGCCTCGACGGACTGAGCGACAAGGAAACCGGCCAGGCCATGTTTGCCAAGCGCCGCGAGCAGACCGGTGAATCGGATTTCCTGCGTCATCACATGCATCGCGTGGTGGCGATCTCGGCGGTGCTGCGGCGTGAGGACAGCCTGCGCGTGTGGTCGCTGGGCGAGCCGGATTCGAGCGAGGCCGACCTGATCCGCCGCTTTTTCGACGGCATTGAGAAATACTCGCCGACGCTGGTCAGCTGGAACGGCGGCGGCTTCGATCTGCCGGTGCTGCATTACCGCATGCTGCATCACGGCATCTCCGCGCCGCGTTACTGGGAAAATGGCAGCGACGATCAGAGCTTCCGCTGGAACAACTATCTCAGCCGTTTCCACGAGCGTCACACCGACCTGATGGACGTGCTCTCCGGCTACCAGCCGCGCGCCACCGCGCCGCTCGATGAGATGGCGCAGCTGCTCGGCTTCCCCGGCAAGCTCGGCCGCCACGGCAGCGAGGTGTGGGACCAGTATCTGGCCGGCAAGATCGGCGAGATCCGCGATTACTGCGAGACCGACGCGCTCAATACCTATCTCATCTACCTGCGCTACGAACTCATACGCGGCAACCTCGACGAGGCCGGCTGGAAGCGCGAGACCGAGCTGGTGCGCAAAACCTTGCGCGAGGCCAACAAGCCGCATTTCAATGAGTTTCTTGAGGCTTGGAAATAAGTGCTGGTTTATGTCGTCGTTCGTTAAAAATGATCCCCGTGCAGACAAATCCTTGAAGAAGCCCAACGAAAGGGTTCCCTCTCCCCAGCCCTCTCCCCCGCAACAGCGGGGGAGAGGGAGTGATGTTTTAGCCAAACCTCGCCATGAGTCGCCGTCCGGCGCGGAAACCCCTGTCGCCACCGTGACCGCCTTCAGCCACGACGGCCGCGGGGTGGCGCGGATCGACGGCAAGGCGGTGTTCATCGAGGGTGCGCTGCCGGGGGAGACCGTGCGTTTCCGCTACCGGGAACGGCGCAAGCGCTATGACACCGGTGAAGTGACCGAAATCCTGGAACCGAGCCCGGACCGCGTCACGCCCCCATGCCCGCACTACGGGACCTGCGGCGGCTGTGACCTCCAGCACCTGCGCCCGGAGGCCCAGCTCCGGGCCAAGCAGGAGATTGTGGCCGCGCAGCTGGAGCATCTCGGCAAAGTGACGCCCGAATCCTGGCTCGCGCCCGTCATCGGCCCCGTGCTGGGCTATCGCCGGCGCGCACGCCTCGGCGTGCGGCAGGTTCCCAGCGAGGGCGGGGTGGTCATAGGTTTTCGCCAGAGAAACAAGAGTTTCCTGACTAATCTTGAGACTTGTCTTGTACTCGAACCCAAGGTTTCCACGCTGCTGCCGGCACTGCGAACCCTGATCGGCGAGCTGTCCTGTCCGAATCGCATCCCCCAGATCGAGGTCGCGTGCGGGTCTGATGCCGCGGCGCTGGTGTTCCGGCACTTGGTCCCGCTGACGGAGGACGACCGGGAACGACTCGCCGCCTTCGGCGAACACAACGACATCCGGGTTTACCTCCAGCCCTCGCGGCCGGATTCGATCGCGCCCCTGTGGCCGGCTGCCCCGGAGCCGCTGTCTTACCGGATCCCGGCCTCCGACGTGGATATCCGCTTCGAGCCGGCCGATTTCATCCAAATCAACGACGCCGTGAACGCGGCCACGGTGGCGCAGGCCATAAACCTCCTCGAACTCGCGCCGACCGACAAGGTGCTCGACCTGTTCTGCGGCCTCGGCAATTTCACGCTGCCACTGGCGCGCCGTGCCGGGCGCGTGCTGGGCGTGGAAGGCGAGGCGGGGTTGGTCAGGCGCGCGCGGGCCAATGCGCAGTTAAACCAGATTTCGAACGTTGAATTTATTAGCGCTGATTTGTATAAGGAAAGTTCTGGTCCGTCTTGGGGCGATTTCAAACCGGACAAGCTCCTGCTCGACCCGCCGCGCGGCGGCGCTATCGAGGCCATCAAGATGCTGGCCGAGCCACTTCCGTCAAGAATCGTTTACGTGTCCTGCTACCCGGCGACGCTGGCGCGCGACAGCGAGTATCTGGTGCACGCGCTCGGTTATCGTTTCGCCGCCGCCGGTGTCATGGACATGTTCCCCCAGACCAGCCATGTTGAAACCATGGCTCTCTTCGTCAGACCCTGAACGCATGGCCGCATCGCTACATACTATAGAAGTCGACATCCCGGCCCAGACCCTGACCCTCAAGGATGCGCAGGGCAAAACGCTCATGCACACGCGCATATCGACCGCCCGCAACGGCGCGGGGGAGCAGATGGGCAGCGAAAAAACCCCGCGCGGGGAGCATTACATCCGCGCCAAGATCGGCGCCGGCCTGCCGCCGGCCAGCGTGCTGGTGTCGCGCCGCCCCACGGGCGAGATATATTCGCCGTCGCTGCGCGCCGCCTTCCCCAACCGCGACTGGATTCTCACGCGCATCCTCTGGCTGTGCGGGCGGGAACCGGGTAAAAACCGCCTCGGAAACGTCGATACCATGCGCCGCTACGTCTACATCCACGGCTGCCCGGACGAGGACCCCATGGGCGTCCCCGGGTCGCGCGGCTGCGTCAAAATGCGTAACAGCGAAATCATCGAACTCTTCGACCGCGTCGCCGCCGGCACGCGGGTAGTGATAAAGGGATAGGGAATGTTCAAAAAAGATTCGTCACACCGGCGAAAGCCGGTGTCCAGTTTAATAAAGGCATTAATACACTGGATTCCGGCTTGCGCCGGAATGACGGTGTGTATTGCGACTTCCTCCTAGCCATGTCGCTCGGCCCGGTCATGCTCGACGTGCAAGGACTGGAGCTGCTTCCGGAGGAGCGCGAACGGCTCAGGCACCCGCTGGTCGGCGGCGTCATCCTGTTTTCGCGCAACTACCAGTTCCCCGAGCAGGTCGAGGCGCTGGTGCGCGACATCCACGCTCAGCGCGAGCCGCAACTGCTGGTGGCGGTGGACCACGAAGGCGGGCGGGTGCAGCGCTTCCGCGACGGGTTCACCGCGCTGCCGCCGATCCGCGAGCTCGGGCGCATCCACGACGAGAACCCCAAGCGCGCCCGCCGCCTGGCGGAGACCAGCGGCTGGCTGATGGCGACCGAATTGCGCGCCATCGGAGTCGATTTCAGCTTCGCGCCAGTGCTCGACCTCGACCGCGGCGTCAGCCGGGTCATCGGTGACCGCGCCTTCCATTCCCATCCCGAGACCGTGGCCGATCTGGCCCATGCCTACATGGTCGGCATGCACCAGGCCGGCATGGCCGCTGTCGGCAAGCATTTCCCCGGCCACGGGGCGGTCGAGGCCGACTCGCACCTGGCGCTGCCGGTGGACGGGCGCAAACTGGTGGACATCCAGGCCGAGGACATGGTGCCGTTCGAACGCATGATCCACTACGGCCTCGAAGGCATCATGCCGGCGCACGTGGTCTTCTCCCGGGTGGACAGCCTCCCGGCCGGGTTTTCCGGTACCTGGCTGCGCAAAATCCTGCGCGAGCAGCTTGGTTTTCAGGGCGTCATTTTCAGCGACGACCTGTCCATGGAGGGCGCCAAGGTCGCCGGCGACGTCGTGGCCCGCGCCAAAATGGCGCTTTCCGCCGGCTGCGACATGGTGCTGGTGTGCAACGACACCGCCGCCGCCGACCAGGTACTGACGGGATTGGGCACCCACGACGATCCGGTGTCGCACCTGCGCCTGGTGCGCATGCACGGGCGCGAAAATCCGACGCGCACGCAGCTCGCGCAGGATCAGTCGTACCGTGACGCGGTGCGCGCCGTCACCGGCATCGCCTGAGCCCAAAAATTATTTGATTCACGCGCCGGATGTCCGATAATTAGCGTTAGTCAACACGGTTTTGTGCCAGGAGCATTACGAAATTGGATCTGCTGAAGTCGCTCAAAAAGCTGAGGCTGGAAAGCTTCAACAACCTCACCAAGACGTTGAGTTTCAACATCTATGACATCTGCTATGCGCCCAGCGAACAGGCGCAAAAAGAATACCTGGCGTACATCGACGAGGCGTATAACGCCGAGCGCCTGACCGCCATCCTGAGCGAGGTGGCCAACATCATCGGCGCCAATATCCTCAACATCGCGCACCAGGACTACGATCCGCAGGGCGCGAGCGTCACCATGCTCATTTCCGAATTGCCGATCCAGGAAGAGCCGCTCAATCCCGAAGCGCCCGGACCGCTGCCGGACGAGGCGCACAACCGCCAGAGCCGCACCGCGCAGACCAGTCTGGCGCTCGAGAACGGCCGCGCCGCCAAGGAATCCGTGGTGGCGCATCTCGACAAGAGCCATATCACCGTACACACCTATCCGGAATCGCACCCGGACAACGGCATCGCCACGTTCCGCGCCGACATCGACGTATCCACCTGCGGCAAGATTTCGCCGCTGCGCGCCTTGAACTACCTGATCCACAGCTTCGAGTCGGATATCGTGATCATCGACTACCGCGTGCGCGGCTTCACCCGTGACGTGAAGGGCACCAAGCATTACATCGACCACAAGATCAACTCGATCCAGAACTTCGTCGACAAAAACACGCTCACGCGCTATCAGGCCATGGACGTGAACGTGTACCAGGAAAATCTTTTCCACACCAAGATGATGCTGAAGGACTCCAAGCTCGATAACTATCTGTTCGGCGTGAAAGAGGCGGATCTCTCGCCACAGGACAACAAGGTCGTCACCCAGCGCCTGAAGCACGAAATGGCGGAGATTTTCTACGGCACCAACATGGTGCGGATGAGCTAGTTTTTTCTCGTCGTCATTCCGGAATCCAGATAGTACATGTAGGGCGGGTTAGGCGTTTTTTGCCGTAACCCGCCGAATGGCTTCGCTGTAATTCGCACGCAAAGTCGAGCAGTCTGCGACCGCGTGATTTGAATTCGGGATGCCCCGCCCCAGAGCCGCACATTAATAATGTGGCGCATTCATACGGCGCAATACGCTTCGCTATTGCGCCCTACATTAAGGTAGTTGGCGCGCGTTGCCGTGCTTTTGCGTGCCCCATATAACTGCTACGATCACGACGTACTTTTTCCTTGTGCGTCCAATGCCCGAATTCGATCCCCATTGCGTCGCCTGCCCGCGGCTGGCGAGCCATTTGTCCAACGTCCGCGACATGTACCCGACGTATTACGCGCGGCCGGTGCCGCCGTTCGGCGACGTCAAGGCGCGTCTGATCGTCATCGGGCTCGCGCCCGGCATGCACGGCGCCAATCGCAGCGGGCGGCCGTTCACCGGCGATCACGCCGGCATTCTTTTGTATGAAACCTTGTATAGGCATGGCTTCTCCGATCGGCGTGAATCGAAGCACCCGCGTGACGGACTCAAGCTCAAGAACTGCCGCATCACCAACGCCGTCAAATGCCTGCCGCCGGCGAACAAGCCGCTGCCGGCGGAAATCGCCACCTGCAATCTTTATCTCCAGACCGAACTGACGAAGCTCGCGCCGGGCAGCGTGTTGCTCGCGCTCGGCACGGTGGCGCACGAGGCCGCGTTGAAAGCCTTCAAGCTAAAAAAGAAAGATTACAAATTCGCCCACGCCGCGCTGCACAAGCTGCCCAACGGCCTGCACCTGCTCGACTCATATCATTGCAGCCGTTATAACACCCAGACCAAGCGCCTGACGGCGGAGATGTTCGACAAAATTCTCCACAAGGCGAAGGGTTTGTTGGCTGGCTGACGGCATCCGTAGGGCGCGTATCACGCGCCATGAGTTTGGTATAAACCGTGGAACAGTTTATGTAGGTTGGGGTGAGGCGTGTAACGCCGAACCCCAACGTTGTTCATCGCGTGTTGGGCTTGCGGAGTCCATCCCTGGACTCCGCCCTGCGGGCCAGCCTGCGGCTGGCTCAAAATCGCTCCCGGCGATTTTGTCGCTGCGTTCACCCCAACCTACAACTACTGCATCAAGCCCGTAAACTTCCTTGATAAAACAAAGTTTTCGTCACCCCGGCGAAAGCCGGGGTCCAGTTATTAGGAAAAATTGAAAGCAATAATAAACTGGATTCCGGCTTCCGCCGGAATGACGGCAAAAGTTTGGGGTAATTTTTAAGATTTGCATGGTCCTGTTAGAGTTGATTAACCCATGACCATCGAACACCCCAAAGCCCTGATCATGTCGCTGCCGCCCAAGCCCGGCATCTATCGCATGCTGGACGCGAAGGGCGAGGTGCTGTACGTCGGCAAGGCGCACAACCTGCGCAAGCGCGTGCAGAGTTATTTCCGCGCCAGCGGCCTGGCGGCGCGGGTGATGCTGCTGATGCAGCAGGCGCAGAACATCGAGATCACCGTCACCCACACCGAAACCGAAGCGCTGCTGCTTGAAAACAACCTCATCAAGACGCTGCATCCACGTTTCAACATCCTGCTGCGCGATGACAAGAGCTACCCCTGGATCTACGTCTCGGAAGGGCAGGAATACCCGCGCATCGGTTTCCATCGCGGCGCCAGGCGCGAGAAAGGGCGTTACTTCGGCCCGTATCCGTCGTCCTATGGCGTGCGCGAGACGCTCAACCTGCTGCAGAAAATCTTCCGCGTGCGCCAGTGCCAGGACAGTTTCTTCCGCAACCGCTCGCGCCCCTGCCTGCAATACCAGATCAAGCGCTGCTCCGGTCCCTGCGTCGGCCTGGTCACGCCCGAGCGCTACGCTGCCGACGTGCAACAGGCGGTGATGTTCATGGAAGGCAAGAGCCAGACCCTGGTGCGCGACAGTATCAAGCAGATGGAACAAGCCTCGGACAAACAGGACTACGAAACCGCGGCGCTGCTGCGCGACCGCATCGCCATGCTCAAGCGCATCCAGGAAAAGCAGTACATTACGGGGGAGGGCGGCGACGCCGACGTCATGGCCATCGACGCCACGCCAGAGGCGGCCTGCATCGTCGTCACCTGGATCCGTGGCGGGCAGAACCTCGGCAGCAAGACCTTCTTCCCGCGCATGGGCGCGGAATCCACGCCCTGGGAAATGCTGGACGCGTTCCTGGCGCAATACTATCTGTCCGGCCGCACCATCCCGGCGCGCATCTACCTGAGCGAGGCCATCGTCGAGCGCAAACTGCTCGAGCGCGCCTTCAGCGAGCAGGCCGGTAAAAAAATCACCCTGACTGTCAAACCGCGCGGCGCCCCGCGCCGCTGGATACAAATGGCCAAGTTCAACGCCACCGACGCGCTGCGCCGTCACCTTGCCGGCAAGGTCGACATGCAGGGGCGCTTCGAGGCACTGCGCGACGCGCTCCAGCTCGAATCCACCCCCGAGCGCATCGAATGCTTCGACATCAGCCACACCATGGGCGAGGCCACGACGGCCTCGTGCGTGGTGTTCGACATCAATGGCCCGGTGAAGTCGGACTACCGCCGCTTCAACATCGAAGGCATCGAGCCGGGCGACGACTACGGCGCCATGACCCAGGCGCTTACTCGCCGATACCGCAAAGTAAAAGAGGGCGAGCCGGAGATTTCCGGAACGTCCAGTGGACGTTCCGGCCGGCGAGCGCCTGGACAGGGAAGTCCAGGCCGGGGTTTAACGGAGTCATCAGAGTCGCGGCAGGGACGCCTGGCAGCGAAAGTTCCAGACTTGATTCTCATCGACGGCGGTAAGGGCCAGCTCGGCGTCGCCGAAGGCGTGATGCAGGAGTTGCAGTTGGCGGACGTCAAACTCGTGGGCGTGGCCAAGGGGCGCGAGCGCAAACCGGGCCTGGAACAGCTTTTCTTGTCCGCTACAGGCCGGCCCACTATACTGCCCCCGACCTCCGCCGGACTGCACCTGATCCAGCAGATCCGCGACGAGGCCCACCGGTTCGCCATCGCCGGGCACCGGGCGCGGCGCGGCAAGGCGCGCACCAGTTCGCCGATCGAGCGCATACCCGGCATCGGCGGCAAGCGCCGTCAGGCGCTGCTCAAGAATTTCGGCGGCCTGCGCGAGGTCGCCCGTGCCGGTGTCGAGGACTTGGCACGCGTGCCCGGCATCAGCCCGCAGCTCGCGCAAAAGATTTATGATGCGTTCCATGGTGAGGAATAGAAAGGGAAAAGTTATTTTAAAATGCTGTCATTTCCGCGTAGGCGGAAATCCAGTTCTGTTTATGTAATCGCGCGCACTACGCGCGATACCATTCAAGGCTTGGATTCCCGCTTTCGCGGGAATGACAACTCAGAGATACTTTTTTGTGTTCGAGCAGACGTTGGGCGCGTACCACGCGCCAACTCGATCGGCGCGTAAAACGCGCCCTACATGTAATATTGTTGGCGTCTTGGCGGTTCAAACTAGAAAAATATGCTCCTGAACACTCCCAATATCCTCACGCTCCTGCGCATCGCGCTGATCCCGGCGTTCATCGTGGCGTACTACTGGGCCTCCCCGTGGTCGCACATGCTCGCCACCGGGCTGTTCGTCCTGGCCGCGCTCACCGACTGGCTCGACGGCTACCTGGCGCGCAAGTGGGAGCAGACCTCGCCCTTCGGCGCCTTCCTCGACCCGGTGGCCGACAAGCTCATGGTCGCGGCGGCGCTGGTCATGCTGGTGGCCGACCCGCGGGTGCAGGCGCATGTTTTGGATATCCGCCTGTTCGCCGTGGTGGTGCTGGTCATCGTCGGGCGCGAAATCACCGTCTCGGCGCTGCGCGAATGGATGTCGGAGGTGGGCAAGCGCTCGCACGTGAAGGTGTCCTACGTGGGCAAGATCAAGACCGTGTCCCAGATGGTCGCCATCCCGTTCCTGCTGTGGCAGCGGTCATTCTGGGACCTGCCGATCTTCCGCATCGGCGAAATCCTCCTCTACCTCGCTGCCGCACTGACGCTGTGGTCCATGCTCATCTACCTCAAGGCCGCTTGGCCCAATCTCATTGCCCCGCGCGCGCCGTAAAACTTTCCTGAATAAATCTACTCACGTAGGGCGCGTACCACGCGCCATTTCTAGCATTTAAGCAATGGTTCGGCGCGTGATACGCGCCCTACGTTTCCAGATTCGTCACCCCGGCGAAAGCCGGGGTCCAGTTAATAAACTGGATGTCGGCTTTCGCCGGCATGACAACAGATTTTTCTGTGTCAGGGTAGTGCAACTGACTATAAAACAAGGCCTTACCTGCTTCCTTGCTTGACAGAATGTCCGCCTTCCTTACAATGCACAACTCCTGCGGGAATAGCTCAGTTGGTAGAGCGTAACCTTGCCAAGGTTAAGGTCGCGAGTTCGAACCTCGTTTCCCGCTCCAGACACTCGGGGAGGTACCCATTTGCCGGGTCCTCCCTTTTTTGTTCAAGAGTTTCGGCTGGGTAGCAGAGTGGTTATGCAGCGGCCTGCAAAGCCGCGTACGCCGGTTCAATTCCGGCCCCAGCCTCCATTTTCCCTGCTTTTCTTCCTCCACACCTCTCGGCCGTATACACTCACCCTCGAAGCCCGGGTGGCGGAATTGGTAGACGCAACGGACTTAAAATCCGTTGGAGGGCAACCTCCGTGCCGGTTCGATTCCGGCCCTGGGCACCACCAACACGGCTGGTTTTCGTAGGTTGGGGTGAGCGCAGCGAACCCCAACGGCTTGGCCTAGCTTGATCCGGAAAGTTGGGGTTCATTTCATTCACCCCAACCTACAGAACTACCGCGCCTCCCGGCGCCACGGCAAAGGTAAAGTCCAGACCCCAAAGGCGCTCCGGCGCGGCGGCGAAAGCCGTAGTGGGTATGAAAATCCCTTGGTGGCAACACCGTGCCGGTTCGAGTCCGGCCCCGGGCACCATATTGTTTTCCATGAATTATCATCAAGATAATTCTGATTCCTGCTAATCCTCTGTAATTTTAAAATCAATTCAGGCGCTGCCTTGGCGCCCGGGTCGTAGGCTATGCTTCCACAGATACGCCGGCGGCTCGGGGATGAATTCGCGGCGACAAGGAATCCAAGGCCGCCGCGTACTCAAGAACAGCCAAAGAGGGAGAAGCCATGTTGCCCAGCCTGTCATCCAGATTCCTGCTCACCTGCATTTTTCTCACCGCCACCAACCTCGCGCTCGCCGCGAAGCCTGCAGGTGGCGGGGGCAGCAGCCTCCAGTTCAGCGCCGCCAGCTACAGCGTGAGCGAGACCGGCGGCAGCGTGACGGTTTCCGTGACGCGCACCGGCAGCACCTCCGGGCAGGCCAGCGTGAGCTACGCCACCAGCAACGGCAGCGCCTCCAGCCCCTACGATTACACGCCGGTCTCCGGCACCCTGTACTGGGGCAGCAACGACGCCAGTCCCAAGACCTTCGTCATCCCCATTCTCGACGACTCGACTGTCGAAGGCATCGAGACCATCAACGTCAGCTTGTCCAATCCCTCGCGCGCCACGCTCGGCGCGCCGAGCCAGGCCGTGGTCGAGATCCAGAGCGACGACCAGTACGGCCAGTTGCAGTTCAGCGCCGCCGCCTACAGCGCCGCCGAAGGCGGCGGCCAGGCGGTGATCACGGTCAATCGTGTCAACGGCAAGGCCGGCGATATCTCGGTGCATTACGTCAGCAGCGACGGCACGGCTCGCGCCGGCCAGGATTATCAGGCGGTCTCGGGCGATCTGGTCTGGGCCAACGGCGACAGCGCCCCGAAGACAATCACGGTGCCGCTGCTCAACGACAACATCGCCGAGCCCGACGAGACCGTGAACCTGAAGCTGACCTACGCCTACGGCGGCGCCACGCTCGGCACGCCCGTTGATGCGGTGCTGACCATCGCCAATGATGATCAGGCCGGCATCCTGCAATTTTCGCGGATTGTTTATCGCGCCAGCGAAAGCGACGGCGAGGCGCTTGTCACGGTCGAGCGCCGCTTCGGCGCCGATGGCATGATCTCGGTCGCCTACGCCACGGCCGACGGCACGGCGAATGCCGGCAGCGATTATCAATACAGTTCCGGCGCACTGGTCTGGGCCGACGGCGACGCCGCGCCCAAGAGCTTCACGGTGCCTGTGACCGCCGACGGCGTGGAAGAGGGGCTCGAGACCGTGGCGCTGGTGCTGTCCAACCCGAGCGGTGGCGCCACGCTCACCGGCAGCGGCCGCGCCATGCTCGCGCTCGCCGACGCCGACGGCCCCGCCGGCAACGTCATCGACAGCGCCGGCGGCGACGGCGGCAGCCAGGGCGGAAGCGGTGGCCGCGGCGCTGACGTCACCATCACCAAGCAGGGCGGCACCGGCCCGCTCGAAGTGCGACATGACGGCAGCGTCGACGCCGGCTTCACGCCCACGGCCTACACGCCCGACCTCGGCGTGCGTCCGCTCGTGATCACGCAGGACACCTACATCCCCTTGCTCGAATACGGCGGCGAGCCGCCGGCGGGCACCGTGTACATATATTCCTACGACGACGCCGTCCACGTCTCGGACGGCGACGGCCAAATCAACGATGACGATACACGCGTCACCGGAATCCAGGTCAACCCCGGCGCGACCCTGCGGCTCGGCCACGATTATGCCGGCTATCAGGCGCAGATCTTCCTGTCGAACGACCTCGTCAACCACGGCACCATCACTGTGCCCGTCGATTCGCCGAGCTGGCGGCGCAGCGGCCTGGAGCTTAACGTTGGCAACTATGTCGGCACCGGCGTGATCGACACCAGCGGCGTGCGCGAAGGGCAGCACGCCGGTTTCGCGCGCGTCTACGCGACCGGCTCGATCTACAACAGCGGCGAGATGCGCACCTACGGCGGCGACAGCCGCGTGGAGAACGGCGGCCAGGGCGGCGACGTGTGGTTCAAGGCCGGCGGCGTGATCGAGAACACCGGCCGCTTCCTCACCCGCGGCGGCAGTTCCTTCAGCGCCGCCGGCGGCAACGGCGGCGGTTTCCGCCTCGACGGTTTCAGTCACGTGCGCAACGCCGCCGACCACGACACCTCGGGCGGCGACGGCGTCACCGCCGGCGGACGCGGCACCCCCTTTGTCGTGCAGAGCGCGCGACCCGCGGAAGTGCGCTTTACCGGCTCGGTGGATTGCCGCGGCGGCAGCGCCATCGAAGGCACCGGCGGCGACGGCGGCGGCTTTGCCGTCCTCGGTTTCGGCAGCACCATCCGCTTCGCCGGCAACATCGATGCCCGCGGCGGCCACACCCTGGGTAGCACGGGCAACGGAGGTAACGGCGGCTTGTCGCAGATCGTTAGCCAGTTCTACGACGGCGGCGACAACTCGACCAACACGCTCGGCGACGACGTCCCGGCCGGCGACATTTACTGGTCGGGCTCGATCCTGGCCTCCGGCGGCGCCAGCCCGCGCGCGGGCAGCGGCAGCGGTGGCATGGGCGGAACCGTGATCGTGGATCTCAACACCATCTGGCATCCGCGCGCGCAGCAACTGCACTACACGGGCCTGGCGCGCATCCGCAGCAACGGCGGCAGCGGCGCGCTCAGCAACGAGGCCGGTAAAGTGACGCTCGAAAACAAAACGACCTACGACGTGATCAACGGCGGTTATCCGCCGGCCGGATCGTTGAGCAATTCCAGCGCCATCCTCGCGCGCGGCGGTGGTGTCCTCGAAGGCGCCACCGGCGGCCTGGGGCAGGGCAGCCGCGGCGGCCGCGTGGAGCTGAACGGCTACGCTGGAGTCAGCAACAGCGCCAGCATCGACGCCAGCGGCGGCCACGACCGCGCGGCGCTCGGCGCCAGCCAGAACATCGGCGGACTGGCCGGTTACATCTATCTGCAAAATACCTCCGGCCTCCTGAGCAACTCGGGCGCCCTCGCGGTGAACGGCGGCGATGGCCTGCGGCGCGGCGGCAATGCCGGCACGGCCATGTTCTACGGGCCGGTGCCGGTACAGGCCACGAACAGCGGCAACTTCACCGCCAACGGCGGCAACGCCGATCCCGGCGTGGGCGGATCGGTCGGCGGCAACGGCGGCATACTGTGGTTCAACGTGGACCAGGTGTTGAGCCAGACCGGCGCGGTCTCGTTCCAGGGCGGCACCGGCCAGACGCCGGGTTATGACGGGTATGCGTTTTACTGATGGTCGATCCGTTGAAGCAAACGCAGCGTCATGCCCGTGCAAGCGGGCGTTCGGAAATTGGAAAATATCGTCACCCCGGCGAAAGCCGGGGTCCAGATAATTAATGTAGGGCGGGTTAGGCGGTTTTTGCCGTAACCCGCCGAACCACATTTTGTTGGGGTTCGGCGAAACACGCCTCACCCCAACCTACATCGAATCTCCCCGTAGGGCGCGTACCACGCGCCAACCAATCGATCGGCGCGCATGGCGCGCCCTACATTATTCGAATTCCTCGCCTAGAATAAGACAAATGGGCACATCCGCCTGATCGCCCGATAAAGCCTTGAGCACCACCGATACCCCGATCTCCCACAAGAAGCCCAGGTTCCTGGGCATCTTTTTGGTCACGTCGTTGATCGGCGTGCTGCTGATTTCCTTTTCCGTCTATCGCGCTTCGCTGGAGCTGGAAGTGGTCCACGAGGTGGACAACATGCACCGCCTCATTCCCGCCATGCTCGGCGAGCCGGCGCTCACCCGGATCGCGCGCGGCGAGCACCCGTTGGCGCCAGGCGAAGCCAGGCTCCCCGGCGACCCGGCCTACCGGTTCTTCGTCATTTCCGACGGCGGCCTGCGCCCGTTGCAATCCGGATCCGCCGCCGACCTGCGCCTGCTGGAATCCATCGATCTCGAGTCCACGCGCGTCAACGAGCGCGGAGGGTACTTCGAGGCCGACGGCGCCATTCGCACCTGGGTCAAGTTTCCCAACCGGGACAACACCAGAACCCTGCTGGTCGTGCACCGCTTCAGCAGCGCCGGGGCCGGCGCGCTGGCGCATGTTTACCAACAGCGCATGATCATCCCGGTGGCCTTTTACCTGTGGCTGACGGTGTGGGTCTCGCTCATTCTCAATCACCTGCTGCGCGAGCTGCATGCCCAGAAGGACCAGTTGCAGCAGATGGCCTTGCACGACGCGCTGACCGGCCTGCCTAACCGCAAGCTGATGCAGGACCGCTTGTCGAAGCTGATCCTGGCGAGCCGCCGCGACGGGCAACAGTTCGCCTTCGGCGTGATCGACCTGAACGGATTCAAGAAGGTCAATGACACGCATGGCCATTTTTACGGCGACGAACTGTTGCGCCAGGCGGCGAAACGCATCGAGGGCGCCTTGCGCGCCGCCGATACCGCGGCGCGTTTTGGTGGCGATGAATTTACCGTGCTGTTGAGCCCGGCCGACTGGGCCACGTGCCTGACGGTGCTGGACCGCATCCAGGCCGCACTGAACGCACCGTACATACTATCGGACACGCAAGTGACGGTGAGCGCCAGCATTGGCGTGGCGATCTTTCCCGTGCATGGAAAGGATGCCGACACGCTGTTATTCAATGCCGACCTGGCGATGTACGCCGCCAAGGCCAAAGGCGGGGGCATCAGCGTGTTCGAACCCGGCGCCGCCGGCCAGAGCAAGGACGCCAGCGCCTCCATCGCCCGCGCAGGCGGCGGCGCGAGCGCCTATACAAATTAAATGCCCTCAAAAATTATTCCCTCACCTCACTACTCAGTCCCCTCTCCCTGAAAGGGAGAGGGCCAGGGAGAGGGTAGGGGCCGGTAAAGGGTGAACGAACTAGTTCATGTAGGTTGGGGTGAGGCGCGCAGCGCCGAACCCCAACATTTGATCTTAGGGGATGAAACGAAATGAAAATCACCTTCAAACGCAACATGGGCACCCTCGACCGCGCCATCCGCACGGCCGTCGGCCTGACTCTGATCACCATCGGCCCGGTAACCCAGGCCATCACCCCCGACAAACTGTCGAACATCCTGTTCGGCATCGTCGGCACCCTGGCGCTGGTCTCGGCGTTCTTCGCCTATTGCATCCTTTACGAAGTCACCGGATTCGGCGTCGGCAAGAAGTAGGGCGCCTGCCACATTCCAACCAGTCGATCGGCGCGCAATGCGCGCCCTACATTTTAATGTAGGGCGGGTTAGGCGATTTTCGCCGTAACCCGCCGAATGTTCATTTGAGATCAAACAGCTCACGTAGGTTGGGGTGAGCGCAGCGAACCCCAACACGCCTGAGTAACGTTGGGGTTCGGCACAAAACGCCTCACCCCAACCTACATTAATACTCACGTAGGGCGCGTACCACGCGCGAACCGGCTGATCGGCGCGCATGACGCGACCTGCATTCACTTCTTTCGCTCCCCCTATATCTAGGGCCAATAATCTGGAAAGGGGCTCTATAATCTTTCCCGATTTACAAAAAACCAACTTGATGTCGCAAAATGCGACATCAAAAGAAAACTGAACGGATTTGGAAAAACCTGAAGGAGTCAGGTTATGGATAAATCGAGGAGAACCAAGCCCGTTGTCCCTGTCGAACGCGTCGCACGGTCAATCCTGTTAATCCGTGAGCATAAGGTGATGCTCGATGCAGACCTGGCTGAGCTATACGGTGTCACCACGAAACGCCTGAATGAGCAGGTAAAACGTAATCTGGAACGTTTTCCGGCAGATTTCATGTTTCAGCTGACCGAGGCAGAGAAGACCAAGGTGGTCGCAAATTGCGACCACCTTGCGCGCCTTAAATTTTCACCAGTATTGCCCACCGCCTTTACCGAACATGGTGCCATTATGGCTGCCGCCGTGCTGAACTCACCTCGTGCGGTCGAAGTCAGCGTGTTCGTGGTCCGTGCATTCGTGAAGCTCCGGGAGCTTTCCGTTATCCACAGGGAAATCGGGCGCAAGCTTGACCAACTGGAGCGCAAGGTGACCGGGCACGATCAGGCAATAGCCAGCCTGATCACCGCCATCCGTGAACTCATGACCCCGCCCAATCCGAAGAAGAAACGCTCCATCGGTTTTGCGCCATGGGAGGAGAAATAAGTCGCAGGTTAGCCATGCGCACGGTAACGATTGAAGTCTCAAGTGTTAAAAAATCACTCGGCCGGTTTCGGCGAGCGGTGAAAACACGCGCTGCGCAGGGCGAATTCGTCAGTTTCGAAAACCTCGATACGCTCCTCAAGACCCTTACCGGCAAGCGCTGGGAGTTGTTGCGCGCTTTGCAGGGACGGGAACCGATGTCGATCCGCGCCCTGGCGCGCGAGCTCGGCCGCGACGTCAAGAATGTGCACACCGATATTCAGGTGCTGGTTGAGATTGGGCTGATCGAAAAAGCGGGCCGCCGTATTCGCGTTCCGTTCGACGAGATCCGGACGGAATTCGTCGTGCGCACAGCGGCTTGATCGGCTGTTTACCCAGGGCGTAGGTCGGGGTGAGCGCAGCGAACCCCAACACAAAAACGCATCGGGCACGTAAGGCACAACCCACGCGCCATAAGACTGGATTCCCGCTCCCCGCTTACTACATGCGGGGACAAGCTTCGCGGGAATGACAACCTTTCTCCCTAGGGTACGCCCTACAATATTAATGTAGGGCGGGTTAGGCCTATTTCGCCGTAACCCGCCGAACCGATGAAGTATCCCGCTGTCGCGGGATGTCATTTAAAACCTGGATGCCCGCTTTCGCGGGCATGACGGTGGAGCGGTTGTCATTCCCGCGCAATCAGGAATTCCTTCTGCCATTCCCCCCCTCATCGGGATTAATATACCCGCCTACGGATCAAGCCCGTTTCCGGCAAACGGCGCACAGGAGGCTTCAGCCATGTTGTGGAAAGGTCAGAGGCAGAGCCAGAACGTTGAAGATCGCCGCGGCATGAGGGTGGGCGGGGTCGGCCTGGGCGTGGGCGGTGTCGTGGTGCTGGCGCTGGTGGCGCTGCTCTTCGGCGTCGATCCGGGCACGGTGCTGCAAGAGGTGACGACGCTGAACGTCCCGACGGGCTCAACCACCGAACCCGTCGAGCTTTCGGAAGAAGATCGCGAGCTGGGCCAATTCGTTTCCGTGGTGCTCGCCGATACCGAGGATGCCTGGCATGCCCTGTTCCGCCAGATGAACCTGAGCTACCGCGAACCCACGCTGGTGTTGTTCACCGGCGTCGTGCAGTCGGCCTGCGGCATGGGCCAGGCGGCGGCCGGCCCGTTTTATTGCCCGGGCGACCAGAAGCTTTACATCGATCTGGCGTTTTATCGCGAGCTGCGCGAGCGCTTTCAGGCGCCGGGGGATTTCGCGCAGGCGTACGTCATCGCGCATGAAGTCGGGCATCACGTGCAAAATCTTCTCGGCATCGCGGGCAAGGTGCAGGAGGCGCAACGCGCGAACGCGGGCCAGGCCAACGCCCTGTCGGTGCGGCTGGAGCTGCAGGCCGATTGCTATGCCGGCGTGTGGGCCAACCACACGCAACGGACGAAACAAATCCTCGAAGCCGGCGACGTGGAAGAGGGGCTCAACGCCGCCAGCGCGATCGGCGACGACCGCCTGATGCGACAGGCACGCGGCGGTTATGTCAGCCCGGATTCATTCACCCACGGCAGTTCCGCGCAGCGCGTAAGCTGGTTCAAGCGCGGCCTCACGAGTGGCGATCTTCGCGATTGCGACACGTTTGCCGTCACCCGGCTCTAGTTAACCCGAGGGCTTTTGTTCCCCCGCGCGAAACCTGTCCCCAAAAATTAACTCCCTCTCCCCTTCGCGGGAGAGGGCGGGGGAGAGGGGGAACACCGTCACCCCGCATGTTGGAGGCGGCGGCCCAGGACTTCTAAAAGACGCCTTTCCCACTGCATCAGCCGGCGCCCAGAATTTCCCGCAGATTTCCGCAATTCCCACCAACTCCGTCATATCGGGAGTCTTATGTTAGGATTCCAGCATAAATAAAAGGGATTGGAGGAGGGGGAGCGTTGGTCCCAGAACCAGAAAAAGAAGCCAAGGGGTTGATAAACAAGCTGCTTATTGTGCAAGCTGGCTGGGTGGTTGGCGATTCAGCCCAAGAGTTGTCACGTCGCACAATGGGGAATCTCTCCAGCGACCTCTGCAAACATGAGTAAGCTCGAAGACCTCCAACCCAACGCCGCGATCCGGGGCATCCTACCGGATGCGCTGGTCACAGTCGTGAACGTCCAGTGGTATGGATCGGAGGCGCTGGAGCTTACATACAAGACCCCGGCGGGCAAGGTCGCGAACGAGCTCCTCTACCGTCACGATGAGCCACGCATCGAGATTGTCGAACAAGGCCGGCCCTGGAGTTTCGATGGAGATGGGGCGCTCTTCCGCCTAGTCTCCGAAGCACAGCGCATTCGTCTTGCACACTTGTTCGATCCGGTACTGGCGGTCCATACCTCCGTCGTCGATCCGTTACCGCACCAGATCACGGCGGTATACGAATCCATGTTGCCGCGCCAGCCGTTGCGCTTCCTGCTTGCCGACGATCCCGGCGCCGGAAAGACCATCATGGCGGGCCTGCTCATCAAGGAGCTGATTGCCCGCGGCGATCTACAACGTTGCCTCATTGTTTGCCCGGGCAGTCTCGCCGAACAATGGCAGGACGAGCTCTACCGCCGCTTCCATCTGCCTTTCAAGATTCTTACCAATGACAAGCTCGAAGCTGCACGTACTGGCAACTGGTTTCTGGAAACCAATCTCGTCATCGCCCGACTCGATAAGCTCTCACGCAACGAGGACGTGCAGCAAAAGCTCCAGGCGCCGGATGGCCGCTGGGATCTCGTGGTTTGCGACGAAGCGCACAAAATGTCGGCCACCGTCTTCGGCGGCGAGATCAAGTACACCAAGCGCTACCGCCTTGGACAGCTGCTCTCGACTCTCACAAGGCACTTCCTGTTAATGACAGCGACACCGCACAATGGCAAAGAAGAGGACTTCCAGCTCTTCATGGCGCTGCTCGATGGTGACCGTTTCGAGGGGCGGTTCCGCGATGGGGTCCACGTCGCCGACGTTTCGGACCTGATGCGCCGCATGGTAAAGGAGAGCCTGCTCAAGTTCGACGGCACGCGGTTGTTTCCTCCGCGCATTGCTTATACCGTGCCCTACAAGCTCTCGGACGCTGAAGCCCATCTCTATAAGGCGGTCACTGACTACGTGCGCGATGAGTTCAATCGTGCCGAGAAGCTTGAAAATGACAAGCGCGCAGGAACCGTCGGATTCGCGCTCACCATCCTTCAACGGCGACTGGCTTCATCACCCGAGGCGATTTACCAATCCCTGCGCCGTCGCCGTGAGCGGTTGGAAAGCCGGTTACGCGAACTGGAAGTCCTCCAACGCGGTGGCCAAGCCGCGCCCGTGCTAGCGCCCGCCACGCCGACATTCGATGTCGAGGATGTCGAAGACCTCGAAGACGCGCCGGACAACGAAGTCGAGGCCGCAGAGGAGGAAGTCCTTGACCAGGCGACTGCGGCGCGTTCCATCGTTGAGTTGAAGGCTGAGATCGCGACCCTTAAAGGGCTGGAGTCACTTGCTCTCGGAGTTCGCCGCAGCGGCGCGGATACCAAGTGGCGCGAGCTGTCGAGCTTGCTCGACGAAATTTTCACCACCGCCGGCAGTGCCAATCGCGTGGCCGAACCGGATGCACCCTACGGTGCCGGAGAGATACCGCGGCCTACATCCTCGCCGCATCAGAAACTCATTATTTTCACGGAACACCGCGATACGCTGAACTACCTCCAGAGCCGCATCACTACACCACTTGGTCAGCAGGCAGTGGTCGTGATCCATGGTGGCATGGGACGAGAGGAGCGCCTGAAAGTACAGGAGGCATTCAAGTTTGATCCTGAGGTGCAGGTGCTGCTGGCCACCGACGCTGCAGGCGAGGGCATCAACCTCCAGCGTGCGCACCTAATGGTGAACTACGATTTGCCGTGGAACCCCAACCGTCTGGAGCAGCGCTTCGGCCGCATCCACCGCATTGGGCAAACCGAGGCGTGCCACCTGTGGAACCTGGTGGCCGAAGAGACCCGTGAAGGCGACGTTTATCGCAAGCTGCTGGAGAAGTTGGAGCAGGCCCGACAGGCCCTCGGCGGTCAGGTTTTCGACGTGCTCGGCAAACTCCAGTTTGAGGGCAAATCCCTGCGCGATCTCTTAATTCAGGCCATCCGGTATGGTGAACTACCCGAGATTAAAGCCTACCTGACCACCGTTCTAGATAAGGCGCTCGATCGTGGTCATCTTCAGGATCTTCTTGATGAACGCGCGCTCGCCCACGATGCCATGGACGCAAGTCGTGTTCATCGCATCCGCGAAGACATGGAACGCGCCGATGCACGTCGTCTGCAGCCGCACTACATTGAGTCTTTTTTTCACGAGGCTTTCCAGCGTCTTGGTGGTGCAGTCAAGCAGCGCGAGCCGCGCCGCTACGAAATCACCCACGTTCCGGCCCCGGTGCGCCATCGCGACCGCCTGATTGGTATCGGCGAGCCGGTGCTCCCACGCTATGAACGCATTGCCTTCGACAAATCGCTGGTCGCGCCGCAGGGTCAGCCGTTGGCCGCCTTCGTATGCCCGGGCCATCCACTTCTCGACTCGGTCATCGACATCACGCTTGAGCGCCACCGCGACCTGCTCAAGCGCGGTGCCGTACTGGTGGACGAGCACGACAGCGGCACACAGCCACGCGTGCTCTTCTATCTCGAACATGCGATCCAGGACGCGAGTCTCACGCGCTCGGGCGAGCGCCGTATCGTCTCCAAGCGCATGCTCTACGTGGAACTCGATGCCGACGGTAACACACGCCATATGCATTACGCGCCCTATCTCGACTACCGACCACTGGCCGAGGGCGAGCCAAATGTACAGGAGATCCTCGATCGGCCTGAGTGCGCAAAGCTCAACCGCGAGTTGGAACAGAAGGCGCAAGGCTACGCCGTGGCTCATGTCGTGCCGGAGCACCTTGCCGAGGTTCGAGACGGCAAGCTCGCGCTTATCGCCAAGACCGAAGCGGCAGTGAAGGAGCGACTCACCAAGGAGATCACCTACTGGGATCACCGCGCCGAGCAGCTCAAGCTCCAGGAGCAGGCCGGCAGACCTAACGCCAGGCTCAATTCGGGCGAGGCCCGCAAGCGAGCCGATCTACTCCAGGGTCGGTTGCAGAAGCGGCTGGAAGAACTGAAACAAGAAGCCCATATTTCGCCGCTACCACCCGTCGTTCTCGGCGGCATCTTGGTGGTGCCGATGGGGCTGCTCGCATCCATGACAGGGAAGGCAGCGGCAACACCAACAACGCCTGTGGATACCTTGGTCAGTGCCGACCGCGCCCGCGCCATTGTCATGGAGATCGAACGCAAACTCGGTTTCGAGCCAACAGACCGCGAACTTGAGAAGCTCGGCTACGACATCGAGAGCCGTGTGCCTGGCACTGGCAAGCTGCGTTTCATCGAGGTTAAAGGTCGGGTCACTGGCGCACAGACGATCACCGTCACGCGCAACGAGATTCTCTACTCGCTGAACAAACCTGAGGATTTCCTCTTGGCGATTGTTGAGTTTACCGGCGATATTACGCACCGCGTCCACTACGTGCGCCAGCCGTTCCAGCGCGAACCGGATTTCGGTGTGACGAGCGTCAATTATGATTTCGCTGAATTGATTGCCAAGGGCGGGCGTCCCTCATGACAAACAGCCCACAGAAACCAACCTTTGCCGGGCGGGCGCCATTCTCGCGCGTGCGATCTGTTAGCCAGGTGCTCCTGACGTTTCAATCCGACGATCCTAAAAAAACATTCGGAGAAATCCGCAATGAAGCCCTTCAATGGCTAGCCAGACGAGCGGGGCGGCTTCTCCCGAAGCATGCCTGGGAAGGTGAATCATTCGATATGTTGGAAGTGGGAGCCCAGCCGGTATCGGCGCTTGCGCTGGAAGATCCCAATTATTGGTGCTTTCGGATCAGCGACGCCGATAAAGGGGTAGCAAGGCGCAATTGGACCACCGAAACTGGCATTTTACTCGACGAGAAAAATATCCTTTTTGGTTGTCGTCTCCAAGCCGTCGCTCTCGGAGACTCCCCCGAGTTTGATGCAACGATACCCGGAGTTGTCGCGCAAGTCGTCAGCCATCATGCTGCGTATTTGGATAGTCGGCGAATTTCTACCAAGGCTTGGCATGTGGATACAGATGATTCAGTCCGTCAGCTGGTGGACTTATTGCTAGATTCCGCTCGTACACGGCCAGTAATTGTTGTGTCCCTTGGCGACAAACATGGTAATGATGGACCGGCGGTGTTCGATGTTGATGGCTTGGCCCGGCTAACAATTGGTGCCGCTCATGTTGTCACGTTGACAGGCGAGGCCTCATATTCATTGACCGACCAGCTTGGCAAGGAGTTTTCAGTATTTAACAAGGCCGTGCGCACCTATCGCCCCGGGCTGGACATCAACGAAGATGCTCCCAACGAGCATCCGATTGCCATGTCTGGAAGCATTGAAGAGTGGCCAGAAGGTGGTGCGGAAGCATTCAAGCGTTTCCTTGTTGAGCGTGCTCTCCGTGACACAGTTGTGGGGGTCGATATTTATAGTCAGCTACCGTCGTTTGCGGATATACACGCGCAGGCGATTAAGCAAAGGCGCAACAAAGCCAGCAAACAGGGCGCATCGGATAAAGAGTTGCTGGCCCTCGCAATGGAGGAAAACGACAGCTTGAACCGAAAGCTGAAAGAGGAGAAAGAAACTTATGATGGTCTCCTGCAGTCCGCGGAAGTGGATCGCAAACTCATCGAGAGTGAGCGAGACCAGACACGAGTTGATTATCGCTCACTACAGGCACGGCTAGCCCACCTAGAGGCCGCGCTCCACACGGCGGGGAAGCAGGAAGAAACTTCCATACCGGATTCTTTTGACGACCTTGAGGAATGGTGCAAAAGCTATCTCTCCGGCAGCGTCCACGTCATGCCAAGAGCGATTCGACATGCCACGAAATCCTCATTTGAGAACCCGGCGCTGGCCTACAAGACATTGGTCATTCTTCGCGACCAATTCGTGCCAATGAAGCAGGAAGGTGGGTTGGATAAGAAAAGGGCCTATGAACAGGCCTTAGCCGAACTTGGGCTGGAAGAACAACCCAGTTTCGCCGGGGGCCGAGCCGGTGAGCAGGGGGACGAATACGTAGTTCAGTATTATGGTCGAACGAGACAGCTGGACCGCCACATTAAAGGCAGCAGTTCTCGCGAGGAACGGTTTGGTTTCCGGCTCTATTTCTTTTGGGACGACGACAGTCAGCAAGTCGTGGTCGGTTCATTCCCGTCACATTTGTCCACACGCGCAACCTGACGATCCAATACATGACGTATAAAATGAAGCTCATCGAAGTCGCCCTGCCGCTAGAGGCGATCAACATTGCCAGCGCGCGGGAGAAGTCCATCCGCCACGGGCATCCGAGCACGCTGCACTTGTGGTGGGCGCGGCGGCCGCTGGCGGCGGCGCGGGCGGTGATTTTTGCGCAGATGGTGGATGATCCATCGGCCTACGTGGATGTGCTCCGGGCGGATCCGAAGCTGCGCCGCAAGGCGGAGTCCGCGCTCAAGGCGCGTCTCAAGCTGTGGGAGGAGGCGCGGGCCCTCGCCGAGAGGGCCAAAGGGACCAATCTTTCAGTCCCGGAGCCGGGTCCGGCGCCGACCCTCGACGACATGCTGGCCGACCTGGAACGCCAGCGGCTGTTCCGCATCGTCGAGGATCTGGTGCTGTGGGAGAACACCACTAACGAGGCGGTGCTGCAGGCGGCGCGCGACGAAATCTGG
The DNA here is from genome assembly GCF_002355735.1 of Sulfuricaulis limicola. Taxonomy (GTDB): domain Bacteria; phylum Pseudomonadota; class Gammaproteobacteria; order Acidiferrobacterales; family Sulfurifustaceae; genus Sulfuricaulis; species Sulfuricaulis limicola. The sequence continues at coordinate 1,443,784 of NZ_AP014879.1, read as the reverse complement.
CAGAGCTGGCGGCGGGCCTGCGCCGAGAACGCCGGCCATCCGCGCGCGAAGGAGCTGTTCGACCGCAACAAGCTGCCCGCTTTCCACGATCCCTTCGCGGGCGGCGGTGCATTGCCGCTGGAAGCGCAGCGGCTGGGGCTGGAGAGTTACGCCAGCGATCTCAATCCGGTGGCGGTGCTGATCAACAAGGCGATGATTGAGATTCCGCCGAAGTTCGCCGGTAAGCCGCCCGTGAATCCGGCATGGCAAAAGAAGCGGGACGACGAGAAGGCCATGACAGTCTGGCGCGGCGCGCAGGGCCTCGCTGAGGACGTGCGTTACTACGGCCAGTGGATGCGCGACGAGGCCGAGAAACGCATCGGTCACCTCTACCCCAAGATTGAGGTGACGGCGGCCATGGCCAAGGAGCGACCGGACCTGAAGAAATACCTCGGTCAGAAGCTCACCGTCATCGCCTGGCTGTGGGCGCGCACGGTGAAAAGTCCCAACCCGGCCTTTGCCAACGTTGATGTTCCGCTTGCCACTACTTTTATGCTCTCCACCAAAGCGGGTAAGGAGGTGTATGTGGAGCCGGTAATCGCGGGAAACAACTATCGATTTACGGTTAAAGTGGGCAAGCCCAAGGATGCAGAAGCAGCGAAGAATGGCACCAAGCTTGCGCGTGGGGCGAACTTCCGCTGCTTGATGTCCGACATACCAATGTCACACGACTACGTTCGGGGAGAATTTCAGGCGAAGCGTAACGGTGTGAGCCTAATGGCAATTGTTGCTGAGGGCGAGCGCGAGCGGGTCTACATGACACCGACACCAGAGCAGGATTCTATCGCTCGCAGCGCACAACCAGACTGGCGCCCAGAGCAAGAGATGAACCAAGAGACCAGTAACCTAGTTAGCGGTCGAGGATATGGAATTACGCACTGGCATGAGATATTTACACCCCGTCAACTCTCGGCACTAACGACTTTATCCGGTTTGGTTCAGGAAGCGCGCGAACAGGTGAAGCGCGACGCCATCGTGGCCGGCTCGCCTGATGATGGTATGTGTCTAGTCACTGGCGGATCCGGTGCTACAGCTTATGCCGATGCGGTAGGACTGTATCTGGGCCTTGTTGTAAGCAAACAGACAGTCTTCCTTGTAACGCAGGCTCGATGGAGAGCTGGTGAAGGGAAGTCAGCCCCCGCATTTGGAAGGCAAGCGTTGCCGATGGTGTGGGATTTTGCTGAACTCAATCCTTTCGCCGGTGCTGGCGGAGACTTTCTCGGAATTGTTGAAGGCGCAGAGAAGACGTTACGGAATTGTCCGCCTCCAGTGCGAGGAACTGCGGATCAAGCGGATGCGGCGACACAGAAAATTTCTACCGATCGGATCGTTTCCACCGACCCTCCCTACTACGACAACATCGGTTATGCCGACTTATCTGACTTCTTCTACGTCTGGCTTCGCCGGTCGCTGAGGCCCGTGTTCCCCGACCTCTTCGCCACTCTCACTGTGCCCAAGGCCGAAGAGTTGGTGGCCACGGCTTACCGCCATGGTAGTAAGGAGAAGGCAGAGATATTCTTTCTCAATGGCATGACGCAGGCTATGCACAGGTTGGCTGAGCACTCGCACCCGGCCTTCCCGGTCACCATCTACTACGCCTTCAAGCAGTCCGAAAACGACGGCAATGACGGCACGACGAATACAGGTTGGGACACCTTCTTGGCTGCGGTCATCGAGGCCGGCTTCGCGATCAGCGGGACTTGGCCGATGCGCACGGAGAACCAGACGAGATTGATCGGCATGGACACTAACGCGCTCGCCTCCAGCATCGTACTCGTCTGTCGACCGCGTGCGATAAATGCACCCACAGCCACCCGCCGCGAGTTCGTCGCCGCGCTAAAGGCCGAATTACCGCAGGCATTGGCGCATCTGCAAGCAGGCAACATCGCGCCGGTGGACCTGGCGCAGGCCGCCATCGGCCCCGGCATGGCGGTCTATACCCGTTACGCCAAGGTGCTCGATGCCGAAGGCCAGCCACTTTCGGTGCGCGCCGCGCTGGCACTGATCAACCTGACTCTCGACGAAGCCCTGGCCGAGCAGGAAGGCGATTTCGATGCCGACACCCGCTGGGCACTCACCTGGTTCGAGCAGACCGGTTTTGCCGAGGGTGATTACGGCGTAGCCGAACAGCTTTCCAAATCCAAGAACACGAGCGTCTCTGGCCTGAGTGATGCCGGCATTCTGCTGTCCAAGGCTGGCAAGGTGCGGCTGCTGAAACCCGCCGAACTGCCTGATGACTGGGACCCGACTACGGACAAGCGTCTCAACGTCTGGGAAATGGTGCATCACCTGGTGCGCATGCTCGAAGCCGGCGGCGAAGGCGCAGCGGCGCAGATCGTGGCGAAGCTCGGCGCGAAAGCCGAAACCGCCCGTGAACTTTGCTACCGCCTGTATACCCTGTGCGAGCGCAAAAAGCGCGCAAACGAGGCCATGGCCTACAACGCCCTGGTACAAAGCTGGCCGGAGATCACGCGGCTGGCTCGGGAAGCGTCACGGACTGTAATGGCAGACACCGAAGATATGTTCAAACTGGAATAAGCAACCATGGCAATCACCAATCACGAGCGCGTCGGTAAGGCCTTGGAACTGCTCAAAGCAGGGGTGTCACCTTTTGTTGAGCGCGAGTTCAAGGCGAAGTATGGCGATAACTGGGCAACCAACGTGCGCGACGTTTTATCTGACACGCGCCTGGGCGCTGGCAAGGGCGAATCACTCAATGATGTCGCCGCGTTGCTAGTGGTCATGGACCGCAAGTGGAGTGATGTATTTCGCCAGATTCTCGGCAAAACCGAACGTAGCCTGGTGAACGAATTGTTGGCGGTGCGCAACCGCTGGGCGCATCAGGAAACCTTCTCCAGCGACGACACCTATCGCGCGCTTGATTCGACCGGGCGGTTGCTGACCGCCCTGTCCGCATCGCAGGCCGAAGAAGTCGAGAAGATGAAGATGGAGCTTCTGCGTGTACGCTTTGACGAGCAGGCGCGCGGCGAAAAGCGCAAGAGCGCTGGCACTGCCATTGAGAGTGCGGCAGCGGGCAATCTCAAACCCTGGCGCGAGGTGGTGACGCCGCACAAAGACGTGGCCAGCGGCCGTTACCAGCAGGCGGAGTTTGCCGCCGACCTGTGGCAGGTGCATCTCGGCCAAGGGACCGACGAATACAAGAACCCGGTGGAGTTCTTCCGCCGCACTTATCTCACCGAAAGCCTTAAAGGGATGCTGGTTGGGGCGGTGCGACGCCTCGCTGGTGAAGGTGGTGACCCGGTGGTGCAGTTACAGACCAACTTCGGCGGTGGCAAGACGCACTCGATGCTGGCGCTTTACCATCTGTTCTCGGGCAGTACACCGAGCGAGCTGGTCGGGATTGATGCCGTGATGCAGGAAGCCGGGGCAACGAAGCTGCCGACTGCGCGGCGCGTGGTGCTGGTGGGCAACAAGATTTCACCCGGGAATCCTTCGACCAAAACCGATGGCACGGTGGTGCGCACGCTGTGGGGTGAGCTTGCCTGGCAGCTTGGCGGCAAGAAGGCGTTTGCGCGCATCAAAGCCGACGATGAGAAAGCGACCAGCCCCGGTGATGTGCTGCGCGAGTTGTTTGTTGAGTATGGGCCATGCCTGATTCTGATTGACGAGTGGGTAGCCTACGCGCGCCAGCTCCACGACCAGGGCGATCTGCCGGCGGGCGGTTTCGAGACGCAGTTCACCTTCGCCCAGGTGCTGACCGAGTCGGCAAAGCTGGCAAAGAACTGTCTGCTGGTAATCAGTCTTCCAGCTTCGGACACTTCGGGTTCGCCGCATGCCCAGGCCGACGATGTGGAAGTGGGCGGCCAGCGGGGGCGTGAGGCGCTCGACCGGTTGCGCAACGTAGTGGGACGCGTGGAGTCGTCATGGCGGCCGGCCAGCGCGGAAGAAGGCTTCGAGATAGTGCGGCGGAGGTTGTTCGAGCCGCTCTCCGATCCGGCCCAGTTCAAGGACCGCGATGTGGTGGCGCGGGCGTTCGCGGACTTTTATCGCTCGCAGAAGGCGGAGTTCCCGCCCGAATCTAGCGAGAGTGATTATGAGAAGCGGTTGAAAGCGGCGTATCCGATTCACCCCGAAATCTTCGACCGGCTTTATACCGACTGGTCCACGCTGGTGAAGTTCCAGCGCACCCGCGGCGTGCTGCGGCTGATGGCGGCGGTCATCCACAGTCTGTGGGAGAAGGGCGACCGGAACCCACTCATCCTGCCGGCGAATATCTCAATTGATGACCCGCGCGTGCAGTTCGAGTTGACGCGCTATCTCTCGGACAACTGGGTGCCGGTGATCGAGAAAGACGTGGACGGGCCTAACTCCTTGCCACTGAAGCTGGATAGTGAATTGCCAAATTTGGGCAAGTTCTCAGCGTGCCGGCGTGTGGCGCGCGCTATTTACATGGGCTCGGCACCAACCACGGCCGCCGCGCATAAAGGCATAGAGGAGCGGCGCGTGAAACTGGGCTGTGCTATGCCGGGAGAGTCACCGCCGGTGTTCGGCGATGCGCTGCGGCGGCTTGCGGGGGCGGCCACCTACCTCTATCAGGATGGTCCGCACTACTGGTATTCGACTCAACCTACCGTTACCAAGTTAGCAGATGACCGCGCCGAGCAGCTCAAGCGAGATCCGGACAAGGTGGTCCATGAACTCGAAAAACGGCTGCGCGCCGACCTAGGTAAGGCCGGGGGTTTCAGCCGAGTGCACGCGCTGCCACATTCCGGGCAGGACGTGCCGGATGACCTTGATGCTCGACTGGTGGTGCTGGGGGTTGATCACCCTTACAGCAAGGAGGCGGGAAATCCGGCTGAGATGGCCGCCAAGGCGATTCTCGAAACCCGGGGTAACACCCCGCGCCTCTACCGCAATACGCTGGTCTTCCTTGCCGTAGACAAATCACGACTACAGGACCTGGACGAGGCGGTGCGGCGTTATCTTGCCTGGGAATCTGTCCTCGACGAAAAGGATACGCTGAACCTTTCGCCGCATCAGGTAAAACAGGCGGAGACGCAGAAATCCGCTGCCAATGGCGCCGTATCGGCGCGACTGCCCGAGGCATATCAATGGCTGCTGTTCCCAACGCAGAACGGCCCACAAGCTGCCGTGATTTGGGAAGCCGCACGGCTTTCCGGCCAGGACGCGCTGGCTGTTCGCGCGAGTAAGAAGCTCAAGAGCGACGAGCTGTTCATTACGAGCTTTGCGGCCTCGCGTCTGCGTATGGAGCTGGACCGCGTGCCGCTGTGGCGCGGGGACAATGTCTCGGTCAAGCAATTGGCGGATGATTTTGCGCGCTACCTCTATCTGCCGAGGCTGGCCGATTCGAACGTGCTTCTCGAAGCAATCCGGAATGGCATTGCGTTGCCCACCTGGGAACAGGATGGGTTCGCCTATGCCGACGGTTATGACGAAGCAGGTGGGCGCTATCGCGGTCTGCGCGGGGGGCAGCAGGTAGCCATCTCCGATGCCAGTTCCGCCGGGCTATTAGTAAAGCCCAGCGTTGCACGCGCACAGCTCAATGCGGAGGCAAAAGCGCCCGACGGTGGCGCACGTCCCGCTATTCCGGGGGGCGGTGCCGGTGAAACTCCAACAAGCCCTATGCCGGGCACGGCTCCAACACCACCTGCGCCGACTGAGCCACCAAAGCCAAAACGCTTCCACGGGAGTGTGGAGCTCGATCCTGCCCGCGTAGGACGGGATGCCAGCCGCATCGCCGAGGAGGTGATCGCACATCTATCGGGTCTCATCGGTTCCAACGTGAAGGTGACACTAGAAATCGAAGCTCAAATTCCTGGTGGTACACCCGATAATGTTGTGCGTACCGTCACCGAGAATGCCCGTACGCTGAAATTCTCGAATCAGGGGTTCGAGAAAGAATAACCAAAAGAGCATAAAGCATGCTGAATTCAACCAGTAAACTATGAACTCATAGTGGCATTGCCTGGCTTTGTTGACATACTAAAAGCTGCCAAACATGGCGCAAAGAACTGGTCGCCACTTTCGAATTTGCGTCGCTAGAAGCTTCATGGGATGAATTAATGGAAAAAATGCCGAAAGAGCCAGGAAACTGGCAAGCGATTGGCTTAATTGCTTTCGTTGTCCTGTGTTGGCTAGGGTTGGGGTTTTACGCCTCAAGCCGACCTGAGCCTGGTGAATTCGGAGACATGTTCGGGTCTGTGAATGCATTATTCTCCGGCCTCGCATTCGCAGGATTGATCTATGCGATCTGGTTACAGCGCATTGAATTGCGATTACAGCGTCGTGAACTCGAAGCAACACGAGCAGAACTGGCCGGGCAACGGGCGCAGATGGAAGCCCAGAACCGAACACTGCGAAAACAAAACTTTGAAGATACTTTTTTTCAACTTCTTCGGCTACACAATGACATAGTAAACGCAATTGATTTGGTAAAAACCGGAGAAGGCGGTCGCATCACCAAGGGCCGCGACTGTTTCAGCGTCTTCTACAAGCGTTTACGGGAAAAATATGCAGAGAAGCAAGAAGAATTCGAAAGGGGAGGAATTGCAGTACAGCATTTTCTGAATGAGGTGTATCTGGCGTTCTATAAAGAGCATGAAGCCGAGCTCGGGCACTACTTTCGAAGCCTCTATAACATCGTAAAATTTATAAAAAACAGTGAAGTGCCTGATAAAAGACTCTATACAAATTTAGTTAGGGCGCAATTATCTAGCAATGAGCTGTTATTAATTTTTTATAATTGCCTAAGCAAAATGGGTAATGAGAAGTTTAGGCCACTTACAGTTGAATTTAATATTCTGAAGCATCTTCAAACCGATCAATTATTAAAATCTGACCATGCAAGTTTGTACTATTGACGTCAATACAACACCTTGGTGGATCATTTCAAGAATTAAAGGTGCTAGCCTCAACTTTCCAAATCATTCCAACCACTTGGTAACTACGATCAATGCTAAATAGTGTATCCCCTCAAGTCTTAGTCGCTCTAGTGACTGCCTTGTTAACTGCTGCAGTTACACTCGCTAGTGTTTTTCTAACAAACCTAAATCAACGTAAGACCGAAGAAGCCAAATTTGAAAGGAATAAAGAAGCTGAGCATACCGTTTTTAAAAGGGAGAAACTGGAAGAACTCTATCTTTTATTTTCGAAATGGGATGCAGACTTGATGTCATTGAGTTATTTTTATCTTTCCGTGATGACTGGAGAAGCTCAAGAAGAAGACGCATTGGTAAGTGCGAGTAAAAACCAATTATCTGAAAAAGACTGCCTCCAGAAAATACTTATGATGGTTAACCTCTATTTTCCAGAACTCAAAGATTCTTTTAATGAGGTGCTAGATGCCAGAGAAAATGTTTGGCAATTTTGCTCGAAGGCCCTTCCTCCTGGAACTGGCGCAGAAGATTTTATTCAAACTCAAGAAGAATTCCGTAAAACCGGAAAGAATTTCATGGAAAAAATAGCCGAGCTCACACATACGTTATGAATTTAAGGGGACGGAGGGAAGTAAATAGGGGGTAATTCAGATCACCGTTTTCGTGCTGTGTCACACCAGGCGGGGGTTGCACGGCAAGACCAGATCCCATCTTAATATCCCTGACATTAACCAGTCTTTAACGAACGTCCACTCGGTTACACTGTCACCCGCTCTGGTGCTGCCGGTACATAAAACGTGATCCACATTCCCTTTGACAATCGATTCCTCCAGCTGGGTGAGCCTTTCTTTGCCAAGGCGCACCCCGCGCCGGTGAAACAGCCGGCGCTGATCCAGTTCAATCACGCGCTGGCCCGGGAGCTGGGCATGTCGGTGGAGGATGTCAGCGAGGCGGAACTGGCGCAGCTCTTCTCCGGTAATGCGCTGCCGCCCGGGGCCATGCCGGTGGCGATGGCGTATGCGGGCCATCAATTCGGCAGCTTTGTTCCGCAGCTTGGCGATGGGCGCGCGATCTGGCTCGGCGAAATCCGCACGGCGAACGGTGCCCGCTTTGATCTGCAATTGAAGGGCAGCGGGCGCACGGCTTATTCCCGTGGCGGCGACGGCCGCGCGGCGCTGGGGCCGGTGCTGCGCGAATACCTGGTGAGCGAGGCGATGCATCGGCTCGGTGTGCCGACCACGCGGGCGCTGGCCGCGGTCGCCACAGGCGAATCGGTGGCGCGCGAACGCGACTTGCCGGGCGGGGTGATTACGCGCGTGGCCGCGAGCTTTGTACGGGTGGGGACGTTCGAGTATTTCGCCGCGCGCGGGGATGTCGCGGCCGTGAAAAATCTCGCGGACTATGTCATCGCACGCAACTACCCGGAGCTGGCCGCGGCGCAACAGCCCTACGTGGCCTTGCTCGCGGCGGTGATCGCGCGCCAGGCACGATTGATCGCGCGCTGGATGCAGCTCGGGTTTATTCACGGGGTGATGAATACCGACAACATGTCCATCGCCGGCGAGACCATCGATTACGGCCCGTGTGCCTTCATGGACGGGTATCGTCACCAGCGCGTATTCAGCTCAATCGATCGCCACGGGCGCTACGCCTACAACAGCCAGCCGGGCATCGGCCTGTGGAACCTGGTGCGCCTGGCCGAAACGCTGGTGCCGTTATTGGCGGAATCGACGGAAGACGCGGTGAAGATCGCGCAGACACATCTCGAAACCTACCAGGGCCAGTACGAAGCGGCGTGGCTGGCAGGCATGCGCGCGAAGCTGGGCCTCACGGCGGGTGTGGACTCCGACGCACAGGACAAGGCACTGATCGATGCCTTGCTCGACGCGATGGACGCCAACGAGGCGGACTTTACGCTGACGTTTTATCACCTGTCGCGCCTCGGCGCCGGCTCACCCGCGCAGGATCATGCCATTCGCGGCTTGTTTGGCCGGCCCGCGGCGTTTGATCACTGGGCCGCGCAGTGGCGCGAGCGCCTCCAGCGCGAGCCGCAGGGTGAGGCGGCGCGGCAAGCCGGCATGCAGGCGGTGAACCCGGTGTATATCCCGCGCAATCATCAGATCGAGGCGGCCATCCGCGCCGCGGAAGACCGCGGGGATTTTTCGGTGTTTCACGCGCTGCACGCCGTATTGCAGAACCCGTATGCGGAACAGGCCGGGAAAGAGCGTTATCGCCTGCCGCCGGAACCGGAAGAGGTGGTGTCTAAAACCTTTTGCGGGACTTGAAGCTCTGAATCAGTGTCGAAGGACAGCGCCCCCTCTCCCTAACCCTCTCCCCCTGAAAGGGGGAGAGGGGAGTGGGTAGACGGTAATTCCCTCTCGCCGCAAATAATCCACCCCCTCACCCAAGCCGTGGCGAAACCAGCCTGGGCTGACATCTCGTAGGGCGGGTTAGTCGCGCAGCGACGTAACCCGCCGGATGCGGTGTCAGCACGCGGTTCGCATTCGGCGCAATACGCTGCGCTATTGCGCCCTACGTGCTGCTGAAACAGTTTCAGGGCGGTAAAACTCCACGCCGTTCCGTTGTCCGGTCTCGTGTCCAACCCTTACATCTAGGGCCAATTTTCACCTGCGTGACGGTATAGTCGATCATATCTCATTATCGACTACATCCAACGTATGCATAACGTATCATATTTGACGACATGTAGCCTGAAGGCTACAATCTTCAGTGCCTGAAATCCGCAAATACCGCCGACCCGACGGCATTGTTCCGTTTGATCGTTGGATTGCGAAACTGCGCGATCCACGCGCCAAGGCTCGGATTCTCGTACAACTTAACCGCCTGGCGCTCGGTCTGCCCGGTGACTGGAAACCGGTGGGGGAAGGAGTGTGCGAGCTGCGGATATTCGTGGGCATGGGCTATCGCGTCTTTTTCGCGCACGATGGCAAAACAGTAGTGGTCCTGCTTTGCGGCGGCGATAAATCCACGCAAGACCGGGATATCGAACTGGCCAAGTCGTATTGGCGGGAGTACAGGAAGCAGACATGAAAAGCGTCCCTTTCAAGACCTCGGATCATCTCAAGACACGCAAGGACATCGTGGCGTATCTCAATGCTGCGCTTGAAGATGGCGAACCGGCGGTGCTGCTGGAGGCGCTCCGCAACGTGGCGCAGGCCAAAGGTGGAATCGCAGCACTGGCGAAGACGGCGGGCGTGAGCCGAGAGAGCCTCTACCGCACGCTTTCGCGCCGGGGTAATCCGAAGATCGACACCGTGATGGCTCTGCTGCGGGCCATGGGGCTTAAACTGAGCATCGATCAGCGTAAGGCGGCGTAATAGTGACAAAACGCAAGACGATTCTGAATGCTGTGCACGAGACCGCCCGCGGTCTGCACGATGCCGGTTTAATGGAAACTAAAACGATGCGTGAGTTTGATGTGCTGTGCCTGCCTCGGGTCAAGGAATACTCTGCCGCGCAGATCAAGCGCATTCGCGAACGCAACAAGGCTAGCCAGGCCGTGTTCGCCGCGTATCTCAATACCAGCGTTTCGACCGTTCAGAAGTGGGAGCGTGGCGAGAAAAAGCCCAATGGGCCTTCCCTGAAGCTGCTGAGTCTGGTTGAGTCCAAGGGGCTTCAGGTGCTCGCCGCATAGCGCCATCGTGGTGGCTGGCCCGAATGCCAGCCAAGTGCGGTGTTAGTTGCTGAGGGATACAAATCGTGAGTAACGAGAACAAGAAAACCCGTGTGCCTGCGCGTGGCCCGGATTTGGTGAGTTCCGAAACCGCACTGCGCCGTGCGGCAAAGCGCGCGCGCGAACAGGCACGGCGCTCCACGGGCTATGTCGTGGTATATCGCGATGGCAAAATCGTGGAGGAATGATGGGTCGGTAAACGTGTCGACTGACAAAGTCGCAGTTTTTTGAAACAAAGCCCGCTACAAGCGGGCTTTGTTTTTTTGCTTATCCAAGGATAAACCGGACCAGCGTTTCCGCGACTATGCTCGGAGCAAATAAAGAAGCCAGGCTCGATTTTCCACGAGAGCCAAGACCATGAAAAAGTCCTTTCCCTCAGTCGCCGAAATCCAGCCCGGCGATGATGCGGTTCAGCTGCCCCTGCGGGCCGGCTTCCTTGGCCAGATCATCAATTGCACCGTCCTTGTCGCGCTCGCTGGCCTCGATTTTTGCAATGTAGCGCGCGTTGCAGTCCGCCACGGCTTTCTTGAGGATTTGCAGGCGCCCGACGATCTCGTCGGGCAAGCGGACCCAGGTTTCGATGTACAGGCACTCCTTGGCATCGATCGTTGTCGGGAAGCCCTCTTTGGCCATGTGATCGGTGAAATCCTGGCACCAGTCGACCGGCGCCTTGTGCGTGAGCCGGAAGCAGAGATCGATGTACGGTTCCCGGCGGATCCGCGGCGGGCGCCTTTCGTCGATGCCCGCGATTCTGATGTCGCTGATGCCTTCCATAATGCGGTTCCTCGGTTTGGCGCGTGCGGATTCGTGTGTATGCACTCTCACTATACGCGCAATACCGGGGTGGGGCGGGATTCGGGGAAAATATCAGTTCGTGCACAAACAAGCGTCAGAAGGCGAGGATGATTTCAGGGCTGTAAGGCTTCACGCCTTTCCATTATCTCGTCTCATCTCCAACCCTTATATCTAGGGCTGACCATAACATTCACAACGATATAATTGGAAAAGCCATGTGGGCGCAAGGCAGAGAGAAGACAAGGTGAGCGCACAGAAAACGATTCAGGCTGAAAAACTGGCTATGAGACGCAGCAAGGAAGAACTGACGCAAGAGTTCGTGCACGAGGCGCTTGCCGCAGATGCCGCGATTGAGAAGGGTGCCGCGATATACCGTGCTGAAGACGTTCATCTCTGGCTGAAACGATTGGCGCAGAATCGACGACCCGCTCGGCCCAAGTCGTGGCGAAACCAGCCTGGACAGCTTTAAAGCAGGTTTTCGGGCCCTTCAAGGCATTTAAAATTATATGGATAATTCTTTCAAAGCGAATTATGCTTTGAAAATGGCCTTGCAAACAACAGAGAGCGCGGCGTGAACCCCAAGGACTTCCGGTGTCCCGAGGCGGGTCGAGTGATCCGTACCCCCGAGAAATACCATGCCTTCATTCCGGCGCCACTGCCGCCGGCGATCCCCTATGATGCGGAATTGGCCCTGGCCTTGTCACGCGCGGACGCGGCGTTGAGCGAACTTTCAGGACTCGGCCGTCTGCTGCCCAATCCGCACCTGCTGATCGCCCCCTATATTCGCCGTGAGGCGGTGTTGTCCTCGCGCATCGAAGGCACGCGCGCCAGTCTGTCCGATATCCTGCTTGATGAAATGGAGGCGGAAGTCCCGGATGGCGACGAGGCTGACGTGCGCGAGGTGCGCAATTACGTCGCGGCGCTGGAACACGGCGTCAAACGCCTGCGGACGCTGCCGCTGTCGTTGCGGCTCGTGCGCGAACTGCATGCCCGGCTCATGAAAGGCGTGCGCGGAGATCGCGCCACACCGGGTGAATTCCGGCGCTCCCAGAACTGGATCGGTCCCCGTGGCAGCACGCCCGTTACCGCGTCTTACGTTCCACCGCCGCCCGCGCCGATGCAACAATCGCTTGCTCGCTGGGAACGCTTTCTGCACGAACGCGACAAGCATCCGGACCTCATCCAGTGCGCCCTGATGCACGAGCACTTCGAGGCCATTCATCCGTTTTTGGACGGAAATGGACGCGTCGGACGCCTGCTGATTACGTTGTTTTTGATCGAACGCGGGAGGCTGTCGCAACCTCTGCTGTACCTGTCCGCTTACATCGAAGCGCATCGCCAGGATTATTACGACCTGTTGCAGCGGGTGCGGACTCATTGCGACTGGACGCGATGGCTGCTTTTCTTCCTCACGGGCGTCACGGAGACGGCGCGTGATGCCATACAACGCGCCGACGACCTGATGGCATTGCGGGAGAAATTCCGCGGACGCCTGAAGGACAAGCCCAAGGCCATTACCTTGCTGGATGAGTTGTTCTTGAATCCCTATATCACCGTCGCGCGTGCGGCGAAAATTCTCGAGGTCTCCAATCCGACCGCCCGGCAGACGGTATCGCTCCTGGAACGCACTGGCATGCTCAAGGAAATATCGGGCCGTAAGTGGGGCCAGCTTTATCTGGCGGGGCCGATCATGAGGGTAATCGAGAAAGCCGGAGAGTAATCCTCATTGTTCATGGATACCGCATCACCAGACAGCGCCATACGCCTCGACAAATGGCTTTGGGCGGCGAGATTCTTCAAGACCCGGACCCTGGCCGCGGAGGCAGCGGCGGGCGGCAAGGTCAAGCTGAATGGCGAGCGGGTGAAGGCGGCCAAGGCCATCCGCCTTGGCGATGCCTTGAACATCCATATCGGCCCGTATGAATACGTCGTACGCGTGCTGGTCTTGTCCGCCAAGCGCGGCCCGGCGACGCAAGCCGCGCTGCTTTACGAAGAAAGCGAATCGAGCCAGACGGCGCGCAAGGCCCTCGCGACCCGTTTGGCCGCTGAGCGGCAGCATGCCATCCATACCAACGGGCGCCCCAGCAAGAAAGAGCGGCGTCAGATTATTCGATTCAAGAAGTCGAGAACTGAATAAGAGCGTATAACGAAATGAAATTCACGGCCTTTATGTAGGGTGCGCAAAAGCGCAGCGTTGCGCACCGTTCGACGTATATTGGTGCGCTTCGCTGACGCTCAGCACACCCTACAAAAGATTCTTCCATAGTTACAACCGCTCGCGTGGACTCAGCGCCCGCTCTCCAACTCGCGCTTGATTGCCGCCAGCTCCTGGCTGGCGTCGGCAAACTCACCATACGAATGCGCCGAGCGCGAATACCAATAGCGGCTGTTGCCCGCATCGCCTTCGATCTTGTGCAGCACGGCGTGAATCCAGCAGGCGAGCGGGTCGTCTTCGTCCTGCTGCACGGTCTTGTGCGCGCGGTCCCAGTCGCCGGCGAGCGCGGCGTCGATGGCGCTTAACAGATCAATTTTCATGGGTGGACGATAGCGCAGGGGCTGGATCGGCTTCAACCGGGAGAAAACACGGAAAAACACGCCAGAACACCGCCGTCGCATTGGCGAAATCGGATTGCTGACTGAATTGATAAATTACCATTTCGCTGCGTTGAATTTTCGTGGCAGGGGAGTACCCTCAAGCTGTCCTCGAAGCATGAGGATAATGGAGCGTAATTCTAATAAGTACCTCTCGCCTGTGAGAGGCGCGCCATTTCAAGTGGGTGGGCTGATGAGTGAAGCCGCAGAAAGCTGTAGCAGGTTGCTGTGGTGTGCTCTTAGTCAGGTAGCAAGGCTTCGAGGTACTCAGCCCCACCCACGCTTAACCCTCTCCCGCCTGATTCTCACCGCCGGCAACGCACGGAGTTCTTGAGCCGGGCGATGTGGCCGGACTGCTGTTCCTGCAATGCCACGCATTCCGCTTCGGTACGAGTGTTGTAACAGATGCGCACCGCATCGAGCATTTGGTCGATCTCGCGGTTGCAGGCGAGATCCCGGGTGTGCTGGCGACCGATGCCGAACTCCTCGGGCGTGAAGTCGCGACGGTGTTCGGTCTTCTTGTACGGTTCCGTTTCCGTGTCCTTGCCGCAGGCAGCCAGCGTGGCGAGTACAGTCAGCGCGATCAGATGGCAGTATCCGGGAAGCATGCGGCGATTGCCGGTTAAGTGTTTAATTTCCATCCACCTCAGCTTAGCATCGAAAATTCACCGTACGAATGCGCCATCCTGCCTCAGGTTCGACCCTTGAATTTATGTGATCGCACGCACAGCGTGCGATACCATGCAAACCAATGTCGTATTCCGTTTCTGATATCCCCCTCCCCCTAACCTGTATTCCCGCCCGGGGCGCACGAGAATCGTGTGCGCCCGTTCGGCGGGCAAAAGGTCCACTGGATCTTTTGCAAAACTCCGCCTCACCCCGCGAGGGGAGGGGGGAATGATTTTGAGATAGGTTACGACAAGCTCGCGCTCCCTTAAGACCGGTCTGGCGGTTTGTTTCCCATGCTCAGACATCTCGTCACGCCTCATTGTCCCGTGGTAAGGTGCGGCCATGAACGCCAAAACTGTCAAATGTCCCGGCTGCGGCAAGCCCGCCGCGGGCAATTTCTGCGGCCACTGCGGAACGCCCATCGTAACGAGTTGCCCGGAGTGCGAGGCCGAGGTCAAGCCCGGGTCGCGCGCCTGCCAGGAATGCGGCGCTTCGCTCCTGCCCGCAATGCCTAAACAGTGGAACGCGCAAACCATCGCACCGTGGGCCGCCATCCTCATCGCCATGCTCGCCCTCGGCGTGGCACTGTCGGCCTTGTTCGGTCAGAGCGGCGGCGCCCCGGCACCGGCGCCGTTTGCGCAATCCATGTCCCCGGCGGTTCCCGCGCCGGGCCAGATGGTGGATCTGGCCAGCATGTCGCCACGGGAAGCGGCAGACCGCCTGTACAACCGGGTCATGGCGGCGAGCGAGAAGGGGGATGTCGCGGAGGCGTTACGGTTCGCGCCAATGGCGCTGCAAGCCTACGACGGCCTGGGGTCGCTGGACAACGACGCCCGCTATCACGTGGCCTTGCTGCATCTGACGACGGAAGACATCAAAGGCGCCCAAGTGCAAATTGAAATGCTGCGGCAGTCCGCGCCGAATCATTTGCTGGGTTTCATGCTGGAGCACCAGATCGCCGAGCGCGCCGGCAAAAAAGACGGCGCCGCCCGGGCTTACAAGGCCTTCCTGGCCGCCTACGATGCCGAGATGGCGAAGGGGAGGGAAGAGTACCAGGATCACCTGAAGAGCATCGAGCGCTTCCGCGCGGCGGCACAGGCCGGCATGGCAGGAAAGAGATAACGCGACACCGCGCTTAAGCGGCGGGGTTGCTGTTTGAAAAGACTGGAACCGGTTTTTGGGGGAGGGGAGCTGTCCGTATAAAAAAGGGACCAGGCTCAATTTTTTCAATTCTGTGCGTCCGACGTGATGCAAACAAGATCAAAAATTGAGCCTGGCCCCTTTTTCCTAATAGGCCCCTTTTTCCTAATACATGCGCCGGCACATGCCGTTCTCGAATTCGGCGATCCGCCCGTCCCTGAGCGTTACAGCCAAGGTGTTTCCCGAAATCCGGATCTTCCTGGCGTTCGAACCGTAGGAACGCTGGCACATGCCGTCCCGGTATTCCTCGATCCGGCCATCCCGGGTGACGACGGCAACGATCTTGCCATCGGTGGCGGCATCTTCGATGTGCGATCCGTAAGAGTGGCGATGGGCGCCGTCCTCGTACACCTCGACCCGGCCGTTGACTATCTTGAGAGCGAGTTCCACGATTCCTCTCCTTTGCACTGCATTGCATTCTGCGCTCACATCCGCGGAGCCGCGAGCTGCTGAAATCCCGCATCCCCACCCCCGACTACTGCATTCGATGGCTGGCTTTGCGCGAGGATGACCGTTTCCTTCAGTTGAGCAGCAAACCCCCATCTTCCAGATTGCCTGCCTGAACCATGCGCCCGAACACCCAGGCGGTCGTTGTACCGGTAATGAACCACGCGAGTCCGTACCCGAGAAGAATCATGAACCCTCCGTTGCTCTCGATTGTGCTACATGCACCCTGCAGTCACATCCACGACGCCGAAATCAGTACAAATTGCTGTCGCGATGTGGCTGCCGTTTGAAGCATCAAACATCACCCCGGGCGTTTGCTCATTGACTCACATCAAGCCGCCAGGGCAGGGCGGCCGGCCCTTTTTTCCGCTCCACAAGCCAGGAAAGCCGGGGTGGATTACAATGGGCCGTTTGCAGCGCTCCGCATGATTCAACCAACCCAACGCAGGACAGGCCTATGAGCGATTTACCCAAATGCCCGAAGTGTGGCTCCGCCTACACCTATGAAGATCGAGGCATGTTCGTCTGCCCAGAATGCGCACACGAATGGTCGAAAGAGGGCATTGCCGAAGCCGCCGATGAGGGCCTGGTGGTCAAGGACGCCCACGGCAGCCTGCTGCAGGACGGCGACAGCGTCACCGTCATCAAGGATCTCAAGGTCAAGGGTTCCTCCTCGGTGGTCAAGGTCGGCACCAAGGTGAAAAACATCCGGCTGGTCGAAGGCGATCACAACATCGACTGCAAGATCGACGGCATCGGGCCGATGAAGCTCAAGTCGGAGTTTGTGAAGAAGGCGTAAAACGGTAATCAATGAATCCCTGCTGCGCGGGGATGATATGCAAATCCTGGACCCCGGCTTTCGCCGGGGTGACGACAATTGATCAAAGGAGGGAAAACGAAAGGCCTGACCATGAAAAAGCCCTATCCCTTGCCCAAGGTTTACGGCCTGCTCGAGCCCGGCCCGGTGGTGCTGGTGACCACGGCGCAGAAGGGCCGGGCCAACGTCATGACCCTGTCATGGCTCACCATGATGGACTTCGAGCCGCCGCTCATCGGCATGGTGCTGAGCGATCGCAATTACAGCTTTGCGGCGCTCAAGGCGACGAAACAGTGCGTCATCAACATTCCCACCGTGGAGCTGGGCAAGAAGGTCGTCGCCGTGGGCAACAGCTCCGGCCGGCGCCTCGACAAGTTCGCCGCCTTCGGCCTCACCCCGCGGCCGGCCAAGCGGGTGGCGCCGCCGCTGATCGAGGAGTGTTATGCCAGCCTCGAATGCCGCGTGACCGATGCGCACCTGGCGCGCAAGTACAATTTTTTCGTGCTCGAGGTGCTCCAGGCCTGGATCGACCCGGCGCGCAAACACCCGCGCATGCTGCACCACCTCGGCAGGGGCCGTTTCGTGGTGGACGGCCGGACCATCACGCTGCCGTCGAAGATGAAATGATGCACGGTGCGTGATACGTGCCCTGCGTCTATCGGCTATTCAGTAAATGCAGGGCGCCGAGCGACGGGCGTGACCGGGCCCGCGGTTGAACCCCGGGTCTGATGTTGTGCCGGGAGCGAAGGCCTTGTAGGATTTATCCCAGACAAGAAACCGCTTCCAAAAAAGACAGCGGTCCAGAAGAAGTATCCGGGACAGAAGGGGGGTCTACCCAATAATGCGTGCCATCATCGCGTGCCTGCGGCGTGCATTGCTGTTGCTCCCGGTTTTCGTCCTGGTCGCCTGTAGCGGCGGGGGCGGGGGTGGCGGAGGCGGCCAGGACAACACGCATTCCTTCTCGGTATCGCCCAACTCGCTCGGTTTTGCTGCCGTGGAGAATGGCGCTGCTCCCGCGCCGCAAACGGTGCAGGTTACGGTCAACGCCGGCACGCTCTATTTCGAGGTCACCGGCAGCGGCGCGACCGGCGCGCTGACCGAGACCTACAGCGGCAATACCCTGACCATCCAGGTTCAACCCGCCGCGCCCAATCTCCTGGGTGTCGGCGTGCACACCGGAACCATCACCATCACGGGATATGAAGACGCCCTGGGGAACATCCCGGTACCGGGAGGTCCGCAAACGGTCTCGGTTGCTTATACCGTTACCTCGGGCCTGACGACCTCGGTCGACAGCTTCAATTGGACGTATATCAGCGGATATCCCGTTCCACCGGACACGCCGTTCGGCATCAGCGACACACAGAATCAAAGCTATGCCTGGAACGCTGCTGTTATCTACCAATCGGGAACCGACTGGGTCCGATTGAACGGCGCCCAGCAGGTCAGTGGCCAGACGCTGCCGGAGGCCGTGGGGGTGAGTTATTCCCCTCCCGCAGGTCTGGGCACCTACAATGCCATCATCCGGGTTACCGGCAACGGCAAGACGCGCGACGTTCCCGTCACACTCACGCATCGCCTGCCGCAGATATCGGTGACGCCGTCCTATCTCACCTTTGAATCAACCGCGGGCGCGCCTTCCGCGCCGCCGGTCCAGCAAATCCAGGTCACCGGCGAAAGCCTTGCGTGGAATGTCAGCGCCAGCGAACCGTGGGTCACGCTGACGGTGGCGGGCGGGCACACCCCCGGTCCGATCGGTGTCGGCGTTAACGCGAGCGGGCTCGCGGCCGGTATTCACACGGCCACCGTGACCGTCACCGACACGGTCGGCAACGTCAACCACGATGTCGGCGTTACCCTGTACCTCGAACCGCACCGGCTGCAGGTATCGGATAACGGCGTGGCGCTCGCCGGTACCGCGACACTTTCGCGGCTCAGCCATACCGTCACCGTTTCCGAAAACGCCGGCACCGCCACCGCCTGGAGCGCGGCATCGGATCAAGCGTGGCTGAGTGTAACGCCCGGCGGAACCACCGACGGCGATCTGGTCCTGACCGCCAACCCGGCCGGCCTCGCACCCGAGCAGATTCACTACGCCACGGTCACGGTAAATTCCAATGATCCAACGATTTCCAATACGGAAACGGTGCGCGTCGGGTTGTACGTCAGCGCGGCCAGCCCGGCGAACTCGCTGTCAGTGAATACGACGGGCTTCAACGTCGTGGCGGACCCGGTGCGGCCTTATGTTTATGTCACCGGTGGCAGCGCCTGTTCCGGCTCCCCCGGCGTCAGCAGCAATCTGGAGGTTTACAACATTTATACCGGCGCGCTGGTGACGACCATCGCCGGCCCCGCCGATTCCTATCTGAGCGAAATGACCGTCAGCAGCGACGGCCAAACCCTGTACGTGCTGGATTCGAGCGATGGCAACATCATTCCGCTGGACCTGACGACGTGGCAATTCGGTTCCAAGTGGTACTTGCTGAACACCATGCGCGGCTGCGCCCACCTCGCTTACGCGCGGCCGAACGGGCGCGGCGTCATCGTTGGCGGCAACCGCCGGATTTATTCCGAAACCGGCCAACAGCTGGCGGGATTTACCGACGACGGCGTTCCAAACAGATTCAGCGAGCTGATGCTGGTCGCCGCCAGCCAGGACGGCAAGAACCTCTTCGGCATTTCAACAAGCTGGAACGGCCTGGTGCGATACGCGCTGCGCTATCCCTTCCTGCAACCCCTGAGCGCGGTGCAGACGCACAGTTTCTCCCTCGGGTCGAGCTATATCGGCCTCGACATGGCGGTGAATGCCACGGGATCGCGGGTATTCGTCAGCGCCAACCTGAACTCCGGGATCTACCACTTCGACGGCAACATGCTGTTCCTGGCGCTGTCGCCCGCGGGATTTTCAACGAACGCGGAGGTGGGGCCCACGGGCAAGCTGTATGTCGGTGGCGGATCGTTTTCGCCTTCCACGGTATATACGTACAACGACAGCGGCACCGGTCTCGGAAGCTTCAATGTTCCCTATCAGACAAGCTCGCGCCAGCTCGCGGTCTCGGGGGACGGCTTGCGCGTGGTGACCCGGAGCATCGGCAAGATCAGTTTCACCACGGTCACGCCTTGATCCGGCGCGGGAAGAGGGCGGTCGGCTAAACAAACACCTGATATTTCGTCCCGGCGACCTCGATGACGTCGCCACTCTCCAGTATCTGTCCGCCATTCGGTACCGGTTTGTTGTTAATCCGCGGCTCGCCGGGCCCGAGCTGGGCGTGCAGCACGTAACCGTCCTCGCCGCGGTAAATCCGCGCCGGGTTCTTGCCGGGATTATCAATCACGGTTTCTTGCTTCACCAGCGGCACCTGCCGGCCCTTGTCCTTGCCTTCCATGACGACGAGTTGCGCGTGCGCCCGGATGATCCGGGTCCGTTCCTGCGAGGTATTCGACGTGACGCTGGAACCGGCGGAAGGGCCGCCATAGGCCGGTGCATCCAGCACCACCACGTCGCGATAGACCAGCACGTGATCGCCGATGATGATGGACTCGCCGCTGCGCAGCTCATGCTGCTTGATGCGCTGGTTCTCGACGAACGTGCCGTTGGTGCTGTTGAGATCCTCGATCGTCGACTTGGTGCCGACGGTCTTGATCATGGCGTGCTTGCCGCTCACGCTCTTGTCGTCCTTCAGGACGATGTCGCAGGTGGTGTGGCGGCCGATGGTCATCTCGCCCAGCCTCAGGTTCACCTCGCCGGTCTGTTTTCCCGGCGTCTTGATCACCAGCTTGCCCATGCCTTGCCGATCCTTCGCGTTGTGACGGTTGGTTCGATATATTAGCAAAAACCCGTGATCTGACCCTGGTCCCCGGAATGCCGCCAAGCAAAGCCTTGTTCGAATACCGGTTGCGCGAGAGCGCGCGGGCGCGGCATGTGCGTTTGCGCGTCACGCCGCACGGCGGCCTGGAGGTGGTCGTGCCCCGGGGCTACAACCCGGCGCGCCTGCCCGGCCTGCTGGAGCGCAAGCAGTCCTGGATTCGCGCCGCCCTGGAGCGCACCGGGGCCGAACGCCTGCTGAACGGTCCCGCGCCGGCCTGGAAACTGCCGGAGGAGATCCGGCTTCCGGCGTTGGGGCGGGTGTGGCAGGTAACCGCCCGGGAAACGGGCGCGTCCCGGACGGCGGTGCGCGAAACCGGTCCGGGCCGGCTGTTGATTCACGGTCGCATCACGGATGAGCCGGCCGGCCGCGCCGCGCTGGCGCGCTGGCTCGTGCGCCAGGCCTATGCCCATCTGGCGCCGCCGCTCGAGGAATTGAGCCGGCAACTGGATCTTTCGTTCCAGCGCCTCAGCTTCAAGCGCCAACGCACCCGCTGGGGGAGTTGCTCGCACCACAAGTCGATCAGCCTCAACGCCAAACTGCTGTTTCTTGATCCCGCGCTGGTGCGCTACGTGATGGTGCATGAGCTCTGTCACCTGGCGGAAATGAATCACTCGCCGCGCTTCTGGTCGCTGGTGCGGCAACACCACGCCGATTTTCGCGCGCATGACAGGGAATTGCGGAACGGGTGGAAATACGTGCCGCGCTGGGCGGACTAATTAACAAAAGTAATAAATTGTTGTCATTCCCGCGAAGGCGGGAATCCAGAAAACCATATCTCTTCACTGATCCATTGGCCGGGTCCGTATTTCCCTCCATCCGGTCAGCGTTGCATTAATGCCGCCATGATGCTAATCGGCATACATGGCACGCGCGCGCAGAACCAGAACCGCTTCCCGGAAAGGGCGAAGAAAACCGCGGCGTCGTTTCAGTCTGGCCTTCCTGTGGCCGGGCGCCCGGCGCCGCCGGCGGTGGCGGAAGGCGCTGCTGGCCGCGCCATGGCAGGTTCAGCTATTCATTGTCGCCGCCGTCGTTGTGGCGCTCTGGTCTGCGATCAACTGGACCTATCAGGTTGCGCGCAAGCCGGCCGAGCTGTTCTTTCCCGTGAGCGACGCGCTTTTCAAGGCGCCGTCGGAAACCTGGCGCCGGTACGCGCCGATCTTCGAGGCGCATTCCACCGCCGTCATCACGCCCGAGTTTCTGGCGGCGCTGGCGCAGATCGAGGGCTCGGGCAATCCGGTGGCGCGGACTTACTGGCGCTGGCAGCTGACATGGAATCTCTTCGAGCTGTACCGGCCGGCATCGAGCGCGGTCGGCATGTACCAGATCACCGACGCGACCTTCGCCGAGGCGCGGCGCTACTGCATTCATGACCACGTCGTGGTCGAGGACGGGCCCTGGCACGCGTTGCGGTCATGCTGGTTCAACAGCCTGTACACGCGCGTCATGCCGAGTCACGCCGCCGAATTGACCTCGGCCTGGCTGGATCGCCACGTCGCGGACACGCTGGAGCGAAACCGCATCACCGGCGCCACGCTCCAGCAGAAGCAGGACCTGGCCGCCGTGATTCATTTGTGCGGCGCCGGCGCCGGCAACCTCTACGCCCGGCGTGGCCTGCGGCTGAGCGATGGCCAGCGTTGCGGCGATCACGACGTCCGCGGTTATCTCGCGCGGCTCAATGCGATGAAGCGCGTGTTCACCCGGCTGGCGGACATGGAGCAGCAGGTGGAATAGGCTGGCTAAAAAAAAGGGGGGGGAGACCCGCAACAGGCGAAAAACCGGGCCCGGCCTTAAAACCCGGCTATTTCAGTAGCTGGTGCCAAACGAAGGGTCGGTGGCGTACGCCGGGGTACGCAGATTGGCGAGCCGGCTGCCTTGCGTCACCGGGCCGCCACTGAAAAGCCGGTTCAGGTACTTGCTGCCACCCAGGCCGGAAAAGTTTTTGTTGAGCGCCCGGGCGGTTATCCGCGCCGTGATCGGCAGGCCATGGTCCAGATAAAACTTGCGCAGGAAAAGAATCACTTCCCAATGTTCGTCGTTCAAATCCACGCCTTCGCTTTTGGCCAGCGCCAGGGACTTGCTGCGACCCCAGCGCTGGTCGCCCAGCTCGACCAGACGGTCGCGCATATCTTTACCTGAATTCTCGGTTTCCTGCGGATCTGCTATGAATTGTTTCATAAAAGTTTCCTTATAAAGCTTGTGAGCGGGGGAGTAATACGTCGGAGAAGCGAAGCCTTCGACAGGCAATCGACGCCTGACGATCAGGATCGTGAAGCGCGGTTGTAACATCCCGCGCCCCGTCTTCCTGGTCAGGTTCGCCGTGCCGGCAGGGTCTGATGCCGGCTCAAATCCATTGAAACCGGAGCCTGAAATCTCAGCTGGAGTAGTTGCCCGTTGGGTTGCTCAACGTTTTGGATAAATCCTGTTCCGGGCGCTCAACAGGCATGTCGAGGTAGGTCTGGCGTGTGGCTTTGGTTTCGAAGTAAATCGTCAGGCCGGTGGCCTTGTCGCCCTCAACAACATGGGGTCGGTCTTCGAGTTTGGTGATGTTGAAACCGTTGATCGGGTCTGTCGTGCTGGTAATTGCTGGGGAATATTGCTTCATGGCTAACCCTCCGTGGGTTGTGTTCACTCTCGCCAATCCGGGGAGAGTGCGTGCTAATAACTGATTAAATCAGTCAGGTATAGCCACTATACACTCATGAGACTCAATAGCGAGGATTATCTGCCAGCGAGAAATACACACCGTACAGTGTTGGTATCGACAGCAGGAGCGGGGCGTGGCAGAACCCGGGCATGCCACTGCGGGAGAATAATACCTAGAACGCTTCGCTCAACCAGTTGCCGCCAAGCTTGATGGATTTCTGGATCAACGCCTCGGTTTTGCC
Organism: Sulfuricaulis limicola; assembly: GCF_002355735.1. GTDB lineage: Bacteria > Pseudomonadota > Gammaproteobacteria > Acidiferrobacterales > Sulfurifustaceae > Sulfuricaulis > Sulfuricaulis limicola. Next base: position 1,419,920 of record NZ_AP014879.1, on the reverse strand, counting down.
CAGAAAATCCTGTTCGCCCTTGCCCCGCTCGAGTTCGGCGATGCCGAGTGAGAGCGTGACCGTAATCGGTTGCGGTGCTTTCTCCGTCGCCAGCGGGATCGGCAGGCTCTGGATCTGGGCCTTGAGGCGGCCGGCCAGACCGCGCGCGGCGTCGAGATCGCAGTCCGGCAGGAACGCGAAGATGTAACGATTCTTGCTGATGGCCAGGATGTCGGTGGGGCGCGTTTGATCCTGCATCCAGTGGCCAATGGTTTCGAGCACGCGCAGGGCCGGCCCGATGCCGTGTTGTTTCACGATCTCGTCGAGCTTGTCGACGGCAAAAGCGGCGACGGCGAGCGTTTTGTCGCCGATCCGGCAGCGGCCCAGAAGCCGCGGCAGCATTTCATCCAGCCAGCGCTGATTGCGCAGCAAGGTGAGTTCGTCGATGTATCCGTGTTGCGTGGCGGCGCCCATGCGCGTACCGACGTGCAGGCAGTCATCGCCGCGCAGGTAGCCGGCCAGCAGCGCGGCATAGTTGCGCGCGAAGGCATGGGATCGTTTGACGAGCTCGTCGACGGCCGAGATGTCCAGCACCAGGAGGCGGGAGGCTTCCGTGACGATCGCGGAATGATCCAGGGGCTGCATGGCGAGGGCCGAGCGCAGACCGGTCGAGTGGCCGACGTCGGCGACGGCCATGGGCCGTTTGTCGCCTGTCTGGGCGTAGAGCCGCACCTGGCCCTCGAGCACGAAGAATATTTTGGTATTGAGCCGCCCGGGCGAAAACAGAACATGACCGGGGACGGCGTGGAGCAACTGGCAACGTGCCGCATACGCGGCCAGGTCCTGTTCACCGACGCCCTGAAACAGTTCGAGCGCGCCCAGGTCCTGCGGATTGGCCGCGTCCGTGTGTGTCGTGGCGGAAGCCTGGGGCACCCCTTGCCGAAACGCCTCTTCGACGGCGAAATCGAGATCGACATCCGACAGTTCGACGACCTCGATCCCGTCCACGGAGACGCTTCCGCTCGGGGGAAAGGTAGATTTAGTCACGAGTTCCCCTGTGCTGTGCCCGGCCAGATACATACTAAACATAGGCGACGGCCCCGGATTCGCCAGCGCCCGGGTCCCGCACGGCCGGGTTTGCGCGCGTGCGCAAGCAGGTATAATCAAAAATCATTTATTGCCCGGACGACGGATTTTTGACTTGGCGCAAAACCGCCGCGCGGCTTTTTGGCTAAAAAGAGACCATCGGGCTGTTTCCGAAAGCAACCAACGACAGGACAATTTATGGCTAATGGCGAAGGTATTCTTCTGGGAGAAATGCACTTTGCGGACCGGGAGGACACCCGGGAAAAACTGTTAAAGCAGGTCTGGACCGAGGAACTGAACGACGTGTTCGCCGACGTAGCCGGGTATTACGACCGCGCCAATCACGTCGCCAGCCTGGGGATGTGGAACTGGTTCCGCAACAGCTTTCTCGCGACCATCGAACTGCAAAGCGGGCAGAGGGCGCTGGACGTCTGCGCCGGCACCAATGCCGTCGGGCTGGCCATGCTGCGCAAGCAACCCGACCTCCAGGTGTACGCCATGGATCGCAGCACGGCGATGCAGGAAGTCGGCCGCCAGCGCGCCGCGCGGGAGGGGTTTCACATTGAAAGCGTCATCGGCGACGTGCACAAGCTGCCGTTTCCCGACAATCATTTCGACGTGGTGACGCTGCAATGGGCGTCGCGCCATTTGCGCATCATGGACGTCGCCCGGGAGGTTCACCGCGTGCTGAAGCCCGGCGGGCATTTTTATCATTGCGACATGCTGCGCCCCGGCAACCGCACGATCGAGCGCCTGTATTATGCCTACCTGCGCGTGAGCCTGTCGGTGACGGCGGTGCTGTTCCGCAGCGGCATGGCGGCGCGCAACTGCAAGAAATATTTCATCGACACCCTGAGCCTGTTCTACTCGGTCGAGGAGTTTTCGCAGTTGTTGAAACACACCGGCTTCGATAACGTGCAGGCCAGAAGCCTGCTGCTCGGCATGATCGGCTTTCACCGGGCCCGCAAACCCGGACCCTGACCGGCAGGCCCGCGTCAGGCGCCGTGGACAAGGCCCGGGCCCTGTGCGCCATGGACGCCGCGATGATGCGGGAGTTCAGCGCGCGCACCATCCGGCAACTGGAGTCGCACGCGCTGTTCCGGCTGCTGTTGCCGGTGTTCCGTTCGTTTCTCGAGATCAACCTGCGCAAGGAAATCGAGAAGGACCGTGCGGCGATCCTGCGCGCGGCCGCGACGCGGCAGGCGGGCGGCGCGCCCGGACCGGCCGACGTGGAAGCATTGTTGCAGCAGGCGCGCGAGGTGGATCAGCGCTTTCTGCGCGAGGCCGCCGTGTTTCCCGTCAACATCCGCATCGAATATCACGAGCTCGAACCGTTCCGCCGGCGTCGCGCCGAAATGCTGCTCGCGGCGGCGCATGCCTTGTTCACCCGCTGGGAAACCGTGCCGCGGTTCCGCGCGGCGGTGGCCGCGCAGTACCCGCGCGCGGAGTTCGAAAAGCTGTTGCACGAGATCATGCGGCTGTACGCCGCCGAGACCCGGGCACTGAGCCGTTCGGTGCGCATTCCGTCGCTGTTCAGCATCGCCCGCGATTCGGTGTCTGACACGGTTTATTCCGTGATGACCGGCGTGGCCGGCGAGCTGGCCGTTGAACTCACGCGCCGGGTTTACCGGCACGTCGCCGAACCGCGGCCGGGTTGACGCCGGGAGCATCGCCCGGCGGGTGGCGTTCCCAGATGCAACGCCCGTCGCGGTACACGCGCCGCACGCGGTGGAACGGGATGCGGTGCACGATGGCTTCCTCGTCCTGGATTTCAAATGTCCCCGGCGCCCCGGTCGGGAAATAAATGATATCGAAGGGCACGATCACGATGCCGCGCTTGATGCGGTCGTAATAGCCGAGCTCGAATCGTCCGCGGCGGTAGCGCGGGTCCCAGCGGAGGCGGCTCAGCAGTTTCTGGATTGGCAGCATGTCAATGCGGAATGGCCGGCGGTTCAGCCCGGACGGCCTTCGAACAAGGCGAGCTCCCAGAGGTCAGCTTGCGTGTCGTGCCGCAGAATGCAGATGGCGGCATCGTTACCACGGATCTTGAAATAACGGTGCTCGGGCGCAAGCCAGCGGTCGAGAATCTCCGCGACTTCGACCGGACGCTCGCCCAGCCAGAAGCGCTGCGGTTCCTGCTCGCCGCGGTACCCGGCATAACACTCCACGCGGATAACGAAATGAGGGGCGGTCATGGGATGAATCATCCGCTCCTGTCAGCCGCTATCTGGTGTCCCGGCGGCGCTCGCCGGATTTCTCGTCCTTGCGTGATTGTGGCGCCATCCGGTATTCCCTTTGTTGCCGTCGTTCCAGCAACTTCTGCTCGCGGCCATGCTGCTCGTCGAGAACCCTGATCTCCGATTGCTGTTGCCGGCGGTAATGCTCCTGCAGCTGCTGGCGTTCCGTTTGCTGCTGCCTGAGCAATTGTTGACGCTGGGTTTCCTGTTGTTGGCGGATGCGTTCAGGCGGTTCGGCCGCGCGCGGCGGAGGGGACGACGGCGGACGGGCGCCGGGCAGCGCCGGGCTCACTTTCGGCCGGTAGACCGAAAATTCGTTGCCGCGCGGCGTCGAACGCTGTTCGGCTGCCGAGGCCACCTCGCGCACGCGATAACGCGTGAAGCGTTGCCCCGTGTCCTTTTCCAGCCGGTCGACGTCATGGCCGCGATTGACGATGCGGTCCTGCTCGACGACGTAGCGGGTAATGTTGCTGGTGCGCTGGATGATGGTCACGTTGCGCGCCGCCAGTTCGATGTGGCGATACACATGTTCGCGCCGGAAGTTGCGTTCGTGACAAAACACCCAGCTGGTCGGATGAACATAACGCTCGATCTCGACGATCCGGACACTGAAGCCGACCCCCGGCCGCCACACGGCCATGGGCGGCAGCGGTGCCCAGCCGATCCAGCCGTCGCCGTAGCGCCAGTCCACCCACGCCGGCCCCCACACCGTGTCGGGCACCCACACCCAGCCGTAATCGTCATCGTAAGCCCAGCGGCCGTAATGAAACGGCGCCCAGCCCCACGGCCAGTACGACACCCAGTACCAGCCGTAATCGTCGGTGTAGACCCAGTGTCCGTGCGTGTACGGGCGCCAGGACACCGGCACGTCATGCGGCACCCACACCCAGCCGAAGGAAAGGCGGTTCACCCATTGGCCATAGGGGGCGAGCGCGTTGTAGAACACGCTGATGTCCACGCTCACGTCAGCCGCCACGGTTGGCGCGGCGCCGGCGAAACCGCCGGAAACGAGAACAGCCAGCAGGAACGCCAGGACTGGTTTGCGCATGACGGCACCTCCACGGGTCATTCGGCATGATCCGGGCGACGCTCGCCCGGAACTGACAGGGGAATGACGCCTCAAAGGGGTACGATGTTTAACGTGTTCGAAACCCTCCGCGTTGACAACCCTCCGCGGCGGATGTTCTTCCAACCTCACACGGATCGTCGCCTGACTATACACATCGGCGCTGCTCCTGCCTTGAGTTGGATCAAAACTGCAATACGGTAAAATCCCAAATCATGCTGCAAACCATTAAACATTTTTTTGACCGGCACCTCATTCCGGGCGCACTGGAAGAGGGCCGGAGCGACGGTCATGCCGTGCAGGTGGCCACGGCGGCGTTGCTGTTCGAGGTCATGCGCACGGATCGCGAGATCAAGGACGTCGAGCGCCATGCGATGACGGCTGCCATTCGGAAGAATTTCAGGCTGACGGCCGAGGAGACCGCAACACTCACGCGCCTGGCGGAGGAACAGGCGGAACAGGCCACCGATTACTACCAGTTCACCGCGCTCATCAACAAGCACTACACCGCGGCGCAGAAGGAGCAAATCATCGAGCACATGTGGCAGGTGGCCTCCGCCGACCACGAGATCGACCGCTTCGAGCGCACCCTGGTGCACAAGATTGCCGACCTGCTGCATGTCCCGCGCCCGGCGCAGATCGCCGCGCGCGAGCGCGCCCGGCATTCCGCCCGCGAACAGACAAATTAGGCCGCGGACGGCGCCGGTTGCCCGCGGGTGTCGGCGTGCCTGCCGACTGGATAACCTCGGGCTGATCGCGATACTATGCGGCCATCATGGAATTTGAGGCTTTGGTGCAGGGCGGTCTCGATTTAATCTCCAGTCACGCCTATATTGCCGCCCCCATTCTCGCCGTCGTGGCGGTGTTCGCCTATTTCAAATTCAAGCTTTTCCTGAAGATGATATTCGCCTGCCTGGTTCTTGGAACGATCGTGTACATCGTCCTGTTCATAGTCGATCTCACCTCGACGGGCATAAAGAGCACCGAGAAGTTGCTCGACCAGCCGAATCAGGCGATCTACAAATTGAATTGACCCGGGGCCGCGCCGGAAATTCCACGAACCCGTCCGTGTTGATCTGAAAAAGCACCATGCCTTTGCTGCGTCTCGACAAGGTTTCCCTTGCCTACGGCCATCGTCCGTTGCTGGAGCGCGCCCAGCTCGAAATCCGGCGTGGCGAGCGGGTGTGTCTGGTCGGACGCAACGGCGAGGGCAAGTCGTCGCTGATCCGGCTGTTGAGCGGCGTGGCCACGCCCGACGACGGCAGTCTCTGGATCCGCCCCGGCACGCGCATCGCCCACCTGGCGCAGGAAGTCAGCCCTGACAGCGACGAATCCGTGTTCGATATCGTCGCCGGCGGGCTGGCCGGGCTGGGCAAGGTGATAGCGCAATACCACCACACCGTTACTGAACTGGCGCACGCGCCCACGCCGGCCCTGACGCAACGCCTGGCACAATTGCAGCACGAACTCGAGGCCGGTGACGGCTGGCGGCTGGAGCAACGGGTGGAAATGGTCCTGTCACGCCTGAATCTCAATGGCGATATCAGCATGCACGCACTCTCCGGCGGCTGGCGCCGGCGCGTGATGCTGGCGCGCGCCCTGGTGTGCGAACCGGACCTGCTGCTGCTCGACGAACCGACCAACCACCTGGACATCGAGGCCATCACCTGGCTGGAGGAATTCCTGGTCGACTTTACCGGCGCGCTGCTGTTCGTCAGCCACGATCGTGCATTCCTGAAACGCCTGGCCACGCGTATCGTCGAGCTCGACCGCGGCGCGCTCACTTCCTGGCCCGGGAGTTACGACGATTACGTGCGTCGCAAGGAAGCACAGCTCGCGACGGAAGCGCAGCACAACGCGCTGTTCGACAAGAAACTCTCGCAGGAAGAAGCATGGATCCGCCAGGGCGTGAAGGCGCGCCGCACGCGCAACGAAGGCCGGGTGCGCGCGCTCGAAGCCCTGCGCGAGCAGCGCCGCCAGCGCCGCGACCGCGTGGGCAAGGTGGATCTGAGAATGCAGGAGGGCGAGGCCTCCGGCCAGCTGGTGTTCGAGGCCGAGCATGTCGATTTCAATTACGGCGACACCGCCGTGATCAGGGATTTTTCGGTGCGCGTCATGCGCGGTGATCGCATCGGCATCGTCGGCCCCAACGGCGCCGGCAAATCCACGCTGATCAAGCTGCTGCTGGGTGAATTGTCGCCGACGCGGGGGCACTTGCGACGTGGCACGCGACTGCAAGTCGCGTATTTCGATCAGCAGCGCGCCGATCTGGACCCCGACGCCATGGTGATGGACAGCGTCGGCGAAGGCAGCCAGACCGTGACCATCAACGGCCGCAGCCAGCATGTCGTTGGCTATTTGCAGAGTTTTCTGTTCCCTCCGGAGCGCTTGCGTTCCCCGGTGAGCACCCTATCCGGCGGCGAGCGCAATCGCCTGCTGCTGGCGCGCCTGTTCGCCCGGCCGGCGAATCTGCTGGTGATGGACGAGCCCACCAACGACCTGGACGTGGAAACTCTCGAACTGCTGGAAGAGCTGCTGCTCGAATATCAGGGCACCTTGCTGCTGGTGAGCCACGACCGCGCGTTTCTGGATAATGCCGTCACCAGCACGCTGGTGTTCGAAGGCGGCGGACGCATCGGAGAATATGTCGGCGGCTATACCGACTGGCTGCGGCAAAAAAAGTCCGCGCCCAAATCCGTTGCATCCGCCAAGGCCGGCAAACCCGCGATTTCTGCCGAGACCCCACGCGCCAAGTCCCGCAAGCTGTCTTATAAGGAGCAACGCGAGCTTGAGGCATTGCCGGGAAAGATCGAGGCGCTGGAAGCGGAACAGACACGTTTGCAGGCTTCCGTCAGCCACGCCGGTTTCTATCAACAGCCGGGCGAGACCATCGCCGCCACGCTGGCGCGACTGCAGGCCGTGAGCGCCGAGCTCGAAACATGTTTTTCCCGGTGGGAGGCATTAGAGTCGCAAGTGGCGGAGAATGAATAGCGCGCAGGGCGCAATAGCGCAGCATATTGCGCCGGATGCGAACCGCGAGCTGACGCCGCATCCGGCGGGTCACGTCGCTGCGCGACTAACCCGCCCTGCGAGATATCAGTCTGTTTACCTTGGAGCAAAGCGTTAGCGCTCCCCGGCGACGATATCGGCGGCGTGATCAATATCCACCAGCACGCCCGGATCGTCTGTCTCGATCAGGCGTACTTCGTCAGAGTGTTGCGCAAGGATATCGCGTCCACCCCTGTCACCGGTGAGCGCGGTCAGCGCCGCACGAAAGCCACGTGCGAAACCGATGGGATGGCCGCGTTGTCCGTGATAAACGGGTGCGGCAAGTGATGCGCCGGTGGCAAGTGCCTCGGCCACGGCCTGGATGGTCGCGAGCCGGATCGCGGGCATGTCGGCCAGTGCGATGACCCAGCCGTCCGCCTCCACGGCAGAGACGCCGCAGGCAAGGCTCGCGCCCATCCCGGCGTCGGCATTCGGGTTGACGACGATACGCAGACCTTCGGCCGCGAGCAGTGCCGCGAGAGTTTCATCGCCGGGACGCAGCACGGCCACGGAATCGGGCAGGGCGTCGATGAGGTGCCGCGCCGCGGCGACCGCGACGGTGGTGCCGTCCGGCAGGGGCGCGAGCAGTTTATGCCCGCCGAAACGTGTCCCGCTGCCCGCGGCGAGCAGCACGCCGACGATACGCGGGCCGGGTCCGGGCATGGGCGCTAGCCGTCGGCCGTCAGCCGGACAGGCGCATCCGGCACCTCGGCCGCAAGCACGATCCCGTGACGCGCGGCGGTGACACCGGCGAGCACCGCGACCGCGATTTCCGCCGGGGTCCTGCTGCCGATCGGCAGGCCGACCGGTCCGTGCAGGCGCGCCAGATGTTCGCACGAGACGCCGAGCGAGGCGAGGCGCGCGCGGCGTTTGTCGTTGTTGGCATGCGAGCCCAGCGCCCCGACATAAAACGCCGGACTGGCGAGCGCCTCCAGCAAGGCCATGTCATCGAGCCTGGGATCGTGCGTCAGCGCCAGCACCGCGCAACGCGCATCGGCGAGAACGCGCACCGTATCATCCGGCATGCCCGCATCGAGAATGGTGCCGTCCACCTGCCACAGGCTCGCCAGTTCCTCGCGCGGTTCGCAGACGATCACTTCGTAATCGAGCGCCTGACCCATCTGTGCCACGAAGCGCGACAACTGCCCGGCGCCGATCAGCAGCAGCCGCCAGCCCGGACCAAACAGTTTGTGCAGATGACGCCCATCGTAAAAGAATTCCCCGCGCGCCGAGGCCGGATGCAGGCTGGCTTCGCCGGTGTCGAGACATACGTGCCGCACCACCTGCTGACGCGCGTCGATTCTTTCCAGAATATTTTGCAGTGCGGCCGCGCTTTCCAGCCGTTCCAGCACCAGTTCCAGCTTGCCGCCACAGGGCAGGCCGAAACGCCGTGCCTCCTCGCCGGTGACGCCGTAGGCAACGACCGCGGGAAATTTCTCCGGCAGCCGGCCGGCGCGCAGGCGCGCGACCAGGTCTTCTTCCATGCAGCCACCCGACACCGAACCGGCGAAGCGGCCATCGGCCCGCAGCACTGCGAGCGAGCCCGGCGGGCGCGGCGAGGAGCCGAAGGTTTTGGCGACGGTGGCAAGATAAACCGGTTCGCCCGCCGTCAGCCAGTCGACGGCGGTGCGCAGGACTTCGTGGTCGGCGGTTTCCATCGGTCAGATCCGGATCGGCAGACGCCGCACCGGCTTGCCGGTGGCGGCAAACACGGCGTTGGCCACGGCCGGGGCGATCGGCGGCACACCCGGCTCGCCGACGCCGGTCGGCGTGGCCTTGCTCGGGACGATGTGCACCTCGATGTCCGGCGTCTCGTTGATGCGCAAGATCGGATAGTCGTGATAGTTCGATTGCACCACCTGGCCATCCTTGATCGTGATCTCGCCGTACAGCGCCGCGGACAGCCCGAAGATGATGCCGGACTCCATTTGCGCGCGCACCATGTCCGGGTTGACGGCCACGCCGCAGTCCACGGCACACACCACGCGTTCGACCTTCGGTTTGCCGTCGGCGATGCTGATTTCCGCCACTTCGGCGACATACGAATTGAACGATTCGTGCACCGCCACGCCGCGCCAGCGTCCTTTCGGCAGTGGCTTGTCCCAGCCGGACTTCCGGGCCGCAAGGTCGAGGACAGCACGATGACGCGGATGGTCCTTGAGCAGCGCGCGGCGGAAAGCTACCGGGTCCTGCCTGGCGGCGACGGCGAGTTCATTGATCATGACTTCGGTCGAGAACGCGGTGTGCGTGCTGCCCACGCTGCGCCACCACAGCACCGGCACGCCGGCCTGCGTGGTATGCAAATCCACCAGCATGTTGGGTATCGTGTAGGGGAGATTGGCCGCGCCTTCGACCGAGGTGAAGTCGATGCCGTCCTTTATCCCGGATCCGAACATGGTGCCGGCGAGAATCGATTGCCCGACGATGCGGTGCTGCCACGCCAGCGGCCGGCCGCGCTTGTCGAGGCCGGCGCTGATCGTGTGCACGTACAGGGGACGATAGTAGCCGCCACGCATGTCGTCCTCGCGCGTCCACAGCAGCCGGATCGGCGCGTTCAGGGCGCGCGTGGCCTTGGCCACTTCCACGCCTTCGCTGACGTAATCCGCGGTCGGGTTCGCGTGCCGGCCGAAGCTGCCGCCGGCGAGCAGCGTATGGATCGTGACCTGCTCGGGTTTGAGTCCGGCGATGCGCGCGGCGGTGGCCTGATCGAGTGTCTGCTGTTGCGAACCGGCCCACACCTCGCAGGCGTTGTCTCCCAGGCGCACCACGCAGGACAGCGGTTCCATGGCCGCGTGCGCCAGGTACGGGAACTCGAAGGTGGCCTCGATTTTTTTCGCGGCGTCTTTGAGGCCGTAGGCGACATCGCCCGCGCGATGCGCCACGGCACCGGGTTTGCGCGCCAGTTCCCGATACTGCGCCAGCAACTCGTCACTCGAACGCTTCTCGGCGGCGCTGTCGTCCCACTCCACTTGCAGTGCGTCGCGTGCCTGCTTCGCCGACCAGAAATCGGTGGCGACTACCGCCACGCCCTGCGGGATCGCGATCACGGCCTTCACGCCGGGCATCATCTTCACCGCCGTGGCATTGAAGCTCCGGGCCCTGGCGCCAAACAGGGGAGGGCGCGCCACCAGCGCGGTGAGCATGCCGGGCAGGCGGACATCGCTGGCATAGACCGCCTTGCCGCTGGACTTGTCGGCACTGTCGGTGCGCGGCACGTGCTTGCCGATGTATTTCCATTGTTTCGGTGATTTGAGCGGCACGTCCGCGGGCGGCGGCAGGGTCGCGGCCAGCGAAGCGAGCTCGCCGTAGCTCGTGCGGCGATTGTTTTTGGCGTCGATAACGAATCCGTTCTCGGCGCGCAAAGTGCTTGCATTCACTTTCCAGTTCTGCGCCGCGGCATTGATCAGCATGGCGCGCGCGGTGGCGCCGGCGCGGCGCAGCTGTTCCCAGGAATTGTTGACGCTGGTGCTGCCGCCGGTGCCCTGCGAGGTTCCGCCCCAGGCGAGGTTGCCGTAACGTGCAGCATCGGCCGGCGCGGATTCCACGCGGATCTGGCTCCAGTCCGCGTCCAGTTCGTCCGCCACGATGGTCGGCAAGCCGGTATAAACGCCTTGTCCCATTTCCAGATGCTTGACGATCACCGTCACGGTATTGTCCGGCGCGACGCGCAGGAAGGCATTCGGTGTGAATTCCGCGGTGGCGGGATTGGCGGCGGCCTCGAGCCGACCTGGCAGATACAAACCGATCAGCAGCCCGCCGCCGGCGAGAGCCGACACCTTGAGAAATTCACGACGATTGAGATTCAGGGATGTATTCAAGTCACACCTCCTTGGCCATCAGCGCCGCGGCCTTCTTGATGGCGCGGCGGATGCGCACGTAGGTGCCGCAGCGGCACAGCACGCCGCTCATGGCATTGTCGATGTCCTGATCGGAGGGTTTGGGTTTGGCGCTGAGCAGTGCCACGGCGGAGAGAATCTGGCCCGACTGGCAATAGCCACACTGCGGGACATCCTCGGCGATCCAGGCCTGCTGCACCGGATGCTTGTGTTCCGGTGACAGGCCTTCGATGGTGGTAATTTTTTTGCCACTTACAGACGAGGCAGGGGTGATGCAGCTGCGCACCGGCTGTCCGTCGACGAGTACGGTGCAGGCACCGCAGGCGGCGATGCCGCAGCCGTATTTCGTGCCCGTGAGGCCGACGTGATCGCGCAACACCCACAGCAACGGCGTGTCGGCGGCGATGTCCACCTCCTGCTGTTTCCCGTTGATGAGCAGGCTGACCATGGCATGCCTCCTTTCCCTGGCGGGTATCCGAGCCGGACGTTCATGGTAGAACGACCGCGCGGCACGGACAACGGGGTGGCCATAAACCAAGCGTCCGTGCAGGTTCAGGGAGCCGGGCGGATGCCGGCGGTTACAGCAAACGGATAATATGGCGATAATTGCCACACATCGGAGCGACGAAGGATCTGGGCATGAACGAACGACTGACCGAACTGGAAGTGCGCGTGGCGTTTCAGGAAAAGACCATCCAGGACCTGAACGAGGTGGTGACGGACCAGCAGCGCCAGATTGACCGGCTGACGCAGGAGCTGGAGGCCGTGAAGTCGCGGCTGGCGGCGCTCGCGCCCTCCATGGTCATCCCGCAGGAGGACGAGAAACCACCACCGCATTACTGAAGATTTGCCCGTTTCCCCGCAGTTTCTGTTACAATGCGGCCATCGGCGCACACCGGTCTGCCCCGATCCCTTCGCGGTTTTCCATCTCGGTTCACCTCGAACAACTTCAACATATATAGGTAGCGCCTAGACCGGCCCAGTTTTCGGGTAGGCCATCCAGGAGCAATCATTCTTTATGTCATTTTCATCCCTCGGCCTGTCGGCCGAATTAGTCCGTGCTGTGTCCGAAAAAGGCTATACCCAGGCCACCCCGATTCAAATACAGGCCATCCCCGTCATCCTCGAGGGGCGCGACATCCTCGCCGGCGCGCAGACCGGCACCGGCAAAACCGCCGGTTTCACGCTGCCGCTGTTGCAACGCCTCAACGCCACGCCGCAAGGCGCGCGCCGCGCGGTCCGCGCCCTGATCCTGACGCCGACGCGTGAACTCGCCGCACAGGTGGAGGAGAGCGTGCGCACCTACGGCAAACATGTGTCGCTGAAGTCCACCGTGATTTTCGGCGGCGTCGGCATCCATCCCCAGATCGACACCCTGCGCCGCGGCGTGGACATCCTGGTGGCGACGCCGGGGCGCCTGCTCGACCACGTCAGCCAGCGAACCGTGGACCTGTCGCACGTCGAAATCCTGGTGCTGGACGAGGCCGATCGCATGCTCGACATGGGCTTCATCCGCGACATCCGCAAGATCCTCGCGCTGCTGCCAAAGAAACGCCAGAACCTGCTGTTCTCCGCGACCTTCTCCGACGAGATCAAGCAGCTCGCGGATGGATTGTTAAATTCTCCCGCGCTGATCGAAGTGGCGCGTCAGAGCGTCGCTGCCGAGCTGGTGTCGCAGGTATACCATCCGGTGGATCGCGTGCGTAAACGCGAACTGCTGGCACACCTCATTCATTCGCAGGGCTGGAAGCAGGTGCTGGTGTTTACCCGCACCAAGCACGGCGCCAATCGTCTGGCCGATCAGCTGGACGATGACGGCATCAGCACTTCCGCCATCCACGGCAACAAGAGCCAGAGCGCGCGCACCAAGGCGCTGGCGGATTTCAAAAAGGGCGAGGTGCGGGTGCTGGTGGCGACCGACATCGCCGCGCGCGGTCTGGACATCGACCAGTTGCCGCACGTCGTGAATTACGAACTGCCGAACGTGCCGGAGGATTACGTGCATCGCATCGGCCGCACCGGCCGTGCCGGCAAGGAAGGGCAGGCGGTCTCGCTGGTGTGCGTGGACGAACACGAATACCTGCGCGACATCCAGCGTCTGCTCAAGCGCGAGATCCCGAAGGCCGTCGTTGAAGGTTTCGAGCCGAATCCGTCAATCAGGGCCGAACCGATCAGTCATGGACGCGGCCAGCGCGGCGGTGGCAGGCCGCAGGGCCAGCGCCAGGACGGTGAACATCGCCGCCACCAACAACCGCAACGCCATACGCAAGGTCGCGGCGACGATCAGCGTGCACGTCCGCATGCCCGTGGCGAGCGCACCCATTCGGATGCGCAGCCGCGTTCCGCTGGACAGCGTTCGCATTCGAATCCGCATGCCCGTTCCGCCGAACAGCGCCAGCACGCACCGCATCACGCCCGGCACACGTCCGAAGCGCATGGCAACAGCCATGCGCCACGCGGAGAAGTGGACGGCAACCGCCGCACGCCGGAAGGCATCAGCAGCCACACCCAGGTGCGCAGTTCGTTCGACAAGTCCGACAAGCCGGCACGACGCACACGCACATCGGCAGGCAAGGGCACCGTGCGCCGCTCCTGGTGATTTCCACATGATTACCACCGCCAACATCACCATGCAGTTCGGGGCCAAGCCCCTGTTCGAGAACATCTCGGTCAAGTTCGGCAACGGCAACCGCTATGGCCTGATCGGCGCCAACGGCTGCGGCAAATCGACGTTCATGAAAATCCTCGGCGGCGACCTGGAACCGAGTTCGGGCAACGTCTCGGTCGACGCCAACGAGCGCCTCGGCAAGCTGCGCCAGGACCAGTTCGCGTTCGAGAATGACACCGTGCTCGACACCGTGATCATGGGCCACGCCGAATTGTGGCGCGTGAAACAGGAGCGTGACCGCATCTACGGTCTGGCGGAAATGAGCGAAGAGGACGGCATGAAGGTGGCGGACCTGGAACACCGGTTCGCCGAACTCGACGGCTACACCGCCGAAGCGCGTGCCGGTGAATTGCTGCTCGGCCTCGGCATCCCGCTGGAGCAGCATACCGGCCCGATGAGCGCCGTGGCACCGGGCTGGAAACTGCGCGTGCTGCTGGCGCAGGCGCTGTTCTCCGACCCGGACATCCTGCTGCTGGACGAGCCGACCAACCATCTCGATATCAACACCATCCGCTGGCTGGAAGACGTGCTCAACGCGCGCAACAGCACCATGATCATCATCTCGCACGACCGCCATTTTTTGAACGGCGTGTGCACGCACATGGCGGATCTCGATTACGGCGAACTGCGCGTCTATCCCGGCAACTACGACGAGTACATGACTGCCGCCACCCTGGTGCGCAATCAATTGTTGTCCGACAACGCCAGGAAGAAGGCCCAGATCGAGGAGCTTCAGACCTTCGTCAGCCGCTTCTCGGCCAACGCCTCCAAGGCCAGGCAGGCGACCTCGCGCGCGCGCCAGATCGAGAAGATCGAGCTGGCCGAGGTCAAGCCGTCGAGCCGGCAGAATCCGTTCCTGCGTTTCGATCAGGCCAAGCGGCTTTACCGCTTGGCGCTGGAAGTGAAAAAGCTGAGTCAGGGCTATGGCGCGACACCGTTGTTCAAAAACCTCAGCCTGTCGGTCGAGGTCGGCGAGCGCGTGGCCGTGATCGGCCCCAACGGCATCGGCAAGACCACGTTGCTGCGTACCCTGGTCGGGGAGCTCGCCCCCGAGAGCGGTACCGTGAAGTGGTCGGAGAATGCCATGCCGGGTTACTACGCGCAGGACCACGCTGCCGATTTCGCGAAGGAGATGTCGCTGCTCGACTGGATGAACCAGTGGAAAAAGCCCAGTGATGACGAACAGGCAATCCGCGCCGTGCTCGGCCGGCTGCTGTTCTCCCAGGACGAAATCAAGAAAACGACCAAGGCGCTGTCCGGCGGTGAGCAGGGGCGCATGCTGTTCGGCAAGCTGATGCTGCAGCAGCCGAACGTGCTGATCATGGACGAGCCCACCAACCACCTGGACATGGAATCCATCGAGTCGCTCAACACCGCGCTGGAAAAATACCCGGGCACGCTGATTTTCGTCAGCCACGACCGTGAATTTGTCTCGTCCCTGGCCACGCGCATCATCGAGATGACGCCGCAGGGCATCGAGAATTTTGGCGGCACCTATGAGGATTACCTGCTGCGCCAGGAACAGCTGGCGGCGCAGGCGCCGGGCCGGATGCAGAAGGCCCGGTAATTTGTGCCATCATGCCCGTCCCCGACTAACGCATTCGAGGACAGGCTGCGGCGGGCATCCAGGCTTTACTTGCAGATTCCCGCATTATGCTAGGATTTCGGCAACGAAACTCCTGGCATCCATGCGTGAGCACGACCAGCGCCGGTGACGGCGACCCCACAGCCGCGAAAACGGCATTTCCCATTCTGGCGGCCATCAGCGTCTGTCACCTGCTGAACGACATGATGCAGTCGCTGCTGCCGGCGATTTACCCGATGCTGAAGAGCAATTACGGCCTCGACTTCGGCCAGATCGGCATTTTGACCTTCACGTTTCAATTCACCGCCTCGGTGCTGCAACCACTGATCGGTTTCTACATCGATCGCAAACCCAAGCCGTACTCGCTGGCGACCGGCATGGGCTTCACGCTCTCCGGCCTGCTGTTGCTGGGGTACGCTCACAATTACCCTGTGCTGTTGCTGGCGGCGGCGCTGGTGGGCGCCGGCTCCTCGGTGTTCCATCCGGAATCGTCGCGCGTGGCGCGCATGGCCGCGGGCGGCCGCCACGGGCTGGCGCAATCGCTGTTTCAGGTGGGCGGCAACGCCGGCTCCGCCATCGGCCCGCTGCTGGCGGCCTTCATCGTTCTGCGTTACGGACAGTCCAGCGTCGCCTGGTTTTCCCTCGCGGCGCTGCTCGGGATTTTCCTGCTGATACACGTGGGCCACTGGTACAAGGGCCACGGGCTGGCGCGCATGAAGTTGCACGCCGCGAAGGGCGGGGCGACGGTCGCGCTGCCGCGTGCCAGAGTGGCGCTGGCCATCAGCGTGCTGATCGCGCTGATATTCTCGAAGTTCTTTTACATGGCCAGCATGACCAGTTATTACACCTTTTATCTGATCGACCAGTTTCAGGTCTCGGTGCGCAGCGCGCAGGTGCATCTGTTCGTGTTTCTCGCGGCCGTCGCCATCGGCACCATCACGGGGGGTTCACTCGGCGACCGCTTCGGCCGCAAGGCGGTGATCTGGGGTTCGATCCTCGGGGTACTGCCGTTCACCCTGCTGTTACCGCACGCCAACCTGTTCTGGACCGGCGTGCTCAGCGTGCCCATCGGCTTCATTCTCGCCTCGGCATTTCCGGCCATCGTGGTCTATGCGCAGGAGCTGATGCCGTCACGGGTGGGCACCGTCGCCGGCCTGTTCTTCGGCTTCGCCTTCGGTCTCGGCGGCATCGGCGCGGCGGTGCTGGGCGAAGTCGCGGATGCCACCAGCATCCGGTTCCTGTTTCACGTTTGTGCGTTTCTCCCGGTGATCGGACTGCTCGCCGGTTTGCTCCCGGACTTGGGGACGGAAAGCCGGGGCCGGCGCCTGTCGACGGTGGCGGTGGATATCACCGGTAATGTCGAAACTGACCCGGCCCAAACCCGGAAATAAGCAGGCAGGAATTTTCGCTTCAGTTGCAGGAATAAGAATGCCTGTAGCCGCGTTCCTTGCGTGGCTGCGGGCAGCGGATGGAGTAGGAGGTGACCACGTCGCGCCGGCGGGTGGCATAATTGCACAGCACGGCGTCGCCGCGATACGCGGCGGAATCGATCAGGCTGAACTGCACGCGTTTTTTGTTTTCGATGTTGGTGGTTTCGCGTGTCGGGAGGCTCCCGCCATCCACCTCGACCCAGACGTTGATCGTGGGCGTGCATTTCACGGTATGATGACGGGCAGACTCCGCCGCGCGGACGCCGGTGGCGGCGAGCATGACGGACAAGGCGAGCAGAAGCAGGCGCATGGAAGAACCTCCCGGTATATCCTTATCGAGCCTAGCCGACTGCCGGGCCCGGCATGACGCCGTTCGTCGTGAAAAACAGGGGATACCGGCATATATACCGCCCGCCAGGCCGTCCATGGCGCACCCGCGTGTAACGCATCACCACGCTTGTCTGCCGCGCTGTGCCTGCGATTTACTGTTGCTTCGGGCGGGAGGCAAGGGATAGCGATTGCGGCCAGCATGATCACCAGCGAACGATTCAACGGCATTTCACATATGATTGGCGCGGCGCTGGCGCTGGCCGGCGCGGTAGTGCTGGTGGTGCTGGCGGCGCAGGACGGCGGCGCGCGCCGTATTACGGCATTCAGCGTTTATGGCGCAACGCTGTTTCTGCTCTATCTCGTCTCCACGCTCTACCACAGCCTGCCGGGACGGGCGAAAAATATCTTTCGCGTCCTCGATCACCAGGCGATCTACCTGCTGATTGCCGGCAGCTACACGCCGTTCACGCTGGTCACGCTCGACGGCACGGTGGGATGGTGGCTGTTCGGCGCGATCTGGGCCATGGCCATACTGGGTCTGGTGCTCGATGCCTTGCCGCGACGCGGCGCTCGGGTGCTGCCATTTGTCATCTATTTCACCATGGGCTGGCTGATATTGCTGGCGCTCGACCCGCTGCTCGCGGCGCTGCCACGCGCCGGGTTCTACTGGCTGCTTGCGGGCGGCATCTTCTATACCTCCGGCATCGTGTTCTTCGCGCTCGACCGGCGCTATCCGTGGATGCACGGGGCCTGGCATCTGTTCGTGCTGGCCGGCAGCGTCTGCCACTATGTGGCGATCCTGCTGTATGTCTGACGCCGGTCCCGGGCCGCCCGCCGTTTATCCGGCGCTGAAAGGGTATGGTTGCCGGCGGGTAGAGAATAAAGCCGGCGGAGTGGATTACAATGAACCGTTCCATTCCACATTACCCGTATTCCATCCAGGGAGAGCCCATGACGATTTTCAGATATCCACGAGCCGCGCAATACCTCGGCATGATCGCCGTTATTACCGGAATCGGCGTTAGCGCCTGTCAGCGCAGCCCGGAGGCCACGGCCGCCGCGCCGATGGCGAATACCCCGCCCATGCACGCAACGGAAACCACTGACATCAAGGATTCCGCCGCGACCGCAGCAACGTCCCTCAAGGTAACGGTGTCATTGAGCCCGGCGCTGGCCAGGAAGGCCGCGCCGGATGACGTGGTATTCATCTTCGCGCGCCCCACGAGCGGCCCGCGCATGCCGCTGGCGCTGGTACGCAAACAGGTCAAGGACCTGCCAGTCACTGTTGTTCTGGACGACAGCCAGGGCATGAGTTCCGCGATGCGGCTGTCGAGCGCGCCCGAGGTCATCGTGGTGGCGCGTGTCACCAAGTCCGGCATGGCCGACGCCAGCGACGGCGATCTGGAAGGCGTGAGCGGGCCCGTGGCGAACGGCACCAAGGCCGTATCGATCAGTATCGACAAGGTGCTGACCGGCCAGAAAGGCCCAAGGATGCCCCAAGGCCATCCCTGAGTTTGCCATGAAGAAAATCAGACACGAGGCCGAGCTGGTGAAAGCGGCGATCCTCGCCGGCATGAAGTACGGCGAGGAGCGGGGTGCGGTGATTTTCGAACCGACGGATTCGGCCAGCGAGAAAATCCTGTTCATCTACCGGCTGCTGGTCCATGACAAGCAGATTCAGCCCCTGCCGGAGGATCAGGTTTCGCAGCAATCCATGCGGCATAAGCTGGCCATCTGGTACTCCAAACAGCTGCCGGCGGATCATCCGCTTTTGAAATAATCCTCCCGCCGAAATCCGGCCGCCGGCCAGGCAAGAACCCGGGGCAGGGCGGTGTCACACGGGTAACCATCAGGCCTGGCCGGCGCGCCTGATGTTTTTGCTCCACGTCAAGGAAAAAATACCGGAAAAGCGTCAACTGGTACGGTTTGATCCTGAGTTCGCCGTCATCCATCGATCCGCCGGAGGAAAACCATGGGAAAGGCAAAACGCACCACGCATCGCAGCAGCAAGGGCACCAAACTGTACGCCGTGCGCGACAGCAATGGCCGCTTCAAGGACATCCAGACCTACAAGCGCGCGCACTCCGCTGACATGCGGCGGAAATCCAGGTCCGAAACCTGACGATCGCCCAGCTCCGGGATGGAGCCGGAACGGCTGGCTTCCGGGCTGGACAAAAAGAATCGCCTCGTTAAAACAGGCGAAGGGTAATCACGCACACAGGAGATTAACATCATGGCCGATAACGACATGCCCGATTTTTCAGGCGTCAAGAGCGGTGCGAGTTCGACCGCGAACAAGATTTATACAGTCGTTTCCGGTGACAGCTTGTCCAAAATCGCCAAGCGCGAGTACGGCGATGCCAAGCTTTGGCCGCGCATATTCGAAGCGAACAAGGACCTGCTCAAGGATCCCAACAAGATCTTCCCCGGCCAGAAGCTGAAAATTCCACCCAAGTAACGCGATGGCCCGGAAATTCCGGACACAAGGAGAAACATCCATGAAAGCATTCCGCACATCTTCTCTCGTTTTGCTGCTTGCCCTCACTGTCGTTGCCTGCGGGAAGAAGGAAACACCCGCGCCCGCGGCACCACCGGCCACGCAGGCGACGCAACCTGCCGCGCCTGCCGGGGTTACCGTTGCCGCCGTCAATCTGGGCAATGCGCTCGGTGCCGACAAGCGCGTGACCGCGCCGAGCACCAGCTTCGCCAGGAACGATACGATTTACGCCGTGGTGGAAACCCTGGGCAGCGGAAACACCACGCTCAAGGCCAGGTGGACCTTCCACAAGGGTGACAACGTTGCCACGGTGAACGAGACCAGCCAGACGATCGCCGCCAATGGCCCGGCGGTAAACGAATTCCACGTCAGCATGCCCGGTGGCTGGCCGGCCGGAGATTATCAGGTCGAGATTTTCGCCAACGACAAGTCCGCCGGGGCGAGCAAGTTCACGATCCAGTAATACGTGTTTGATGCCGGCATGCGGCGCTGATTGAGGCACAAAAGTCTGCGAGCACAATCCCGGCTGCCATTGACGGAGCCGGGGCTGTTTCATCAGGGATGATATACCGTTCGGCGCGCCAGGCGTTGTCGAACAGGCCGGAAGTGGGAGAATTCGCCGGTCCAGGGCAATAACAATTAACCAGATGAGATGGAGGATATAAACATGAACACATCCGCACTCCACACACGTCTTGGAGTCATCGTTTCGCTCGGTGCGATCCTGACGCTGGCCAGCTGTGGCGGTGGTGGCGGCAGCGATGGTGCCGGCACCGGCACGCTGTCACTGCAAATCACCGATGGACCGGTAGACAGCGCTGAACATGTATACATCCAGTTTTCCGGGCTCGAACTCCAGGCCGCCGATGGCCAGCGCACCACGCTTTATTATTGCCAGGACCCGGCGGACGCCACCAAAACCATCCTGAGCGAAACTGCCTGCGCCACGTCGCCGGCGCCGAAACGTTTCGATCTGCTGGAGCTGAACAGCGGCAATGCCGATCTCCTGCTGCAGGATTTCACGCTGCCGGCGGGGCGCTACAACTGGATCCGCCTGAACGTCGACACCGATGGCGAGGATGATTCCTGTATTGATGTGGACATGGACGGCATGGTCGGCATGGGCGACATGTGTCATGAACTCACCATACCGAGCGAGGCCAAGACCGGCCTGAAGCTCAACCGGGGCTTCGTCGTTCCGGCGGGCGGGAGCGCCGATTTCACCATCGATTTCGATCTGCGCAAGTCGGTGCACTTCACCGGCAACGACCCCGCCACCGGCGAGTACATGCTCCGTCCGACGCTGCGTCTGGCGGACAACGCCATGACTGGATCTATCGCCGGTACGGTAAATGACACATTGATGACGGTAACCTGCGACCCGGTGAACGATCACCCGGCGGTGTATGTGTACAGCGGCGCCGGTGTCACGCCGGATGACATTGACGGCATTGACCCCGACCCCGTGACCACCGCGAGCGTGAAGCTGGACCCCGACGATAACACCAGATATGTCTATAAGGCTGCCTTTCTCGAGGCCGGTGATTACACGGTGGCGTTTACCTGCGATGCCGCGGACGATGACCCGATCGTCGATAACACACAGAACGCTCCGATGGTGGGCTTCAGCGGGACGGCAACGGTCTCGGTAACGGCCAAAACCGAGACGACGCATAACTTCTAGCGATCCCGTCCAGCACACCCTCGACCAAAGCGCCCGGCGCGACCTTGGTGGAGGGTGAAACTGTTTCAGCAACAGGCAAAAGTCCGCTCTTGAGAATTTTACGCCTACGAGGCAGTCTGTGTTCTCCGTCTGTGGATTAATCAGGAGCTGACACGAATGCGCATGATTTTCCCGAATTCCTGGAAAACGCCGGTATTGCTCGTTGCCGCGCTGCTGGCCGGTTGTCAGTCGGCCTATTACGGGGCGATGGAGAAGTTTGGCTACGAGAAACGTGACATCCTGGTCGATCGCGTTGAAGACGCGCGTGAAGCGCAGCAGGATGCAAAGAAACAATTCGAATCAGCATTGGCGCAATTCATCGCGGTCACGAATTTCTCCGGCGGCGAACTGGAGCAGCAGTACAACAAGCTCAAGGACGAGTTTGAGGACAGCGAGGCGCGCGCCAACGCCGTGCACAAACGCATTACCGAGGTCGAACGCGTGGCGCAGGATCTCTTCCGGGAATGGGACAAGGAGCTGGCCCAGTACAGCAGCCCGGAACTGCGGCGTTCCAGCCAAAAACAGCTGGATACGACACGGGCGCGCTATCGCGAACTCATCGGCGCCATGAAGCGTGCGGAAAAGAAACTCGACCCCGTGCTGGCCGCGTTTCGCGACCGCGTGCTGTTTCTCAAGCACAACCTCAATGCCCGGGCAATCGCCTCGCTCAAATCCGAACGCGCCAGGATCCAGGCTGACATCAGCGCGCTGGTGGCCGACATGAACCGCTCGATTGCCGAGGCCGACCGCTTCATCAAGGACATGGCTCCCGCAAAAGATTGAGCATTCGCCGGATCGTCCGGTGCATTACGTTATTATGCTGGGATTTCAGCGATGCAGTTCTACTCATTCTCATTGGGGGGTCATGGCCAATGAACATCCGTGAGCTCAAGTCCGTGGCAAACGCCATCGTCGCAAGGCAGAAGGGGGTGCTGGCCGCGGACGAAAGCAGCCCCACGATCAAGAAGCGCTTCGATTCGATCAAGATCGAGTCCACCGAAGAGAACCGCCGGCGTTACCGCGAAATTCTCTTTACGACCGAAGGCATCGAGCGCTATATCGGCGGCATCATTCTCTTCGATGAAACCCTGCGCCAGCGCACGCGCGACGGCACGCTGTTCGCCAAATTGTTGTCCAGTCGCGGTATCGCTCCCGGCATCAAGGTGGACAAGGGCGCCAAGGCGCTGGCGCTGTACCCGGGAGACAAGGTCGCCGAGGGCCTGGACGGCCTGCGCGAGCGCCTCGCCGAGTACAAGCAGCTGGGCGCGAAGTTCGCCAAGTGGCGGGCGGTGATCGAAATCAACGAACACGATATCCCGTCGGCATTCGGCATCCGCGCAAATGCCCATGCCCTGGCACGTTATGCCGCGCTGTGCCAGGAGATCGACCTGGTGCCGATCGTGGAGCCGGAAGTGCTCATGGACGGCACGCATGACATCGACCGCTGCGAGGTCGTGACCTCGCGGGTGCTGGAGGCAGTGTTCGCCGAGCTCGACGCCCATCGCGTGGTGTTCGACGGCATGCTGCTCAAGCCGAACATGGTGATTCCCGGCATGAAATGCCCGCAGCAGGCCGGCGTGCAACAGGTAGCCGAGGCCACGCTCCGTTGCCTGCGGCGCTACGTGCCGGCGGCGGTCCCCGGCATCGTGTTCCTGTCCGGCGGGCAGAGCGCGGAGGACGCGACCGACCATCTGAACGCCATGAACGCGATGGGCCCGCAGCCGTGGCAGGTCAGCTTCTCCTATGGGCGAGCGCTGCAGGCGCCGGTGCTGGCGGCGTGGAAAGGACAGGAAAGCAACGTTGCCGCCGCGCAGAAGGCGCTGCTGAAGCGTTGCCAGCTAAACGGCCTGGCGCGTGACGGGAAATACGCCCGGGCCATGGAGGCGGGTGAATAGGCAGCCGGTTTATCGGGGAGTCAGGTGATTTAATGCAGATCTGGGTCGACGCCGATGCCTGCCCGAATGTAATCAAGGACATCCTGTTTCGTGCGGCGACGCGCGCGCAGGTTTTGCTGACGCTGGTGGCGAACCAGCTGCTGCGCACGCCGTCATCCCCTTATATCAAGGCCATCCAGGTGCCGTCCGGTTTCGATGTCGCCGACAGCAAGATCGTGCAGCAGTTGCAATCCGGCGACCTGGTGATCACCGCCGACATCCCGCTCGCGGCGCTCGTGATTGAAAAGGGTGGCCATGCGCTCAATCCGCGCGGTGAATTCTATACCACCGAAAATATCCGCGAGCGCCTCACGATGCGCAACTTCATGGACGAGCTGCGCAATACCGGCGTGAACACCGGCGGTCCGGCGGTGCTCAGCCTGAGCGACCGGCAGGCATTTGCGAATCAGCTGGATCGAT
This sequence comes from Sulfuricaulis limicola, assembly GCF_002355735.1. GTDB lineage: Bacteria > Pseudomonadota > Gammaproteobacteria > Acidiferrobacterales > Sulfurifustaceae > Sulfuricaulis > Sulfuricaulis limicola. The sequence continues at coordinate 1,396,081 of NZ_AP014879.1, read as the reverse complement.
TCCTGACCAGGACCAGAAGGCCAGGGTAAACTCTTCACATGTCGAGCCCAAACGATGCTCCACAGGAATTATTGTCCCGGCTTGCCGGTCTGGCACGGCGCTGGCGTGCCGGAGAGATCGATGCAATGGCATTCGCGGCCCGGTATTTTTTCTATTGGCAGATTGCGTCGCACGGCCGGCAATTTGCTTCGCGCCGAAACAAGAACGACCCGCGTCCCGATGTCAATGAATGGCTGAGTGTGATGGAGTCAGCGAAAGGGGAGTGCTTGCGGGAACGCCTGTCCGGTTGGCTGGAGCGTTACCAGTTTCGCGGCGTGATCAATAATGTACCGATGGCGCTGCTTCAGTGGCTGCGGGGCACCTGGCCCTTGATCCTGCGCGAGGATATTCCGCAACCTCTGGAAGTGTTGCGCATGCAGGCGCGCGGGTGTCGTGCGGTGACTGCGCTCACCGCGTATCCGCGGTTATGCCGGCCGGTGCTGAACAAGCCCCATGCCTTTGCCTTTTTCCTGCATGACCTGGAACATGCCTGGAAGTTTTTCCATTCACCGGAATTACACGCCGGCCAACGTGCATTTTTCAACGCGCTGGAGAATGTCTTCGATCGTGGCGTGTTCACGCCATATTTCAACGATGCCGAGTTCGTGACCCGGTTTCATTACCTCATGAGCGACATGAACACGCACCCGGAACACAGCCGGCAGTACCTGCGCGCTATCCTGGTGGAATTTTATCTGCGCCGCGAACGCAAGGGCCGCAAGGAGCCGTTGTCGCCGGCGGCGGAACAAATGCTGGGTGAGATACTGCGTGCCGTGGCGCTACCCGCGCCCTGGCAAGCCTGCGCCTGACGGCCGGGCTGGACGCGACTACGAGATCGTCGACGGTGTTTTCCAGCCGGCCAGTGCGCTCGCCAGGATCGCCCTGGCCTGTCCCGGCGTGACGCCGTATATTGCATTCAGTTCGTCCGCGGTTTTGGCGGAGTCCACGCGGTAGTAGATTCGTTCGCCATAACGGATAGCGACGGTTTCGCCGGTTTTTGGCAGGGTGGCAAACGCGATTCCCGGAAAACCGGCGTCGGCGGCATGTTCCTTGTGCATGGTCATTCTCCCGCTGCAAGTGACTGGGCCCGCATAAGATCACGGGGGTTCTTCCCTGGGTCCGCGGCAAGGTAGCCCGCGGCTGGAAACCATGTAACATAAGCAGTGATTGTTATAGTCACATGACGAAACAGCACCAGTACATGGACATCCGACAACGTGTCGGAAACCGTTGACGAGCGGAATCAAAAACAAGTCCCGAGAGGAAGGAATACCGAATGTCATCGGCACAAGAACGGGCCAGGGAACTGGCCCGGGAAATGAAAAAGGCCATCATGGAGGCCAAAACCGCCGAGGCGCGCGCCAAACGGCTGGGCGACGAGGTATTGCTGGCCCTGGCCGAGGCCAAGAAAGAGCAGGAGGCGGCCAGTGAGATCATCGAATACCCGGTCGGCCGCTACGAATGCAAGCGCTGCGGCCAGGGCTCGATCTTCTCGCAAACCTACCGCGAGCTTCCTGCCTGCGACAACTGCGGCAGCACCGAATATGTCGGCGCCGAGCCCACCATCACGAAAATCACGCCACCCCCGCCGAAGAAGTATCACGCCGGCATGTATGAGTGCAGCGGTTGCCGCACGCGCATCGTCCTGCCGGAAGACATGGACGAGCTGCCGCCGTGCGACATTTGCGGCGGTCACAAGCTCAAGGCGGTTTAAGTGACGTTGCGGCCCAACTCGCAGGAGATGTCGTCATGAAAATGAATTTGCTTGTACCGATGCTCCTTGGGGCGACGCTGTCTTTCCCGTTGCATGCAGCAGATGTGCTGAACGCCAAGATCATGACGCTCGATCTGGCACGCGACATTGCCAATCAGACGTTGGAGGCCTGCCGTAAAATGGGCTACAACACGGCGGTGGTGGTGGTCGACCGCGCCGGCGATGCGCAGGTGATGCTGCGCGATGTTTACGTCTCGCGTCATGCCATCGAACTCGCCGAGCGCAAGGCGAGCGCAGTGGTCATGTCCGGCGTCAGCACCCAGGATTTCCGCACTAACCGGGCCGATATCCGTGCCGAGCTGAACGAGGTACGCGGCATCCTGCTGCTGCAGGGAGGGCTGCCGATCCGTGCCGGGGGCTCGTTGATCGGCGCCGTGGGCGTGAGCGGCGCGCCCGGCGGCGAGAAGGACGAGGCCTGCGCCGCGGCCGGGATCAAGGCGGTGCAGGAGCGGCTCGATTTCGCGGAATAAGACGATCGGGCACAGAAGAGCGACATCATCCGGGACAGCACTGTTGCTTATGGAAGAACCGAGATACTCTCCCGCCAACCCGAACGCCAGGCCGCGCTTTCGTATCGAGCGCATCCTGTTCCCGCTGGTTTTCGCCCTGGTCGTGCTGGCGCTGCTCGCCGACAAAATTCCCACGGTTCGCGACGCCAGGGAAAAATTGCTGCATCCCGCGGAATACCAGGCGCTCAAGGCCTGTCAGGGCGCGGCGCTGGCAGCGGCCGAGCGACCGGCGTATGCCCGCATCGTAAACTCCGGTGAAGCGCACGCGACCCAGGGAGCGCAATACGTCGAAGGCGTGCGCGTCGGCGAAATGGGGCAGGCGGGGGCCGAGATTACGTACGATTTCAGTTGCTACATCGAGCCGGACGGCAAGGTGGTCAAATCCCACAAGCAACAAACAACTTCTTCGCTGCGCACCGGCGGCTGAGTCACTTCAGGCAGGATAGTCAGCGCCGCGGGCTGAAATCACCGCGGTATTCAAAAGGTAATTTTCCCATGCGGTCGGAAATGCTGAGCCCACCGGACAGCCGGTAACGCAGGCTCTCGCCTTTGCTGCTCTCCAGCGCCCGAATCTGGTTGAAGATCCGCATCAGGCTGCTCGCCACATTCACCTTCACCAGGGCCTCGCCGTAGGCCGGCACCGTCACCGCCTGGTTGGTCACGCCGCGTCCCAGTTCCGAGTCGTTGATGTCGAGCTGGAAGTTCATGCCCGCGATCGGGAGCGGTATCGGATTGGGATTCTGCACCCGGAGCGTCACCGCGTAACGCTGTTCCAGCAGCGTCATGTCAAGCACTTGCAGGTTGTTCAGGGTCACATGCGGCGTTTCGATGGCGGACTGCAGCGCCGCACAGCCGCTGAGCAGCATGACAATAAACAGCGCGACGATTTTTCTCATGGTCATTCCCGGGATGGATGGCTGGAGCGGGCAGGGTGCGGCGTGCCTGAGTCCATGGCGGGGATTCTATCAGACTGCATCATCATTCCCTTTGGTTCCTTTCACGAGTGTCGTATGATGGGTATTCAATCGTTTACGCAATCCTTTCAACTCAACGCTGTTTTCGTGTCGCCCATGAAAAAAACTATGTGGTTGATGGTATTGCTGGTGCTGGGCGGCATTGCCGCCGGCTTTTACTACTGGCAAATGCAACCGGAACCCGGGCCGGCACCTGCTCCGCCTCCGGCGGAGGCACCGCCGGAGGCCAAACCCGAGCCGCAGATACGTCACCCGATCAAGGAAATGGAGCCGTCGGAAAAGCCACTGCCGACGCTGGAAAGCAGTGACGACGCCATGCTCGATGTGCTGACAGGCTTTTTTGGGCAACAGGCGGTGCAGGAATTTTTCGACGTGCGCGAGATCGTGCGACGTTTCGTGGTCACGGTGGACAACCTGCCGCGCAAGCACGTGGCTCTGCGTTACCGGCTGTTCAAGCCGGTGGCAGGGCAGTTCCTCGCCACCGGCGAAGGGGACAACTATCTGACCAATACGGACAATTTTCGGCGCTACAAATCCTATGTGTTGCTGTCCGACGCCGTGGATGCCCGGAAGCTGGTCGCGGTCTATACGCGCTTCTACCCGCTGTTTCAGCAGGAATACGTCAATCTGGGATACCCCAAGGGCTACTTCAACGACCGTTTGGTCGAGGCCATTGATGACCTCCTGGCGGCACCGGAAATTCCGAGCGCGATCAAGCTGGTCCGACCCAAGGTCATGTACCTGTTTGCCGATCCTGCCCTCGAGGAGTTGTCAGCGGGACAGAAGATCATGATCCGCATGGGGGTCGAAAACGCCGTGCGCATCAAGGCGCGCTTGCGGGAAGTCCGGCAGGAGTTAACAGGGCAGGCACTACAACCATGATTTCAATAAAAAATTGTTAATGTTTATAGTTAGTTAAAATATATAACTAGTTGAAATTAAATATAAAATATACATATTTTCTATAGGTTTTATATTATTGATTATATAGTCATTTTAATATAAATATTGACATACAAGTCAATTTATGATTTAAATTGATTATATGATCAATTTAAAATCCCCAAGCAATTCTGACCCCGTACGGTCAACCCTGAACGCCATCCTTGCTGCCGCCGATATCCGGAAACTCAAGGACAAGGAGCTGGCACAACTCGCGGGGCTGCGGCCTGAAACCCTGAGCCGCATGAAAACCCGCGGTACCGCCGACTTCACGCTCATTGACCGTCTGGCGCGGGCCGTGGGCCTGAAGCTGGCCGTGGTGCCGGATGACGACCAGCTCGAGCGCATCCAGCAGGGCCGCTTCTTCACATGACCGACCGTTACGCGGTGGTGTGGGCCCGCACCGCCGCTGAGTCTCGCAAGATGGGCAGTCTCGTGGCCACCGGCCGCGAGATGCGTTTTTCCTATACGCCGGAATTCCTGGAGCAGGGCCAGAACATCCCCGGACTTTCGCTGATGCTTCCATCACGGCTATGGCGTGAGCGGCCGTTCGTGCACCAGTCCACCGAGATCCTGCCGTTGTTACCACGGCTGATGGCCCTGATTCCGGGCCGCAATGCCAACAACATCCAGCGCCGGTTGTACACCAGCCTGCTCGCAAAACGCTCGAACCCTCCGGCACAAGGATTTGAAACGGAATGGGAATTATTGATGCTTACCGGGCACAATGGCATCGGCCATGTCGACGTGTTCCCGGATGATCGCGCGGCGCTGGAAAACTACGCTGACACCGATGCGCCCAAAAAACGGGTCGGCTCGCGTTCGGAATTCTGGAAATTTCTGAAGGAGGGCACCAGCCAGGATTTTAACGATGAAGCGATCGATATCATGCGCTTGATCGGCCCCACGCCCTCGGTGGGAGGCCAGATACCCAAGCTTCTGGTGGCCATCCCGGACCAGGACGCCTGGGACGGAAGCTTGGCTGAGCCCGGGACACGTGAAATTGACGGTATTCCCTACGTCGACGTGGTAATGAAGGTTGAAGATCCGCAGTACCATGGTCTGGCGGCACTGGAGGCTCTGTGCCTCGACCTGCATCGAGAGCTGGGTTTCGAGGTTCCGCGCCACTGGCGCGCCAGCATCGATGGGCTTTCGGTGCTGGCCGTGGAGCGCTTCGACCGTACACCCATCGGCGGGCCGCGGGCCATGGAGAGTTTTTTTTCGGTCTATGCCACCGGTCAGCAGCAGGTGCGCACCATGACCGATGCCGAGGTCGAAGGCGTGGGCCTGATGCTGCTGAAGCTGGCGGAAATCGCTGATATTGATCCTGCTGTGGCACGCCTCGAAGTCTACCGGCGCTTTGTCATGGCGCTGCTCACTGGCAATGGTGACCTGCATCTGGAAAACCTGGCATTCCTGGATGGTCCGGAAAAGATCCAGATCTCGCCGGTATTCGATCCCACGCCGATGCGCGCCTGGGACCGGCATGACCTGATCTCGGCGTTGCCGTTTTACATCGACGTCCAGCACGGGCTCGGCCACAGTGTCTCCCGGGTAGGTGAATCCTTCGGCCTGACGCGTGCCGCTGCCGCCGATATCCTGCACGAATTGATGGCAGCGACCCGGAATTATCCGGAGCGGGTGCTGGCGCTTACGGATGTGCCGGAGATGAACAGGAAAAATCTCGCAACCCGGGTTAAATCACTGCGGGCCAGAATGGCCGGAGAAGGGGGCAAATAAACCACACGGTTGTTTGGAGCTGCTATTTGGTTCTTTTTATTATTTTACATAATATACATTATACGAATGATTCAGACATTGTCGAACCCCGCTCACCAGCACATCTTCAGGAGCAACTCGAATCCATTTCACGGTTAATTTTCATTATCTAAAACATGAATCAAAGTCAAAAAACAATTGTTTATAAACATAAATCTTTTTAAGCAGGTGCGAGTTGCTGGCGCCGTTGTTCGAGTGAAGCGAGCAGTTTGTCGAAAGGTGCGACAAACTTTTTGACTCCCTCTTCCTCCAGTTGCCGGGCAACAGCCTCCAGATCGATCCCCAGCTGCGCCAGCCTGGCCACCGTCACGTCAGCCTGTGGCAGGTCTTGTTCCAGTCGCGCGGCCGGGTCTCCTTGCCGGCGATAGGCATCGAGCGTCTCCGGCGGCAAGGTGTTGACGGTTTCCGGGCCAATCAGGGGCTCGACATATTTCACCGGGCTGTAGGCCGGGTCCTTGGCGGAGGTCGACGCCCACAGCAGGCGTTGGGTATGCGCGCCACGCGCGGCCAGCCGCTGCCAGCGCTCCGAACTGTGCATCTCGCCATATATTCGGTAAGCCAGACGTGCGCAGGCAATGGCGGCTGTCCCGCGCAGAGAAGCCGCAGGTTTGTCGCCGGATTCAGCCAGTGCATCAAGACGCTGGTCTACCAGCACGTCGATGCGGCTCAGGAAAAAACTCGCCACCGAGTCTACCGAATCCAGGCTCAACCCAGCCTGGGCGCGATCTTCCAGGCCGGAAAGCCAGGCCTGCAACACCTCACGATAGCGGCTGAGGCCGAACAGCAGGGTTACGTTGACGTTGATGCCCTGGGCGATAAGCCGGCGCACGGCGGGCAGGCCCTGAGCGGTCCCGGGAACCTTGATCATGATATTGGGACGATGCAGCTTCTCCCACAGTCGCACCGCCTCCTTCACCGTTTTGTCCGTGTCGCTGGCCAGATGCGGTGACACTTCGATGCTCACGAAACCGTCGCGCCCGCGGGTTTGTTCATACACCGGCAGAAACAGATCGGCGGCATGGCCGATGTCAGCCAGTACGATGGGCTCGTAGATCTCCATGGCACTGCGAGCATGGCGCGCGAGCCTGGCAATGTCCGCCTCGTAATCCTCGTGGCCGGTGATCGCCTTTTCAAAAATGCTCGGATTGGAGGTGATGCCGGCCAGTCCATCGCGTTCGATCATATGGGTCAGTTTGCCGCTGACAAGCATGCCGCGCTCGATGTAATCAAGCCAGACGCTCTGGCCCAGCGACTTGAGGACAAGCAAAGGATTGGGTGCCGTCATTTTTCCTCCTGTGTCCGTGTGGCGCCGGAATCCCGCGCCTTATCCCAGCTCCAGGCGATCGCCCGCGCCATGACGCAATGCCACCATGACAGTCAGGTACTCGCGCAACTGGCGCGTGAGCAGGAAATTCTCGCGCACGAATTCACGCGCCTTCTGCCCCATCTCGGCCAGTTTCTCGCGGTGATGCAGCAGATAACGGATGCGCAGCGCCGCACCCTCGGGCGAGCTCACCAGAAAACCCGTGTGGTGATTGATCACTTGGAGACGAATGCCGCCGGTGTCGCCGCCGATCACGGGTTTGCCCTTCCACATCGCCTCGGACACGGTCAATCCGAAGCCTTCCTTGATGGATTTTTGCAGCACGAAAGCGGCGGCGCGCTGCAGCGCGTTGATGGTGCGATGCGCGTCGGGCGGCAACAGCAGGATATGCACGTCGGGATCGTCCTGGGCGGCCGCGCGCACCTCCGCCAGCACCACGTCGCCCTCGGGATCGTCGGTGGCGCCGCCGCCGGCCAGCACCAGCTGCAGCGACGGGATGAAGCTGGTGGCCAGGCGATAGGCCTCGATCACGCCCAGGGGATCCTTGAAGCGGTCGAAGCGCGAAACCTGCAGCATCATCGGCCGTTCCGGATCGATGTGGTAGCGCGCGCAGATTTCCCGGATCTCCTCCGCCGGCAGATCCATGTTTTTATCGCTCAGCGGATCGATGCTGGGCGGAATCAGGTAGACCGGATGCGGCAGCATCTGCACGAAATCGGCGATGGAAAAGATGCTGGCGTCGTAAGGCGCGATGAACTGGCGCAGGTAGCGCCACACCGGCCGGAACGGGTGGCTCACGTCGATGTGGCAGCGCCAGATCCATTTTCCGCGGCGCTCCGGAAAATGTCTGAGCAGCGCGGCCGGCTGGGGATCGTGGATGAACACCAGGTCGGCGTCGCGCAATACCGGCCCGAGCTCCCCGGCGTTGCGCTGGTTGGTCGCCTCGTATTCCTTGAGCAGGGCCTCGGAAATAATGCTGGTGTTGCCCTGCAATGCGTTGTGAAACTGCTTGGTGCACTGGTAAAAACCGGTGTCGCCCTTGATCACCTCCCAGCGCACGTCCAGGCCCAGTTCGCTCATCAGCGGCACCAGTTTTTCCAGTATCTCCGCCACCCCTCCTCCGGTCCGGGTCGAATTCACGTGGACCACCTTCAGGCCCTTCAGCGGGGCCGCCAGCTGGGACAGGTGCCGGATGACGTCCTGACCCACGACATCGGCGTAGGACTTGAGCAACTGGGTCATGCCGCGTCTCCCTCGAGAGAACATTCCGTGATAACCGTATCCAGCGCGCGGCGCAATTCGGTGAGCGTGGCGAAATAGGGATCGATGCCCGCGAGACGGTCGCACAGGACGGCGTATTGATCACCAAACTGCTGGAGCCAGGCACGGATATCGTCCACCCGCTGCGGCTCGCGGCGGCGCGCGTCAATCACGTGATAATAGATGCTGCCGATGGACAGGGTCGGAATCACGGCGCGCAAATCCCGGGGGCGCAGGATGCGCTTGCCGGTGTCGAACACCACGATCTGTGCCCGCACGAAATGAAACTGCTGGTCGCGACGCGCCCAGGGATGAAATTCCATTTCATCGAGACGCGTTTCGATGACGTCGATCAGCTCCTGCCGCAAGGCCTCGATGTCGTGGAAGTCGGCAGGATCGATGACGCCGAGGCGCTCGCCGAGCTTGTTGTCGTGCAGCGCGTGGCGCACCCAGGAGGCAAAGTCATTGTTGTATTCCGGATCGTCGAACCGGGGCTGCAACAGGCCGCCCCAGAAGTGGTAGTTGATGCTCTCGGGGTGAACCGCGAGCAGGCCGTCGCGCAATTCCCGCAGGTTCTGCGCGCGCCTGCCAGTGGCGATGGCGGCCAGCGCGCAATCCTTGACGACAAATGGCTCAACCTTGGAACTACCGGCCATTCATGAATCTCCTTCATGTAAAAACATGTTAAAGACGTGGCGCCCTCAAATACAAAGTTGCCAGTGGCGGCAGGGTCAGCGCCAGCGAATAATCGCGGCCATGTGCCGGCACCGGCGCCGCCTCTACCCCGCCCAAGTTGCCCAGACCGCTGCCGCCATAAACCGTGGCGTCACTGTTGAGCGCTTCGGTCCAGCAGCCGCCGCGCGGCACGCCCACCCGGTAGTTGACCTGCGGTACGGGGGTAAAGTTGCACACCACCAGCATGAGATCGTCCGGATTTTCGCCGCGGCGGCAGAAACTGATGATGCTGTGCTCCCAGTCGTGCAGGTCGGCCCACTCGAATCCTTGCCGGTCGAAGTCGCGCGCATGCAGCGCCGGTTCGCGGCGATAGAGCTGATTGAGATCACGCACCCAGGACTGAATGCCGCGGTGCGGTGCGTGCTCCAGCAGGTGCCAATCCAGGCTTTGATCGTGATTCCATTCTCTCCATTGACCGAACTCGCAGCCCATGAACAAGAGTTTTTTTCCAGGATGGCCGTACATGTAACCGAACAGCAGGCGCAGGTTGGCAAACTTCTGCCAGTCGTCGCCCGGCATCCGGCTGAGCAGCGAGCCTTTTCCGTGCACGACTTCGTCATGCGAAAACGGCAGCACGAAATTCTCGTGGAATGCGTACCAGATACTGAACGTAAGCTGATCGTGGTGAAACTTGCGGTACACCGGGTCGCGCGAAAAGTAATTGAGCGTGTCGTGCATCCAGCCCATGTTCCATTTCATGCCGAAGCCGAGTCCGCCGAGCCAGGTCGGGCGCGACACCATGGGCCAGGCGGTGGATTCCTCGGCGATGGTCTGCGTGTCCGGATGATCCCGGTACACCGCCTCGTTCAGATCGCGCAGAAACTGGACCGCCTCGATGTCTTCCTTGCCGCCGTGCTCGTTGGGAATCCACTCGCCCGCCTCGCGCGCATAATCGAGATACAGCATCGAGGCGACCGCATCGACCCGCAGGCCGTCGATATGGTATTTGTCGAGCCAGAACAGCGCGCTCGAAATCAGGATCGATCGCACTTCGTGCCGGCCGTAATTGAAAATGCTCGAGCTCCACTCCGGGTGATAGCCGCGCTTGGGATCGGCGTGCTCGAACAGCCAGGTGCCGTCAAAATACACCAGCCCGTGCTCATCGGTGGGAAAGTGCGACGGCACCCAGTCGAGGATCACGCCCACGCCGTTCCGGTGCAGCCGGTCAACCAGGTGCATGAAATCCTGCGGCGTGCCATAGCGCGCCGTCGGCGCGAAGTAACCCGTGGTCTGGTAGCCCCAGGAGCCGTAGAACGGGTGTTCCGTGACCGGCATCAGCTCGACATGGGTGAAGCCCATGTCACGCACGTAATCCGCCAGTTGTGATGCATGTTCGCGATAACTCAACGGGCGATTGCCTTCCTCCGGGACACGCCGCCACGAGCCGAGATGGGCCTCGTAAACGGACATGGGGGCATTCAGCGCATTGGCCCGTCCCCGCTCCTGCATCCACGCCTGGTCATCCCAGCGGTAGTCCAGCTCCCACACGACCGAGGCCGTGCGCGGCGGGATCTCGGTATGCAGCGCGAACGGGTCGGTCTTCTCGACCTGATAATTGCCGTGGCGCGAGACAAGGTGATATTTGTAGCGGGCGCCGCGGCTGACACCGGGCACGAATCCCTCCCAGATGCCGGAATCGTCCTGACGCGGCAACAGCGGGTGTGCCTCGGGACGCCAGGCGTTGAAATCCCCGACGACCGCCACCCGGCTCGCGTTCGGCGCCCACACTGCGAAATAAACCCCGGCGACACCTTCCACTGTCTGCGCATGCGCGCCAAACTTGTCGTACAGGCGGAAGTGCCGGCCTTCCTTGAACAGATAAATATCGTGCTCGGTGAACAGGCTCGCACCCTTTGGTGCGTGCCTGGTTTCCTGTGGTTTGGTATTTTTGGTTGGCGTTGCCGCCATACGGTGTCTCCTGGCTGCTCTGGGGCAAACCGACCGCCGCGGCGCGAATGGACAACGGCAGGAACAACAGGGTCAACTGTAACCGATGGACCACCCACGATCAAACCGTCGCGCGTCGCGACGCGAAATGATCAATGATTTCAGCCGACATAGTCGGCGCACAATGTCAGAAAATCCATTTCCTGTTCTTCGCGTGTGTTCCGGCGGCTACATTGATTTGACGAAGATCAACATGGCCAATCGCGGGAATCGCTGATACTTTAAACAATTGAAAACCACAAAACCCGGTCCGGTCGAGGAGACAAAAAACATGTACAAGCGAATTCTGGTGCCCGTCGACGGCAGCGCGACATCCATGAACGGCCTGGAGAAGGCCATGCGGCTGGCCAGGGCCAGCGACGCCAAACTGCGTGTGCTGCACGTAGTGGATGGCATCGCCTTTTCCCGCGAACACAGCATGTTCACGGCGACCGCCGGGAAATTCCGCGAGTCAGGCAGAAAACTGATCAGGCAAATCATGGCTCGGGTTAAAAAACAGGAGATACAGGCCGACTCGCGCATGGTGGAAAATCTCACGGGCCGCGCAGCGGACACGATCGTGAAAGAGGCCGGTAAATGGAAAGCCGACGTGATCGTAATGGGTACACACGGGCGTCGCGGTTTCAACCGACTGCTGCTCGGCAGCGACGCCGGGCTGGTGGCACGTACCGCTCCGGTCCCGGTTCTGCTGGTCCAGCCTTCCAGGAAAAGTCAGCACCGCGGGAAGAAAAAACAATAACGTACGCGACGCCGCCTGAAGGCTTCGTCACGCGGGCGGTTTCGCCTGCCTGAAAAGCGCGAAGAAGTTGCGGGTCGTGTGTTCGGCGATGTCTTCGAAACTCGTGGCGCGCAACGTGGCCAGGCACTCCGCCACGTGTTTCACGAACGCCGGCTCATTGGTCTTTCCGCGAAACGGTACTGGCGCCAGATAAGGCGCGTCGGTCTCGATCAATAACCGGTCCTGCGGAACCTGTTTCGCCACCTCGCGCAAGGCCTCGGCATTGCGGAAGGTCACGATGCCGGAAAAGGAAATGTAAAAACCGAGATCCAGCGCCACATGCGCGACGTCCCGGCTCTCGGTGAAGCAGTGCATCACGCCGCCGATCTCCTCCGCCCTCTCCTCGCGCATGATGCGCAACGTATCCGCGGCGGCCTCGCGGGTATGGATGATCAGGGGCTTGCCGGATTTTTTCGCTGCGCGGATGTGCCGGCGGAAACGTTCCTGCTGCCAGCCCATATCGCCCTGGCTGCGGTAATAGTCGAGGCCGGTCTCGCCAATGGCGACCACGCGCGCGTCATCCGCAAGACTGGTCAGGTCCTCCACGGAAGGTTCACGCCCTTCCCGTTCGTTGGGATGCACACCCACCGAGGCGAACAGGTTCGCATGACCGTGCGCCAGCGCGCGTATCTCGGGAAAGGTTTCCAGCGTGACTGACACGCACAGCATGTGTCCGACCCCGTTGTCCCGGGCGCGCTGGAGCACATCTTCCAGGCCGGCGTTTAGAGGTTCGAAATTGAGATGGCAGTGAGAGTCGACGAGCGGCGTCACGTTACATCGTGTGCGTGAGCCGGTCGGAATTGAGCGCGCCGGCGAGGATGCCTTCGATCTTGTTGCGCGCGATGCCCGAATCCTTCTCGCTGAACTGGATGCCGATGCCGGCGGTGCGACTGCCCTGCGCGCCCGGCGGCGTGACCCACACCACGTGTCCGGCGACCGGAATCTTTTCCTTGCTGTCCATCAGCGTCAGCAGCATGAACACTTCTTCGCCCAGCTTGTACGGCCGGTTGCTCGGGACGAAGATGCCACCGCCTTTCACGAACGGCATGTAGGCGGCATACAGGGCATTTTTGTCCTTGATGGTCAGGGACAGTACGCCCGGCCGCGCGGCGACCGGCAAGGGTTTGACCGCCTTGGCAGCGCCGGCGGTATGCGGTGTGGTGGTTTTGTCGTTCATAGAAAACTACGGCTCATTTTCATTGTAGACGGCTCAAACGAACCCAGCGTATCAAAATGTCCTCGAGCATCAAAAGTTCGTCGAGCGGGCTGTTGAGTTGCCGATATTTCTCAAGAATAGCATCAATAAAACCATATAACTCGCTAATTTTGTATTTGTTTTTTTCAGCGGCGCCAGAGGCCGCGAGTTCGGGGTTCAACAGTGTCGATGCCGGCGCCCCGAGGCGGATTTTAATCTGGTCCGAGACAAAACCGTGGAGCCAGCCGAGCGTGCGCCCGGTTCCCAGACCCTTCCAGCGCGCCGCGCACGTGACCGGATGTTCCCGTCCCAGGGACAGCGCCATCATGTCCTGCAACAGCCTGGCGCGCGTGGCCGGAAATTCTTCCCGCCCCAGGGTTTCGGCCAACAGCGGCGCGCCGCCGGCCAGTCTCAGCAACAGCGCGGAATCGCTCCTGGCATCGTGCCGGACCTGCAGCCAGGCCTGTCCCACGGCAGGCGCCGGCAGCCGGAACAGCAGCCGGGCGCAACGGCTGCGTATCGTGGCCGGCAGGCGTGCCGGATGGCTCGTGACCAGCAGCAGCATGCTGCCGAGCGGCGGCTCTTCCAGCAACTTGAGCAGGCTGTTGGCGGCATTGATGTTCATGGCCTCCGCCGGGGATATCAACACGACTTTGCGCGTGGCCGTATGTGGTCGCAATGACAGAAAATCACCGAGCGCGCGAATCTGGTCGACCGTGATGCTCTTGGCGTCATCCACCAGTCCGACGCTGGAGATATCCGGGTGGGCGCCGGCAGCGAAAAGACGGCAGGCATGACAGTGCCCGCAGGCAACGCCATCCCGGGGCTGTTCGCACAGCAGCGCCTGCGCCAGCTGCACCGCAAAGGCATGTTTTCCCAGGCCGGGACGTCCTTGCAGCAGCAACGCATGCGGCAGCTGGTCGAACTGGCGCGCCAGCGTCGACCAGAGGGCATTGTGCCAGGGGTAACGCTCCGGTGCCGTGGAGAAATTGAGTGTCGTGTTTTCGTCAGCGGTCACGAACAAATTCCTCGAGCGTGGCGGTGATCTGCCGTTCCACCTGCTCCAGCGGGCGGCTGGCGTCGATGATGCGCATGCGCGCCGGTTCAGCCCGGGCGCGCGCCAGATAGGTTTCGCGTACTCGCGAAAAAAATTCGTTGTTCTCGCGTTCGAAACGATCAGGTGCGCCGCGCTGCCCGGCACGCTCACGACCCGCCTCCACGGGAAGGTCGAGCAACAAAGTCAGGTCCGGCCGGAGATCGCCCTGCACCCGGGTTTCCATCGACGCGATCCGCTCCGCCGGCAGACCGCGACCGCCGCCCTGGTAGGCATAAGTCGCGTCGGTGAAACGGTCGCACAGCACCGCCTTGCCGGCGGCGAGCGCCGGACGTATCACCTTGGCCAGATGCTCGGCGCGTGCGGCGAACATCAGCAGCATTTCGGTTTCCGGCGTGATATGGAGCTCCCTGCTGTGCAACAGAATATCGCGCACCCGTTCGCCCAGTTCGGTACCGCCCGGCTCGCGCGTGACCACGACCGCATGGCCGGCGCGTTGCAACCACTGGTGGATGAAAGCCAGGTTGGTGCTTTTGCCGGCGCCCTCGCCGCCTTCCAGGGTGATGAATAAACCACGCGGCATGTTATGGGTTCAGTTCGGTTTCGGGTTCTGTTCGCGCGCGGACGGAACGGCTGGCGCCGGAGCCTTGCGCGGCTTTCCTTTCATCTGGTATTTGAGCACAGCCAGGTTGTGTTCTGCCAGCGTGGAAGAAAATTCATGGCTGCCATCGCCGCGGGCGACAAAAAACAGCGCGCCTGTCACCATCGGATGCAACGCCGCCTGCAATGACTCCTTGCCCGGCATCGCCACCGGCGTCGGCGGCAGTCCCCGGCGCGTGTAGGTGTTGTACGGCGTGTCGCGCCGCAGATCCTTCAGTCGCAGGTTGCCGTCGAAGCTTTTTCCCATGCCGTAAATCACGGTCGGATCGGTCTGCAGCCGCATGCCATGGCGCAAGCGGTTGATGAAGACGCCGGCAATCAGGCGGCGTTCGTCAGCGCGGCCCGTCTCCTTCTCCACGATGGACGCCAGGATCAGCGCTTCGTATGCATTCTTGAGCGGCAGGTTGTTCTCGCGCCCTTCCCACTCGCGTTGCAGGAGTTGCTGCATTTTTTCATAGGCATTCGCCAGGACCATGATGTCGGTCTGGCCGGAGGAGTAATAATAAGTGGCGGGAAAGAACCGGCCTTCCGGGTGTTCGCCGGGGCGACCCAAACGCTCCATGATGGTCGCCGGCGACATCCCGGCAAGGGCCTGAGTCAGTTTGGGAGCCGCGCGGATCGTCGCCAGGAACTGCTGGAATGTCCAACCCTCAAGCAGCACCACGGGATACTCGATCACACGGCCGGCGACAATCTGGTCGAGCAGTTCGCGCGCCGTCATACCGTCGCGGAACCGGTATTCGCCGGGCTTGAGGCCGCGGTCGCGGCCGGTCAGGTGCGCCAGCCACACGAAGGAATGGCTTTCCGGCAGCACGCCGCGCGCGCTCAGCTCGCGCGCGAAACTGCGCAGCGGCATGCCGGGTTTGACCTCGTAGATTTCCGCTCCCGGCTCGAGCGCGTGGTTCCAGGCCCAGAACAGATAGCCGTTGCCGACGACGACCGCGATCAGCAGGGCGACGGCGAGTCTAATCAGCCACGGTGGCATCGCGCATGACCTCCTGGATCTGCCGGGTGACGGTGCCTGCGGGGTATTCCCGCGAATCAATGCGGCGCACCGGCCATACCCCGATAAGGCTGTTGGTCAGAAACACCTCGTCCGCATCCAGAATATTCTCCCGTTTGATTCCGGTGACGCGACAGTCTATCGAAAGCGCGGGGGCACGTTCCAGCACCAGGCCGCGCATTACGCCGGTCACGCCGCTGGACTTCAGGTCCGGCGTCAGCAGCGTGCCGCGTGATACGACGAACAGATTCGTCATAGTGCCTTCGATGACATGGCCGGTCTCGTCCTGCATCAGGCCCTCGGCGCAGCCGTCCTTCAATTCCATGCGCGCCAGGATCTGCTCGAGCCGGTTGAGATGCTTGAGTCCCGCCAGAATATTGTGCCGTGTAATGAGGGTATGACAGAACTGCACGTTCACGCCATCGGTTCGATACGTCGCGGGATAATCCGGCCATGGGAGCAGACCGACGGTACGCGTCGGCGCCGCTTCAGGACCGGGCGCGTAACCCCGCCCGGATACGCCGCGCGTGAGCATGATCTTCAACACGCCTCGCGACGCGCCACGGCAGACCTGTTCAGCCTCGCGGCGCAGCAGTCCCTCGGCCGGCGCCTGAATGCCGAGCCGCATGGCGCCGTGAAAAAAACGCCGCATATGCCGGTCCCACAGCAGCGGCTGACCATTGGCTACCGCCAGTGTTTCAAAAACCCCGTCGCCGTACTGGAAGCCGCGGTCCAGCACCGAAATGCTTTCGCCGGGTTCGCCATTAATCAGTATTTTCATTCGAAATATTATTTCTCGCCGCAAAGACGCAAAGATCGCAAAGATTTCACGAGTTTTTTATCCTCTTGAGTTTTTATTTGCATCCTTTGCGGCAGATGATCATATAAATCATTAGACTCCCAGTGCCGCGAGCATGCCCCGCGCCTTGGCACGGGTCTCCGCCAATTCGCGTTCCGGAATGGAGTCGGCCACGATGCCGGCGCCGGCACGCAGGGAAATCTCCGGTCCGCGACACATGATGGTGCGAATCAGGATATTCAGATCCAGGCTGCCATCGCGATTGATATATCCCATGGACCCGGTATAGGCCGCGCGCGGCGCTTGCTCCAGCTCGGCGATGATCTGCATGCAGCGCACCTTGGGGCAACCGGTGATGGTGCCACCCGGAAACACCGCGCGAATCACCTGCGCCGGCGTGATGCCGTCGCGCAGCTCACCGCCGACTTCGGAGACAATATGGTGCACATGGCGATAGGACTCGAGCGACATGAATTCACTGACCTGCACCGACCCGGTGCGGCACACGCGCCCGAGATCATTGCGTTCGAGGTCGATCAGCATCACATGCTCGGCGCGCTCCTTGGGATGGCGCAACAGGTCTTGCGACAGCGCACGATCCTGCCCCGCATCGGGGCTGCGCGGGTAAGTGCCCGCGATTGGGCGCGTGTGCACGCGGCGTCCGCGCACGGCCACCAGGCGCTCCGGCGACGAGCTGATCACGGCGCGATCATTGCTCCAGGTCATCAGCCCGGCGAACGGCGCCGGATTGGCCGCGCACAGCCGGCGATACAGGGCCGCCGGACTCACAGGTGATCGCAACGTCGCGCGCCAAAGACGCGAGAGGTTCACCTGAAACACGTCACCGTCCCGGATGTATTCCTGCGCCGTGCGCACGTGACCGAGAAAGCGTTGCGGCTCTTCCTCGTCAACGATGGGCGGCGGCGTCGCTGCCGCCATGCTCCCCAGCTCCGGCGCCAGGCAGTCTTCCTCAAGCACCGGCAGCAGTTCTCCACCCCGTTCCGATTCGCACACCAGCCAGCCCTGTTGCCGGACGTGGTCGACGATGATGGCCGCCGGCATGCGCGTGGCGCAGGCCACCGGAAATGCCGCATCAAACCGGATCCCGGTAACCGTGGGCTCGATCTGGGCGACCAGTTCATAGCCGAGAAACATGAACCACCCGCCGGTGAATGGCAGCGCATCATGGTCGGGCACGCTCTGTTCGCTGGCCGCCTGCGCGCGCCAGTCCCGGTCAAAGGCGTCCAGAAAATCGCCGGTGCCGATATCCTGTTTGTCCCGATAGAGCCGGGAATCCGCCTGCAGCGTCAGGGTTTCTCCGGGAAAGGCAAACAGGATGTCATAGCGGGCACGTGGCGTGTCATGCGCCACACTGGCCAGCAGATGCGGGTAACGTTCGGGAAACCGGGAATGCAGCGTGACGAGATCGGGAACGGCCGTCAGGCGACGGCAGACGTGGCCCGGGCGAATTGCGGTTTTCCGGGCTGGATGGGCATTCACGCCAGTTTATGGAACACCAGCGTCCCGTTGGTGCCGCCAAAACCGAAGGAGTTGGAGATGGCGACGTCAATTTTCATCTGGCGCGCCGTGTTCGGCACGTAATCCAGATCGCATTCCGGGTCGGGAGTGATCAGATTGATCGTCGGTGGCGCGATCTGGTGATACACGGCGAGCGCCGAATAAACCGCCTCGATGCCGCCGGCCGCGCCCAGCAGGTGGCCGGTCATGGACTTGGTCGAGCTCACCGCGAGCTTGCGCGCGTACGCGCCGAAGGCGGCCTTGACCGCCTGCGTCTCGGCCTTGTCGCCGAGCGGCGTGGAAGTGCCGTGGGCGTTGACGTACTGGACCTGATCGGGATTCAGGCCGGCGTTGCGCAAGGCATTGCGCATGCAGCGTGCCGCGCCCTCGCCGTTTTCCGGCGGGCTGGTCATGTGGTAGGCGTCGCCGCTCATGCCGAAACCGACCAGCTCGCAATAGATTTTCGCGCCGCGCTTCCTGGCGTGCTCGTATTCCTCGAGCACCACCACGCCCGCGCCTTCGCCGAGCACAAAGCCGTCGCGGTCCTTGTCCCACGGACGGCTGGCGGCTTCCGGGCTGTCGTTGCGCGTGGACAGGGCCTTGGCGTTGCCGAAACCGGCGACCGCTGTCGGCGTGGTAGCGGCTTCGGCGCCGCCGGCGATCATGACGTCGGCGTCGCCGTATTCGATCAGGCGGCCGGCATCGCCGATGCTGTGGGTGGCGGTGGCACAGGCGGTGACCATGGCCAGATTCGGACCCTTGAGGCCGAACATCACCGACAGGTCGCCCGATATCATATTAATGATGCTCATGGGGACGTAAAACGGCGAAACCCGGCGCGGCCCTTTTTCCTTGATGGTCAGGGTGGTTTCTTCGATGGTGCCGACACCACCGATGCCGGAACCAAGATACACGCCGATGCGTTCGGCGTTGGCTTCGGTCACCTGGATACCGGAGTCCTTGATCGCCTCGATGCCGGCCGCCATGCCCAGCTGGATGAAGCGGTCCATGCGGCGCGCTTCCTTGTCGGAAATGCCGAACGCGGAGGGAATGAAATTCTTGACCTCGCCGGCGATGGCGGAGGGGTAACCGGTGGCGTCGAACGTCGTGATGGGCCCGATGCCGCTTTTGCCGGCCACGATGTTGCGCCAGTTTTCGGCGACACCGATGCCGACGGGAGACAGGATACCGAGTCCGGTAATGACGACGCGCCGCTTGCTCAAGGCCGAATCCCTCATCATGGGGCGCGGCTTCGCCGCGCTTTATAAAACCAAAAGGCCGCCACCCGATGCGGATGACGGCCTCTTATTCTAATGAGTTATCAGTTCAGACGGGAGTTGATGTAGTCGATGGCCTGCTGGACGGTGGTGATTTTCTCCGCCTGGTCATCGGGAATTTCACAGTCAAATTCCTCTTCCAGCGCCATTACCAGCTCGACCGTATCCAGGGAATCCGCGCCCAAATCATCCACGAAGGAGGCGGCAGGCTTGACCTCGCCCTCGTTAACGCCCAACTGCTCCACGACAATCTTCTTGACGCGCTCTTCGACACTGCTCATGGGTAATCATTCCTCCAAGAATTGACGTTGCTGCCCTCGTGCGGGCGCATAGTTAACACCATTTGCGTAAAACCGTCCAGCCAATCATGTAACCGGCCTTTTTCACACAGATATCCACTCTAGTTCATGTACATCCCGCCGTTCACGTGCAGGGTCGTACCGGTAATATAGCCCGCCTGCGGCGAGGCCAGAAATGCCACGGCCGCGGCCACTTCTTCGGCCAGTCCCAGGCGCCCCAGGGGAATCTGCTTGAGCAAGGCCTCCCGCTGCGCCTCGGGCAACGCACGGGTCATGTCGGTGTCGATGAAGCCCGGCGCCACCGCGTTGACGGTGATGTTGCGTGAACCGACCTCGCGCGCCAGCGCCTTGGTGAAGCCGACGAGACCGGCCTTGGCGGCGGCGTAATTCACCTGTCCCGCGTTGCCGATCGCGCCCACTACCGAGCTGATGCTGATGATGCGCCCGCCGCGGGCCTTGGTCATGGCGCGCAGGCAGGCCTTGCTCAGGCGGTACACCGACTTCAGGTTCGTATCAAGGATGGCGTCCCACTCCTCCTCGGACATGCGCAGCAACAGATTGTCGCGCGTGATGCCGGCATTGTTGACCAGGATCGTCGGCACGCCGCCGGATTTCTCGATCTCGGAGAGAACGGCGGCGATCGATTCCGCGCTGTTCACGTCCAGCGCCAGGCCGCGTCCCGCAACACCCTTTTCCTTCAGCACGGCGCTGATCTTTTCCGCGCCGTTGTCGGAGGTCGCGGTGCCGAACACCTGCGCGCCCTGCCGGCCCAGCTCGAGCGCGATGGCCTGGCCGATGCCGCGGCTGGCGCCGGTGACCAGCGCAATCTGTCCTTTCAGCAACATAAAAACTCCAAATTAAGAAATAAATGGACAGGATTTACAGGATTAACAGGATTCAAAACAAAAACGAATCCGCATTTTCGATTTAATCCTGTAAATCCTGTTAATCCTGTCTATTCCGTTTTTTCAACGGCGTTGAATGCTGCACGAAGCGTTTCCGGATCGAACACCGGAAACGTCTCGACGGTTTTCACGATGCGCTTGTTCAGGCCGGTCAGCACCTTGCCCGGACCGCACTCGACGATCCGCGTGACGCCGTCGGCGGCCATTTTCTGGATGGTCTCGACCCAGCGTACCGGCGATTCTATCTGGCGCACAAGTGCATTTCTAATCGCTGCCGGGTCGGATTCCGCCTGCACGTGCGTATTGTGGAGCACCGGTATTTGCGGCTTGCGGATCTGCGCCAGCTTCAGGCGCTCAGCCATCTGTTGCGCCGCCGGATGCATGAGCCGGCAATGCGACGGCACGCTCACCGGCAACAGGATCGCGCGCTTGGCGCCGGCGGCCTTCGACTGTTCCACGGCGCGGTTCACGGCGGCGGTGGCGCCGGCGATCACGACCTGCCCGGGCGAATTGAAATTCACGGCCTCGAGCACCTCGCCCTGCGCCGCCTGTTCACAAAGTTTTCGCACGGCGTCGTCTTCCATGCCCAGGATCGCCGCCATGGCGCCCTGCCCGACCGGCACCGCCTGCTGCATGAAGCGTCCGCGGTCCGCGACCAGCTTCATGGCCTCGGCAAAATCGAGCGCCTCGCTGCACACCAGCGCGGAGTATTCGCCCAGGCTGTGGCCGGCCATGTATTGCGGGCACGGTCCGCTCGCGGCCAGCCACGCGCGCCAGGTCGCCACGCCCGCCGCCAGCATGACCGGCTGCGTGATCTCGGTCTGGTTCAGTTTTTCCTCCGGCCCCTGTTCCACCAGCTGCCACAGGTCCTTGCCCAGGGTCTGCGAGGCCTCGGCGAAAGTTTCTTTCACGACCGGAAACTCGGCCGCCAGCGCGTTCAGCATGCCGACCGACTGCGAACCCTGTCCAGGAAAAACGAATGCCAATGTCATATGTTTAAAAAGTTATAAGATTGTTTGACGCAAAGCCGCGAAGACGCAAAGAAAGCAAAGCGGCGCTTCGCGCCGAAAACCAAACGATTCTGAATTTTCTCTTTGCGTCTTAGCGTCTTTGCGTCAAAAACTCATATCAATACTTCAGCAATACCGAACCCCAGGTAAAACCGCCGCCGAAGGCCTCCATCATGATCATCTCGCCCCGCTTGATGCGTCCGTCGCGCACCGCCTCGTCGAAGGCGAGCGGGATCGAGGCCGCCGAGGTGTTGCCGTGGCGCTCGACGGTGAGCACCACGTGATCCATGGACATGCCGAGCTTCTTCGCGGTGGCGGCGATGATGCGGATGTTGGCCTGGTGCGGCACCAGCCATTTGACGTCCGATTTCTGAAGCTTGTTGGCCTCCAGCGTCTCGTCGACGATGCGCCCGAGCGTGTTCACCGCGACCTTGAACACCTCGCCGCCCTCCATGTTGAGGTGCGCCTCGCTGTTGCGCACCTTGTCGTAGCCCTGCGAGATCCCCGCGGGCACGGTGAGCAGGTCCTTGTACTGGCCGTCGGCGTGCAGGTGCGTGGAGATGATGCCGGGTTCTTCCGAGGCCCTGATCACGACCGCGCCGGCACCGTCGCCGAACAGCACGCAGGTGCCGCGATCGGTCCAGTCGATGATGCGCGACAGCGTCTCGGCGCCGACCACGAGCGCGCATTTGGCGGCGCCGGTGCGGATGAACTTGTCGGCGATGGCGAGCGCATACACGAAACCGGTGCACACCGCCTGCACGTCGAAGGCCGGACAGCCGTGTATGCCGAGCCGGTCCTGCAGCAGGCAGGCGGTGCTCGGAAACACGCGGTCCGGCGTGGTGGTGCCGACCACGATCAAGTCGATGTCCTCCGGCTTGAGGCCCGCGGCGTCCAGAGCGCGACGCGCCGCATGCTCTGCCAGGTCGCAGGTGGTCTGGTTATCGGCGGCGATGTGGCGCTCGCGAATGCCGGTGCGTTCCACGATCCACTGATCCGTGGTGTCCACCATCTTCTCGAGATCTTTATTGGTGAGTATTTTTTCCGGCAGGTAGCTGCCGGTGCCGACGATGCGGGAGTAAACGGTGCGGCTCATGCCACGGCCCCCCTGGCCGCCATGGCTGCCAGCTCCTGCCCGATGCGCGCCGGCACGTTATTCTTCACTTCCGCCACGGCCTCCAGAATCGCATGTTCATAGGCCAGCGCATCGGCGCCGCCATGGCTCTTGATGACCGTGCCGGTGAGCCCGATCAGCGTGGCCCCGTTGTAGCGGCGCGGATCGACGCGCTTGCGGAACGCCTGCAACACCGGCAGCGCGACCAGCGCCGAAAGCTTCGTGAGCAGGTTGCGCTTGAATTCCTGTTTGATGAAATGGGTGATCATGCGCGCCAGGCCCTCGCTGGTCTTGAGCATGATGTTGCCGACAAAACCGTCGCACACGATCACGTCCATGTCCCCGGTGTATATCTCGTCACCCTCGACGAAACCGGCATAGTTGAGCGGGCTGGCGCGCAGCAGTTCATGCGCCTTCTTGACGGTATCGTTGCCCTTGATGTCTTCCTCGCCAACGTTGAGCAGGCCCACGCGCGGGCGGGACTTGCCCTCCACGGCGGCGACCAGGATCGAACCCATCATGGCGAACTGCAACAGCTGCTCCGGGGTGCAGTCCACGTTGGCGCCCAGGTCGAGCACGTGCACATGATCGTGCATGGTCGGCAGCGTGGTGATGATCGCCGGGCGATCGATGCCGGGCAGGGTCTTGAGCACGAAACGCGCGGTGGCCATGAGCGCGCCGGTGTTGCCGGCGGAAACAGTGGCCTGGGCTGCGCCTTCCTTCACCAGGTTGATGGCCACGCGCATGGAGGAATCTTTCTTGCTGCGCAGGGCCTGGGCGGGCGGCTCGTCCATGCTGACGACTTCGGAGGCATG
Source organism: Sulfuricaulis limicola (assembly GCF_002355735.1). Taxonomy (GTDB): domain Bacteria; phylum Pseudomonadota; class Gammaproteobacteria; order Acidiferrobacterales; family Sulfurifustaceae; genus Sulfuricaulis; species Sulfuricaulis limicola. Next base: position 1,372,371 of record NZ_AP014879.1, on the reverse strand, counting down.
ATGGATGGCGATATGGTCGCCGCCGGTGGCGTGATGGCGCGCGAGTTCGGTCTCGATGGCTTCGCGCTGGCCGACGAGGATGAGCTTCAACGCCGTTTGATGTCTCAGCGTGGCGAGAGCCGCGGGCACGGTGACGGAGACACCGTGATCACCCCCCATGGCGTCGAGGGCAATCGTGATCACGTTCTCAAATCCCTGAGCGCTTTCGGATCAAGTCGGCGCTATTCCGGCTTGGTGTCCAGCACCTTGCGGCCGCGGTAATAACCGTCGGCGGTGACGTGATGCCGGCGATGCGTCTCGCCGCTGGTCTTGTCGACCGAAAGCGCCGACTTCTTTAGCGCGTCGTGCGAACGGCGCATGCCGCGGCGGGAAGGTGATACTCGGCTTTTCTGTACGGCCATGGTAAATCCTCGTCAATGAAAAATAATCGGTACTATTTCGTCTTCTTCAACCGGTCCAGAACCGCAAACGGGTTTTTGCGCCCGCGTTCGGTCCGGTCCGGGGCCGCGCCGCGGACGACATTCGCGGCACGGACTTTGACCGTGCACTGGTCCGGCGCGTGCATCGGCACCATCGGCAGCGCCAGCAGCAATTCGTCCTCCACCAGGCCGCTCAGCGACAGCGGCTTGTCCGCCACCAGAAGGTCGGCGTCGCCTTCCTGTGGTTCCAGACGCGCGCCCGATTTCGTCAGGATCAGCCACGGCGCGGCCTCGAGATTCAGTTCCATCGTTTCCAGGCAGCGCTGGCAGGTAACCCGCAGCGGCACGCGCAGCGTGCCGTGCATGACGAACACCTGCTGGCCCTCTTCGCGCTCGAAAGCCAGATCGACGTTCACATCGCCCGAACCTTCGAGGCTGCCTTGCGCCAGGCGCGGCATGCTCTTGAGCGGGAGCGTGCCGGTCAGACGCGCACCACGCTCCGCCAGCTGGATCGGGTCGATGGTAACCGGCAGATGACCGTGCGACTCTTTCCAGGATGGCGTCATGATACCCTCACGAAACCGCGGCTTGTCCGCTTCGAGTAATCCCCCAAAAGCGGGGACTTTGACGGGCAGGCGGCCGGATACAGGCCGCGCATCATATATTCGCGGCAAACTTGTGTCAAAATAGGGTTTTAGACGTGTCGGCGGGCAGTAAATGTTATTGACAGGTCCGCCCCCTTTCCGTACAAAACGAGGCACGGCGCCGTGACGGCCGCCGGCAGGTCAGCTCAGCGGAGTTTCAGCTTGATTAAAAAGATTCTGGTTGCCAACCGCGGCGAAATCGCGGTGCGCGTGGTGCGCGCCTGCGCCGAAATGGGCATCAAATCCGTCGCCATCTACACCGATGCCGACCGTCATGCGCTGCACGTCAAAAAAGCCGATGAGGCCTACAACGTCGGCCCGGACCCGGTGGGCGGCTATCTCAATGCCCATCGTATCGTGAACCTGGCGGTCGCCACCGGTTGTGACGCCCTGCATCCCGGCTACGGCTTTCTCTCGGAAAACCCGCAACTGACGGAAGTCTGCAATCGGCGCGGGATTATCTATATCGGCCCGTCCGTGGACGCCATCCGCCGCATGGGTGACAAGACCCAGGCGCGTGCCGCCATGATCGCCGCCGGCGTGCCGGTAGTGCCGGGCAGCGAGGGCAATCTCAAAGATGTCAACGAGGCCCTGAAGCTGGCCAAAAAAATCGGCTATCCGGTGATGCTCAAGGCCACCTCGGGCGGCGGCGGGCGCGGTATCCGTCGCTGCAACGACGAGGATGAACTCAAGCGCGCCTACGAACGCGTGGTGTCGGAAGCCACCAAGGCCTTTGGCAGCGCCGAGGTGTTCCTGGAAAAGGCCATCGTCAACCCGCGCCATATCGAGGTGCAGGTGCTCGGCGACAAGCACGGCAACATGATTCATCTGTTCGAGCGCGACTGCTCCATCCAGCGGCGCCACCAGAAACTGATCGAGATCGCGCCCTCGCCCCAGCTCACCGAGGAACAGCGTGCCGCGGTGTGCGACCTCGGTGTGCGCGCGGCCCGCTGCGTCAACTACGAAAACGCCGGCACCGTCGAATTCCTGTTCGATCAGGAAGGTCGCTTTTATTTCATGGAGATGAACACCCGCCTGCAGGTGGAGCACACCATCACGGAACAGATCACCGGCGTGGACATCGTGCAGGAACAGATTCGCATCGCCGAGGGGCAACCGCTTTCCTACGCGCAGGACCAGATCCAGCGGCGCGGTTACGCCATCCAGTTCCGCATCAACGCCGAGGATCCGAAGAACGACTTCCTGCCGAGCTACGGCCGCATCACGCGCTACTACGCGCCCGGCGGCCCGGGCGTGCGCACCGACGCCGCGATCTACACCGGCTATGAGTTCCCGCCGCACTACGACTCCATGTGCGCCAAGCTCACGGTCTGGGCGCTCACCTGGGACAAGGCGCTGGCGCGCGCGCGGCGCGCGCTGCTCGACATGGGCGTGCACGGCGTCAAAACCACCAAACCCTTCTACCTGGAAATCCTCGGCACCGCGGAATTCCAGGCGGGGAAATTCGACACCGGATTCATCGAAAAACATCCGGAACTGTTAAACTATTCGATCCGGCGTCCGCCCGCCGATCTGGCCGCCGCCATCGGCGCGGCGATCGCGGCGCATCACGGTTTGTAAGAGGCAGGAACAATCATGGCGTCTTCATCCAAAAAAGTTATGGTGACGGATCTGGTGCTGCGCGACGCGCACCAGTCTCTGCTCGCCACGCGCATGCGCACCGAGGACATGCTGCCGATCTGCGACAAGCTCGACAAGGTCGGCTACTGGTCGCTCGAGGCCTGGGGCGGCGCCACCTTCGACACCTGCCTGCGCTTCCTCAAGGAAGACCCGTGGGAACGGCTGCGCAAGCTGAAACAAGCGCTGCCGAAGACACCACTGCAGATGCTGCTGCGCGGCCAGAACCTGCTCGGTTACCGCCACTACTCCGACGACGTGGTCGAGGCCTTCGTGAAGAAGTCGGCGGAATGCGGCGTGGACGTGTTCCGCATCTTCGACGCCATGAACGACATGCGCAATATCGAGGTCTCGGTCAAGGCCGTGCTCAAGGCCGGGAAACACGCACAGGGCGCCATTTGCTACACCACCAGCCCGGTGCACACCATCGAGCATTTCGTGGAAATCGCGCGCGAGATGGAAAAGATGGGGTGCCAGACCATCGCCATCAAGGACATGGCCGGGCTGATCACGCCGGCGCGCACCGTGGAACTGTACCAGGCCCTGTCGAAGGCGGTGAAAGTGCCGCTCGCCTTCCACTCGCACACCACCGTCGGCGTGGCCAACATCTGCATGTATCTCGCGGTCGAGCACGGCGCGCGCCATATCGATACCGCGATCTCGTCGTTGTCCTGGGGCACCAGCCATTCGCCGACCGAAAGCATGGTGGTGGCCCTGCGTGAAACGCCCTACGACACCGGTCTCAATCTCGAACAGTTGCAGGAAATCGGCTTCTATTTCCGCGAGGTGCGCAAGAAATACCACCAGTTCGAGAGCGAATACGCCGAAATCGACACGCGCGTGCAGGTGAGCCAGGTGCCGGGCGGCATGATCTCGAACCTGTCGAATCAGCTCAAGGAACAGGGAGCGCTCAACCGCATGAACGAGGTGCTGGCGGAAATACCGCGCGTGCGCGAGGACCTCGGCTTCCCGCCGCTGGTCACGCCGACGTCGCAGATCGTCGGCACCCAGGCGGTGCTCAACGTGCTCACCGGCAAACGCTACAAGAGCATCACCAACGAGGTGAAGCTCTACCTGCAAGGCCGCTACGGCAAGGCGCCGGGCAAGATCAACGAAACCGTGCGCAGCATGGCCATCGGCAACGAGGAGGTCATCACCTGCCGTCCGGCGGACAAGCTCAAGCCAGAGATGCATCGCCTGCGCGATGAAATCGGCGAACTCGCCAGGAGCGAGGAAGACGTGCTCACCTACGCCATGTTCCCTGAGATCGGGCGCAAGTTCCTCGAAGAGCGCGCCGCCGGCACGCTCAAGCCGGAGGAACTCAAGCCGCCAAAATCCGCCGAGGCCACGGCCCTGCCCGCCTACGCGCCGACCGACTTCAATGTCACCATGCACGGCGAGACCTATCACATACGCGTCACCGGCGCCGGACACAAGAGCGAGGAACAGCGCCCGTTTTTCGTCTCGGTCGACGGCGTGCCGGAACAGATTCTCATCGAAACGCTCACCGAGACCGTCCCGACCGAGGCCGGCATGGTGGATACGCGCCGCGCTTCCCGGGGATCGAAGCGGCCGAAAGCGTCGAAGGAAGGCCATGTCACCAGCTCCATGCCCGGCACCATCGTGGACATCCTGGTCAAGGCCGGCGTCAAGGTAAAGGCCGGCGATCCGGTGCTGGTGGTCGAAGCCATGAAAATGGAAAACGAAGTCCCGGCGCCGGTCGCCGGCACGGTCAAGGCGGTGAACGTCACCAAGGGCGACAGCGTCAACCCCGACGAAGCGCTGGTAGAGATTGAATAAGAATTTTGAACCGCCAAGACGCCAAGAGCGCCAAGATGATGTGAATTTAATCTTGTTCTTCTTGGCGTCCTTGGCGTCTTGGCGGTTAATCATCTTATGAAACTCATTCTGGCTTCCTCCTCGCCCTATCGCCGCGAGCTGCTGGAGCGTCTGAAAATTCCCTTCGAGGTGACGGCGCCCGAGGTGGATGAGACGCCGCATCCCGGCGAGACGCCGGACAAACTGGTGGAGCGGCTGGCCATCGAGAAGGCGCAGAAGATCGCTGGAAAAACGCGCGGCGTTCTGGTGATCGGATCGGATCAGGTGGCGGTCTATAACGGCAACATCGTCGGCAAGCCGCACAGCCATGACAAGGCCGCGCAGCAATTGCGCGAGGCCTCCGGCCGTACCGTCACGCTCTATACCGGGCTGGCGCTGATCAACGCCGACACCCAGCGCATTCAGCGCGAGGTCATCCCCTATCGCGTGACATTCCGCGCGTTGACGGACGCACAGATAGAAGCCTATCTGCACAAGGAACAGCCCTACTCCTGCTCCGGCAGCGTCAAGTCAGAAGGGCTGGGAATTGCATTGCTGGAAAAATTCGAGGGCGACGACCCGAATACGCTGATCGGCCTGCCGCTCATCCGACTGGTGCGGATGCTCGAAAACGAAGGGATAAAAATAATTTGAACCGCCAAGGCGCCAAGGACGCCAAGAAAAGCAAGATTAAATTTGCAATCTCTTGGCGCTCTTGGCGTCTTGGTGGTTAACCTATCTTAAGCTTGGGGTGCGGCTGAGGAGATCGGTGCCGATGGTCTGTGCCATGGCGGTGCCGAGACGCCGCGCGAAACGGTCGAAGACGTTTTCGCGATAGGTATAGTCGACAATATCTTCCGCGCCGATCACCTCGCGCGCGACGTAACTGGCGCCGCCGAGGCTGTCCACCAACCCCAGCTTGATCGCCTCCTCGCCGGTCCAGAAGAGCCCCGAGAACATGTCCTTGGTCTCTTTCAGTGCCTTGCCGCGTCCCTGGCGCACCGTTTCGATAAATTGCCGATGAATTTCGTCCAGCATCTGCTGGGCGAGTTTCGCTTCCGCCGGTTTCACCGGCCCGAACGGATCGAGAAAACCCTTGTGCTCACCCGCCGTCATGAGCCGGCGTTCCACGCCGACTTTCTTCATGGTGTCCACGAATCCGAAACCGTTCATCAGTACGCCAATGGAGCCGACGATGCTGGCCTTGTCGGCATAGATCTTGTCGGCGGCCGCGACCACGTAGTAACAACCGGAAGCGCACATGTCGCCGATCACGGCATACAGGGGGATCTTCGGATACTTGGCCCGCAGGCGTTTGATCTCGTCGTTGATATAACCCGCCTGCACCGGGCTGCCGCCGGGGCTGTTGGCGCGTATCACGATCCCCTGCGTCGACTTGTTCTCATACGCCGCGCGTAAACCGGAAATGACGTTGTCGGCGTTCGCCAGGCTGTCGGCGCTGATCACGCCTTCGATGTCGATCAGGGCCGTGTGGCTGGTCGCCAGCGACTTGCCGCTCCAGCTGTCCGACTGCGCCAGCACCAGAATCAGCACCAGGTAGGCGGCGAAGAACAGCTTGAAGAAAATGCCCCAGCGCCGCGCGCGGCGCTGTTCGGTGACGGCGGCAAACGCCAGGCGCTCGAGCAGATCGCGCTCCCAGCGCGGGGAACGGCCGGCGGCGCCGGGCGGAACGGTGGAATCGGTATCGTCTGTCATGGAAATAACCTATGTAACTGCTTCTGGATCGATCAAGTGTATATCATCCCCCGGTTCCAGGAGGACGTCACCGTTTTCCTCGCGGACCGCCAGCTTTACCAGCCCGGCGCCGCCGCAGGGTCCGCCCACGCAGGCACCGCTGGCGGGGGCGTAACGCGCGCCGTGCGTGGCGCACAACAGATGCTCGCCAAAGGCATCGAAGAAGTCACCTTCAATCCAGTCGAGCTCCAGTGACCGGTGCGCGCAGCGGTTGACATAAGCGTGCGCCGCGCCATCGAAGCGGACGACGAACGCCGGGGTCGTCTCGCCACGGCGGCGCACCGTAAAGCGTATCCCGCGCCCACGATCTACGAGTTCGCGGCTGCGGCAGATGATGGACGGCTTGCCTGTTGCAGCCACGCATAAACCTCGCTGAAGGAATCCAGACAGGCCAGCGGACCGTGTTCCGCCAGCAGCTCGCGGCCGTGCACGCCATAGGTGACGGCCAGACCGTCCATGCCGGCATGGCGCGCCATCTGCATGTCATAGGTGGTATCCCCCACCATCAGAGCCTGCCCGGCATTGAAACCGGTCTGATCGAGAATGTCCTCGAGCATGCGCGGATGCGGTTTGGAAAACGCCTCGTCGGCACAGCGCGTGGCCACGAACAGATGCGTCGTGCCGGTGTCGCGCAACACACGCTCCAGCCCGCGGCGCGCCTTGCCGGTCGCGACCGCGAGCAGATAACCCTGCGCCGCGAGCGACTCCAGCCCCTCGCGCACGCCGGGAAACAGCGGCATGTGGGTCTGATCGATATGCAGAAAATGCTCGCGATAGCGCTCCACCACCTGCGTGCGCGCGACCTCGTCCGCCTGCGGCAGCAGCGTCGCCACCGCCTCGGCCAGTCCGAGACCGATGATATGGCGCGTGGCGTCCTCGCCCGGTTGCGGCAGGCCGACATCGTCCACCGCCGCCGTGAAACAGCGCACGATCTTGGCGATGGAATCCATGAGGGTTCCATCCCAGTCGAAAATAATCAGTTCATGCCTTGGTTTCATAATATCTAACAAAAAGAAATTTAACCGCCAAGGCGCCAAGGCGGTTCAAAATCAAAGTTTTGCCAGCACCCCGGAAAGTTCATCCGGAAGCGGAGCCTCCAGATCCATTTTATCTCCGCTCACCGGGTGCGCGAACCGCAGGCGCGCGGCGTGCAGAAACAGGCGCCGCAGCCCCAGCTTGTGCAGGCGGCGGTTGAATTCGCGATCGCCGTACTTGTCGTCACCGGCGATCGGGTGGCCCAGGTGCGCCGCATGCACCCGCGCCTGGTGGGTGCGGCCGGTGAGCAGCCGGATCTCCATGAGCGTGGCGGAGCCATATCGCTGGTGCGGCACGAACAGACTGGTCGCCTGCTTGCCGGTCTCGGACACCTCCACCATGCGCTCGCCTGACCGGGGCCGGTTTTTTTCCAGCGCCACGTCCACCTCGCGCTGGCCGCCGCGCCAAGTCCCGGCGACCAGGGCGAGGTAGCGTTTTTCCATATCGCCCTCGCGCAACAGGCGATGCAGCGCCAGCAACGCCGGGCGGGTCTTGGCCAGCAGCAGGCAGCCGGAGGTGTCCCGGTCCAGGCGGTGAGCCAGGTCGAGGAACGGCGCCTCCGGCCGCAGCCCGCGCAGCGCCTCGATCAGCCCCACGGCAACGCCGCTGCCGGCGTGCACCGCCAGGCCGGCCGGCTTGTTCACCACCATCAGGTCATCGTCTTCATACAGGATGCGCGGTAGCAGCCAGGCAAAGCCTTCTGCGGCCTCGGCTGAGTCCAGCTTGGGGGGCGATTGTCGCAGGGGCGGTATCCGCACCACATCCCCCGCCTCCAGACGATAGTCCGGGCGCGCCCGGCCCTTGTTAACTCGCACCTCGCCCTTGCGCAAAATGCGGTAAATATGGCTTTTGGGGACGCCCTTGAGGGTGGCGATCAGGAAATTGTCGAGCCGCTGGCCGGCACGGGATTCATCGATTTCAACATAACGGACGGCGGGAGTGGCGGGGTCTACGGCCGGTTTCATGCCGGGGCGATAATAACAGATTGCTGGGAAGTCAATTGGTTTGCTATAGTGCCTATGTGTACTTTTAGTAAATTCTTTGGAATTTTACACAAGTACACGAAACGCAACGGATTTTCGCGCCAGGTAAAAGCCGGCGCGGGCTCTACCGCACCGTTGCCCCCGGCGCAGCGCCGGTAGCCAGACACCTAAACGCGGCCAGAGCCCAAAAAGGGTAACACGTCTCTCCCCTACTTTATGTAGAGACGTATGGATTAGACGCTCCTATAGGCGAGCACCTGCCGACACACACAGGCAGACGACGCGTGGGACAGCCAAAACCTGTTCACGGCGTAATTTAAAGTCTGAATTGTACATCCTGCGCCTTTTCATGATGCGCGGGACCAAAACAGAAGGCCGCTAACCTGCACCAAGGCCTCTGTCACCCTGTCGGCAGGACGACGTTCCGTCATGTCGCGCTGAAACCACAGCGCGGGCGGAACCGCGCGCCAAACCGGGCGTCGGGGACATATATCAACAATGAAGCGCATCCTGTTTAACGCAACTCACCCCGAGGAGTTGCGGTTGGCCGTTGTCGACGGCCAGAAACTGCTCGACCTCGACATCGAATCCTCGACCTACCAGCAGAAAAAGGGAAACATCTACAAGGGCAAGGTCACCCGCGTGGAACCGAGTCTGGAAGCCGCCTTCGTGGACTACGGTTCCGAGCGCCAGGGCTTCCTGCCGCTCAAGGAAATCTCCCGCATTTACTTCCAGGGTTTCAACGAACGCACCCCGATGAGCCAGGTGCGCATCAAGGACGTCATCCGCGAAGGCCAGGAACTGCTGGTGCAGGTGGACAAGGAAGAGCGCGGCACCAAGGGTGCGGCGCTCACCACCTTCGTCAGCCTCGCCGGCCGCTACCTGGTGCTCATGCCCAACAACCCCAAGGGCGGCGGCATCTCGCGCCGCATTGAGGGCGAGGAACGCGCCGAGCTGCGCGAGGCCATGTCCCAGCTCAAGCTGCCGGACGACTACTCCGTCATCGCCCGTACCGCCGGCATCGGCCGTTCGGCCGAGGAACTGCAGTGGGACCTCGACTACCTGATCAACCTGTGGGACGCCATCTACAAGGCTTCGCAAGAGCGCGCCGCGGCTTTCCTGATCTACCAGGAAAGCAACCTGGTGGTGCGCGCCACGCGTGATTACCTCAAGACCGATATCGGCGAGGTGCTGGTGGACAACCCGGAGATCCACGAGCGCATGATCAAATTCATGCAACAGGTGGCGCCGCAATTCATCGACAAGCTCAAGCTGTACAAGGACGAGACGCCGATGTTCTCGCGCTACCAGATCGAGCATCAGATCGAGTCGGCGTTCTCGCGCGAGGTGCGCCTGGAATCGGGTGGCGCGATCGTGTTCGACAAGACCGAAGCCTTGGTGACGATCGACGTGAACTCGGCGCGCGCCACCAAGGGCGCCGACATCGAGGAGACCGCGTTCAACACCAACCTGGAAGCGGCGGAAGAAATCGCCCGTCAGCTGCGCCTGCGCGACCTGGGCGGCCTGATCGTCATCGACTTCATCGACATGACGCCCGAGCGCAACCGCCGCGAAGTGGAAAACCGCATGTTCGAATCGCTCAAGGTGGACCGCGCCCGCACCCAGGTCGGCCGCATCTCGCGTTTCGGACTGCTCGAGATGTCGCGCCAGCGCCTGCGTCCGTCGCTCGGCGAGTCCTCCAGCCTGATCTGCCCGCGCTGCCGCGGCACCGGCCATATCCGCAGCGTGCAGTCCTCCGCGCTCTCGATCCTGCGCATGATCCAGGAAGAGGCCATGAAGGAAAACACCGCCGCGGTGCATGTGCACCTGCCGATCGACACCGCGACCTTCCTGCTGAACGAGAAACGCATGGAAATGAGCGCCATCGAATCGCGCATCGGCACCCCGATCATGATCATCCCGATGTCGGACATGGAAACTCCCCACTACCATATCCGCCGCCTGCGCATCGACGAATACGAGGCCGAGGCCGACGTACCGAGCTACGAGATCGATCTGGTCGAGGACGAGGAAGACGAAGACCGCCGGCCCACCCAACCCACGCCGGTGTCGGCGGAAGCGGAAAAGCCGGTCATCGGTCCGCTCACGCACAGCGCCGCACCGCCGGAACGTCCGAAGCCGGCTGCCGCCAACGGCGGCGGCCTCATCAAAAAGATCATCACCGGCCTGTTCGGCAAGAAAGCCGAGGAAGAAAAGAAACCGGTGGCGGCGGAAAGCCGTCCGATGCGCCAACACCAGCCGGGCCGCGGCCATGGCGGCGGGCGCCCGCCCCATCGCCCGCCTCACGGCCAGCGGCATGAACGTCATGCGCATGGCGATCGCCGTCCCGGCGGGCAGGGTCAGGGTCAGGACCAAAACCGTCAGCGCCCGCCACAGCCGCCGCAGGCCGCCGGCGCTCCCGGCGGTGATGCCAACCAGGCTCAACGTGAGCGTCCCGAGGGCGGAAGCGGACGGCGCCGTCGTCGCGGCCGTCGTCGCGGCGGCCGGGGCCAGGAAGGCAGAGCACCGCAGGAGCGGCAGGATTTCAATGCGCGCAATGGTGCGCCGGAAGCAAACGGGTCGCCGGACCGTCCGGCACCGGCCCCGCGTCCTCCCCGCGAGGAAACTTCCTACGTGCCGCCGGCCGCCGCAACCGGCGGCGTGACGGAAACCTTCACGGAAACCCCACCCGTCGCTTCGTCCTGGGACAAACCGTCGGAGCAGAACAACGACGGCTGGCACACGCCCTCGTCGCCCACGTCCGGGCATGACGAAACGCATCATGCGCCCGACAGCAGTGAATCCGCTCCCAAACCGGAGCTGGTTCAGGTCGAGACCCGGTTTGACGACGACAACAAAGGCAACAAGTAAACAAAAAACCCGCCGCAAGGCGGGTTTTTTGTTTGAGGCTCGTACTTGATTATTTCAGGCGCGTGCGCTGGATTTCTTCCAGCAGTCCCTGTGCCGCATCCTCGATCATGTCGAGCACGCGATCGAATCCACCCGCGCCGCCGAAATACGGATCGGGCACCTCTTCCTCCGGGCGGCTGGGGGCGAACTCCATGAACAGCCGGATGCGGGATTCATACCCCTGAGGACAAATCTCCAGAAGATTTTCATGGTTCTCGCGATCCATGGCCAGGACGTAATCGAATTTCTCGATGTCGCCGGCAATGGCCTGGCGCCCGCTCAAACGGCTGATGTCGATGCCGCGACGGGCACAGGCGGCCTGGGCGCGCTCATCCGGCGGCTTGCCGACATGATAGGCGTGGGTCCCCGCTGAATCGATTTCGAAGTGATGCTCCAGCTGGTGCTCGCGCACGAGTTTCCGGAATACGCCCTCCGCCGTCGGCGAGCGGCAGATATTACCGAGACATACGAATAAAACTTTTATCATGGAAAATAAATAGAAAATAAATGGACAGGATTAACAGGATTTACAGGATTCAAAAGAAACCCGGGTCTTATTTTTTCTAATCCTGTTAATCCTGTAAATCCTGTCTATTCAAAAATATTTCCTTACTCTTTCCAGATCTTCCGGCGTATCCACACCGGCCTCGGGCATCTGGCGCGCCTCGTGCACCACGATCCGCTCTCCATGCCACAAAACGCGCAACTGCTCGAGCTGCTCCGTCTCCTCCGGCGGACAGGGCGGCCAGGAAGCATAGCGGCGCACAAAGCCGGCGCGATAGGCATACAACCCGATATGACGGTATGCCTTGATTTCTCCATCGCCCTTCCCGGCCATCATGTCACGCGGCCAGGGAATGGCGGCGCGGCTGAAATAAAGCGCATACCCCCTGGCGTCGCGCACCACCTTCACGACATTGGGATTGGTGAGGGTCTCGCGATCATGAATGGCGTGGCAGGCGGTCGCTACCTGCGCCTCCTTGTGCGACGCCAGTTTTTCCGCCACCTCGCGCATCAGTTCCGGCGGCATCAGCGGCTCGTCACCCTGCAGGTTCACGACAATTTCCTCCGGGCCGATGGCGAGCTTTTCGATCACCTCGGCCAGCCGGTCCGTGCCGGAGCGATGCGCGGCCGACGTCATCACCACGCGCGCACCGAAACTCACGGCTGCCCTGTGAATGCGTTCGTCATCCGTGGCGATAACGACCTGGGCGGCGCCGGTCTTCACGGCGCAATCATGAACGCGCTGGATCAGCGGCTTGCCGGCAACGTCGGCGAGCGGCTTGCCGGGAAGCCGGGTCGAGGCGTAACGCGCGGGGATGATAATGTGCATGACAGGAAAAAATTAATTGACAGGATTAACAGGATTAAATAAATAATTATTTCCTTCGATTTTAAAAATCCTGTGAATCCTGTTAATCCTGTCCATTTAAATTATTTCGGCAACTCTTCTTCCGCCACCTGGCGCGCCTCGTCTTCCAGCATCACCGGAATATCGTCGCGGACGGGATAAGCCAGGCGGTCGGCCTTGCACACCAGCTCGGATTTTTTCTTGTCGTAGATCAGCGGACCCTTGCAGGCCGGGCACACCAGGATATCGAGCAACTTTTTATCCACGCAGCTTCTCCTTGAGTCGTTGCCACACTTCTTCGCCGACGCGCGCGTCCGGCCGCGCCTCCACCGCCAGGTACCACACATGATCGCCCGCGAAGCGCTCGCATTTTACCGCATCTTTCTGGGTCATGATCACCGCCAGATTATCCGGAAAACGGATGTCCTGCGCCGCATACCGGTGATGATCGGGAAACGGATGCTCGATGACCTGCAGGCCCAGGCGTCGCAGTTGCGCGAAAAACCGCGCCGGATTGCCGATGCCGGCCACGGCGTGCACGGTTTCGCCCTTGATCGACCCCACGGAGGCCCAGGACTCCGGCGCATTTACCCGGCACAGTCCGGTCTCCGTCAGCGCCATGCCGAGCTCACCGGCCTGCGGCGTGCCGTTGGTGACGCACAGGGAAACATCGCGCAGGCGGCTGGCGGGCTCGCGCAACGGTCCGGCGGGCAGGCAGTGGCCGTTGCCGAAGCGGCGCGCGCCGTCGATCACGGCGATTTCCATGTCGCGCGCGAGACGCAGATGTTGCAGGCCGTCGTCGCTCAGGATCACGTCGCAACGATGTTCACGCAGCAGATACTGCGCGCCGCGGACACGGTCGGGGTCCGCCGCCACCGGGCATTCGCTCTGCCGTGCCAGCAACACCGCCTCGTCGCCGACCACGTCGGGATCGTGCTGCGGCGTGACGCCATGCGGCCAGTCGGCGGCGCTGCCGCCGTAACCGCGCAGGACAATACCCGGTCGCAAACCTTTCTCTCGCAGGAAGCTCGCCAGCCACAGCACCAGCGGCGTCTTGCCGCTGCCGCCGACCGTGAGATTGCCCACCACGATCACCGGCACCGGCAATTTTATGGAAGGGAATATGCCCAGCCGGTACAAAACCCGGCGCAACAGCATCAGCAGGCAATACAGCCAGCTCACGGGCAACAACAGCAGGCTGACGGGGGTGAAACGGTACCAGTGCTGTTCCAGCCAATGCATTATTCGGGGATTCGCGAAACCACGGGTGTCATGTTTGCGTCACCTTGTCGGCCGACGGGCTGTCCTGGAATTGATTGCGATACAAGCCCGCGTAGACACCGTTGCGCGCCAGCAGCTCGCGATGCGTGCCGCTCTCCGCCACGCGTCCCTGCGCGAGCACCACGATTTTGTCGGCATGTTCTACGGTGGAAAGCCGGTGTGCGATCACCAGCGTGGTCCGGTGCAGCATCAGTTTTTGCAGCGCGGCCTGCACCAGCCGTTCGGACTCGGTATCGAGCGCGGAAGTGGCCTCGTCGAGAATAAGAATCGGCGCGTTCTTGTACAGCGCCCGGGCGATGGCGATGCGCTGCCGTTGCCCGCCCGACAGCAGCATGCCGCGCTCGCCCACGCGCGTGTCCAGCCCCTCCGGCAGGCGCTCGGCGAATTCGAGCACGTGCGCCGCGCGCGCCGCCTCCATCAGGCGGCTGGCATCGATCGCGTCCTCCTCGCCGTAGGCGATGTTGCGGCGGATGGAATCGTCGAACAGGATATTTTCCTGGCCCACCAGGGCGATCTGCCGGCGCAGGCTGGCCAGGGTCAGGTCATTGATGTCGGTATCGTCGATCAGGATGGCGCCACGGGCCGCGCGATAAAAACGCGGCAGCAGGCTGACAATGGTGCTCTTGCCGCTGCCCGACTGGCCGACCAGGGCCAGCACCTGTCCCGGCTCCACCCGGAAGGAAACGTCGTCCAGGACATCCTGCTCGGTGCCGTGGTAGCGAAACCCGACATGGCGATACTCGACACGGCCGCGCGCGCGTTCGATGTTCACCGAGCCGGTTTCCTCCTCCGGTGCCTCATCCATCACGGCAAAGGTGCTGTGTGCCGCGGCCAGCGCGGTCTGTATGGTTTCGTTGACGCGCGCCAGCCGCCGGCTGGGTCCCATGATCCACAGCGCGGCCACCAGATAGGAGGTGAACGATCCGGCGGTGATCTCGCCCGACAACAGCGCGGTATAGATCACGAGGCCGAGTGCGACCGCACCGGCGAGCTGCAGCAGGCCCATGCCGATCGCGGACACGGCCACCTTGCGCATGTTCTGGTGACGGTTATTTTCGCTGCCGCGGTTAAACGCACGGATTTCCATCGCCTGCCCGCCGAAGGCCTTGACCACGCGCTGGCCGTCGCTGGCCTCGCGCACCACCTGCGATATCTCGCCCATGCTTTTCTGGATCTCGACGCTGGTGCGCAGGAAACGCCGGTTCATGGCCCGCATCAGCAGCGCCGTGACCGGCAACAGGACGGCGAATACCAGGGTGAGCTTCCAGTTGAGGTACAGCAGCCAGCCCGCCAATGCCAGCAGCGTAAGGCCGTCGCCGATCACGACATACGGCACCTGGGTGACGCCGGCGGCGAGCTGCTCGACGTCGTAGATGATCCGGGATATCAACCCGCCGGAGGCACCCGATTCGTAATAGCGGCTGGGCAGATACATCATGCGCTGGAAAATGCTGGTGCGCAGATCGAAGGTGACGCGCCGCCCGACCCAGGCCGTGCCGTATTGCGCCAGGAAATTGCCGATGCCGCGCGCCAGAAACAGCAACACGATCAGCAGCGGAATCATCTTGATCGTCGCGACGTCGCGCTGGACGAAACCTTCGTCCATCAGCGGTTTCATCAGGGCGGTGAAGCCGGCGGCGCTGGCCGACAGCATGATCATGCCGACCACGGCCACGAGAAACACCCATTTGTACGGCCAGGCGTAGCCCAGCAGTCGGCGGTAGAGCCGCAGGCTGTTTCCGGTGTCTTTCGCCTTACTCACGCGCCGACTGGCCGGACGGCTGCTGGGTGGCGAAGGTCAGGCGGGTGAATCCGAGGCGGCGCGCCGCGTCCATCACGCGGACGACGGCCTCGTGCGGAGTCTGCGCATCGGCATGAATGACCACCAGCGGATCCTTGTTGCCGGCGGCGGCGCGCACCAGGGCGCTGCGCAGCACCTCCGGCGTGGCATTCAACAACTGCTGATCACCCATGTAAAACTGGCCCTTGGCGTCGATGGTGACGCGCAGCGACGGCGTCTCCTGCTTCACCTCGGCCGAGGCCTCGGGCAGGCGCACGCTCAGGCGCGCCTCGGTCGAAAAACTGGTGGTGACCACCAGGAAGATCAACGTCATCAACAGCACGTCGATCAGCGGGATCAGGTTCAGTTCCGGTTCTTCGTCGGACGGGGCGGCGCGGAAATTCATGGTCGATTCAACCGTTCTCGCTCTCGCGCTCGCCGTGCAGGATCTCCACCAGCTTGACGGCCTCCTGCTCCATCTCGAGCAGCAGCTCGTTCACGCGCCCGCGGAAATAGCGGTAGAACATGAGGCTCGGGATCGCGACCGCCAGACCGCCGGCGGTGGTGATCAGCGCCGTCGAAATGCCGGCCGCGACGATGGAGGGATCGCCCACGCCGTGCTGGCCGATACCGGAAAACATCTGGATCATGCCGATGACGGTCCCGAACAGCCCCAGGAACGGCGAGATCCCCGCGATCGTGCCGAGACTGCGCAGGTAGCGCTCGAGTTCCGGCACCACCTGGCGGCCGGCATTCTCGACGGCCTCCTTGACGATCTCCCGGTCATGGTCGCGGTTGACCAGGCCCGCCGCCAGGACGCGCCCGAGCGGCGAACTGTCGCGCAACGCCGCCAGATGCGACGGTTCGAGCTCGTTGCGCGCCAGCAGCTGCTGCACCTGCGCCAGCAGATTGGGCGGCGCGACGTATTTTTTCTGCAAGGACCAAAAACGTTCGCCGATAATCGCCAGGGCCGCGACCGAACACAGGATGATGGGCCACATGACCCAGCCTCCGGCCTTGATAAGTTCGAACATGCTGTTATTCCGGGGAAAATTATCAAAAAAGTGCGGCTAATGTATCAGACGAGGCCAAAACCTCAAAGACGGCCGCGCGCCGCGGCGGTTCAGTCCGCGTACCAGTAGCGTCGCTGCCGCACCCGGTAGGCCGTGGCATTCAGGCCGGCGGCATCCAGCCGGAATTCCAGCGCGCCGGCACTCGGCGAGTCATACAGGGCGGCGCCGCGCTCGACGTAGCGTTGCACCACATCCGGATGGGCATGCCGATAACGGTTGCGATAACCGACCGGAAACAGGACGTGCCGCGGCGCCACCGCCTCGATGAACGCCGGCGTGGAAGATGTCTTGCTGCCGTGGTGCGGCGCCACCAGGATTTCCGAGCGCAATCGCCCGCCCAGCTGTTGCACCAGTTTTTTTTCAGCCTTGGCCTCGATGTCGGCCGGCAATAATATATTTCCGTGGCGACTGCGTACCTGCAGCACGCAGGAGGCGTCGTTGCGGCGGCTCGCTCCGGCATCGTCATCCGGTCCCAGGATGTCGAACTCCACGCCGTCCCAATTCCATGTCTGTCCGGCCCGGCATGGCTGCGCCGGCGGCAATTTTTCCGGCACGCTGCTCAACAGCATCCTCACCGGCAACGCGTGCAGCACCGATTCCGCGCCGCCGACATGATCCATATCGCCGTGGCTGACGATGAAGGCGTCGAGACGACGCACGCCGGCGGCGCGCAGATACGGCTCGACCACCGCCTGGCCGGTGTCGAAATCGCCGAAACGCGGCCCGGCGTCGAACAGCAGCGCGTGTTCCCGGGTGCGCACCACCGCCGACAATCCCTGACCGACGTCCAGCAGCGTGAACCACACCTCGCCCGTTCCCGGCAACGGCGGCCGCACCAGGAACATTGGCAGCAACCAGACGATGCCCGTCCAGCGCGCCGGCCAGCCGCGCGGCGCAAGCAACAGCAGCACGCCCGCGACGCCGCAGGCCAGCGCCCATGCCGGCGGCGCGGGCTGCGTCCACTGGCTGAACGACGGCTCCGCGAGCCACGTCAGCGCCTGCCACAACCCGTGCAACAGCCACGCCGCGAACCCGAACAGCCACCCCGCCGCGTCCGGCGCCACGCCCAGCAAGAGCGCGCCGCACAAGGTCAGCGGCACCAGCAGCAGGTCGAACACCGGCACCGCCAGCATGTTGGCGAGCGGCGCCACCAGCGACAGCTGTCCGAACATCGCCAGCATCAGCGGCAGCATGCCGAGTGCGATGGCCCACTGGATGTAGCCCCACTTCCACGCCACCGGCATCTGCACGCGATCGCCGTGCATGAAGAACAAAATCACCGCCACGGCCGCGAACGACAGCCAGAAACCCGCGGCCATGACCGACAGCGGATCGTAGACCAGCACCGCCAGCCCGGCCACGGCGAGCAGTTGCGACGGCGGAAACCGTCGCCGCAACAATATACCGGCCATGGCCACGGCCAGCATGATGAGCGCGCGCTGGGTCGGCACCACGAAACCGGCCAGCGCAGCGTAAAAAGCGGCGGCCAGCAGCGCGCAGACGGCACCGAACTGGGGCGCCGGCAGGCGCAGGACGGTCGTCCCCGGCAGCGCCCACAGCCAGCGGGCGATGAAAAACACGACACCGGCGATGAGACTGATGTGCAGCCCGGAGATCGCGACCAGATGCAGCGTGCCGGTGCGGCGCAATATCTGCCACTGCTCCTCGGCCAGGCCGCGGCCATCGCCGTTGGCCAGCGCCACGATGATGCCGGCATATTCGTTGTCCGGCAGTCGCGCGCGGATACGATCGCCCAGGTCCTGGCGCCAGCGGTCGATGTCATGCCAGGCCGGTTCCGGGCCCAGGCGCTGCGGCGCCGTGGCGTCGCGCACATAGCCGCGGGCACGGATGCGGTCGCGAAACAGGTGCGCCTCGTAATCGAAGCCGCCGGGATTCTGGTAACCGTGCGGGCGCTTGAGACGCACCAGCAACCGCCAGGTTTCGCCCGCGCGCGGCTGAAAATCGCGATCGCGGCTGTTGAGCAGAATGCGGCGCGGCACGCGCGCCGGCGCGCCGTCGAGGCTGGCGTGCGTCACCTCCAGCTCGAAACGCAGTCCGAAATCGGTCGGCTTGGGAATGTCGTCGATCCGCCCCTCGACCAGCAGGTCGCGGCCCTCGAGTTCCGGCGGCAGACTGTCCTGCAGGATCAACCCGGCGCGCAGGCTCGTCCAGACCACGCCGGCCACGAAAAACACCGGGACAAACCACAGGGGACGGCGCCGGGCCAGCCATAGAAGCGGTGGCAATAGCAGCGCCCACCACAGCGACGGCAGCGCGGCCAGCTGCTGTACCAGCAGTACTCCGCCGAGAAATGCCAAAGTGGCAGTGCGGATGGGAATCTCCTTGGCTGATATTTTTATTTCGTGCGAATATACACCTGCAATTTATGGCAAAAAAATTTATACGTCGCTACCTCCCGGACCCCCACAAGATCCGCGACCACAAGCATTTGCGCCTGTTCGGCACGCTGCTGCACGACCCCAACCTGTGGCACCTGAACCGTCGTTCAGCCTCCGGCGCCTTCGCCGTCGGCCTGTTCATGGCCTTCGTGCCCATGCCGTTCCAGATGATACCGGCGGCGGCGCTGGCCATCCTGTTTCGCGTGAACCTGCCGATCGCGGTGGCGCTGGTGTGGATCACCAACCCGATAACGATGCCGCCGATTTTTTATTTCTGCTACAGCCTGGGCGCGTGGCTGCTGAACACGCCGGTGCACGCCGTCGGATATGATTTTTCCTGGGAATGGATTACCACGGAACTGATCCGCATCTGGAAGCCGTTTTTGCTCGGCTCATTCCTGGTGGGGGCCGTTTGCTCCGCCGTCGGCTACCTGGGCATACGCGGCCTGTGGCGCTGGCACGTGGTGCGCGACTGGGAACAGCGCAAGTTGAGGCGGGAAAAAAATACCTGAATATTATTTTTCACCGCAGAGAGCGCAGAGGTCGCAGAGATTTTTATCAGAAATCTTTTCTCTGCGTACTCCGCGTTCTCTGCGGTTGAAACTCTTATAACTGCTTCAATACGCCGTCTTCCAGCTTGAGCACGCGGTCCATGCTCGCCGCCAGCGCCGGGTCGTGCGTGGCGATGATGAAGCAGGTCTCGAGCTCGCGGTTGAGCTCCAGCATCAGCTCGTAGACGTTCTGCGCATTTTCACGGTCGAGGTTGCCGGTCGGCTCGTCCGCCAGCACGCACAGCGGCCGCGTCACCATGGCGCGCGCCACCGCCGCGCGCTGACGCTCGCCGCCGGACAGCTCGCCCGGGCGGTGCTGCAGGCGGTCCTCGAGGCCGACGCGCCGGAGCATGTCCTGTGCCTGCGCCATCGCCTCGCGCGGCGGCATGCGCCGCAACAGCAGCGGCATGGCGACGTTCTCGAGCGCCGAAAATTCGTTCAGCAGATGATGAAACTGATAGACGAAGCCGAGCATGCGGTTACGCAGCAGGCTCACCTCCGCTTCGTCCATTTTCGTCAGATCCTGGCCATCGATCTCCACCTGCCCGGACGTGGGCCGGTCCAGCCCGCCCAGCAGATGCAGCAGCGTGCTCTTGCCCGAGCCGGAGGCGCCGACGATGGCAACGCGCTCGCCCGGTTCCACGCGCAGATACACGCCCTTCAGCACATGCACGTTGAACGTGCCCTCGTTGAACACCTTCTGCAAACCGGTGGCGCGCAGGATGTATTTTTTGTCGGATTTGTCCGGCATCGCCGCCGGTTCCGGCGTCGGGCTCGCGCCCGCCGGTGCCGCGGCAGTGACAGTCTCGACCGGACCGCTTTTCGCGGACTTGCCGGCTTTCCCGGTTTTTTCGGATTTCTTGCTCATTCGTAGCGCAAGGCCTCGGCCGGTTGCACCTTGGAGGCGCGCCAGGCCGGATAAAGCGCGGACAGCAGGCCCAGCACCAGCGAACAACCCGATACCAGCAGCACGTCGGACCAGTGCAGGTCGGACGGCAGCTCGCTGATGAAATACACGTCCGCCGCGATGAAGGAGGTGCTGAACAGCCGCTCGATACCGTGCACGATGGGCTCGACATTGAGCGCCAGCAGCACGCCACAGAGCGTGCCCACGAGCGTGCCGGCCACGCCGACCACCGAGCCATGCGCCAGGAATATGCCCATGATGCTCCGGGGACTGGCGCCGAGCGTGCGCAAAATGGCGATGTCGGCGCGTTTCTCGGTGACCACGACCACCAGCGTGGACACCACGTTGAACATGGCCACGGTCACGATCAGCAGCAGAATGACGAACATGACCGTCTTCTCGATCTTGAGTGCGCGGAAGAAATTGCCGTGCTCACGGGTCCAGTCGCGCGCCAGGTAATTCGGTCCCAGACCGGTCGCCAGTTCGTCGGCCACGGCGGGCGCGGCGTCGAGATTGTCGAGCTTCAGGCGCAGGCCGCTGACCTCATCGCCCATCTGGTACAGCCTGGCGGCGTCATCCAGGTGCATCAGCACCAGGCCGCTGTCGTATTCGTACATGTCCATCTTGAAAATGCCGACCACGGTGAAGCGCTTGAAGCGCGGCATGAGGCCGGCCGGCGTCACCAGCGCCTGCGGGATCACCAGCGACACCGGCGAACCCACGCTGAGATCGAGTTTCCACGCCAGCGCGCTGCCGATCACGACGCCGAACTCGCCCGGCTTCAGCGCGTCCAGCTTGCCCTCGATCAGGCGGCTGCCGAATTCGGATACCTGCATCTCCTCGGACGGCAATATCCCGCGCACCATCACGCCACTCACGCTCTTGCCGCGCGTCACCATGCCCTGTCCGGCGATATAGGGCGCGCGCCCGGTCACGCGCGGATCCCGGATGCGTTCGGCCGTCGCCCGCCAGTCGTGCAACTGGCCGGTGGTTTCGGTGACGGTCACGTGCGAAATCACGCCGAGGATACGGCCGCGCAGTTCCTTGCCGAAGCCGTTCATGACCGACAGCGTGGTGATGAGCGCGGTGATGCCGAGCGTGATGCCGAGGATGGAAATGAGCGAGATGATGGAGATGAAGTGGCTGCGTTTGCGGGCGCGGGTGTAGCGCAGGCCAACGAAAAGCTCAAACGGACGGATCATGGCCCGGCATTAAACACAGATGAAATCATTAGCACAAGTAGCTCTTTTAATATTCGTGAAACCGCTGATGAACGCAGATTAACGCAGATATATGCCGGGAGACAGGATGGGTCGTGCTTTTAATCTGCGTTCATCCGCGTTTATCTGCGGTTACAAAGGTATTATTCCGCGAGCAGCACCGCGACGCCGTCGCGGTTTTCCAGCGTGGTGCCGAGCGATTGTGACAATTGCTGCAATTGTCCGACGACCTCCGCGGCGTCACGCCCGACCAACGGACGCGGCTGGAATACGACCTCGGCGTTCTTTACGTTGAGCGGGACCATTTTCAGCTCGCGCCATTGCCGGTCACGGAAGGTGAGCAGCGCGATCGCGCTGCGCGTGGCGGTGTTGCTGAACGAACCGAAGGCGAAGTTGCCGAGACTGTAAAGAATCACGCCGTCCTTGTAACGTTCCACGCCTTGCAGGATATGCGGGTGATGCCCGAGCACCGCGGCGGCCCCGGCATCGATGGCGGCGTGCGCCAATTGCGTCTGGTAGTCGCGCAGCTCGGTCTTGCCTTCCTGTCCCCAGTGGAACGAAACCACCACGATATCGGCCGTCTGGCGCGCCGCCGCCACGTCCGCGCGCACATGCTTCTCATGGCCGAAGGCTGTTCCGGGCTTGTCCGGCCCGGCCCAGAATTCCTCGGGAAACGTCAGGGAATAGGCCAGAACCGCCACCGTGACCCCGTCCGCCATCATATATACCGGTTGGCGCGCCTCAGCGGCGTTCCGCCCGGCTCCGGCGTGGCGTATACCGGCCTTGTCGAGCGCCGCGCGCGTGTCTTCCAGACCCTCGGCGCCGTAATCCAGCGTGTGGTTGTTGGCGAGCGAGACGACGTTGAAACCGGCGCGCGCCAGCGCCGGCGCGACCTTGTCCGGCGGCGAGCGGAATACATACTGCTTGGCCGTGCCGGCGGCGCCGCCATCGGTCAGCGGGCCTTCCAGATTGCCGAAAACGATCTGTGCCTGCTTCAGGATATCTTTGGTCTGTTCGAACGGATAGTCATAGCCGTATTTCTGCATCTCCGGTGCCGCCGTGCCGCCAAGCATGATGTCGCCGACGGCGGCGATGCGCAGCTCGACCGCCGACGCCGTCGGCGCCTTCCTGGCCGGCGCGGGAATCAACGCCGGTGACGGCGCCGCCTTCGGCACAACTTCCGGGGCTGGTTCAGGAGGTACGGCTGGCGGCGTCGCGCAGGATACGCCGGCGGCGCAAAACGCCGCCAGCAGCAGGTGCCGCCCCAGCCCATGTCGGATCAGGACCATGAACCGATTATAGGGGATTATCTTTTTGCGGGTACCGACTTGTCGCGCGCGCCCGCCAGGCGGATCAGCGACCGGCGCAGCGCCGGGTCGAGGATGTCGTCCGCCACGCTCTTGATAAGGTTGGCGGCGTTGTCCGGTATCCTGCTCGGCAGCACGATGGACTGGCGCCTCTTTTCACCCGGCGCGCGCGCCCGCTCGGGCAGCACGCGCACGTACAGCTCGCGCAGGTCGTGAAAATAGGGATCGTTACGCAGCTCGTCCATGATCTCCGCTTGGCTGTGGCGCAGGCGGCTGGCCCAGGCCGAGGTGTCGGCGCGCAGGCTCAGGCGGCCGTTGTCGTAGCTGACGGGAAAACTGTGCGAAACCAGCGGCTCGCCCATGTTGGCCTTCCAGTGCGACAGCAGGCTGGAGAGCTTGTCCATGTGCACGCCCGCCCGTTTCAGGATTTCGCCGGGCAGATGTGCGCCGGCGTTCCGGGGTCCGTTCCTTGTCATGGGTTCTTCACCTCTTGTGTTCGTTCCATCCAACGCGGCCGGACATTATGCTCAAATAAAAATCGCGCGCAACGTTGACAAGTGAAAATTTTTTTAAAATCGCGGTAACATGCAAGATGTGAACCAAATTTCTGACGCGATCGCAAGCAATTTATTCCGTGTACGACAGTCCATCGCCGACGCCGCGCGCGCGTGCACAAGAAGTTCCGACGCTATCCGCTTGATTGCGGTGTCAAAAGGTCATCCGAAAGAAGCGATAGCGGCCGCCATGGCGGCCGGACAGAAAGATTTTGGTGAAAGTACAACACAGGATGCGCTGCCGAAGATTTCACAGCTTGCAAATCCATCCATCGACTGGCATTTCATCGGTCATCTGCAAACCAACAAGGCCCGGTTCATTCCGGGAAATTTTTCCTGGCTGCATTCGCTCGACAGTCTCGAACTCGCGCGTAAACTTTCCCGACGCGCCGCGGAACAATCAGCAACCATTAATATACTGATTGAGGTCAACGTCAGCCGCGACCCGAAAAAACACGGCCTCACCCCCGAAGCCCTGCCGGATTTCATCGAAAAATATTTAAAGGAGAACTTCCCCGCCCTGCCCCTGCGCGGCCTGATGACCATCGGCCCCCATGCGGCCCCGGAAAAGGAAATTCGTGCCTGCTTCGCGGGCCTGCGGCGGCTGCGCGACGACTATCAGCGGCGTTTCGGACTGAAAAATTTCACCGAGCTGTCCATGGGCATGAGCGGGGACTACATCGAGGCCATCCAGGAAGGCGCTACGATGGTGCGGGTGGGCACGGCGATATTCGGGGAACGGGATTATTCCAAATAACCGCCCTATTCCGGTTTGTTCATCTGCCGTATGAGCCCGACGGCCATTCCCGCCAGCAATAACACGCCGCCGACCAGTACCGACCAAAGCACGAGCTTGCGCCAGGGAACCGGATACGGGCCCGGTTCCAGCCGGTCTGCGCCACCCAATACGACACGCTCACCGACAGCCACGGCCATCGGATGGATTCCGTTGTTTTGCTGATCGAGCGCACGCAACAGTTGCTCGACAGGTTGCTCGGCGCCACTCACATCGTGACCGCCAATGGCAAGCAGGTAAGGTCCGCTGCCACGCGCGAGAAACGTCACCCGGTCGCCGACCCAGCCAAGCTCGAGTTTCGGCGGACGGCTGCCAAGACCGTCATTCGATTCAATATCAACGCGCCAGTAACGATCCATGCTGCGCGTCACCGACACGGTCTCATTGCGGAACTCGACGCTGGGCTCGCCCGGGTGCACACGGTAAAACAGGCCCGTGTAGCGTTGGCGCCAGGGGGTTTTGTCGTCGGCGCGGGACCAGACCGCCGCCCGCAACAGATTGTTGGGTTCAGGCAGATCGATATTGAGGCGATCAACGGGAAAGCGTCCGCCGGTGTCAAAAGTCAACAGCTCACGGCCTGCGTCACCCACGACGCGCTGTCCCTCGAGCCTGAGCCACGCCGCGGCAGGTTCCTGTCGCACCGGTGCCAGCTCCGCCTCGACGGCCATGATCGAAGCGACCTGCGTCCCGGCTGGCCAAGTCAGGCGGAAGTACCCGGATTTGACGGAGCCAAACTCGATCACATCGCGCGTGAGGCGCTCACCACCATGAACCAGTTCGGCCAATGCCGTTGAATCGACGATGGTCGACCAGCGATTGAGATCATCGCTCCGTGACAGCGAGATTTTCGCGACAAAACTCTCGGTTTTTCCCCAACGAACATGCAGCTTCGTCAGCGGAGCGGTAACCTGGCTGGCGTCAATCAAATACGCCGTCACCGGCTGGTGGTTTGGCGCCGATGATGCCTCATTGATATTGATGATGGTGCCATTCTGGTCGCGGATCACCTTTACGGATAGCGACTCATGGCTTCTGGTGTCGCCGCCATGCACCGGAAAGACAGGCAGGCTGACCCGCTTCGATGCCTCGTCAATTGGCGCGGGACGCATCAAGGCATAGGGAACAACCTCACCTTGCGCATTGAAGACACGCAAGTCCCCAAGGTCACCGCGCCGCGAAATGCGATACATTTCCTCCGGTAGAACCACCTGGTAAACCGGCAGACCGGGAGCCGTGTTCAGCCTGTAGCCAAAGGCGAAATCGTCGAGCGTTATGGCGGGTCCGGGCCCGGCGGCCAGGGCATTGGCAGCCAACAGCAGTCCGAGAAACGTCGTCCAATAGGTGCTCATGCCGGTGTCTCCCTGGTTTGACGTGGCGGTAGCGGGGAGAAATAGCCGATAACCAGCATTAATATTCCCACGCCGACGAACGAGATGATCCGCGCTACGGTTCCAATGCCTGTCAAGTCGACAAGGAACAGCTTTATCACGACGATGCCCAGCAACGCCGCGCCGGCAAACCACATGACGCGGATGGCGCGCCGCGTGGCCAGCACCATGGTCAGCAAGGCGATCGTGCTCCAAGTCATCGTGAGCGCCGCCTGGTAGGTGACCGAACTGAACAGACCATGTGCGGTATACGGGACATCCGCCCAGAAATGCACCGCGCGCCCCACCGCCGCACTCAGCCAGAGCAACGCCAGCATCCCAATACCATAAGACAGCAGCTTCACTCCATCGCCGCCGAGATTCAGAGTCGGCTGCGCCCGCCAATAGAGCAGCCAGCGCAGCAACAAGGCCAGCACCAGAAGCTGCACAATATCTATCGGATTGGCGATGGGCAGGTAAGGCAGCGGATAGCTCTCGCCGCGTTCGCCCAGCGCCCTCAGGCTCCATGTCACGAGCGCGGCCATGATCGGCACAAGTCCAAAGCTGCCGATCTCGCGATGAAACCGTACGGAAGGCCATGGCGCCTGTCCGCCCCAGCGCAACAGGACGGACGCGGCAACAACGGGAATGAACGCCCAGGCGGCAAATCTCCACGTCGGCGCAATCTGGCCATAACGTTCGATGATCCAGCTGCCTTCCATGGTGGCCAGGAGCACCATCAGCAGGAACCCGCCGATATGCCAGAGCCGCACCAGCTCCACCGGCCAGCGCCGCTCGAATCGGCTCAATGCCAGATAGTGTGCAGCGAGCGCGACGACCCAAGCCACGCTTCCCCATCCTTCGAATGGATGCGATGCCGAGCCGTTGAGAATGAAGAATGCAGCCGTCAGCAGCATTGCCACGAGCAGTCCGATCGGCACCATGGCCAAACCGTTCCACTGCAGCGCGTGTGCCGCCAGCGTGGCCACCAGGACGCTGACGGCCACAAACAGCAGCACCAGCACAACCTGTTCCTGGCCGTGGAAATAACGGCCGATTTCGTTCACGCCTCCGGTCAACCACCACACCACACCCCAGGCGAGCAGGATAAACTCGAACGGCGATTCATACTCGTGCAATTCGCTGCGCGCGCGTGACAGGACAAACGCGGATATCAGGCCGGCCAGCGCGATGACGATTGCACCGAGACAGGTTGCATTCAGGACCGGCAGCGCTGATGCGGTGGCCTCGATAACCCGGCCATGAACCGGCGACAACAGGCCCAGACCCGATCCGTGACTCATGAATGCGAATGCGGCCCCGACTTGCAGCAACAAGCCGAATCCGCGCGCAAGCATGCGCCGCTGCCGCACGCCAATCCAGACAATCGCCGCGCCCTCCAGCGCCCACGCCGCCGCCGTCCAGTTGCCATCGAGCGCCAGCGGTATCGCCAGGCTGCCAAAAACAACACCCAATGCCAGGAACGCTTCCGTCAATACGCGCATGCCCGTGATCTGCCGGCGCCATAGCGCGGTGGCGAGACCGATATACAGTCCGCTGATCGCCAGCGCGCTCATCGCCAATGCGTATTCATAGGGACGGACCAGAACCGCCTGCAGGCCGAAGCCGACCACCGGAACGCCGAACACGATCGCGCCGTCAACGTATCCACGCAGCTGCAACGGCTGGCGGTGCGCGAAAAGCACCGCGATCACGACATAGAAAACAAAAAACAGGATCAGGAAAGGCTCGGTCGAGGCAAACAGCTCGGGTTGATAGTTACGGTGCCCCCACAGCGTGCCGATGACGAAGGTGAAGGCAAAACCGATGAGGTTGAGCTCGCGCCAGGCGCGAAACCAGCCGATGCCGACGATACCGGCGTTTAGCAGCGCGTAATACGAAAACAGCATCACGTGGTTGCCTGCCCCGGTCGACACCAGCACCGGCGCGAGGAAACCGCCGGCCGCGCCGAAGGCTGCCAGCGCCCGCGCGTCCTGCAACACCGCCAGTATTCCCGACAGCACCACCAAGGCCACCATCACCCCGAAGGCAAAGCCCAGCGGCAGCAACTGATACAGCTTGGCGGCCGCAAAGACGGTGAGGTAAAGCACACCGATGCCGGCCCCCTGAATGATCAGCGCGTACCCGGGACGCCTGCCCCGAAGCCGCCAGCCGACAACCAGCAATGCCAGGGCGCCGATGGCCGTGCCGATAAGACGCAACTCGATGGGAAACTTGTTGTGCTCGACGGCGTATTTCAGGAGAAAACCGACGCCGAAAAACAGCACGATGACGCCGACCTTGACCACCAGATTCCCGCTGGTGAAAAAATCATGCAGCCAATCGACGGCCTGTTTGAGCGGGCCAGGCTGTGCCGGTGCTGGCGCGGGACTCGGTGCGGAGGGACGCGGTTTCGGAATATTGTCGCTGGCGGAGATCGTGCTGGCTCGTGGCGCCGGCAGCGGAGGAATTGTCACGGCCTGGACAGGCTTCGGTGACTCCCGCGGCGCCGGGGATGGTTCCGCGGCAACCGGGCGCGGGCTCGCGCTGACAACCTGTTGGTCGAGTCGCGCCTCGAGCTGCATCACCCGCTGACGCAATTCAGCGACTAACGCGGCAAACAAGCCGATCAGCAAACCCGCCACGACTCCGGTCCACTGAAATAAAACACCACCAACGAGCGCCCCGATAATGGCACTGGTGAGCTTAGTCATCCCTGACTTTCCTCTTTTTATTCATATTCAATGAATAGTAGCAAACCTGCCAAACGGGCATTCGGGGCCAGAATGCCGCAGTTTCACAGCGTAATGCGCATACATATCGGCCAATTACGCCAAGATGGACGGGGCGACTGCCGGCAGCGTTTCGGACTGAAAGATTTCACCGAGCTGTCCGTGGGCATGAGCGGGGGTCACATCGAGGCCATCCAGGAAGATGCGGCCATGGTGCGGGTGGGAACGGCGATATACGGAGAACGGGATTATTCAGAAAAACAGGCCGGCGTTATCGTCAGTTGTGTCGCAAAACCCGTTTTTTGACTCCGAACACCTGCACGGTTTACCTCCATTTGCTGAATCAGCGCATGTTGCGCTAATGTTTCCTGCCGGAACGACGTGCAAACAACGACATAACCGCTCATATCACGCCATTGGAGGGATCATGAACCCCGGAAAGATTGCGCTGACGATTCTCATCGTTCTGTTGGCATCCTGCGCCCCCACGAGGCCGCAATTTACCGAGGTGTCAGTTCCTCCTGTGCGTGAACAGCACCAGGGATTTTCCCTGATGCCGCTGGACGAGAGCGGCTGGTTAATGCTCGCCAATCGTCCCGAAGGGATCGTTCTCGGCAAACAGACCGGTACGGATGAAAACCATATCATTCGCGCGTTCACGCAGGTAATCCCCCCGTTCAAGTCACAGGATGAATTCATCGGTTACGCGAAGACCGCGCTATCCATGGAGGATCCGACACGTCACAAGCTTCTGTCGCATAGCGACAAGGCGATAAAATTCAAAGGACAGCCATGTGTGCGCACCTACGACATGATGGAAGACCACAAGGCCGTCAAGCGATCCGATCGCCCCGATTACATGATTCTCGAGGCATCTTCCCTGGTCTGCGAACACCCCCAAAAAGGAGTTGCCGTAATCGTGGCCTACTCCTATCGCTACTACCCCGGACACGACGACAAGGGACTGGCAACGAAGGCGCAAAAAATATTCGACAGCATCGAGTTCACCGCTTTTTGAGTTACATGAAGCCTGTCGCGCCGGCCACCATCGCCATTGCTGAAAGTCGTTGATCGGAATAACCGCTGAACTGCCGGCGTCATTTCCGGTCAGAAGTTGCGTCCGAATTCGCGGATAATCGGGGTTTTCCGGAACATCAGGCAAGGAGCACACCATGAAAAACGTAACAATGCGCAGTCTGCTGGCAACGGGTTCGGTGCTGGTCCTGCTGGCGCCGCTGGCGCTGAGGGCGGCAGAGCCGGAGGACATCATCAAGTATCGCCAGAACGTGATGAAGGCCATCGGCGGACATACCTCCGCGGCGGGGGCGATCGTGCAGGGCAAGGTGGATTACAAGTCCGATCTCCTGGAGCACTCGCGCTCCCTGCAGGCGTTGACCCGCAACATTCCGGCGCTGTTCCCGAAGGATTCCGATTTTGGCGAGACCAAGGCCAAAGACGAGGTGTGGTCGAAGCGCGCGGACTTCGAGAAGCGGGCAAAAGACACCAAGGACAAGGTTGAGGTCTTCGCCAAGGCGGTTCAGAGCAGCAACCAGCAGACCATCGCCGCCAGCTTCAAGGACGTGGGTGAAAGCTGCAAGGCCTGCCACAAGGATTTCCGCAAGAAAGACGACTGAAATCAACCCGCTCACAACCGGAAACATGCTGGCTCAGCGCCATGCGGCGGTCATGCTGTGGCTGGCCGTCGCGACAGCGCCGGCCATGGCCGCCAACGCAGACACGCCACCGGGCGAATATCTGTTCCGCGCCGCCGGTTGTGCCGGCTGTCACACCGACGCGGACAGCAAGGGTACGCCGCTGGCCGGCGGGCGGGCGCTGTCCACCCCCTTCGGCACTTTTTACAGCCCCAACATCACGCCCGATCCCGACACCGGCATCGGCCGCTGGAGCGAGGCCGACTTCGTGCGTGCCTTGCGCGAAGGCATCAGTCCGCAAGGCCAACATTACTACCCGGCCTTCCCCTATACCTCTTATACGCAACTCACCGATGCCGACCTGCGCGCGCTCTGGGCTTACCTGCACAGCGTGAAGCCGGTGCGGCAGGCCAACAAGCCGCATGCGCTGCCGTGGTACCTGCGCTCGCGCGCCACGTTGCGGATATGGAAAATGATGTTTTTCGGTCCCGGCGCATACGAGCTGCAACACGACAAACCGCCGGCATGGAATCGCGGCGCGTACCTGGTCAGGGCCGTCGCCCATTGCGGCGAATGCCACACGCCGCGCAACCTGCTCGGCGGTTTCAGGCAGTCACAGCAACTGGCCGGCAATCCTCATGGCGTGGACGATGCCAAAATACCGAATATCACGCCCGACCGGAAAACCGGCATCGGCACGTGGACCGCGAATGATCTGGTTTACTACCTGGAAACCGGCGCCACACCGGACGGGGATTTTGCCGGCGACGCCATGGCCGAGATCATCGACAACAGCACCTCGCAACTCACCGGCGACGACCGCCGCGCGATTGCGGTCTATATAAAGTCACTGCCGGCGGTGGAGACAGAAAGACTGGAGCGTGCCCGCAAGGAAAAGCCGCCAAAGAAAAAGGAAGCCTGGGAATAATCGGGAATTCACAGAAAACCGCCGGGACGGGAAGTCTGGAAGGGCTTGAATAATTCATTCTTAACCCATTTAATCCACATTCCATCCCGCTATCACAAGGAAAACCGCCCGTATGAATGACGTGCGCTGGTGTGTCGTGATGAACAACCTGCTGTACCCCGCCGTACTCGGAACACTGATCTATACCGGCTTCAATGAATTCTCGGGCCATGCGATCTGGGGCGAGCAGGCGTTCCTGGCGCTTGCCCTCTTCGTTCTCTACGTCATGGACTACGCCCACTCCGTCAGCGAGGGCAATCGCAAAGCCTACACATCCGGCAGGTTCCTGGCCGACCTGGTGATCGTTGCCTGTCTCTTCATCGCGGGCAACGCCATTCTCGGCGAGAACCTTTTCCCCGCCGTCCACCCGGCGTGGTGGCTGCTCGGCACCAAGCTCGCGGCGCTGTGGTGGGAATGCTGGGGACACCTGCGCGAGAAATGGCCACCCCGAAAACGCGTCGAGGTCGAGACCGACACGGCGTTTGCGCTGGTTTATCTCATCGTCGCGGTCGGTTCCCTGAACATGGAGATACCGGCGCTTGTACTCGCTGCCGTCGTCGCGGCCGACGCCTTCTACTATTACCAGTACGAATCGCTGGTGGCGGCGGCCTCCAAAGCCGCGTCGGCCCCCAAAGCGCCCGCCAAACCCCGTGTCCGGCGTGTGCGCGCCAAAACCGTGCCGGCATGAGAGAAATTATTGTTTGTCTGGCCGTGGTGGGCGCGTTGTCCGCGGCAGGCTGCACCGAACGGGCGTGGTACGAAGGCACCAAGCAGAGCCAGCGCAACGAATGCTACAAGATGCCGCCCTCGGCGCGCGAGGAATGTCTGAAGGCGCTGGAGAGCGAGGGTTATGACGAATATCAAAGACAAAGACAGGAAGAACTGAAAAAGTAAATCCGGATAAAAATCGGACCATCCGAATTCCATGACCGACAACGACAATTCCGGTAACCCTCCGGCCCCTGATCGTGACCGCCGCAAGAAGATGCGGCGCCTCGGCAAGGAACGCCGCGACCAGCCGCGCTGGGACACGGACAGCCCCATCCGCCGCAAAAGCCCCGGCCGCCGCGCCCTCGACCGCCTGAAGAGCGCGCTGGATTTCATCAAGAAATAAACCCGGCTTTATTGGCCCAAAAGTAACGGGGAAATCACCGCCGAGCGGGGCAGCAAAACCGCAAAAACGATCTATAGTTGAGCTTGTATTTCAATTATTTCGTTATTCCGGGAGACATCGATGGCGGATCAGGAACTCGACGCGCGTGGCATGACGTGCCCGTTGCCGGTCATGCGTGCGGCGAAAATCATGCTGGCCATGAAGGTCGGCCAGACACTGCGCGTGCTGGCGACGGATCCCGCCACGGTTACGGACTTCGATGCCTACGCCAGGGGCTCGGGCAACGCCCTGCTCGAATCGAAAAAAACCGCCAAGGGCGATTTCGAGTTTTTGCTGAAACGGGCGTAAAAACAAAAACAGCTCAAGGTTGCTCGAATGTACAAGCGGTCCATATTTTAATTTTGTGAACGGGAGAAACAACCATGGCTGACCATGAACTGGACTTGCGTGGACTGAATTGCCCGGTGCCTGTCATGCGCATCAAGAAAAAAATGCAGTCCATGGCCAGCGGCCAGACGCTGCATGTGCTCGCCACGGACCCGGGAACCGTGCCGGACTTCAAGGCCTACGTGAAAAGCTCGGGTGACACCCTGCTTGAGTCGAAAAAGACCCCCGAGGGCGATTTCGAGTTCCTGCTGAAGCGGGCATAAATATCTCCGGACTGCGTCACCGACCACCTCATTTCCATCCTGATACGTTGAAAAGGAGTTTCCGATGAAACACATCAAGGTCGCTACCATCGGCGCCGCGTTTTCGCTGGCCCTGCTGGCCTCGCCATCCGTGTTCGCCGGCCCGTACTCCGATGAAATGGCCAAATGCCTCGTCACCTCGACCAGCGAGGCCGACAAGAATTTTCTCGTGAAGTGGATATTCGCCGCCGCGTCCCTGCACCCCGCCGTCAAATCGATCAGCTCCATTTCCGATTCGCAGCGCAACGAGCTGAACGTGAAAATCGCCAAGCTGTTTGAAAGACTGCTCACCGAATCCTGCAAGGCGCAGACCCAGCAGGCGGTGAAATATGAAGGCCCGGGCACAATCGAAGCGGCATTCCAGGTGCTCGGCCAGGTCGCCGGACGGGGGCTGTTCTCCGATCCTGGCGTTGCCGGTTATGTCGCCCAGCTTGGCAAGCACGTCGATCCGAAGAAAATGGAAAGCGTCCTGGGTGTGCCCAAGAAACCAAACTGATCGCGTTATTTAAGACCAAGTGCAAATAAACAAAAGCCGCCCACCGGGCGGCTTTTGTGTTGGATGACGCTTACCGCCGTCTCCGGGCCGCGTCCACGCTCCAGGCCCCGGCGCCCGCAAAGACGAAATACAGGAACACGAAGCAGTAGAGCACCGCGAGCTCGCCCCCGTTCAGCATCGGCAGCAGCGCATTCCCCTGGTTCGCATGCGCCATGAAATACGCCACGGCCATGAATCCGCACAGGACGAAAGCCACCGGCCGCGTGAACAGCCCGATCAGCAGCAGCGCCCCGCCGCCGACCTCCAGCACTCCGGCGAGCCCCACCAGCGACATCAGCTGCAAGCCGTCAAACATCGCTACGTGTGGCATGCCGAACAGCTTGGCAGTGCCGTGCGCCATAAACAGATACGCCGTGACAATGCGCAGGACCGCCAGCACGCGCGACTGCCACGAATTGAGAAATGCCGTATTCATTTTCAAAGTCCCTTTTGGTTGAAAGACGGTTGATATCGGCCCCCAAAACCCTAACCCATGCTACCCCGCGCCGCCTTCTTGGCCCGCTTCGCCGCACGTTTTTCCTTCATGGTCTTGGCCGGTTCCTTCTTGGTCTGCTTTTTACTGTCCATACCCTTGCTCATTGTCGTGCTCCTTGGTGGTTGAGATCATGATCTTGCGTGAAAAACGCAGGAAGCGCCAGCTCCCGGCACGCCGGCATCACCCGGGTAGCGGTCGCACAACCGGGAAGGATATGATTGAAACCGCTTGTAGCGGAGATGACAGAATAATTCGAACCTGGACAAGAGGAGACTGAATATGGACATGGTAGAGGCTAAAAAGAATCAGCATAAGAGTTGGACCATGGTCGCCCCGGGTTGGGGCAAGTACGATCCGCAAATGCGCACCTGGGCACAGCCGGTAACCGATCGCATGATCGCGCTGGCGGCCATTCGCGAGGGCTCGCGCGTGCTCGACATCGCCTGCGGCGCGGGCGAACCGGCGCTGACCATCGCCGAGCGGGTCGGTCCCGGGGGCGCGGTGCTCGCCACCGACTTTGTCGAGGAGATGATCGGCTACGCGCGCTCAAAAGCACAGGCACGCGCACTCTCAAACATCGAGTTCCGTTGTGTCGACGGCGAAGTCATCGACGCGATGAAAAACTCGTTCGACGCCGTGACCATGCGCTGGGGCCTCATGTTCATGCCCGATCCGGGCAAGTGCATGCATTGCGCCTATACCGCCCTCAAGCCAGGCGGAAAAGCGGTGATCAGCGTCTGGACCGAGGCGGCGAATAACCCCTTCGTCACGGTGCCACTCGGCGTGCTCAAGCGACACATGGATGTTCCCACCCCGCCTCCGGGCGCGCCCGGCATCTTCGCGCTCGCCAACCCCGACCGGCTGCGCAGCATTTTTGCCGAAGCGGGTTTCCGCGACGTGGCGATCGAACAGGTGCAAATCCCAATGGCCGATTTCCCGACCGGCGCCGAATACGACGTCTTCATACGCGAACTCGCGGGACCCGTGGCGAGCCTGTATGCACAGCTGCCGGCGGAAACGCAAGAACGCGTCAAGAAGGAAATCGCTCAGGAAGCTGAGGCGCGCAGCTCAAAGCCCGGGCGCGTTTATCTTCATGGCATTACTCACGTCGCCGTCGGCACCAAGTAAAGAAATCTGGCAACCGTGGCCAGCCCCTTGCCATGGCCCGGCAAAGCGAATTTGTTGAATTCGTCGTCGAACTGCTGGCGCCGCTCGGCAACGTCCGGGCGCGCGCCATGTTCGGCGGCCACGGGATTTATCGGGGCGAGATCATGTTCGCCATCATCGTCGATGACCAACTGTATTTCAAAGCCGATGCCGTTACGCGCGAGACATTCACCAAACTGAGCCTGGCGCCCTTCACCTATGTCGCCCGCGGCAAGACCCAGACCCTGCAATACTACGAAGCCCCGCCTGAGGTCTTCGAGGAACCAGAGGCCATGCAAGCCTGGGCCACACAGGCCATCGGCACGGCGTTAAACGCCAAGCGCCGCAAACAATCACCCAAAAAGCGGCGCCGCTGAAATCTGAGCCTAGCCCTTTAATTCCGGATTTCAAAGCGTTAAATGGTTCCAAATCCAGAAACATGTTTACGGATATAGCAACATGGTTCTATATATGGAAACTGTTTCTGGAAGTTTCTATGCT
Organism: Sulfuricaulis limicola; assembly: GCF_002355735.1. Lineage (GTDB taxonomy): Bacteria > Pseudomonadota > Gammaproteobacteria > Acidiferrobacterales > Sulfurifustaceae > Sulfuricaulis > Sulfuricaulis limicola. The sequence goes on along the minus strand of NZ_AP014879.1, from coordinate 1,336,751 downwards.
GTCTACTTCTAGTTAGGTTCGCGTGAACATACCAACGGAGTCATTTGAAGCAATCTATACGCAATATTCAGCGGCGATTGCGTGGATGAAGAACATAGGTGTGAAGATTGGTCCTGGGAGGACCTCTCACTATGAAAAGATCGTCGGGTATTGGAAAGATACGTACAAGACAGCCTCAGCCGAAGAGGGGAAGAAAATATTTCCAGACTTCGTAAGTTCAATATACGAAATCTACGACTTTGTGAGTATTTATAGCGCTCTTAAAGAGGTTCCGAATGGTCAGCTGACATCAATCACAGAAAAATTGCAGAAAGCGGTAAATGGCCCGATAAACGCGGTGGAAGAAACCCCTGACTCAACAACTGCGCGAAACTTTTTGTTCGAAGCTAGTGTTGCCGCAAGAGCCTACCGTCCCGACAAAGGCGTTACAACAATTCTCGATGCTAAGTCTGATACCGGAATCAGTATTGACGGGAAGAAAATATGGGTGGAATGCAAACGAATAACAACGACCAATAAGATCGAAAGCAATGCACGAAAAGCCTCCAGACAACTGGAGGACATTCTCAAAAGACAGATAGGTTCTGGTCATCGCGGAATTGTGGCTTTCGATATATCGAAGATTCTCAATGCGGGTGACAAGATTTTCGTTAGCGAGAACGATACTGCCCTCATGAGTTCGGTAGATCGGATGATGGATCAATTCATGAAGGAGTTCTCCCATATTTGGCAGAAGGTGTATACGCGAAGAAATCGCAAGATCATTGGAACAATTGTTCGATTTGCTTTCATGTCCAGCTCAGAGGCAAGAAATATTCTTGTGCATACTCAGCAATGGGCTCTAAATCCACGTCTTGGGGTATCGGTTAGCGATGATGAAATACAAAGACGACTGGTATCTAGTCTTTAGCAATCTTTGCAAGACTTTTGATGCGAACCTAAACAACCGGCTCGTGCGGACGCCGGAGACAACGCGCCATGTTTCCTGATGCTACTGTGGCCGGCGCCGCACATCCGGAACGTTAGGCCCTATGAAAGTCACATGCACGAAACGAGAGGCGGCGGTAAGGCAGATTGATGTTGCTATCGCCCTGCTACTTACGGACGGGGATCCTCTCGCAGTACGTACACTTGCCGCAGCAGCCCACGGCATCTTGGCCGACCTTGCGGAGAATCAGAATCGAGGATCATCTTGGAGAACCAAGATGGTTGAAGACTCTGGGCTGAGTAAGAAGGATGCCCTACAGGTCCTCAATGCGGCGCAGAACTATCTGAAACACGCCGATCGAGACCCAGATTCGACACTTTCATTTGATGAAGAGGAGAATGACCATCTGCTGTTCGTTGCGTCCCTGGAGTGCGGTGAGCTAGGTCATCAGTTGTCATTTTCGATGCAGGCTTTTCAGATCTGGTATTTGGCCCTCTATCCAGAAAAAATCGGTCACGACTCCGAACCAGTTATAACGTCGAAGAAGGTCTTCCCCGGCCTTTCTACGAAAAAGCGAAGTGAACAGTTAGCATTAGGCCACGAGTTTCTCGAAAGAGCCCTGGAACACAAGGGGCTCTTATGAGGCATCGGTCAGCCGGCCCAACAAATAGAATTAAAGGGGCCCGAATTAAAGGGGCCAATTAAAGGGGCCAGGCTCAATTAAGGTTTTGCTAACCGCCCCGTAGCGTTCGGCGGATGCTTCAAAACCGTCGCGAGCGGCCGTCGAATTAAAGGGGCCAGGCTCAATTAATTCTACAAATCCATTCGAAGTCACAAAGGTTTTGCTAACCCACCCCGTAGCGCGCGCCGAGTACCGCAGTCCCACCGGGAGCGTTTAAGCGAGACCGTGTTCGAGCCCGAGGCGCGTGGTTTGCGCCCGGCGAGTTGGTCGAGCGCCCGGTGGGGCGAGGAACGGAGGAGGCTGTCGCGCGCTCCGGGCGTGCTTTCTCTTGGTGACTTCTCTTTGCACGAGCAAAGAGAAGTCACCCGCCCGCGGTGCGGAAACCGCAATTATGCTTTTGAGTCGCGCGCAAAGCGCGCGAACCATTTAAAGACTGGATTCCCGCTTTCGCGGGAATGACAACCAACAAAGTGTTCGCCCTTCGACAGGCTCAGGGCGAACGGCTGAGTGGAAAAATAAAACTAATAATCCTTCGGCGATGAAGCCCTCGCCGACAGATAAGCCCCCAAAACAATCAACCCCCCTCCTATCCACTCCCTCACCGTCACCACCTCATCCGTCAGCAACTGCTGCGCGATCGCCCCGGCGACCAGCTCGATCAAAGCCAGCACCGCCGAACGGTGCACCGGCATGTGCGTCACGCCGTATTGCACCAGCAATGTCATGAGCAAAATGCCAAACACGCCAAGCGCCACCGCGCCGGTAAATATTGAGAGCGACGGCTGCGGCATGGGCAGGGAAAAAAGCGCGATCATGACCAGCGCCAGGATGCTGACGCCGGCCCAGACAGATAAAACCTTCGCCTCGATAGACACGTCGTGCAGGCGACGTGTAACGGTGTTGGACAACGCGAAGGCGAAGCCCGCGGTAAGCGCCATCCAGTCGGCCTTGCCCTGCGGCCAGGGCGCGCCGAGGACCGGATTCCACAGCATCAGCAGCGCGCCGGCCATGGCGATGGCGAGGCTGGCGTAACCCATGCGCGTGATGTGCTCGCGCAGGATGGCCCAGGCCATGAGCGTGGCCCACAGCGGCGAGAGATAGAACAGCAGCAACACGCGCAGGATGTTGCCTTCCAGCACTGCCTCGACGAAGGCGATGTTGGTCCAGCCGGCGGTCACCATGAGCAAGGCGAGCCAGCCGGGGTAGCGGGTGAATTCCGGAAGCGATTTGAGCGTGAACGGCAGGGTCACGGCGAACGCCGCGCCGTAGAGCGTGAGCGTGAGCCAGATGCCGCCGAGGCCGCCGCCTTCGAGCAGGCGCATGGGGTACCAGATCACGCCCCACATGCTGGCGCCGGTCAGCAGGGCCGCTACCGGATAAAAACGCCGCGTGTCGCTGGAGGACATCAGGGGCTCCCCCTATGTTTCTTTTTTTTCAACGAACCGGCCTCCATGTAATAAATTCGCTTAAACAGGCCCTGCCTTTCCCCCTACATTAAATAGCATAATAGCGTTCCCATCACCTCCTGCCGGGCCAAGGTGGCCTACACTTAAATACCATGTAGTTGAAAATTCATCGCGGTCCCGACCCCGTTATCCATCCAAAGCGGTGTGCGCGGCAATAAAAATGGCGTAGGGAGAAATACCCGTGTCACGAGATGCCGGATCGGCCAAAGAATCGTTGAAAAAAATAGCGGCGCTGGCGCTGCTCACCCTGCTCTATTTCGCGGCGGGCAAGCTGGGGCTGGCGCTGGCGATCGTGAATCCCAGCGCCACGGCGGTGTGGCCGCCGACGGGAATCGCGATTGCCGCGCTGCTGATCCTCGGTTACCGCGCCTGGCCGGCAATTCTGGCGGGCGCGTTTCTGGTCAACCTCACCACCTCCGGCTCGATCCCGGCATCGCTCATGATCGCGGGCGGCAATGCGCTCGAAGCCCTCGCCGGGGCATACTTGGTCAACCGTTACGCCAACGGCCGGCACGTGTTCGAGCGTGCGCGGGATATTTTCCGGTTCATCGTGCTGGCCGGCATGGCCAGCACGGCCATCAGCGCCACCATCGGCGTGGCCAGCCTGCTCCTGAACGGACTCGCACTGCCATCCAATGTCCCGCACGTCTGGCTGACCTGGTGGCTGGGTGACGCCACCGGCGCCCTGATCGTCGCGCCGGTGCTTATTCTCTGGGCCAACTACATTCGCGACCGGGACCGGACGCGGGTTCTGGAAGCCGCCTTGTTGTTGCTGTCGTTGCTGGTCGTCGGCGTGATCGTTTTCAGCGACTTGTCCCTGTCCGACATCCGGAGCTACCCGGTTTATCTGCTGGCGCTGCCGGTGGTGGTCTGGTTTGCCTTCCGCGTCGGTTCACCCGAAACCGCGACCGCGATCCTGATTCTGTCCGGCATCGCCATCGCCAGCACGTTCGCGGGCAGCGGACCGTTTTCCGGCTATCCGGCGAACGAGGCGCTGCTGTTGCTGCAGGGTTGCATGAGCATCGTGGCGATAACCTTCCTGAGCCTGGCGGCCGTGGTCGCGGAACGCCGGCGCACGGAACAGGAGCTGGCTTACAGTGAGCGCAAATACAACAGCGTGGTCGAAACCGCGCGCGACGTCGTCATCACCATCAACGAGCGCAGCGAGATCCTCTACATCAACGCAGCGGCCGTGAAACTGTTTGGTTACCGCGTTTCCGAAATGATCGGCCAGAACCTGGCCATGCTGATGCCGGAACGGCTGCGCTCCAGACACCAGACGTCGTTTGAGCATTATGTCCTCACCGGACAGAAGCACGTCGCGTGGGATGGCGTTGAACTGCTCGGCCGGCACAAGGACGGACACGAAATCCCTCTCGAGGTTTCCTTCGGCGAATCCTCGCAGGGAAACCTGCGCCTGTTCACCGGCGTGATGCGTGACGTCACCAGGCGAAAAGAGGCCGAGGAATCGAGCCGCTGGCTCGCGACCCTGGTGGAGTCCACGGGCGACGCGGTCGTCGGCAAGACCCTGGATGGCGTCGTTCTGTCCTGGAACTACGGCGCGGAAAAAATATACGGTTACACCGCCAGTGAAATGATCGGCCGTCCGATCTCGGTTCTCACGCCCCCGGACCGCCTCGACGACATGTCGAGGATTCTGGAGTCTATCCGGAGCGGCGTGGAGATTCACCGTCTTGAAACCGAGCGCGTCCGCAAGGACGGCCAGCGGATCTTCGTTGCGCTCACCATTTCTCCGATTCGCGACGCGACCGGCGCGATTCGCGGAGCCTCCACCGTCTCACGCAACATTACCGACAGAATACGCGCCGATCAGGCCCTGCTCCGCAGCCAGTCGTTCCTCACGCAGGCGCAGGAAATCGGCGGCATCGGCAGCTGGGTATCGAGCCTCGGCCCGGACAAGCGCCTGTGGTGGTCGAGCGAGACATACAGGATATTCGGCATCGAGGAGGGAACCGCGATCGACAACGATACGTTTTTCGCCGCGACTCATCCCGACGACCGGGCGGCGATTCAACAAGCCGTGCAACAGTCGATTGCGGCCCATAAACCGTACACCCTGGATCATCGCATCCGGCGCCCGGACGGTACCGAACGCTGGGTGACGGAACGCGCCGATGTCACTTTTGACGACCTGGGCCGCCCGGTCAATCTCGCTGGTGTGGTACAGGACATTACCGATCGCAAGCGCACCGAACAGACGATTCAACGGCTGGCCTACGTCGATTCCCTGACTGACCTGCCCAACCGTGCGTCCCTGCTCCAGCGCCTGAAAGAAGCCATCCTGAATGCGCAGGCAAAACAACAGACGTTGGGCTTGTTGCTGATCAACATCAAGGATTTCCGTGACATCAATGACACACTCGGGCACGAGAATGGCGACCGGTTCCTGGTGGAAGTAGCGTCCCGGCTGCGCCATGCTCTCTGGGAATCGGACATCATCGCGCGCCTGACGGGCGATGAATTCGCCGTGCTCCTGCCGCGTCTGGCCCGGCGTGACGACATCGAGCTGGTGGTGCGCAAAATGCTCGAGGCGCTGAAACCGGTGGTCACCATCGCCGGCATACCGCTCGAAGTGCGCCCGGCCATCGGCATCGCCCTTTACCCCGAACACGGCAGCGACACCAGCACCTTATATCAACATGCCGACGTGGCGCTGAACGCCTCCAAGACGAAACATGAAGCGTACACGATCTACGATCCTGCCATTGACGTTTATGACCCCCAGCGGCTCAGTCTCATGGCGGAGCTGCGGCTGGCCATCGCGACCGACCAGCTGCAGCTGCACTATCAGCCGCGCATCGATTTTCGCAAACGTTCGCTGGTCGGTGTCGAGGCCCTGGTGCGCTGGCAGCACCCGAAGCGCGGATTGATCCCTCCCGACGAATTCATTCCCGCCGCGGAAAAAACCGGCCTGATCGACGAACTGACGCTGTGGGTACTGCGTACCGCGATGTTTCAGGGAAAACACTGGGAAGCGCAGGGACTGATGCTCGAAATAGCCGTGAATATCTCGACGCGCAGCCTGCATGAAATGTTTCTGGTTTCCTCGGTCAGGGAGCTGCTGCAGCAAACCGCTTTTGCGCCCGAACGCCTGATTCTCGAAGTCACGGAGAGCACCATCATGCTGGACCCGGTGAACGCCATGCGCGAACTCGAGGCGGTGCACAAACTCGGCGTCCAGCTCGCGATCGACGACTTTGGCATCGGCTACTCATCGCTGGCGTACCTGCGACAGTTGCCTGTCAGGCATCTGAAGATCGACAAATCGTTCATCATCGACATGCGTGACCCGAAAAATGGCGCCATTGTGCGCGGCACCGTGGAGCTCGGGCATAGTCTCGGTCTCAGTGTCACCGCTGAAGGCGTCGAGGACAAAACCAACTATACGTCACTCAAGCTGCTCGGCTGCGACCAGGCGCAGGGCTATTACATCAGTCGCCCGCTGCCTGTGAGCGCGTTCAATGACTGGTTATCAAAATCCAGATGGAAGGCAAAAACGGCAAGGGCGATGTGAGGCCGGGCGCCGCGGAGCGCAACGGATCCCGGTCGCCACCATGCCGGCACGGATGAGCAGACTTCGACCGGACTGATACCCGCGGTTCGATTGGCCGACGCGGCAGGCTTACCGTATAATTTTCGCGATGAATTCCCGACTCGCGAGCCTGCAGCCCTACCCGTTCCAGCGGCTCGCCCAGCTCCTCCAAGGCATCACCCCGCCCGCGGACAAGAAACCGATACGGCTGTCCCTCGGCGAGCCGCAACATGCCGCGCCCGCTTTCGTTTTGGAAGCCCTCACATCCCGTCTCGTCGGGCTGTCGCACTACCCGGTAACCAAAGGCTCGGCCGAGCTGCGTCAGTCCATCGCCAAGTGGGCCACGCGCCGGTTTCAGCTGAACAAGATCGCCCTCGACCCGGAACGGCATGTGCTGCCGGTCGCCGGCACGCGCGAGGCGCTGTTCTCGATCGCCCAGGCCGTGATCGACCGGCGCGTGAACTCGCAGCGCCCGTCCGTGGTCATGCCGAATCCGTTTTATCAAATATACGAAGGTGCGACGCTGCTGGCCGGGGCGCGGCCGTATTTCCTGAACGCCTCGGAGGACAACGGCTTTCGCACCGACTTCACCGACGTGCCGGATGAAATCTGGACCAAGGTGCCGCTGGTGTACATCTGCTCCCCCGGCAACCCGACCGGCGCGGTGCTGCGGCGCGACGATTTCGCGCGCCTCATCGGGCTGGCGCACAAGCACGATTTCCTGATCGCCTCGGACGAGTGCTATTCCGAAATCTATTTCGACGAAGACAAACCGCCGCTCGGGCTGTTGCAGGTGGCGGACGAGCTCGGCATCCAGGATTACAAACATTGCCTGGCGTTCCACAGCCTGTCGAAGCGCTCCAGCCTGCCGGGGCTGCGTTCCGGTTTCGTCGCCGGCGATGGCGCGGTGATGGAGCAGTATCACCAGTACCGCACCTATCACGGCTGCGCCCTGCCGCCGCCGACGCAGGCGGCCAGCGCCGCGGCCTGGAACGACGAGGCGCATGTGCGCGCCAACCGCGACCAGTACCGCGCCAAGTTCGACGCGGTGCTGAAAATCCTCAAACCGGCGCTGGACGTGGACAAACCCGAGGCCGGCTTTTACCTGTGGCCGAAACTGCCCAAGGATGACGAAACCTTCGCGCGCGAGCTGTATGCGCGCGAAAACGTGCTGGTGCTTCCGGGAACCTACCTGTCGCGCGAGTTCGAGGGCGTAAACCCGGGCCGGAACCGCGTGCGCCTGGCGCTGGTGGCGCCGCTGGCCGAGTGCACCGAGGCCGCACAGCGCATCCGAAATTATGTAGAATCGCTGGGTTAACTATTTTAATTTCACAGAATTAACGGGATTTTTCAGGATTTACTGGATTTAACGAGATTTTGTAGGGTGCACAAAAGCGAAGCGTTGCGCACCGTGCGGCCTCATTCGGTGCGCTTCGCTAACGCTCAGCGCACCCTACATTTGATGAATTGCGAAATACTGTTAAGGAAACCATCATGAGTGACATACAGTCCATCATCAACGAGGCCTTCGAGCGGCGCGCGAATATCACCCCGCGCAACGTCGATACGCTGGTCAAGGACGCCGTGCACGAGGCGATTAACCTGCTGGACAGCGGCAAGGCGCGCGTGGCCGAGAAAAAGAACGGCCAGTGGGTCGTGAACGAATGGCTGAAAAAGGCGGTGTTGCTCTATTTCCGCATCGAGGACAACCAGTTCATCAAGGGCGGCTACACCAATTACTGGGACAAGGTGCCGTCCAAGTTCGGCGATTACAACTCCAAGGCCTTCCGCGAGGGCGGCTTTCGCGTGGTGCCGCCGGCGGCTATCCGCAAGGGCGCCTATATCGCGCCCTCGGTGGTGCTCATGCCTTCTTATGTGAACATCGGCGGCTACGTGGACGAAGGCTCCATGGTGGATACCTGGGCCACGGTCGGTTCCTGCGCCCAGATCGGCAGGAACGTACACCTCTCCGGCGGCGTCGGCATCGGCGGCGTGCTGGAACCGGTGCAGGCCGCGCCCACGATTATTGAGGACAACTGCTTCATCGGCGCCCGCTCCGAGATCGTCGAGGGGGTAATCGTCGAGGAAGGTGCGGTGATCTCCATGGGGGTGTACATCGGCAAGAGCACCAAGATCTACAACCGCCTGACTGGCGAGGTCAGCTACGGCCGGGTGCCCAAGGGCGCCGTGGTGGTCTCGGGCAACCTGCCCTCGTCCGATGGCAAGTACAGCCTCTACTGCGCCGTGATCGTGAAGCAGGTGGACGAAAAGACCCGCTCCAAGGTCGGCATTAATGAGTTATTGCGCGACATCTGAGCGTCGCGATTTCGATAAACTTTTCCTATTTTTATCAGATAATTATTAAAAATGCCTGATAAGACGCTAGAACTAGCGAAGCAGCTGATCGAGCGCCCTTCACAGACGCCGCGCGACGAAGGCTGTCAGGAAATCATGATCAAGCGCCTGGCGCCGCTCGGTTTCCGGTGCGAGCGCCTGCCCTTCGGCGACGTCGAGAACCTGTGGGCGGTGCGCGGCAGCGCCAAGCCGCTGGTGGTGTTCGCCGGGCATACCGATGTTGTCCCCTCCGGCCCGCGCGACGCATGGAAGAGCGACCCCTACCAGCCCGAGGTGCGCGACGGCCACCTGTATGGCCGCGGCGCGGCCGACATGAAGTCCTCGCTGGCGGCGTTCGTCACGGCGATCGAGGATTTTCTGGCCAAACACCCGCAGCACCAGGGCGCCATCGGGCTGCTGATCACCTCGGACGAGGAAGGCCCGGCGGTACACGGCACCGTAAAGGTCATGGAGTGGCTTGGCAAACAGGGCATCAGGATCGACCACTGCATCGTCGGCGAGCCTTCCTGCGTCAAAACCCTGGGCGACACCATCAAGATCGGCCGGCGTGGCTCCCTCACCGGCCGCCTGTTCGTGCATGGCAAGCAGGGGCACGTGGCCTATCCGCATCTGGCCAATAACCCCATCCACAAGCTGGCCCCGGCGCTGGCAGAACTGGCCGCGACCGTATGGGACCAGGGCAACGCGGATTTTCCGCCGACCAGCTTCCAGGTTTCGAATATCCACGGCGGGACCGGGGCCGAGAACGTCATCCCCGGCCGGCTCGAGGTGGTGTTCAATTTCCGCTTCTCCACCGCCGTGACCGACGCCGAGCTGCGCCGGCGCGTGGAGGAGATCCTCGGGCGCCACGGGGTGGAACATCAGCTCCAGTGGATCCTGTCCGGCCACCCGTTCCTGACCCGCGGCACGGCCCTGATCGAGTCCGTGCGCCGGGCCGTCAAGGACGAACTCGGCATCGAGACCGAGGCCTCCACCAGCGGCGGCACCTCGGACGGCCGCTTTATCGCCCCCACCGGGACCGAAGTGGTCGAGCTCGGTCCGCTCAATCGCACCATCCACCAGATCGACGAATGTATCGCGGTCGAGGACCTGGGCCGGCTGGCGCGGGTATACCGCCGTATCCTGGAAAATCTGCTCGTGAGAACGGCTTAAACTTTTATTATAAAAATCATATAAATACTTACTATAATTAGCCTGTATTCTGGATAAAATTCAGGCCGTTGAATGGGTCTCATTGGCACCAGAGACAAGGAAGAAGAACCTATACTTTGGTACAACACGATGCCGTACGAATGCGGAAACGGCACACAGGAAAAACTGGAACCCGCGTGAAGCACTACACCGTTGGCATCCCCGCCAGGATCACCCGCCCGCCCGGATGCGGCAAGCCTGCCCTGTTTCCCCCGGGCCCGACACGGGCATGCCCGGGACCGGCGGGCGCATGAGCGAGTTCCTGATCAGCGGCCTGACCGATGCCGGCCGGATGCGCGAGCAGAACGAGGACAACATCGCCATGGCGCCCGAGGCCGGGCTGGTCGTGGTGGCGGACGGCATGGGTGGCCATCGCGCCGGCGAGGTGGCCAGCCGGCTGGCGGTCGACACCATCCGGCGACATATCGTCGATACCCTGGCCGAGACAGAAACGGACGGCAATGGCAGCATCGAGGTTGCCGTGGTGCGCGATGCCATCCTGCGCGCCAACCGGGCGATATTCGAGTGCGCACGCGAAAATCCGGAATACGCCGGCATGGGTTCGACCGTGGTGGTCGCCCTGTTCTACGGCGACAAGCTGTGCGTCGGCCACGTCGGCGATTCACGCCTGTACCGCTTCCGCGACACCATACTGGAACAGGTCACGGAGGATCACTCGGTGGTGCAGGAACTGATCAGCCGCGGCCTGGTGACGGCGGAAGAGGCGCGCCAGTCGATCAGCAAGAACCTGGTCACGCGCGCGCTCGGAATCGATCCCGACGTGGAGGCCGACGTAGCCGAGCACGATGTATACGACGACGACGTCTACCTGCTCTGCTCCGACGGTCTGAACGACGTCCTCGCCGATGGCGACCTCGAGATGATGCTCACCGAGCTTGGGCGCAATCTCGAATCCACCGCGCGGCAGATGGTGGATACTGCCAACGCGCGCGGCGGTCCGGACAACATATCGGTCATTCTGGTGCGCACGCGACGCGGTTTCGTGCGCAACCCGGAGACGCTGCGGAAACTGCGGGACCAGGATTGAGACTTGCCGCGGCAACCGTCACGAATATAGCTGATTATTGAAACGGGATTGGGATACGAATATGGCCAAGATCATCATCAAGTTCAACAACGACGTGGTGGATCACGTCGAATTGAAACAGGGCGACATGAAAATCGGCCGCAAGCCGGGCTGCGAGATCCAGATCGACAATCTGTCCGTGAGCGGCGAGCACGCCAACGTCTTCACCGTGGGCGACGATTCCTTCATCCAGGATCTGGGCAGCACCAACGGCACCTTCATCAACAACAAGAAGATCACCAAGCATCACCTGAAGAACGGCGACACGGTCGTCATCGGCAAGCACTCGCTGATCTATCTGACCGAGTCGACCCGCTCCGCTGTCGGCGCCACACCGAATGAATTCGCCAAGACCGTCATCATCAGCCCGTCGCGCACGGTGGAACCCAAGCCCGCCGCACCAGCACCGGCGCCGGCCCCCGACCGCGCGGCCATTACCCTGGAGACCAAACCGAAGGAAACGGCGGCCAGGGTCGAACGCGTCGGGGCGATTTTTGTCCTGAGCGGAGTGAACAGCGGCAAGCGCATCGATCTGACCAAGAAGATCACCAACCTTGGCAGCGCCGGCAAGCGCGCCGGCGCCATCATGCAAATCACCGAGGGCTTCATGCTGGCGCCGGGCGCCGACGAGACCCCGAAGCTGAACGGCCGGCCGATTCCGCACGAGGGCAGCAAACTGAAGAACGGCGACGTGATCGAGGTCGCCGGCACGCGTTTGCAGTTTTATTTGAAGTAATATTATTTAAGCCACAGAGATCACAGAGTACACAGAGAGTTAAAATATCTGTGCAATAAACTCTGTGCTCTCTGTGGCTGAAAATTAATACTTAATTCACCCCAGAATTTCCAGCGCCTCGGTCAGGCGCCGCACCGGCAGCAATTCAATGCCGGCATCGCCCTTTTTCGGCATATTGGCGGCCGGGACCAGGGCGCGCTTGAAACCGAGCTTGGCCGCCTCGCGGATGCGTTCCTGCCCGCGCTGTACCGGCCGCACCTCTCCCGCCAGGCCGACTTCGCCAAACGCCACCAGGTCCTTTCCCAGCGGACGATTGCGCAGGCTCGACACCGTGGCCGCCAGGATCGCCAGATCCGCCGCAGTTTCCAGCACGCGCACGCCGCCGACCACGTTGACGAACACGTCCTGATCGTAGGTGGCGATGCCGGCGTGGCGGTGCAGCACCGCCAGCAGCATGGCCAGGCGGTTGGTGTCCAGCCCCACGCACACGCGCCGCGGGTTGCCCAGATGGCTCTGGTCCACCAGCGCCTGCACCTCCACCAGCAGCGGGCGCGTGCCTTCCTGCGTCGCCAGCACGATGCTGCCCGGCACGGCGTCGCCCTGCCGGCTGAGGAACATCGAGGACGGATTGCCGACCTCGCGCAGGCCGGTCTCGGTCATGGCGAACACGCCGATTTCATTCACCGCGCCGAAGCGGTTCTTGATGGCGCGGATGATGCGAAAGGCGCTACCGGTATCGCCCTCGAAATACAGCACCGTGTCCACCATGTGCTCCAGCACACGCGGGCCGGCGAGCGTGCCTTCCTTGGTCACGTGACCCACGAGAAACAGGGCGGTGCCGGTCTGCTTGGCATAGCGCACCAGCTGCGCCGCCGATTCACGCACCTGCGCCACGCTGCCGGGTGCCGACTGGAGAATCTCCGTGTACATGGTCTGGATGGAATCCACGACGATGACCTGCGGCTGCTCGTTCTGGGCGCTCGCGAGAATGGTCTCGACCTGGTTTTCGGTCAGCAGGCGCAAACGGTCGCCGCGCAGCCCGAGGCGTTGCGCGCGCAGCGCGATCTGGTCCGAGGATTCCTCGCCGCTGACGTAGAGCACTTTCGCGACCTGCCCGATGGTGGCCATGGCCTGCGTCAACAATGTCGATTTGCCGATGCCCGGATCGCCGCCGATCAGCACCACCGAACCGGCGACCAGTCCGCCGCCCAGCACGCGGTCGAGCTCGCTGATGCCGGTGGGATGCCGGTAAATTTTTTCCGCCGAAACCTCGGCCAGGTTATGCACCTCTGCCGGCGCGCCGTACCGGCCACCGGCACGGACGTGCGCGGCGGGAGTGACGGTGGTCTCGTAAAGCGTGTTCCACGCGCCGCAGGACGGGCACTGCCCGACCCACTTGGGCGAACTTGCGCCGCATTCGTTGCAGGTGTAGACCGATTTGGTTTTGAGTTTAGCCATTTTAATTTTCAGCCACAGAGATCACAGAGGGCACAGAGTTGATGTATTTTTAATTTTGATTTCTCTGTGTTCTCTGTGCACTCTGTGGCAAAAATATTTAAACAGCAACCCGCGGGATGCGCTCAGTCACGTGGCACAGCAGCTCGTACGACAGGGTGCCGGCGCTTTCCGCCACCTCTTCCACCGGCAGACCCCGGCCCCACAGCAGCACCGGGTCGCCGATCTTCGCCTGCGGCTGGGAGCGCAGGTCGAGCGTGATCATGTCCATGGAAACCCGCCCCACGGTCGGCACGCGCCGGCCGTTCACCAGCACCGGCGTGCCCGGCGGCGCGTGGCGCGGGTAACCGTCGCCATAGCCGATGGCGGCCACGCCCACCGGCATGTCCTCGGGGCAGCGCCAGTCGCCGCCATAGCCGATGGCGTCGCCTTTTTTGCGCGGCTGCACCGCGATCAGCGCCGATTCGAGCGTCATCACGGGCCTCAAATCAAGTTGTGCCGCCGCTTTATTCATAAGCGGCGAAGCGCCGTAAAGCATGATGCCGGGGCGGACCCAGTCGAGGTGGCTCGCCGGCCAGGCCAGGATGCCGGCGGAATTGGCGATGCTCGTCTCCAGCGCCAGGCTCCGCGTCAGACCGGCGAAATCCTCGATCTGCGACCGGGTGACGCGGTCGTCGGGAAATTCCGCGCGCGCGAAATGCGACATGATGCGCACCTTCGTCACGGCGGGGCAATTGCGCAACTGCTTCAGAACATCCGGCACGACGGCAGGCAGGAATCCGAGGCGGTGCATGCCGGTGTCCACCTTGATCCAGACCGTAAGCGGCGACGATGCGGGCGCCGTCGCCAGCGCCCGGAGCTGGGCCTCGCTGTGAACCACCGGTTCGAGTTGCTGTTTCGACAACAGCGGCAGTTCGTCGGCGGTGAAAAAACCCTCGAGCAGGCAGACCGGCCGCGTCACGCCGGCCAAGCGCAGCTGCACGCCCTCTTCGATGCTGGAAACGCCGAAGGCGTCTGTTGATTCGCTGAGAGTGCGGGCGACCCAGGCCAGCCCGTGCCCGTAGCCGTTGGCCTTGACCACGGCCATCACGCGCGCCCGCGGCGCGTGATGGCGGACCTGTTGCAGATTATGTTTGAGCGCCCCGGCGTCCAGCAGCGCCCGCGCCGGCCGGCTCATCCAGAAACCATCTTAAGATCAAGGCATCCGCAGATGCACGCAGATGCATAAGAAGATAAACGCAGATTCGGCATATCTGTTCCTGGATTATCTGCGTTCATCCGTTTTTTATATCTGCGTTTATCTGCGGATAAAAATTTTAAAAATTCGAGTCGAACCCGGCGGAAGTGTAATTTTCAAAGCGCGTGTATTCCCCGAGGAAGGTCAGGCGCACCTCACCGATCGGTCCGTTACGCTGTTTGGCGATGATGATGTCGGCGGTACCCTTGACCGGACTGTCCTTGTTGTAGACCTCGTCGCGGTAAATGAACAGGATCACGTCGGCGTCCTGCTCGATGGCGCCGGATTCACGCAGGTCGGACATGACCGGTTTCTTGTCGGTGCGGCTTTCCACGCTGCGGTTGAGCTGCGACATGGCGATCACCGGTACGTCCAGCTCCTTGGCCAGGCCCTTGAGCGCGCGCGTGATGTTGGAGATTTCCGTGGCGCGGTTCTCCTCGTTCCTTTCCGTGGACTGCATGAGCTGGAGGTAGTCAACGATGATCATCCCGAGGCCATTTTCGCGTTTCAGGCGGCGCGCGCGGGCGCGCAGTTCCATCGGCGTCAGCCCCGGCGAATCGTCAATGAAGATCGGGGCCTCGTTGAGCAGGCTCACGGCCGAGGTCAGGCGCGGCCAGTCGTCATCGTCGAGCTTACCGGTGCGCACGCGGTGCGCGTTGATGCGCCCGAGCGAAGCCATCATGCGCAACGCCAGCTGTGTGCCGGGCATTTCCATGCTGAACACCGCCACCGGGATCTTGTTGCCGACCGCCGCATTCTCGGCGATGTTCATGGCCAGACTGGTTTTGCCCATGGACGGACGACCGGCGATGATGACGAGGTCGGACGGCTGCAGGCCGGAGGTCATCTCGTCGAGATCGGTATAGCCGGTGGCCACGCCGGTGATGGACGACTTGGAGCGGAACAGGGTGTCGATGCGGTCGACGGCCTTGCTGAGCAGGCTGTTGAGGGGCTGGAAATCGCCGCGCCGGTGGCCCTTTTCGCTGATGTCCATGATGCGCTTTTCGGCGTAATCCAGGAGCTCGTTGGCGGACCGGCCCTCGGGCGCGTAGGCGGCGCCGCTGATCTCCCCGGCCGCCCGCACCAGCTCGCGCATGACCGAGTTTTCGCGCACGATGGCGGCGTACGCGACGATATTGGCGGCACTGGGGGTGTTGTTGGCGAGCGAACCGAGATAGGCCAGGCCGCCGGCGTGCTCCAGCTCGCCGCTGCGTTCCAGCCATTCGGAAACCGTGACCACGTCGGCCGGGCTGCTTTCCTCGCACAGCGCGGCGATGGCATTGAAGGTGAGGCGGTGTTCGCGCCGGTAGAAATCGTCGGCGGTGAGGATGTCGGCGATGCGGTCCCAGCTCTGGTTGTCGAGCAGGAGCCCGCCGAGCACGGATTGCTCGGCCTCGACCGATTGCGGCGGGACCTTGATCAGGTCGGTCACCGACTCCGGTCCACGTCTGGAAAAGGCGCGTTCTTCCACCGACCTCCCCCTCTCAATCCTGGATTGCCGTTTCTTTACCGGACGGCACTTGCGTCACGCATTATAGCGCGGCGCGCGCTGATGAACAGCCGCGCGTCGTTTACAGGTAATTCCAGCTTATTTCTCGCCGATGACGGAGACGATGAGCTTGAAGTTGACTTCAGGATGCAGCGACACGGAAATCTCGTGATCGCCGATTTCCTTGAGCGGGCCGCGATCGAGATGAACTTCCGATCGCGCCAGCTCGAAGCCGGCCTGCTCCATGGCGTCGCAAATGTCGCGGATGCCGACGGAACCGAAAAGCTTGCCCTCTTCGCTGACCTTGCGCACGATCTGGACCGTGAAACCGGTCATCTTCTCGGCGCGCGCCTGGGCCTTGCCGAGCGCGTCGGCCTGGGCCTTTTCAAGCTCGGCGCGTTGCGCCTCGAACTTGGCGCGATTCGCCTCGTTGGCGGTGACCGCCTTGCCGTAGGGAATGAGATAGTTGCGCGCGAAACCCGACTTTACCTTGACCTGTTCGCCAAGATTTCCCAGGTTACGCACTTTTTCCAGCAGAATGACTTCCATCGTTCAAACCTCGCCGTATTCGTTCAGTGACTGTCGCAGTAGGGCATCAGCGCCAGGAAGCGCGCATACTTGATGGCGCGCGTCAGCTGTCGCTGGTAGCGGGCCTTGGTGCCGGTATTGCGGCACGGGATGATGCGGCCGGTCTCGGTGATGAAGCCGCTGAGCACGGCGATGTCCTTGTAGTCGATCTCTTCAACTTTCTCGGCCGTGAAGCGGCAGAATTTCTTGCGTCTGAAAAAACGTGACATGGTCTTGCTCCTTAAACCTGATCGGGCGCGGCCGGTTCGGCCGCTTCGCTGTCGCCGCTATCGATTTCCGCTGCTGCCGGCGCGGGCGCCGCGGATTTCTCCTCGTTTTCCTTGACCAGCGGCGACGGCGTGGTGACGGCGTGCTTGCGCTTGATGACTAGCGAGCGCAGCACCGCGTCGTTGAAGCGGAACGCCGACTCCAGTTCGCGCAGAGTCTCGAGCTCGCACTCGATGTTCATGAGCACGTAGTGCGCCTTGTGCACCTTGTTCAGGGGGTAAGCGAGCTGGCGGCGGCCCCAGTCCTCGAGGCGGTGGATCGCGCCCTTGGCGGATTCGATCATCGAGCGGTAGCGCTCGATCATCGCGGGCACCTGATCACTCTGGTCCGGGTGGACCATGAAAACGACTTCATAATGACGCATGCAACACTCCTTATGGATAAACATCAGCCTTCCGCTGCCGTTTTGTCGTTATTATCGGCCGGTAAGGCAAGGGGCCCTCGAGGGGCAAAGCTCAAAAGAGCGGCGCATTCTACTGGAAACCCCCCGGCCGGGGCAAGGCGGATATGGCCGGCTGGGGCGTCAAAAACCCGCATATAAAGGCGTTTTCGACCGGGTCGTGCCGCGGGCAGGCTCCTTAACGCAGGGCGCAATAGGCGCAACCGTATTGCGCCGGATGGAGCGGGCATCCGGCGGAATACGCTGTCGCTATTCCGCCCTACTGTTATGCCCCGATTGAACAGCGTGGAAAAATTGGGGTCACTCCAATTTTTACAGGCCCAACTCGCCGTTGACCTGCCGATCATAGACCAGGGCCGCGGATTCGCGCCGCACGGCGGGCGAAAGCGCATGTTCGCGCATTTCGCCGGGGGCGATCAGGTGTATCACGCGCGCGCCCTGGAGCGTCAGGTAGTCGGCAATCAGAGATCGATGACAGTGCGCCGGGTCGCGCTCGGCGCAGAGAATGGCGCAGGTGCCGCGATCGGCCAGGTTCCGGAGCTGTGCCGCGCCCTTCTGGAAGGCGTCGGTGTCCATGTGGTCGGCGAAACCGCGCAGGCCCTCCGGCAGCGCCCGGTGCGGCGACTCCGGACGCGGGTCGCGCATCCCGCCCAGCTGTTTTCCGGCCCAGTGGTAGACGATGCCGGCATGCTCACAGGCCAGCCGCAGCGCGTCGTCATTGAACTGCGGGTTGTGGCGCGAACGCGGTTGCGCGCGCACGTCCACCAGCGTGTCCACCCCGGCTTCCTTCAGCAACGCTATCAATTCCCCGATCTGGCGATTGCCGTGACCGACGGTGTAGAGCGTGAGCGTCACGCTAGAGTGGGCAGGTCACGCCGGTGCCGCCGTGGCCGCAGTAGCCGTTCGGATTCTTCGCCAGGTACTGCTGGTGGTAATCCTCGGCGTAATAGAACTCGGGCGCGTCGAGGATCTCGGTGGTGATCGGCGGGAAGCCGGATTTCTTCAGCTCTTCCTGGTAACGCGCGAGCGAAGCCTGCGCCGCCTGCTTCTGCGCTTCGTTGTAGACGTAGATGCCGGAGCGGTATTGCGTGCCGACATCGTTGCCCTGACGCATGCCTTGCGTCGGATCATGCGCCTCCCAGAAGAGCTTCAGCAGATTTTCGTAGCTCACCTGCCGCGGATCGTAAACCACCAGCACGACCTCGTTGTGGCCGGTCATGCCGCTGCAGACTTCGCGGTAGGTCGGATTGGGCGTATGGCCGCCGGCGTAACCGACAGCGGTCACGTACACACCCGGCAGCTGCCAGAAATATTTTTCCGCGCCCCAGAAACAGCCGAGCCCAAACTGGGCCTGCTCCATGCCCGCCGGAAACGGCGGCGCAAGCGGGCGGCCGTTGACGAAATGCTTTTCCGACAGCGGCATCTTCTCGGCGCGCCCGGGCAGCGCCTCGTGTGGCGCGGGCATTTTGGGCTTCTTCATGAAGTCGAGCATGTGTCTTCTCCCGCCTGTGGCTTATTAATGTCAGCCAGACTTCGACGGCGACTCCCTGGCGGAGTTCAACCGCTGCGCTGGCGCACGGCTTCGAACAGGCAGATCCCCGCCGCGACCGATACGTTCAGGCTTTCCACCGTGCCGGCCATGGGGATGCGTATCAGCATGTCGCATTCTTCCTGCGTCAACCGCCGCAGGCCCTTGCCCTCCCCGCCCAGCACGATGGCCAGCGGGCGGCGCAGGTCGGCATGAAAAATATCAGTATCGGCCTCCTGACTGGCACCGGCAAGCCAGACGCCGGCTTGCTTCAGTTCACGCAGCGCGCGTGCGAGATTCACGACCTGAAACACGGGAATGGTTTCCGCAGCGCCGCTGGCGGCGCGGCGGGCCACCGCCGAGAGTGGTGCGCTGTGCTCGCGCGGAACGATGACGCCATGCGCGCCGGCGGCATCGGCGCTGCGCAGGCAGGCGCCGAGATTATGCGGGTCCTGCACGCCATCCAGCACCAGCAGCAACGGCAGCGGCGGCAGATTCGCGAGGAAGGATTCGAGGTCCTGCTCCTTCTGCACCGGAGTTTCGCGCACCCGCGCCACCACACCCTGGTGCTTCACGCCATCGGCCAGGCGGTCCAGAGCGGCGCGCGGGGACTTATGGATTTTGATCTGCGCCGCGCGGGCGGCGTCCAACACCGCGGCCATGCGCTTGTCGCCGCGTGCCTCGCTGACCCAGATTTCCTCGACCAGGTCCGGTCTGGACTTGAGCGCGGCGAGCACCGCGTGCACGCCGCAGACATGTTGATCATCCATGTCAGCGCCGGCGTTTCCTCGAACCTTTAGCGGAGGACTTGGGCGCGCGTTTCCCCTCGGGACGGCCCTGCTTGGGGGCCTTTCCGGCCTTGCCGCGCCCGGTGCTCTCCACCCCGACCAGCTCGAAATCAATCTTGGTTTCGTCCAGGTCCACGCGCGCGACGCGCACGCGCACCTTGTCGCCGAGGCGGTAGATCTGGCGCGTGCGCTCGCCCATCAGGCGATGATGCGCCGCGTCGAAGTGATAATAATCGTTGCCCAGCGCGGTGATGTGCACCAGCCCGTCCACGTAGAACTGCACCAGCTCCACGAAGATGCCGAAATTGGTGACGCCGCTGATGTAGCCGTCGAACTCCTCGCCGATCTTGTCCATCATGAACTCGGCCTTGAGCCAGCGCGTCACTTCGCGCGTGGCCTCGTCGGCGCGGCGCTCTGTCAGGGAACAGTGCTCGCCCTGCTGCTTGGCCAGCTCCGGCGTGATTGTCGCCGGGCGCTTCGCCAGGATGTCCTTGATGGCGCGGTGCACCAGCAGGTCCGGATAGCGGCGTATCGGCGAGGTGAAATGGGTGTAGTTCGGGTAACCGAGCGCGAAGTGGCCGATGTTGTCCGGGCTGTACACCGCCTGCGACAGCGAGCGCAGCAGCACGGTCTGGATCAGACGCGAATCCTGGCGCTTCTCCACCTGCTTGATGAGTTTGGAATAATGCTGCGCCTGCGGCTTGTCACCACCCCCGAGGGAGAGACCGATCTCGGTAAGGAACTCGCGCAGGTTGCTCAGCTTCTCTGTGGTCGGTCCTTCATGAATACGGTAAGGTGCGGGCACTTTGTGTTTTTTCAGAATCTCCGCGGCGCAGACGTTGGCCGCCAGCATGCATTCCTCGATCAGGCGGTGGGCGTCGTTGCGCTGCAGCGGCACGATCTCGCGGATCTTGCGCTGTTCGTCGAACACGATGCGCGTCTCCGGCAGCTCGAAGTCCACCGCGCCGCGCTTCATGCGCGCGTTGTGCAGGATTTTGTACAGGCCGTACAGGGCTTCGAGATGCGGTACCACCTCGGCATATTCCTGGCGCAGGGCGGCGTCCTTCTCCACCAGCATGGCGGCGACCTTGGTGTAGGTCAGGCGCGCGCGCGAGCGCATGACCGCCTCGTGAAAGCGGTAGCGGCTGATATTGCCATGGGCGTCGATCAGCATCTCGCAGGCCATGCACAGGCGGTCCACTTTCGGATTGATCGAGCACAGGCCGTTCGACAATATTTCCGGCAGCATGGGGACGACGTTTTGCGGGAAATACACCGAGTTGCCGCGCTGGTAGGCCTCGCGGTCCAGCGCCGTGCCAGGTTTGACGTAATAGGATACATCGGCAATCGCCACGATCAGGCGCCACTGGCGACCGTCGTGTTCGGCAAACACGGCGTCGTCGAAATCACGCGCGTCCTCGCCGTCGATCGTGACCAGCGGAATGCCGCGCAGATCGAAACGTCCGTCGCTGGCGTGCGCCGGGACTTCGGGTGTCAATCCCTTGATCTCGTCCAGCACATCGCCCGGCCAGACATGCGGAATACTGTGCGCGCGAATGGCGACCTCGATCTCCATACCCGGCGCCATATGGTCGCCGAGTACTTCCGCCACGCGGCCCGCGGGCGGGCGATGGCGCGTCGGCGGCAGCGTGATTTCCGCCACCACCAGCTGGTTTTCCTTCGCGGCGCCTTCGTCGCCGCGCGAGATCGCAATGTCCTGGGTGATACGTTTGTCGGAGGGCACCACGAAGCTCATGCCGTGCTGTGTGACGAAGCGCCCGACCACGGTCGGGTGCGCGCGCTCCAGCACCTGGACCACAGCGCCCTCGCGCCGGCCGCGCTGGTCGACGCCGGTGACGCGCGCCATCACGCGGTCGCCGTGCATCAGCTGGCGCATTTCGGCGGGAGAAAGGAACAGGTCCTCGCCCTCTTCATCGGGGATCAGGAAACCGAAACCGTCCGGATGGCCGCTGACGCGCCCCGACACCATGTCCATCTTGTGCGCCAGCCCATACAGGCCGCGACGGTTTTTCAGTATCTGGCCGTCGCGTTCCATCGCGCGCAGGCGGCGGCTGAAGGCATCTTCGTCGCGCTCGCCGTGCACGGCGAGCGCATCCGCCAGTTCGCGGAACGGCAACAGTTCGTTGCGTTCGGTCAGCACGGCGAGAATGGCCTCGCGGCTGGGAACGGGGTGTTCGTATTTTTGCTGTTCCCGTTCCGCCATGGGGTCTTGAAACGGTTTTTTGGGTTTTCGCGTTGACATGAAATTTATCTCTCGGTAGAGTGCGCCGTCCTGCCGTGTCCCGTATAATTCACGGGCTGCATGCCGAGGTGGCGGAATTGGTAGACGCGCTAGATTCAGGTTCTAGTGGGGAAACTCGTGGAGGTTCAAGTCCTCTCCTCGGTACCACTCTTTTACTGTAAGCGGCTCTCGTTGTAGCGGGCCGAAGACACATCCTTCAGGCTTCCCGCGAAGCATTTTCCTTGAAATTGAATGGGTGGAACGGCGCGCAGTGTACCATGCCCGCGCGCCGGCTTCTCGCTCCCGATCCCGATTGAAAATACAAAGCCGCGGGCGGACTCCGCCCCGGCTGGATGCCGCTCCGGCAATGCTCCCGTCAGGGCCGGGCGGCCGGCGCCAGGACCTTGCCCGGCCCGCTGTAGTGGGCGCAACCGTTGCCGTGGGCGCGCCACGTCACCGTTTTGCCGGATGCGTCGGTGATGAAAGTGAACTCGCAATTGGTTTCGTACGGGGTTGACGGGAAATAGGTACCGGGGATGACGATGACATGCTGCCCCTTGTCCGAGGAAAAGGTCTGGATGGTGGTCGGCGTCTCGTAACCGGGGAACACGCCCTGCTCCTTCCAGACCCAGGTATAGGCGCGCAGGCCATCGGGAAGCTGCCGCTCGATATAGTTGTAGCCAAACCGTTGCTGCAGCTCGCTGACCGGTGTGCCGAGATAGCCGTCCATCATCTGCTCGAAGCGCGCGGTGGTGGCGCACGCCGCCAGCAAAAACGATGCCAGGAAAACCAGAAACAGCTTCGCGGGTTTCATGATAGGGATGGGTTGCCCTGTTGAACCGGTCCGAATTAGACAACGAACCGCCGTCTTGATTCCGTTTATGGGGATTGACGCGCGGCTATACAAGGGCCGGGAAAACCGGGGTAACGCCGGCCAAACCGCTTGCCGGCGGGATTTCCGAAAGCGTCCCTTTATTCAAACGGATGCCGCAGGATGATGGTGTCGTCGCGTTCGGCGCCGGTGGAAATGATGTCGATGCGAGCCTCGGTGCATTCCTCGATTTTCTTCAGGTACTGCTGCGCGTTCGCCGGCAGCTTGTCGAAGCGGCGCACGCCCAGCGTGGATTCCGTCCAGCCCGGGACTTCCTCGTAAACCGGTTCGCATTTCGCCAGCGCCTCCGCGCCGCTCGGCGGCGTGGTGCGCGTCTTGCCTTCGTAACGATAAGCGGTGCAGATGCGAATCGTGTCGAGCCCGTCAAGCACGTCCAGCTTGGTGACGCACAGGCCGGTGACGCCATTTAATTGATTCGAGCGGCGCATGATCACGGCGTCATACCAGCCGCAACGGCGCTTGCGCCCGGTGGTGGCGCCGAATTCCTTGCCGCGTTCGCCCAGGCGGTCGCCGACACCGTCGTTGAGCTCGGTCGGGAACGGCCCCGCACCCACGCGCGTGGTGTAGGCCTTGGTAATGCCCAGGACGTATTCCAGGCTGCCGGGGCCGACGCCGCTGCCGGTGGCGGCCGCGCCGGCACAGGTATTGGAAGACGTGACGTAGGGATAAGTGCCGTGGTCGATGTCGAGTAACGCGCCCTGCGCGCCTTCGAACATCACGCGCTTGCCGTCGCGCCCGTATTGATGCAGCAACTCGGGAATATCCGCCACCAGCGGACGCAGGCGCTCTGCCAGTTGCAGGCACTCGTCCAGCGTCTTCCGGTAATCCACCGTGTCGCAATGAAAATAATTCTTGAGCGCGTAATTGTGATACTCCATCACGTCCCTGAGCTTGTCGGGGAAAGTCTTCGTGTCGAGCAGATCGCCCACGCGCAATCCGCGGCGCGACACCTTGTCTTCATAGGCCGGGCCGATGCCGCGTCCGGTGGTGCCGATGGCGGCTTTGCCGCGCGCCTTTTCGCGCGCGTGATCCAGCGCCACGTGATGCGGCAGGATCACCGGGCAGGATTCGCTCACGCGCAGGCGCTGCGCCACGTCCACGCCGTTGCGCGTCAGTTCGTCCATTTCCTCGAACAGCGCGGCCACGGACAGCACCACGCCGTTGCCGATCAGGCACATCACGCCGTCGCGCAGCACGCCCGACGGGATCAGGTGCAGCACGGTCTTCCTGCCGTTGATGACCAGCGTGTGGCCGGCGTTGTGCCCGCCCTGAAAGCGCACCACGGCATGCGCCTTGTCGGTCAACAGATCAACGATCTTCCCCTTGCCTTCGTCACCCCACTGGGTGCCGATCACGACGACGTTCTTGGCCATATCAGTTCTCTGTATGATTTTTATCCGCAGATGAACGCGGATGTAAAAACGGATAAACGCAGATAACTACGAATGAAATAGTATCTCAAGCTCACACTGGTTTTTCTCCAGAAAATCCGCGTTTATCTGCGCGCTTATGATCTGCGTTCATCTGTGTTATAAAATTATTTAACAGTTTCTATCACCCAACGGCCGCCTTTCTTCACCAGCTCGCGGTCACAACCAGACTCGGACGCGGGTGACTTGTCGCCCGGCAACCGCGTCACGACGCGCTGGCCCTCGGCGCGCAAGCGTGCGACCTCGTCCTGTAATGCCGTGTCATCGCCGTTCGGCGCAAGGATCCCGGTCAGCACCGGCGCGGCCATCGCGGAAACTCGAAGCCACTGACGCAGGTCGGCGCCGAAACCGGTGGCGGCGCGATCGCGGCCGAAGGCGCGCCCGATCCCGTCGTAGCGCCCGCCGCGCGCGATCGCCTGGCCATAGCCGGGCACGAACGCGGAAAACACCACGCCGGTGTAATAGTGATAACCGGAAAGCTCGGCCAGATCGAAGTACAACGCCGGCGCCCCGGAGCGTTTTGCCACCCGGTCGGCCACCGCCTCCAGCTCGTCGAGCGCGCGCGTTACCGGCCTCGGTGCCTCGCGCCACTGCTTGCGGGCGCGCGCCAGCACCTCGCGTCCGCCGCTCAGATCGAGCAAACCCGCCAGCATGCGTTTCGATGTCGCCGGCGCATCGCTTGCGGCCAGCACCGCCTCGACGTCGTTGCTGGCCTTGCGCTGCAGGGCGTCGAACAGGTCCATTTCCTGTTCGGCATTCAGCTTCGCCTGCGTCGCCAGTCCGCGAAATACCCCGACGTGTCCGAGATCGAAATGCGCCTCGCGGATCTCCGCCAGACGCAGCGACTCGATCATGAGGCTCAGAATTTCCGCATCCGCTTCCGGACCGCCGTGGCCGAAAAGCTCGGCGCCGAGCTGCAACGGTTCGCGCGAACCGCCGAAGCCGTCCGGCTTCGTGCGCAGCACCGAGCCGACGTAGCACAGGCGCGTCGGCGCGCCGCGCTTGAGGTAGTGCGCGTCCAGACGCGCCGCCTGCGGCGTCATGTCCGGGCGCACGCCCATGAGACGGCCGGTCAGGTGATCGGTGACCTTGAACGTCTGGGTGTCGAGGTCGCGGCTGGCGCCGACCAGCAGCGACTCGAGATATTCGATGAGCGGCGGCATTACGAACTCGTAGCCCCAGGTCTCGAACAGGTCGAGCAGCCGGCGACGCAGATGCTCCACGCGCCGGGCCTCGGCGGGCAGGATCTCTTCGACGCCATCGGGCAGCAGCCAGCGTTCTTTGGTGGACATAGGAACGGTTTCGAAACGGGAAACGCTTATGTTAGCGGTTAATTATGTACAAAAGCACCACGCCGACCAGCATGCTGGTCATGCCCGCAAAACGCAACTGCGAATCGCTCAGTTGGTGTATGGCCGCAAGAGCCTTGCGCACCCCGTCCGGGCTGAGAAACGGGAAAATGCCCTCCACGATCAGCAGCAGCGCCAGCGCGATCCACAGTTCATGCCACATCGCCACTCCGGCCAAGCGCGGCTAGCGGGTGGGCTTCTTCATGTAGCGGAAGAAATCCGAGCTCGGATCCACGATCAGGATGTCTTCCTTGGACCGGAAGCTTTCCTTGTAGGCGCCGAGGCTGCGATACAGCGAATAGAATTCCGGCGCCCGCCCGTAGGCCTGGCCGTAAAGCGCCGTGGCCCGGGCATCGCCCTCGCCGCGCACGCGCTCGGCCTTGCCGTAGGCCTCGGCCAGCAGCACCTGGCGCTGGCGCTCGGCGTTGGCGCGGATCTTTTCCGCCGCCTCCGCGCCCTGCGCGCGCAGCTCGTTGGCGATGCGCGAACGTTCCGCCTTCATGCGCTGGTACACCGACTGGCTGACCTCTTCCGGCAGGTCGACGCGCTGGATGCGCACGTCCGTCACCACGATGCCGAACTTGCGCGCCTCGCGGTCGGTGTATTCGGTCAGGATCTGCATGATCTTGTTGCGGTCGGCGGAAATGACGGTCTTCACCTCGCGCTTGCCGAATTCATCGCGCAGACCGCTGTTGACGACCTGCTCGAGACGGCGGCGCGCGTCCGTTTCCTGGCCGCCGACGGTAAGGTAATACTTGAGCGCGTCTTCGATGCGCCATTTGACGAAGGAATCCACCACCACGTACTTCTTTTCCTTGGTCAGGAACGGCTGCGGGTCGGAATCCAGCGTCAGAATGCGCGAATCGAAATAGCGCGCCTCGTCGAGGAACGGCGTCTTGAAATGCAGGCCCGGGCCGTCGTCATAGCGCAACACCTGGCCAAAACGGACGATGATGACTTTTTCGCGTTCGTCCACCGTATAAACGGCGGACTTCACCGTGATCAGCACCAGCAGCACGATACCCAGCAGCGCCAGCAGTTTGTTCTGGTTCATGGCGTCGCCCCCCGGCTGCGAAGATCGGTGCGGCCGCGGCTGGCGGCGCCGTTGCGCGCCGCTCCCGCCGCCGTCGCGTCAGCCTCCGTGAGCGGCGGCACATACGGCACCGCCCCGGCCGCCTCGCCCATCGGCACGAGTTTGTCGAGCGGCAGGTATATAAGATTATTGCCGGCCTTCTGATCGATGAAAATCGTGGTGGTGCTGGACAGCACCTGCTCCATGGTCTCGATATACAGGCGCTCGCGCGTGACTGCGGGCGCCTTCACGTACTCATTGGCGATCTGGCTGAAGCGGCGCGCGTCGCCGTCGGCGCGCGCGATCACGCTCGACTTGTAGCCTTCGGCCTCCTGGATCAGGCGCGCGGCGCCGCCGCGGGCGCGCGGGATCACGTCGTTGGCATAGGCCTCGGCCTCGTTGATCAGGCGCTGTTCGTCCTCGCGCGCCTTGACGGCGTCGTCGAAGGCGGGCTTGACCTCGTCCGGCGGCTGCGCCTTCTGGGTTTCGACCGTCACGATGTGCACGCCGGTGTTGTAGCGGTCCAGAATCTGCTGCAGCAGCTCGCGCGAACTGCGCGATACCTGGTCGCGCCCCTCGGTCAGCGCGAAATCGAGCGTGCTCTTGCCGACCACCTCGCGTACCGCGGATTCGGTGGCCTGGGCGATGGTGGTCTCGGGATCGCGCACGTTGAACAGGTATTGAGCGGCATCCTTGATCTTGTACTGCACCGCGAACTCGATATCGATGATGTTCTCGTCCTCGGTCAGCATCAGCGCCTCTTTCGGCACCTTGCTCTTGCCGCCGGTGCGGGGGTTGCTGCGATAGCCGATCTCGATGGTGGAGACCTTCTCCACGTTCACCTTCTCGACGCTCTCCAGCGGGAATGGCAGATGCCAGCGCAGGCCCGCGTCCGTGATCTGGGTCTCCTTGCCGAAACGCAGCACCACGCCGCGCTCGCCCTGGTTGACGACGTAGAAACCGGTGGCGAGCCAGATCATCAGCGCCACCACCAGGATCAGCCCGAAACCGAAACCGCTGGCATGCGAATCGCCGCCCCTGCCCCCGCCGCCGAACAAACCGCCGAAAAGGCCGGCGAACTTCTGCTGGATATCTTTCACGATACGGTCGATGTCAGGGCCGCCGGCGCCCGGCTTGCGGCGCTGACCCCAGGGATCTTTGTCCCCGGGCTTGCCAGGTTCATTCCATGCCACGATTTACACCTCGGATGATTTAACGCGAAAACTCGGCAAAGAGCGGCATTTTAGGGTCAGGACCCGGTGGGAGCAAGGATGGACTCGGCTTCCGGTACCTGATAGGACTCGCGAAAATCGCTCTGTTGCCGCAGCCATGCCAGCTGGGCCGGTTCCAGCGCCAGCTCCAGCATCCAGCCGCCGGTCTCCGGCGCCGTCTCGCGGATCACGTCGAAGCGTTCATACAAAACGGCGCGCAGCCGGCCGGCCTCCGGGGGGAGACAGAACCGGTAACGTTGCCGGTGACGGCGGAAGTGATCCGCCAGCGCCTGCAACAGCAGGTCCATGCCCTCGCCGGTGCGCGCCGACACCCACACGCGTGAAATATGTCCATTGGCATCACGTTCGAAACGCGGCGCTTCGCCGGTCAGATCGATCTTGTTGAACACCGTTATTTGCGCAATCGACTGCGCCTCGATCTCCGCCAGCACGTTGTTCACCTGCTGCATCTGGTCCAGGCGCTCGGGATTGGCGGCATCGACGACGTGCAACAGCAGATCCGCCTCGGCCACCTCTTCCAGCGTTGACTTGAAGGCCTCCACCAGGTCGTGCGGCAGATGGCGGATGAAACCCACGGTATCCCCCAGGATCACCGAGGCCTTTCCCGGCAGCTCGATGCGCCGCATTGTGGGGTCAAGCGTGGCGAACAATTGATCGGCGGCATACACCGCGGACGCGGTCAGGCGGTTAAACAGCGAGGACTTGCCGGCGTTGGTGTAACCCACCAGGGACACGGTGGGGATGGGAACCTTGTGTCGCGCCTTGCGCCGGCTGCGGCGCTGGACGGACACCTGCTCCAGGCGCTCGTTGAGCTTCTTGATGCGGTCGCGGATCAGGCGGCGGTCGGTTTCCAGCTGCGTTTCGCCGGGACCGCGCAGGCCGATACCGCCCTTTTGCCGTCCGAGGTGGGTCCACCCGCGCACCAGGCGTGTGGACATATGCTCCAGCTGGGCCAGCTCGACCTGCAACTTGCCTTCGGCGGAGTGCGCGCGTTGCGCGAAGATATCCAGGATCAGGCCGGTGCGATCGAGCACGCGGCAATTGGCGATCTTTTCGAGATTACGTTCCTGCGCGGGCGACAGATCGTGGTTGACGAGCACGAGATCGGCCTGCTCGCGCGCCACAACATCGCGGATTTCCTCGGCCTTGCCCTTGCCGACGAAGGTCGCCGCATCCGGTACCTGGCGACTACCCAGGATGGTACCGCAGACGTCGGCGCCGGCGGAAACCGCCAGCAGGCGCAATTCCTCCAGCACCTCCGGCTCCAGCCGCCCGGACAGGCGCAACTGCACCAACAGAGCGCGCTCACGTGAGCGCGCCCCCGATGCAGAATTCATTGCCGGATTATTCGTTGCCAGGGCCCTTGCTGCTGTCGGGGGAATCCATGCCTTCGATGTGGAACTTGACCGGGCGGCTGGGCACCACCGTGGAAATGGCATGCTTGTAGATCATCTGGCTCACTGAATTCTTGAGCAAGACCACGAATTGATCGAAAGACTCGATCTGTCCCTGCAATTTGATGCCGTTGACCAGAAAGATGGATACGGGGACATGTTCCTTGCGCAGAACGTTAAGGAAAGGGTCTTGTAAGGCTTGCCCTTTTTGCTGGCTCATGACAGTTCTCCTGTTCTTATGTTCGTCGTGCCTTGCGGCTGTTTTACAGACATCCGGCCTTACTCCCGGCCGGTTAGTTAAATAGTATACCCGCACAGCGGGCCCTAATGACGGATCATGGCGCTTAAATAGTCCGAACTCTCCCTGATTGGCGGGGAAACGGCGCTGTCCAGCACATGAATATCAGGATAACTGCGTAACCAGGTGATCTGCCGCTTGGCAAATTGTCGCGTCGCCGCCAGTGCCTGTTCGGTCATTTCACTATAGTTGATCTTTCCGGTCAAGTATTCCCATATCTGCCGGTAACCGACCATGCGCATTGATGGCATCGTGGCTTTGAGGTCACCACGCGCATAAAGTTTCTCCACTTCCGGTAAAAAACCCTGCTCCAGCATGGCATGGAAACGTTGCTGGATGCGCGCGTGCAACTGCTTCCGGTCCTGCGGCCAGAGTGCGATTTTAATCAAACGGTATGGCAGCGCAGTCCTCTGGCTATTTGAGGAAAGATCGCTCAAGGACTGGCCGGTGAGCTCGTAAATTTCGAGCGCACGCTGGATGCGCTGGGCGTCGTTAGGATGTATTCGCCGCGCGGACTCCGGATCGACAGACTGGAGCCGGTGATGCAACTCCTCCCAGCCCTTCTGCGCCGCCTCCGCACTCAAACGTTCGCGAATTTCCGGATCGGCGGACGGCAGATCGGACAGCCCGAATTCCAGCGCATGAAAATAGAACATGGTGCCGCCGGCGAGCAGCGGAATTTTGCCGGCACGCGTGATGGCTTCCATCTCGCGCAAGGCATCGGCGCAAAATTCCGCGGCCGAATAACCCTCGGCGGGATCGCGGATGTCGATCAAGCGGTGCGGCGCGCGCGCCTGTTCCGCCGGCGTGGGCTTGGCGGTGCCGATGTCCATGCCGCGATATACCTGCGACGAGTCCACGCTGATGATTTCCAGCGGGAATGCATCGTGCAGCTCCAGTGCAAGCGCGGTCTTCCCCGCCGCCGTGGGGCCCATGAGGAAAATGGCAGGTGGAAGAATGGTAGAAGACATTAATATGAAATTTCACCGCAGAGGGCGCAGAGAACGCAGAGAAGAAATCCTAAATTTGAAAACCTCTGCGCTCTCTGCGATCTCCGCGGTTCAAACTCATATGTTTTTGGATTCCGGGCGCATATGCGGGAACAACAGCACGTCGCGGATCGAAGCCGAATCGGTGAACAGCATTACCAGACGGTCGATGCCGATGCCCTCGCCCGCCGTCGGCGGCATGCCGTGCTCGAGCGCGCGGATGTAATCCTCGTCGAAGTGCATCGCTTCCTCGTCGCCGGCCTCCTTCTCCGCCACCTGTTTGCGAAAACGCTCGGCCTGGTCCTCGGCGTCGTTCAGTTCGGAGAAACCGTTGGCGATCTCGCGACCGCCGACGAAAAATTCGAAACGATCGGTGATGGTCGGGTCGGCGTCGTTGCGCCGCGCCAGCGGCGAGACTTCCGTGGGGTAGGCAGTGATGAAGGTCGGGTCCTTGAGCTTTGCTTCCACCGTCTTCTCGAATATTTCGAGTTGCAGCTTGCCGGTGCCGTAGCCCGGCTTCACCTGGACGCCGAGTCGCGTCGCGATGGCGCGCAGCACTTCCACGGAATCCAGGTCGGACTCCTTGATGTCCGGATTGAAATGCAGGATGGATTGCTTCAGCGTCATGCGCTGGAAGCGCTTGCTGAAATCGTACTGCTCGCCCTGGTAAGTAATGGTCTCGGTCGCCAGCACTTCGCGTGCCAGGCCGCGCAGCATTTCCTCCGTCAGGTTCATCAGGTCCTGGTAATCGGCATAGGCCTGGTAGAACTCGAGCATGGTGAATTCCGGGTTGTGGCGCGTCGACAGACCTTCGTTGCGGAAGTTGCGGTTGATCTCGTAGACCTTCTCGAAACCGCCGACGATCAGGCGCTTGAGGTACAGCTCCGGCGCCACGCGCAGGTACAGCCCCATGTCGAGCGCGTGATGGTGGGTCACGAACGGGCGCGCCGCGGCGCCGCCCGGGATCACCTGCATCATCGGCGTTTCGACCTCGAGGAAGCCGCGGCCGTCGAGGAACTCGCGGATATACCGGATGATCGCGGTGCGGGTGCGGAAGGTCTTGCGCGCCACCTCGTTCATGATCAGGTCGAGGTAACGCTGCCGGTAACGTGTTTCAGTATCCGTCAGCCCGTGGAACTTCTCCGGCAGCGGCCGCAGCGCCTTGGCCAGCAGGCGCACCGCGTCCACCTTGACCGACAGCTCGCCGGTCTTGGTCTTGAACAGCGCGCCCTCGGCGCCAAGGATGTCGCCGATGTCCCACTTCTTGAAGTCCTCGTAGGCCGGCTCGCCCACAGCGTCGCGCGTGACGTAGACCTGGATGCGCCCGGACATGTCCTGCAGGTGGGCGAAACTGGCCTTGCCCATGACCCGCCGGGTCATCATGCGGCCGGCCACCTTGACCCGCACGTTGCGGGTTTCGATTTCGGCCGGGTCCTGCTCGCCGTACTCGGCATGCAGTTCGCCGGCGATGACGTTGCGCCGGAAATCGTTGGGGAAAGGCGCGCCCTGCAGGCGCAGCTCGGCGAGCTTGGAGCGCCGCTGGGCGATCTGTTCGTTCTCGTCGAGAACGTTTTTTTCTTCTGACATTTTATTTATAAATTAGATATTTATATGTTTTCACTGATATTTCAGATTAACTGTTTGTCAGCCCGCTTTTGAGGCTGGCATCGATAAACTTGTCGAGATCGCCATCCAGCACCGCCTGCGGATTACCCGTCTCCACCCCGGTACGCAGATCCTTGATGCGCGACTGGTCGAGCACGTAGGAGCGGATCTGGTGGCCCCATTCGATGTCAGACTTGCTGTCTTCCAGCTTCTGTTTTTCCTTGTTGCGCGCCTGCAATTCGCGCTCGAACAGCTTGGATTTCAGCATCGCCATGGCCGCCGCGCGGTTGCGGTGCTGGGAGCGGTCAGACTGGCATTGAACCACAATCCCGGTCGGAATGTGCGTGATGCGAATGGCAGAATCGGTGCGGTTGACGTGCTGTCCGCCGGCGCCGCTGGCACGATAGGTGTCGATGCGCAGATCGGCCGGATTGATCGCTACCTCGATACTCTCCTCGACTTCGGGATAGGCAAAAACCGCGGCAAACGAGGTATGGCGGCGGTTGCCGGAATCGAACGGGGATTTTCGCACCAAGCGGTGCACGCCGGTTTCGGTGCGCAGGTAGCCATAGGCATAGGGTCCGGTGAACTTGACCGTGGCGCTCTTGATGCCGGCCACCTCGGCCTCGGAAATTTCCAGAATCTCGGTCTTGAACCCGCGCCGGTCGCCCCACATCAGGTACATGCGCAGCAGCATGTTGGCCCAGTCCTGGGCCTCGGTGCCGCCGGAACCGGACTGAATGTCCAGGAAGGCGTTACTGGCGTCCATCTCACCCGAGAACATGCGCCGGAACTCAAGCGCCGCCAGCTCTTTTTCCAGCTTCTCGAGGTCACCGGCCACGGAGACGGCGACTTCGGCGTCGTCTTCCTCGCGCGCGAGCTCCAGCAGTTCGCGTGAATGGGTGAGTTCGGTGTGCAGGCGCGTGAGCGTGCCGACCTCGGATTCAAGTTTGGCGCGCTCGCGGCCAAGTTCCTGCGCGCGCTGGGGCTTGTTCCAGAGTTCGGGCTGTTCGAGTTCGCGCTGGACTTCGGTCAGGCGCTGCTGCTTGGTATCGAAGTCAAAGATACCCCCGTAAGACCTGGGACCGGTCGTGCAGATCGCGCAGCTTGTTGAACAGGGGATTGAGGTCTTCCATTGGTTTTGGTGCCCGAATAAATATCAAAACTTTACTTTTTGAAATCAGTCTTTTATGTATTTTTTCTAAGATACTTTTTAAATACAGAAATGTCTAGGCGATCTTTACTCCGAGTATTTCACCCACTGCTTTCTTGATCAGCTTCACCGCCTCGGGTGCCTCGATGTCCACCACCTGCTCCAGCACCCACTTGCTGTCGGTCGCCTGCATGGCATCGGACACCTTCTCGCCCAGGTAGCGCAGCACCGAATAGCTGGGGTCGCGGCCGTTGAATTCCAGCTCCGAGTAGTCGGCCAAACGGGCGTTCACCGTGTCCACAAAGTCCCGGGCATAACGCCCCTCGCCGACGAACTCCGCGAGGTTGGTGGAGGTGATGCGGGCCGTGTGCTTGCCGAGCGCGTTGACGAAACGGACGCGCTCCTCCTCGCTCAATTGCCCGTACACGATGCGATCCGCGATCTGGATCAGGAACGCGATGAACTCGGTGATCACCGCGGCCACCTGGCGGTCACCGCCCAGCGCATAGCCCTCCTTTTCCATGTGGCGCGCGGACTCCTGCGCGATGCGCCAGATGTTCGAGGCCACCACGCTGGCGCGGTCCTCGATGGTCTTCGGGCCTTTCTTGCGAAATTTGGTTTTCAGGCGGATCGACATGGCGCGCATTATAGGGAGATTCACCGCGACGCGGAATCGCGGAGATGCCGCACGGATTGTCCGTTATTGCTTCGCGCGTGGCGCGCGTCTCTGGCAAAATAGCGGGTCATCAGACGCGGAGTCGCACCATGCCGGAAACGGATATGAATCTTGTCAGCGGGATTTCCGCCTTTGAGGCCAAGGAATTCGCCAAGGCGTTCAAGTTCCTCTCGCCGCTGGCGGAAACCGGCAACGATCAGGCGCAGTACCGCCTTGCCGTCATGTACCAGAACGGCCTCGGACACGTGCGCAACGACATGATGGCGCTCAAATGGATGCGCGCCGCCGCCGAGCAGGGCAATTCGCTGGCGCAGCACGGCCTGGGCTTCATGTACCTGCAGGGCGAATGCACGCCGAAGGATGAAAAGCAGGCGGCCGAATGGTTCCGCCGCGCCGCCGAACAGGGGCTGGCCGGATCACAGATGACGCTCGGGATGCTCTACGAGCAGGGTATCGGCGTGGAGAAGAACGAAGCCGAAGCCAAAAAGTGGTACGAAAAGGCGCAGCAGAATTCCTGAAGCGAACAGGCTGTGCACGGCACAGCCTGTCGCGACGGATACGTTACTTCTTGGACCAGGATGAATAGCCGTCGGTCTTGCCCGCGTGGCCGTCATCGTAGCCGGCGTTGTAGGCGTCGTTCAGGCGCTGCTCTTCGCGCTTGGGGTTGTGCAGAAAACCGCACGCCCAGCCGTTGATGTATTCCTTGTCCACGCCCTTCTTTTCCATCGCGCTGATGGTGTCGTAATAGGTCTTGTTCATGAAACGCTGCTCCTCAGAGAAATCAGACATTCGGACTGCGTTGAAGCGGCGCATATATTACCCATTGAAATCGTCTTTTCAAGGACCGATATCAAAATACCGGCATACATTCCGATAATGGCGCGGAGACAGGCAACCGGCAACGATGGAATCGATAACGTCAGGGCGCCGGAGGCGATCATAACCTGCCGCGCGGCGACGCGGATAAGGCGCAAACAGCCCGGGGTTTTTCCGGATGATGCAGGCAGCCGGGCTGGGCGGCCGTGCTGGTTTCCGGGACCGCCATGGACCTATACTTTATGAATATCTCTCGGGGCTTCACGCCATGCTGAATCTGGGTCAACTGGTCAACACGGTTCAGAAAAACTGCCATATCTCGGATGCGCGGCACGCCGGCGATTTCACGCTGTGCATTTTTCTCCTGAAGATGCGCGAGTTCTTCCGCTGGGAAAACGACATCCCGTTCGCGCGCGACCTGCCCAAGGAAGAGGTCGGCGCCTGGCTGCAGGAACGCGAGGGCCTGTGGTCCGATCTCGAGGAAAGTCCGTTTGAATCGCTCCAGCTCGAAGGCCAACAGCTCGACCCTTTCGATGCCGACAGCGTCAATCGCGAATTGATTCCGCAGGGCTACGTGTACAGCGGCGGTTACGGGCGTTTCTCCAAGCCGCATTTCTTCCTGGGCTCGCTGCTCAAAAAAGAAAAGCGCGCCGGCTACACCATCTACATTTCCGCCTGCGAGTACGCGCGCGACCTCGAGGCGCCGCCCGCGATGTTGCAGGGCAAGACAATTTACGTCCGGCAGGAATCGGTGCGCCGTTTCCTGTGGGAGAAGATCGAGGAATGGCGCTGGAACCGCAAGAACGAGGCCATGGAACGGGCGCTGGATTGCTATTCTTTCGATCTTGACGTGAACTCGGCGCTCGAACGCATGACCGAAAATGAAACCGAAGCCATGATCCTGCACGAACTCGGTGAAGGTCTCGCCGGTGAAATGCTCGGCGACGAATGGCACCGGATGATCTCCGCCTTCTCGCGCTCGAAGGCCGAGATCATGATCCGCGCCGTGCGCGACATGCTCGCCGACTGCCTGTCCACCCTGCCCGCCCTGCTGGCGGCGAACAACACCGCCTCCTTGCATTTCTATTTCGCCAACTTCACCGGCATGCGCAAATATCTCTTTCCCGAGGCGATCGCGGCCTATCAGCAATGGGCCAGGGAAAACGACATCGGCGTGCTGCGCAAACTCGTGGACGAAAGCCAGCACCGCTGGCTCGACACGGCACGCACCCTGCTGGCCCTGTACCGGGAAAAAGGCCAGGATGCCGCGGCGGCGATCGAACACCTGCTGGAGCCAGCGGCATCGACGGACTCGCCCGCCTGCTGCCCGCCGAAAACCGCATCGAACTCATGAAACTCAACGTCATCGTTGATGAGCGCGCGCTGACGGTGGACGTGCCGCCGCACATGTTGCACGAGGCGGAGGATTTCTACCGCACCATGGACCACGACATGGATCGCGGCTGGCAGATGGGTCCCGAGTTCATCGAAAACCCGGACAAGCTGCAGCGCTGCCAGATCGCGGCAAACAAACTGCTCACCTCGCTCAGCGCCGCCAACGAAACCATGATCACCTTGATGGCCGGCTACATCCTCAAGCGGTTGCCGGGCGTCACCGGCGTGCGCATCGACACCGGCGGAGAAATGCTCCACACCGAATTGCTCTACGACAAACCCGCGAGCCCGCCACCGGCGCCTGCGCCGGCTCCCGCCGCGGCGCGGGCGCAAAAACTCGGCAAGCTCGAAGCCATGGAACAGGCCGGGAAGGACGTCACCAAGGTGTACCAGGTAGGCAAGACCTGGCGCTTCGCCGTGCGCGACCTGAAAACCGGTGAATGGCTCGAATCCGGACCGATGGATACCGAGCAAGAAGCCTACGAAAAAAGAATGCGGGCGTACAAACGCCGCCTCGACGAACTGACCGGGCAACAAAGCTGATTTTGCCGTCATTCCCGCGAAAGCGGGAATCCAGGAAATAATTTCTGGATGCCCGCCTCCGCGGGCATGACGACCTAAGGCATCGCCGCCCAGTAGCGGTACAGCGCCACCGACAGATCCGTCTGTGTCACCATTCCCGTCACGCGCCCTTCCTTGTCCACGATCGGGACGTGATGGATGTTGTGCTCGGAAAACAGCGGGATCAGCGACACGATATGCGTGTCCTCGCGCGCGGTCATGACCGGCGCTGACATGATTTGCCCCACCACCTCGGGCTTGTCGGTGGTCAGCCCGGTGGTGCGGCGGATGAAGGCCCGCATGCGGTCAAGAACCCGCGGATGCGCATGCTGCGTCTCGTCCACCCGCTTCAGAAAATCAACAATCGTGACGATACCGATCACGCGCCGCGCGCGGTCCACCACCGGCACGCCCTTGAGCTTGCGCTGACGCATCATCTCCCACACCGTCGACAGTTCGTCGCCGTATTCAGCCGTGCCCACGTCGCGCGTCATAATGTCGCGGCAGATGACCTCGCCCATGTGCCGGCGCATGTGGTGCAACGAGGCGCGGTTGTAAATCTCCTCCAAGTCCCCTTCCGCCACGTCGATGTAGGCGTTCATGTCCTTGAGCGCGCTTTCGAGGTCTTCCTTGTTGAGCGCCATGCGCCCGAAGGTCAGCGCCGCCGGCGCCGCCGGTTTGGCCGCGCCGGCGGCCGGCGCCAGCATCGGGTAGCGCCGGCCGGGAAACAGATTGTTGACCGCCAGCGCGATGATCATCAGGATCAGGACGTCAAGCCCGACCGGTGACAGCAGCGCACCGTAGCCGAGCGCGTGCATTTCCTGCCCGCTGATCACCATCGCCAGCGAGGTCGCCCCGCCAGGGGGATGCAGGCAACGCAGCCAGTGCATGGCGAAGATCGCCAGCGCCACCGCCAGCGCGGCGGCCACGAAGGGGTTGGGGACGAGCATGTAACAGCTGATGCCGATGAACGCCGAGACCATGTGCCCGCCGATGAACGACCACGGCTGCGCCATCGGGCTGTGCGGCGCGGCGAACAGCAGCACCGACGACGCGCCCATGGACGCGATCATGAGCGGCAGCGCGCTCTTGCCCAGGCTCGCGCTCAGGATGCCGGTCAGCAGAATGGCGACGAAGGCCGATATCGCGGAGACGATCTTTTCCTTGTGGCCCACCGGCGCGGAGGCGTGGAACAAGGAGGCAATGATCTGTTTATACGGCATACGTTATGTCTGGTTTGACCTGCGCAAAGGGCGCATAAGATAATCAAAAACGCCCAACATTGCACACTGCCCCGCCGGAATTCCCATGCACGAGGTCAAGCCGCTTTCCTTTATATATGAGATCAGGAACGCCCTGCCGGGCGAGCTGTGCCGCGACATGATCCGGCGCTTCGAGGCCAATACCGAACAGCAATACGCCGGCCGCATCGGCCAGGGCCAGACCGAGGAAAGCAGCATCAAGAAGACCACCGACCTGCGCATCAGCGGGCGCGCCGACTGGAAGGACGTGGACCGGGCCCTGATGCAATCGCTCGCCAAGAGCTTCAACGAATTCGGACAGAACTTCCCGTTCTTCGCCGCCAACTCCTTCAAGGACATCGGCTACAACATGCAGCGCTACCGGCCGGGCGAGTATTACCACTGGCACGTGGACGGCGGCCCGGGCGAATTCAGCCAGCGCCAGCTGGTCGCCATCTGGTACCTCAACGACGTCGAAGGCCCCGGCGGCGAGACCGAATTTCCGTTGCAGGAGGTGCTGGTCAAGCCCGAGGAAAGCAAGCTGGTGTTGTTCCCGCCGTTCTGGACGCACGTGCATCGCGCGGTGACGATGGAAAAGGGCGTGAAATATATTGCGACGACCTGGATTTGCTTTACGTGATACGGATAGCGCTCCGGCAGTAACAAGTTATCCATCGCCGCAGGCGATACTATAAAAATGTCAGCTCTAATAATCCTAACTATCGTCTGCGCTCTCACTTATACCTTTGAAATCGTCTTCGGCCTGGCCGGGACGATTCTGATGCTGCCGCTGTTGAGCTTTCTCTATGACGCTAAAACTCTGGTGATCTATTCAGTGTTACCGCAGATACTGGTGGCGGTCATCGGCTTGGTGCGCTCACCGAAGAAAGTGGACCGTCAATTCATGGCCGGGATGCTGTTCTTCGCCGGACTCGGCGCGATCGTGGGGTTTGCGCTGTTCTATTATTTCTCGGCGTCGGTGTTCCAGGTGTTGTTGGCCTCGGCGATCACGGCCGCGGGCCTGTTCCTGGTGATCGCACCGCACCGGGCGAAATTTAACCCGGCCGGCATGCGCGTCATGGACACACTGGCCGGCACATCGCAGGCGCTGTTCGGCATCAGCGGACCAATCGCCATGACGCGGTTGCTCGCGACGTACCGCGACAAGAACACCGTGCGCCATTACGCCTTCGCGTTTTTTCTCGCGATGAACGGCCTGCGCGCGGTCGAATACACCATCCATGGCACCTATACCGAGGAAATCCTGTGGATGATGGCGGTCAGCGCGCCCTTTCTCGCCATCACCTTGTGGTTCAGCAACCAGCTGCATCTGCATATCAACGAGCAGATGTTCAGAAAGGTC
This sequence comes from Sulfuricaulis limicola, assembly GCF_002355735.1. GTDB lineage: Bacteria > Pseudomonadota > Gammaproteobacteria > Acidiferrobacterales > Sulfurifustaceae > Sulfuricaulis > Sulfuricaulis limicola. The sequence continues at coordinate 1,297,293 of NZ_AP014879.1, read as the reverse complement.
GTATCGTGGATGATCCTGGTCGGCGGGCTCTCGCTTTTTTACCGCTGAGCCTGCATCATAGAAAACCTCGACACGCCCACAAAATCACCATGATGCTTCGTATTCCCTCCGTCCTCGACCCGAACCAGCTCGACACCGTGCGCAAGCTGCTGGCCGACGCGAAATTCGTCGACGGGAAACTTTCCGCCGGAGCGGCGGCCCAACGCGTCAAGCACAACCAGGAGCTGGACAAAAGCGCGCGTCAGATGGACATTCTCAACAACATCGTCATGAACGGCCTGGTGCAGCATCCGATTTACCGCGCCGGCGCCCTGCCCTTGCGCGTGGCCGCGCCCTACTACGCGCGCTACACACCCGGCATGGCTTACGGCGATCATCTGGACGACCCCATCATGGGCACCGACGGGATGTTGTACCGCTCCGACATTGCCATCACGATTTTCCTGAACGATCCGGATAAATATGACGGCGGCGAGCTGGTGATCCGCACTGCCTTCGGCGAGAACAGCGTGAAGCTTCCGGCGGGCGATGCCGTGATGTACCCCTCCTCCAGTCTGCATCACGTGAGCCAGGTCACGCGCGGTGAGCGCCTGGTGGCCGTGACCTGGGTGCAGAGCCTGGTGCGCGACCCGGCGCGGCGCGAGCTGTTGTACGAGTTGCATCAGGCGCGGGAAAAGCTGCTGAAGATTTCACCGGAGGCGGAGGAAACCGCGCAGGTCAACACCGCCTACATGAACCTGATCCGCATGTGGGGAGATATTTGATTTTCAGCCACAGAGACCACAGCGCACACAGAGATTCAAAAATATCCGCCTTTCCCTCTGTGACCTCTGTGCTCTCTGTGGCAAATCTTTCTTATTTAGCGGTTCTTCATACGAGGAGGACCAAATCATGAAATACAAGGTCTGGAAGAACGACGAGGAATGGAAAAAGCTCCTCACCCCGGAGCAATACAAGGTCACGCGCCAGAAAGGCACCGAGCGCGCCTTCACCGGCGAATACCACGACTGCAAGGACAAGGGCGTTTACAAATGCAGCTGCTGCGGCGCCGAGCTGTTCAGTTCCGATACCAAATTCGACTCCGGCACCGGCTGGCCGAGCTTCTATGCCCCGATGAAATCCGAAAACGTCGCCGAAGAGGATGACAGCAGTTTCTTCATGCGTCGCATCGAAGTGCATTGCAGCCACTGCGGCGCGCACCTGGGGCATGTCTTTCCCGACGGACCGCAGCCGACCGGCCTGCGCTATTGCATCAACTCGGCCTCGCTGAAGCTGGAGAAGAAGTAGAACCCGCCGCAAAATTACGGGACCGTGGGGCGCAATAAGCGCAACGCATTGCGTCGCCTGGAGCTTGCATCCGGCGCATTACGGCTATCGCCTAATGCGCCCTACGGACTGGAATAGAAATAACCAGGACAGCGAGACCGTGGCGGGGCTTGATTGTTCGCGCAATCCCGACATAATGCCGCCCAGTCAAACCCCTGAAATTGCACGTCATCGCCGACATGAAAAGAACCGAACACGCCCTGGAAGTCATCATCTTCAACAGCCGCTGGCTGCTGGCACCGTTTTATCTGGGCCTGGTGATTTCCATCGCCCTGCTGCTGGTCAAATTCGGCCAGGACTTCTTTCACATGCTGCCGACCATTTTCACCATGAGCGAAAGCGGGGTCATCCTCGCCATCCTGACGCTGGTGGACATGTCGCTGGTCGCGAATCTGCTGCTCATCATCATTTTCAGCGGCTATGAGAATTTCGTCTCCAAGATCGACACCGCCGGCCACGAGGACCGCCCGAGCTGGATGGGCAAGGTGGATTTCTCCGGACTCAAGGTAAAACTCATCGCCTCGATCGTGGCGATCTCCGCCATCGAACTGCTGAAGGCGTTCGTGAACGTTTCCAATATCGGCGTGGCCGGCGATCTGGCGACCTGGACGGTGGCCGACAAGCAACTGGCGTGGAAGGTCGGCATCCATTTCGTGCTGATCATATCAGGGGTGTTGTTCGCGCTCATGGACCGCATCGCCGAGGGCACCAAGACCCACCACACCGACAAGCACAAATAATAAAAACGCGCCGGCATGGACGGCGCGGCATCAGGGAGAAACCGCTCAGGCCCCGCGGGCCTGATCCCGCCCGGGAAAGGAGACGCTATGTCCGACATCTATCATGACGGCAGCCGGCAGCTTCAGGACGAGTTCGACACCCGCCGTCTGGCCGATCGCCTCGACGAGGCCATCGTGCAGGACAGCATCCTGCCCAGCGACAGGGAATTCATCGAGCGCCTGGACATGTTCTTCATCGCCACCGTGGACGAGCGCGGCCAGGTGAATTGTTCCTACAAGGCCGGTGAACCCGGCTTTGTGCGCGTGCTGGACGAACACACCCTCGCGTTTCCCAGCTACGACGGCAACGGCATGTATCTCAGCATGGGGAACATCCTCAGGACGCGCCAGGTGGGCATGCTGTTCATCGACTTCGAGAACCAGAAGCGCATGCGGCTGAACGGCGAGGCGACGCTGCACCGCGACGACCCGCTGATGGCGGAATATCCCGAAGCGCAGTTCATCGTGCGCGTGCGGGCGCGCGAGGTGTTCGCCAACTGCCCGCGTTACATCCACAAGATGAAGCTGGTGCAGCGCTCGCGCTTCGTGCCGCAGCAGGATTGTCCCACCCCCGTGCCGGGCTGGAAAAAAGGCGAATGGGTCGCTGATGCCCTGCCGGCCGACGATCCGGCGCATGACAAATCACGCGAGATTATTGACCGCTGAAACTGTGGCCACCGCGGGACGCGGCCGCACTTGATCCAGGTCATGTAGCGCCAGCGCTTCCGCGCCCAGGATAGGCTGCCTGCAACGCCTGTTCGAGGACGGCATGGACCGGAAAAATCACTGGGACGGTGTCTACGCCAGCAAGAAACCCAACGAGGTGAGCTGGTATCAGACGCGTCTGGAAAAATCCCTGGAGCTGATTCACGCCACCGGCGTCGACAAAAACGCCGGCATCATCGATCTCGGCGGTGGCGCTTCCACGCTGGTGGATGATCTGCTGGCAGCGGGCTACACGAATCTCACTGTGCTGGATATTGCTCCCGCTGCTATCAAGACCGCGCGGGCCCGGCTGGGCGCGCGCGCCAACGAAGTGACGTGGCTGGAAGCGGACGTTACCAGGGTCCGGCTGCCGGAACAGGGTTACGACGTCTGGCACGACCGCGCGGTGTTTCATTTTCTGACCGACGCGGAGGACCGGCGCCGTTATGTCAGCGCCGTCGATCGCGCGGTCAAACCGGGCGGGCATGTCATCGTGGCGACCTTCGGTCCGCACGGGCCGCTCCAGTGCAGCGGGCTGGACATCGCGCGCTACACGCCGGAACAACTGTACGGCGAATTCGGCGGTAACTATGCGCTCCAGCGCAGCATCACGGAAAATCACGTGACGCCGTCGGGGAAACACCAGGAATTTATTTACTGCTACTGCCGGAAGCGCTGATTATGCGGCCGGCAAGGCGATGCGATGCTCCGTGCTGTAGAGATAATCCTTGAACACGTCCTCCGCATTCAGGATCCGGTAACTCCCGTCCGGCAACTTGCGTGATGTGTCCTTGAGCCGGTAGGTGTAGTGCCCGCAGGTCCAGCAGTCGAAGTTGCGCATATGCGTGCACAGGCAGGTCTTGTCCATGACCGAAATATTTTCCTCGTCCGGGTGTTTGTCCAGCTCGCGGTTGTAAGCCTCGATGTAGGCGCAGTTGCCGGTACTGTCGAGCAGATAGCCGTAGGCCTCGCAGTTGGGGCGGATGCCGGCGCCGATCGCCGGACTGTTCTTCAGCATGCGCATCGGATAGCCGGTGGGCGAGATCAGGTTGACCTCGATGTCTTTCTCGTTGGCCTTGAAATATTCCTGCTTGACCTTGGTCGGCAGGCCGCATTCCTTCGTCACCGTGAAACGCGTCGCCACCTGCACCGCTGCCGCGCCGGCTTCCAGGAATTCCACCGCGTCGCTGCCGGTGAAAATGCCGCCAGCAGGAATCAACGGAATATTCAGATTCTCCTGTTTGAGGAACTGATGGATCTCGTTGACGATGGTCTTGAGGTCATATTGCGCCCAGTCCATGCCGAAACCGAGATGGCCGCCAGCCAGCGGGCCCTCGACGATGATGTAGTCCGGCAGGCGGTTGAGCCGCGCGCTCTTGCGCAAAAACAGCGTCAGGGCGCGCAATGACGACACGATGATGCCGAATTTCACGTCGCGAAAGCGCGGATGGTCCTCGACCAGCGCGAGCGACCCGAGATGCAGACCCGCGCTCAGCGTGATGCCGTCGATGCCGCCGTCCATCGCGGAGGTCAGGCGCACGCGCAAGGTATCGCGTGGGCTGCCCATGGTGAGCTTTTCCATGGTGTTGATGAAGATCAGGCCGTCGCCCTGCTTCGCCTCCATGGTCCGCCCCACGTGCAGCTTGGTCGCCTCGGCCAGCCGCACGAGATCAAACTGCACCACCGACTTGTCGCGGTTGGCGACGTTGTACTTGTACTTCTTCTGCTTCTCCTTCACGAAACCGGTCTTGAAGCGCCGGTCAGAAACCGTCGGCACCATGGCGTCCGAGATGTGTCCGATGCCGCCGAGGCGCGCCGCGACCAGCGAAAGCTCCGCGGTCGAAATATCGACGCCCATGCCGCCGGTCATGATCGGCACCAGCTCTTTCTTGCCGAGCCTCAGTCGGAAGTCGTCAACTTTTTTCATTACAGCGATAAAATCCTAAAAAAAGAAATTAACCGCCAAGACGCCAAGAACGCCAAGTTTATGTTTCAAAAAAAACCGCTTTTCTTGGCGGCCTTGTTGCGGCCCAAGGTGCAACAAAACGCGTTGCACCCGTTCGGCGGCGTGAACACACGTTAAGTGTGTTCACGAAGACCCCGCCTCACCTTGGCGGTTCAAAATCATATTCACTATTCGCCCTTGGCCACCGGGCGGTTCGGGTCGGTGATCCACTCGCTCCAGCTGCCGGCATACAATTTTGCGCCTGAAAGCCCGGCGTGTTCCATGGCCAGGACGCTGTGACAGGCGGTCACGCCCGATCCGCACATGTGCACGACCTTTTCCGGCGGGGCCTGGCCCAGCACCGACTGGTAGTGCTCGCGCAAGGCTTCATCAGACATGAATTCGCCGGTGAAGTCGAGATTGTCCTCGTACGGCATGTTGATCGCGCCCGGGATGTGGCCGGCCACCTTGTCCAGCAACTCGACCTCGCCGCGAAAACGTTCTTCCGCGCGCGCGTCGATCAAAAACCTTTCCTTCGCGCGCGTCATTTGCATCACGTAATCGGCGTCCACGCACATCGCATGGTTGATGGTCGGGTGAAACTGGGTGGGCTGGATTTTCGGCAGGTCGGGTGTGATCGGCCGCTTCTCGCGCACCCACTTCGGATAGCCCAGATCGAGCAGCGCCACCGCCTCGTGCCCGAGCCAGCGCAGCAGCCACCACAGGCGCGCCGCCATGGCGCCGAACGAATCGTCGTAGACGACGACCTGGCTGTGCTTGTCGATACCCCAGCGGCCGAGTTTTTCCGCCAGCGTGCCGGGAGACGGCAACGGATGCCGGCCGCTGACAGGCGTAACGGGAGACGACAGGTCTTCGTTGAGATGGGCGTAGCGCGCTCCGGGGATATGCCCGGCGGCATAGGCGCGCCGCCCCGCTTCCGGATCGGTCAGAATGAAGCGGCAATCCACGACCACCCAGCGCGGGTCATCCAGATGCCGCGACAGCGTTTCGGTATCGACGAGGGTGGTGAGCATGACTGTCAGCATCCAGCCATCAGCCGGCCCACCGGGAGGCGGGTGGCGTGCCGAAAGCTGACAGCCGGAGCGTGCGTATGCTTAATAGCCGCCCTTGCGGCGCGATTCGGGCAGGCCGGAGATGCGTCCGCCCTGCTTGCTCGGGTCCTTCGGAAACAGATCGTACACGTCCTTCTGGATGACATTGGTGCCCCACTTGTCCGCCATCGCCTTCACGATGTGACGGGTGTTGGGCTGTTCGCCGTTGTTGTTGAAATAGGCGTCGCGCAGGTATTCGATGATGTCCCAGTGTTTCTGGGTCAGCGCAATGCCCTCCAGCTTGGCGATATGCTCGGCCAGGTCCTTGCTCCAGTCTTCGGTGTTTTTCAGAAAACCGTTGGCGTCGGTATCGATGGTTTTACCGTTAAGCTCATAGCTCATTTAAGTTCCCCTCGAATATCAGGCAAATGTTACGGATGTTATTGATTGGTGGCGCAGGAAAAACGCGAATAATACAAAAAGCCCCGTGACTTAATCCAGCACCGGCCGGACTTCATTGATATCCTTGTGCGGCAGGAACAACCCGCATCCCAGCGTTCGCCACGGGCCGAGTCCCCGCTGCTGGAGCCGTACCGATTCCGCCACGTCCAGGTCCGCCAGCATCAGGCTGCGCGTATGGATTTTCCGCTCGGGCGTGGCGATGACGTGCTCGATGCCGCAGAGCATCTTTTTCGGCTTGATCCCCATGTCGGCCAGCAATGCCTGCACCTCGCGCAGGAAAGCCATTTCGTCCAGGCCTTCACCGGCAACGATGTAACGCGAGAACAGCGTGGTAATCGCGCTTAGCGGCTTGACCACGGCTTTTTCCACCCGCATGGCGTGGCCGCCGACATCCAGCGTCTGGCCGGTCAGCTTGCCGGCGTCCGCGAGACGCTGCCGGGGCAGGCGCAGCATGAGCCTGGTGCGGCGCGACAGGTGCAACAGGGCCTTGGGATCGTCCGGGCGCATCCAGCCGTTGCCGGACTCCGCCACGTGAATGGTGTGCAGGCCGGCATGCGCTTCGTCGGCGAACCAGGGAAGCGCCGCGGCAATGGCCTGCGACAACGCATAGGAATGATCCACCGGCAGGCAACGGCATTGGATGCTGAACACCAGATCCACGACATCGTCCGGGACGATGTAGTGCTCATTCTCTTTGGCTTCTTGCCAGAACATGCCGGAAACCTATAAAAAATAAAATAAATGGACAGGATTTACAGGATTAACAGGATATAAAAAGGCGCACGGTACATAAATTTTCATGTCTTAAATCCTGTAAATCCTGTTAATCCTGTCTATTCAAATTTTCAATTTACCGGGAGCTTCGCGTGGATCGCGTCGCGGTCGATCCACCACTCATCCTGCACCAGTACGTCCACCACATTGCGCAGGCGCGGCAGGAACTTTGCCGGGTCGTCGAGTTCGAGCTTCTTGAACCAGCGGCTGAAGGCCTCCTGGTTCTGCGCATCGCTGTGGCGCCGCGCCACCGTCGCCAGCAACTGGTTGGTGTAAAACATCAGGTCTTCGCGCTGGCGCCCCTCGGCGCGCAGGTCGACTATATAGTGCGCCACCGTCGCCGCCACCGCGGCGCCGTCGGAATCGGGTGGGGTCTCGTCCACCACGTGCTGCAACATCGCCACCGACAGCTCCGGGTCCATGGGAAAGGTGACGGTGAGCCAGATGCCCTGCCCGAGCGCCGGGAGCGATTCCGGCTGGTCCGCCAGGAACATGATGTCGCAGGCCTGCACCGCGCCTTCCCAGGCCTCGCGCGCCGTGAAAATATCGAAGGCCTCGCGGCCGGCGTCCCAGGCGTCCTGGTTTTTTTCCAGCCGTATCAGGGTGCGTCCGATTTGCAGCAGCAGGTCGGCGCGCGCCAGCGGATCGTAGTTGGGCGGCAGCTCCAGCATCTGGCGCCGGAACTCCGCCAGCTGGGCTTCGAGCAGCACGGCGGATTCCTGGACGTCTTCCGCGCTGTCCATGTCCATCCTGAAACTTTCGTCTTTGAGGTATTTCATGAGTTGACTCTTAAAAATCTTGGCGTCTTGGCGGTTCAAAAATATTACTTGGTCACTGAATGAATGCCGACGAAGGCGCCTTCGAGCTGGTCTTCCCAGTTCGCCGGCGTGTCCGGATACGGCGGCTTGATGTCAATGCGGAAAAACATTTCCGACTCCGCGCGGCTCCGCACCACTTCGAGCAATTGTTCGAAGGTCGCGATGTCGTGATGTTGCAGAAGTATTTCGCTCAGATGCAACATGATGCTCAGTGTCCCGTCTCGTTAAAGTTTGTCCCGCGAACGCGATCGTAATAACGCGCCCGGTATACCAGCCGGGCGATCCCCCGGCCCGCGTCATCCGTGAAGGCGGTGCGGTTGTGCAGCACATTGTTGCACATCAGGCCCTGCCCCGCCGCCATGGTGTGCCGGAACACGTAAGGCGATGCACCGGCCAGCAGGTTTTCCAGGAACTGCACTGCCGCGCGCGTGGCCGCATCCTGCTTCCATTCGATGGAACGCGTGCGCGCGGTATAGCGCATGTGCAGGTTACCGCCGGCCGGATCCACGGAAAACACCGGGCCGGTCACCGCCGGGCGCGTTTCGCTGCCTCCCTCGGTGTTGGCCGGAATGGTCATGGCGTCCGGCGCCATCAGCGCCCTGACGTAATCCGGATTGGCGTCGCGCATCAGGATGTAGGCGATCTCGTGATCCAGCAGGCTGTTCTCGCCACCTTGCGCCGCCGGCGACACACAATGCAGCACGAACGCGCGGATGCGGTTGTCGGCGCTGTTGTAATAGCCGTCCGTGTGCCACAACAGGCGCTTGTCGGAATACGGAATGTAACCGCGTTGCGATTTTCCCGGCACCACCTGCAGCAAGCTGATGCCGTCATCGTCCGCGAGCATGTTGCTGTCGAGGCGATGCAGCCCGAAACGCCCGCCCACGGCGCGCGGGATTTCCTTGTCTTCCCGTTTCACCCGGCTGGCGTAGATAACCATGTTGGTTTTGCGACAGATGTTCAGCATCGTCTCGGCCTCGGCCTCCGTGAGCGCCAGCGGATTATCCACCGGCACCACCAGTTCCTCCGCCGTCGCGGGATAACGCTCCAGTTTGGCGGTGCGCCAGCGCCGGTAAGCCGCTTCGTTCTCGACGTAAAACGGACTCATGCTGTGACTGGCCTGTGCCGCCTTTGCCGGATTATTCAATGTTCACAACGCCCTGGAATACTGATGCTGTTAATGGATATTCGAACGGGATTTACAAGTGGCAACCGCGTTTGAAATACCAGCAATGGCGCGGTTTTTAACAAGACAATAGTATTTTGCAAATCAGATAGATGTATAATAAACGGTTTCCCGCAGTGGTCGCACGCTTCTATTTATATCCCTTTCGGGAGGGGTAAGCCCGGACGGGCTCTCTCTAACGTGTGATTTTTTTATTAAGGGGCGGGTTTAGACTGCCCCTCCGCAAGCATTCAGTAGCTACTGGTTTCAAGCGGCAGAAATTTGGACCTTTCGGCGCAGAAAAACGGCTGGAAGGCGGAATGTACACACATCCTTCGACGCGTAGGAGGTAGTTTAAATGGCCCAGAATCAACCGAAGAACCCGGAAAAACATTCCACGTTTATTCCGAAAGAAAAGAAATCCACCAAGCCGTTCCACAAGACGCCTTTGCTGGATCAACTGGAGAGCGGGCCTTGGCCCAGCTTCGTGACCGGACTGAAACGTCTGGCCCATAACAACAACATGATGGTCGACCTGCTGGGTCAGCTGGAACACTCCTACACCACCCGCAAGGGCTACTGGAAAGGCGGCACGGTCTCCGTGTTCGGTTACGGCGGCGGCATCATCCCCCGTTTCACCGAGCTCATGGGCAGCGACGGCAAGCCCATGTTCCCCGAAGCGAAAGAATTCCATACTTTGCGCGTGCAGCCGGCTCCCGGCAACCACTACACCACCAAGATGCTGCGTCAGTTGTCCGACTCCTGGAACAAATGGGGCTCGGGCCTGATCGCGTTCCACGGCCAGACCGGCAACATCATGTTCATCGGCACGACCAGCGAGAACACGCAGCACTTCTTCGACGAGATCAACGAGTACGGCTGGGATCTCGGCGGCGCCGGTCCCTGCGTGCGCACCGGCATGTCCTGCGTCGGCGCGGCGCGTTGCGAACAGTCCTGCGCCAACGAGCAGAAGATTCACCGCACCCTCGTCAACAACTTCATCGACGACATGCACCGCCCGGCGCTCCCCTACAAGTTCAAGTTCAAGGTCTCGGGCTGCCCGAACGACTGCATGAACTCGATCCAGCGCGCCGACTTCTCCGTCATCGGCACCTGGCGCGACAACATGAAGGTCGACCAGAAGGAAGTGAAGGCGTTCGTCAAGGCCAAGGGCCGCAAGTACGTGGTCGACAACGTCGTCGCGCGCTGCCCGACCAAGGCGCTGTCGCTGAACGATGACGACACCCTGGACGTGGACAACCGCAACTGCGTGCGCTGCATGCACTGCATCAACGTCATGACCAAGGCGCTCAAGCCAGGCGACGACAAGGGCATCACCCTGCTCATCGGCGGCAAGCGCACGCTGAAGATCGGCGACACCTTCGGTACCGTGATCATCCCGTTCATGAAGCTGGAAACCGACGAAGACTACGACCGCATCCGCGAGATTGCCGCCAGCACCATCGACTTCTGGGCCGAGAACGGCCTGGAGCACGAGCGTTGCGGCGAGATGATCGAACGCATCGGTCTGGCGAACTTCCTCGAAGGCATCGGCCTCGAAGTCGATCCGAACATGATCAACCACCCGCGCACCAGCTCCTACGTCCGCCTGGACGAGTGGGACCAGGAAGCGGAGAAGTGGAAGAACCGCAAGCAGCAGGCGGCGGGCTGATCCGTTTCCGGCAAGATATCGAATACACGTCGAACGAACGTTTTGGAGAATTGACCCATGGCAGAAGCACCGAAAATGCGCCCCCCGATTGAAAGCGGGTGTCCGGATGCATTCCAGTACATGCATCCCCTGATGATCAAGAACTACGGCAACTGGGCCTATCACGACCGTCCGCGTCCGGGCGTGCTGCATCACGTCGCCAAGAGCGGTGACGAGATCTGGACCGTGCGCGTCGGCACCCAGCGTCAGCTCGGTCCGTACGAAATCAACCTGCTGTGCGACATCATCGACAAGCTCGGCGAAGGTTATGTTCGCTTCACCATTCGCTCCAACATGGAAATCATGGTTTCCAGCAAGGACAAGGTCGATCCTCTGATCAAGGCCTTTGAAGAGGCCGGTTACCCGGTCGGCGGCACCGGCAACTCGGTGACCATGATCTCCCACACCCAGGGCTGGCTGCATTGCGACATCCCCGGCACCGACGCCTCGGGCGTGGTGAAGGCGCTGATGGACGACCTGCACGAGGAATTCGTGAAGGAAGACATGCCGAACCGCGTGCACATCACCACCTCCTGCTGCCAGATCAACTGCGGCGGTCAGGGCGACATCGCGATCAACGTGCAGCACACCAAGCCGCCGAAGATCAATCACGATCTCGTGGCCAACATCTGCGAGCGTCCCTCGGTCGTGGCGCGCTGCCCGGTGGCGGCGATTCGTCCCGCGATGGTCAACGGCAAGCCGTCACTCGAAGTCGACGAGAAGAAATGCATCTGCTGCGGCGCGTGCTTCCCGCCCTGCCCGCCGATGCAGATCAACGACCCGGAGCATTCCAAGCTTGCCATCTGGGTCGGTGGCAAGAATTCGAACGCCCGTTCGAAGCCGATGTTCCACAAGCTGGTGGCCGCGGGCGTACCGAACAATCCGCCGCGCTGGCCGGAAGCCGGCACCATCGTCAAGAAGATCCTCAAGGTCTACAAAAAAGACGCCAAGGACTGGGAACGCATCGGAGACTGGGTGGAGCGCATCGGCTGGCCGCGCTTCTTCGAGTTGACGGAACTGCCGTTCACCAAGTTCCACATCGACAACTGGCGCGGCTCGCGTCACATGCTGAACCAGTCGGCGCATATCCGTTTCTAGCACGCCAGCACGTATAGCCGTATCCGACGCCGGGTTTTTCCCGGCGTCGGCCCGTAAATCGTCGGGGGTTGTTGATAAATATCAAGGGGAACGATGATGAAGTTCGGTATTTTGATCAATGAGGGGCCGTACACGCACGAAGCCTCAGACACGGCCTACCTGTTCGCCAAGGCCGCCATCGAGAAGGGACACAAAGTCAGCCGCGTGTTTTTCTACCACGACGGCGTCTACAACTCGAGCCGGCTCACCGAGCCGCCGACGGACGATCGTCATATCGTCAATCGCTGGCAGAAGCTGGCCAAGGACCATGGCATCGATCTGGTGGTATGCGTGGCAGCGGCGTTGCGTCGCGGCATCAAGGATGAAAATCTCCAGGAAGGTTTCCGCATCTCCGGCCTGGGGCAGCTGATCGAATCGGGAATCCAGTCGGACCGGCTGGTGACATTTGGCGATTAACCCGGAACTATCGAGGTAAGTGGAATGACCGAAGTAACTGGCGGCATCGAGATGGAAGAAGACACCAGCGGCAAGATAAAGAAGTTCCTGTATATCAACCGCAAGGCGCCTTACGGGACGATTTATGCCCTGGAGTCCCTGGAAGTGGTGTTGATCGCGGCGGCGTTCGACCAGGACGTGAGCCTGGCGTTCCTGGATGACGGCGTGTACCAGATCATCAAGGGCCAGCATACCAGGACGATCGACGTCAAGAATTTTTCGCCGACTTATCGCGCGCTGGAAGGCTACGACATCGAAAAGCTGTACGTGGAGAAGGAATCCATGGAGGTCCGCGGCCTGAAAGAGGAAGACTTCATTGTTCCGGTGAAGGTTATCAGCACGCAGGAGATGGCGGACCTTATGGAGTCGCAAGACGTGGTTCTGAGCTTTTAGGGGAAATGACGATGCTGCATACCGTAAACAAGTCGCCCACCGAACGTAACACCCTGGAGAGCTGCCTCAAGCACCTCAAGAAGGGCTGCGCCGTGCTGCTGATCGAGGACGGCGTCTATGGCGCCCTGAAGGGCACCGTGAGCACCAAGCTGGTCGAGCAGGCGCTCAAGCATCATCCGATCTATGCGCTTTATCCCGATCTCGAAGCACGCGGGATGCAGGACCGGGTTATCGACGGCATCAAGCTCGTCGACTACAGCGGGTTTGTGGATCTGGCGGTAGAATACCCCAGCGTGCAATCCTGGCTTTAATATCAATTTTATTTCTTTAACTGACGAGGAGTACTCATATGCCTATCACTGTAGCGGGTAAATCCATCGAAACCGACGAGGAAGGATATCTCGCCAGCCGTACCGACTGGAGCGAGGAAGTTGCCAAGGAAATGGCCAAGGTCGACAACTGCGAACTGTCGCAGAATCACTGGGAAGTCATCAACTTCCTGCGTGAATATTACGAGGAATACCAAATCGCACCGGCTGTGCGCGTGCTGACCAAGGCCATCGGCAAGAAGCTCGGCCCGGACAAAGGCAACAGCAAGTACCTGTACGAGCTGTTCCCGTACGGCCCGGCCAAGCAGGCGTGCAAATACGCCGGCCTGCCGAAACCGACCGGTTGCGTTTAATCAATTACCGGCCTGCCGGGCGGGGTTAACATACCGCCTGGCAAGCAACAGCGGGGTCATCGATGTCGGCTGTGACAGTGATTTATGCGCTGCTTTTTTACATAGCGACGGCTATCCTCGTCATCGGCGTGGCGCGCAAGATTTTCATCTACGCGCGCACACCGCAGCCGTTGAAAATCCCTACCACACCGGCACCGACCACACGTCTGGGGGTGGCGGCGCGCATGGTGCGCGAAGTCACCGTGTTCGAAAGCCTGTTCAAGTCGAACAAGTGGACCTGGCTGTTCGGCTGGATATTCCACCTCTGTCTGTTCGTGGAATTGACGTGGCACCTGCGTTACTTCATCGAACCATCTCCGTTTTTCCTGTCCTGGCTCCAGTGGTTCATCAACTTCACCGGCTATGGCATGGTGCTCGGCCTGCTCGGACTGTGGGGGCGTCGCTTCCTGGTGGATCGCGTGCGCTATATCAGCAACCTGTCCGATCATCTGATGCTGGCACTGCTGGTCGGCATCGGGGCCAGCGGCCTCTCCATGAAGTTCCTGTTTCACACGGATATCGTCAGCCTCAAAGCCTTTTTCCTGGGCCTGATGTCGTTCAGCCTGCAGCCGCTGCCGGCCGATCCGGCCCTGCTGGTGCACCTGACCCTGGTCGCGACACTTATGATTATTTTCCCGGTCAGCAAGCTGCTGCACGCCCCGGGCGTGTTCTTCAGCCCCACCCGCAACCAGGTGGACAACTCGCGCGAGAAACGCTGGGTTGCCGGCTGGAGCGCAGCCATCGATAACACCAAAAAGGCAGCGGGGTAAGCGACATGGCCACGGAAGTCAAAGCACCCGTCCTCGGCGAATACATGAAGGTGCCGCACCTCGAGCCCGACTCGATGGTGGGCTCGAAACCCTATGTCTCAAAACCCGAACACAACACACCGCTGGGTTTCCCCGGCGAGCTGGTCGAGGGCTGGGAACAGAAGGCCGTCACCAAGCTGGGCGAGCTGGTCTCCCAGTCACGCGCCCTGCAGGTGTTCCTCGATTCCTGCGTGAAGTGCGGCGCCTGCACCGACAAGTGCCACTATTATCTCGGCACTTCGGACCCGAAAAACATGCCGGTGGCGCGCCAGGACCTGCTGCGCAGCGTCTACCGCCGCCATTTCACCTTCGCCGGCAAATTTTTCCCCAAGCTGGTCGGCGCGCGCGACATGACCAAGGAAGTGCTGGACGAGTGGTACAGCTACTTCCACCAGTGCTCGCAGTGCCGTCGCTGCTCGGTGTACTGCCCCTACGGCATCGACACCGCCGAGATCTCCATGGCCGCGCGCGAAGTCATGGACTCGATCGGTCAGGGCCAGAAATACACCAACGAAATCCTGGTCAAGGTCCACAAGATCGGCAACAACCTCGGTCTGCCGGGACCGGCGCTGGCCAACACGCTGGAGGGTCTCGAGGAAGACGTCAAAGAAGATACCGGCGTGGACGTGAAATACCCGCTGGATGTGAAAGGCGCCGAGGTGCTGCTGGTAACGCCGTCGGCGGACTTCTTCGCCGAACCGCACGTTGACGGCCTGATCGGCTACGGCAAGGTTTTCCATGCCGCCGGCGTCAGCTGGACGCTGTCCACGCACGCCTCCGAGGCCGGCAATTTCGGCATGTTCGTGGGTTCGTCCGCGAATCTGCACAAGATCGCCATGCGCATCCGCGAAGCTGCGCTCGACTTGGGCGTCAAGCGTATTGTAGTGGGTGAGTGCGGACATGCCTGGCGCGTCGCCTACTCGTTCTGGAACACGCTGATCGGTCCGTTCGATTTTCTGGATCCGCGCTACCCGGTGCCGCAGCATATCTGCGAGTTCACCTACGACCTGATCCAGAAAGGCGCGCTCAAGTTCGACAAGAGCGCCAACGACGACAAGGTCGTCACCTTCCATGACTCGTGCAACGTCGCGCGCGCCTCGCGCATGGGCAACATGCCGGGCGGACAGTTCGTCATTCCGCGCGAGATCATCAAGGCCACCTGCAACCACTTCCACGACATGGCGCCCGAAACCATCGGCGAAGGCACCTTCTGCTGCGGCGGCGGTGGCGGCATTCTCACGGACGAGCTGATCGACCTGCGCATCAAGGGCGCGATGCCGCGCATGCAGGCGCTCAAGGACGTCATCGAAGAACACGGCGTCACGCACATGGCTGCGATTTGCGCCATCTGCAAGGCCCAGTTCACCAAGATCGTGCCCTACTACAAGCTTCCGATGGACATGATTCAAAGCGTTCACGGACTGGTCAGCAATGCCATCGTGCTGAACGCGAAACAGTGATTACCCAAACGACATTTTTGAGTAACTGAATCAAGACAGGAGATTCACCATGGCAACTCCCGCAGACAAGGCAAAAGAGGTCAAGGCCGGTTTCACCTTCCGCAAGTACAAGGACGGTGACCAGGAATGGCCCTCCTTGCAATCGCGCATTTTCACGGCCGACGAGACCGACAAGTGCCCGACCTACGTGCACAAGACCCCGCCCTGCCAGGCGAGCTGCCCCTCTGGCGAGGACATCCGCGGCTGGCTGAACATCGTGCGCGGCATCGAAAAGCCGCAGAAAGACATGGCCATGCAGGAATACGCCTTCCGCCGCCTGACCCAGGCCAATCCCTTCCCATCCATGATGGGTCGCGTCTGCCCGGCGCCGTGCCAGACGGGTTGCAACCGCAACGTGGTCGAGGACTATGTCGGCATCAATGCCGTCGAACAATACATCGGCGACACCGCGCTCCAGAACAAGTACAGCTTCAAGCCGGCCGAAAAGTCCACCGGCAAGAAAGTCGCCGTCATCGGCGGCGGTCCGGCCGGCCTCGCGGCAGCCTATCATCTGCGTCTCAAGGGTCATGCGGTCACGCTGTTCGACGATCACGCCGAGCTCGGCGGCATGGCCAAGTATGGCGTGCCCGGCTATCGTCTCCCGCGCGAAACGCTGAACGGCGAAATCAATCGCATCACCAGCATGGGCGTCGAGGTCAAGCTCAAAACCCGCGTCGGTGTGGACGTGCCGATGAAGGACGTGGAAAAACAGCACGACGCCGTGCTGTTCGCCATCGGCTGCAAGTCCGGCCGCGCCCTGCCCGTTCCCGGCGCGGACGCGCCGAACTGCATCACCGGTGTGGCCTTCCTCGAGGCCTTCAACCAGGGCCGCCTGCAAGCCGTGTCCGGCCGCGTGGTCGTGATCGGCGGCGGCGACACCTCCATCGACGTGGTCTCGGTGGCGCGCCGCCTCGGTTACATCAAGGAAATGGCCGAAACCGAGCGTCCGGAATACGTCGTCATGGGCCAGACCGCCCACGATGTGGCGGTCACGGCGCGGAAGGAAGGCGCCGACGTCATGCTGATCTCGCGCCAGCCGGTGGAAAAGATGAACGCCGCCAAGCATGAAATCGATGATGCCCAGCGCGAAGGCGTGGTCATCCAGGGCTCGCTGCAACCGAAGGAAGTCATTCTCGACGGCAACGGCCGCGCCAAGGCGCTGCGCGTCGTCGAGCTCGACTTCTCGGCCAACCCGCCAGTGGAAAAACCGGGCACAGAAAAGAATATCGAGGCTGATCTCATCGTTTCCGCCATCGGCCAGATGGGCGATTTCCGCGGCATGGAAGACTTCAACAACGGCAAGGGCTTGATCAACTCCGACAAGTTCTACCAGGTGCCCGGCAAGCCCGGCTACTTCGTGTGCGGCGATATCATTCGCCCGCACCTGCTCACCACCGTGATCGGTCAGGGCTCGATCGCCGCCGAGAGCATTGATCATTACCTGAAGAAAGAGGAAATGAGCAAGCGCCCGAAGGTGGACGTGCACCACTTCAACCTGCTCGCCAAGCTGAACGAGGTCGGCCTGACGCCGAAGGAATTCAAGCCGGATGGTCCTGAAACCGAGCGTGGAATCGATCGCGGCCTGCGCGGCACCTCGGAACAGGGCAAGGCCGTCGGCGGCTACGCGATCCACAACTTCGAGGACCGCTCCGACGCCGAGGTGTGCCAGTCGAACGAGCTGTTCCTTGGACATTTCCAGTACACGGCGCGCCTGAAGCGCACCGAGATGGTGCCGGACGCCAACGAGGTGCTGGGTCACTTCAAGGAACGCATGCTCGGCCTGGACGAGAAACAGGCCGTGGACGAAGCCAAGCGCTGCATGAGCTGCGGCATGTGCTTCGAGTGCGACAACTGCGTGATCTACTGCCCGCAGACGGCGGTCAAGCGCACGCCCAAGACGGAGTCGACCATGGGCCGTTACGTGTACACCGATTACGATCTGTGCATCGGTTGCCACATCTGCGCCGACGTCTGTCCCACCGGCTACATCAAGATGGGCATGGGCGGCGATCACTAAATATCCGGTACGCGCGAGGGCTGAAGGCGTGAGACGCAAAACGACAATCATTGCCGGTGTAATCGCGGCGCTGGCCGCGGGTCTGTTCGCGGTCGGCATGGTGCGGGCCACGGATTCAGCAGCCAAATCCGGCGGCCCCGGTCCGGTGGTGAAAATCCACCGCGGCGAGCAGTGCGTGGAAGACACCGGGTACATGCGGCGCAACCACATGAAGGTCATCTTGCACCAGCGCGACAAGACCATGCACCAGGGCATCCGCACCGCGAAACACAGCCTCAAGAACTGCGTCGACTGTCATGCCGATCCGGTCACCGGCAGCGTGCTCGGCCAGGACGGCTTCTGTGCCTCCTGCCATGAGTACGCCTCGGTCAAGATCGACTGCTTCAGCTGCCATACCGACAAGGCAGACAAGGCCGCCCTCGCCACGCTGCCGCCGCCGAAACCGGCCACAGGGGTGAAACCATGAGTCTCAATCGTCGCGAATTCATCGCCATCGGCGGCGCCGCGGCCGCCGCCACGGCGCTCGCGCCCGGGCTGCGCCTGGTCGAGCTGGCGCAGGCGCGCTCGCCCGACGAGGCAGTGACCAGCCTGCAACGCTGGGGCCTGCTCGTCGATATCGGCAAATGCCACGACTGCGACGCCTGCGTGACCGCGTGTCACGAGGAAAACGGCATCCAGTCGCACGGGCGCCCGGCTACCGACGCGCAGTGGATCCGCAAGGTCACCCTCAAGGACAAGCAGACCGGCTACGTGCAAACCTTGCCGGTCATGTGCCAGCACTGTGAACATCCGCCGTGCGTGGATGTCTGCCCCACCGGCGCCTCGTTCAAGCGCGCCGACGGTATCGTGCTGGTGGACAAGCACATCTGCATCGGCTGCCGTTACTGCATGATGGCCTGTCCGTACAAGGCGCGCTCTTTCGTGCACGAGAAAACCACCGAGCAGAAACCCCACGCCCCGCGCGGCATGGGCACGGTCGAGTCCTGCACGCTGTGCGTGCACCGCGTGGACGCCGGAAAGATCCCTGCCTGCGTCGAGGCCTGCAACAAGGATGGCAACCAGGCCATGGTCTTCGGCGACCTCAAGGATCCGAACAGCGCGATCACCAAACAGCTCGCGTCCGCACCCAGCACTCAACTGCGCCCGGACCTGAATCTCAACACCGGCGTGCGTTATCGGGGGATTTGACGCATGGCACATATGCAATACGGAACCATCGGGCCCCGCAGCGTCGGCTTCTATGCCGTGCTGGGCATACTCGGCAGCATCACCCTCGCCGGACTCGGTGCCGCCCTGTACATGGAGCACCACGGCCACTGGATCACCGGCATGTCCAACCAGGTCATGTGGGGCCTGCCGCATGTCTTCGCGGTGTTCCTGATCGTGGCGGCTTCAGGCGCGCTCAACGTCGCTTCGATTGCCTCGGTTTTCGGTCGCCAGATGTACAAGCCGCTGGCGCGCCTTTCAGGCCTGCTGGCGATCACCCTGCTCGCCGGCGGTCTGGCGATCCTGGTGCTGGACCTTGGGCGGCCCGACCGCCTGATCGAGGCCATGACCTATTACAACTTCAAGTCCATCTTTGCCTGGAACATCTACCTGTATATGGGTTTCTTCGGCATCGTCATCGTTTATCTGTGGATGATGATGGAGCGGCGCATGAACGATTACAGCAAACCGGTCGGCATGCTGGCGTTCGTCTGGCGCCTGACCCTCACTACCGGTACCGGCTCCATCTTCGGTTTCCTGGTGGCGCGCGAGGCCTATAACTCGGCAATCATCGCGCCCATGTTCATCATCATGTCCTTCGAGTTCGGGCTGGCGATATTCCTGATGGTGCTAATGGCCGGCATGCGCTGGACCGGGCGCGAACTGGGCGACGTCGTGTTTGGCCGCCTGCGCAACCTGCTGGGCGTGTTCGTCGCCGCGGTGCTCTATTTCGTCACCGTCTATCACCTGACCAACCTGTACATCACCCAGCGCCACGGGGTCGAGGGCTTTATCCTGCTGCACGGCGGCGTATACACGCAGATGTTCTGGCTCGGCCAGGTCCTCGTCGGCGGCGTTATCCCGCTGGTGATTCTGTTCTCCGGACTCGGCAAGTCGCGGGCGCTGGTCACGCTGGCCGCCATTCTGGTCGTCCTCGGCGGGCTGGCCCAGATCTACGTCATCATTATCGGCGGCCAGGCCTACCCGATGCCGCTCTATCCCGGTAAAGAGATCGTCAGCAGCAGTTTCTTCGACGGCGTGGTGACAGTCTACAAGCCGACCCTGCCCGAGGTGGTTCTCGGCATCGGCGGTATCGGGCTGGCGCTGTTCATGGCGGCCTTCGCCATGCGGGTGCTGCCGTTCCTCCCGCAGAGCCTGTCGGACGCCGCGGCCGATCCTCACTACAAGGCCGATGCTGCCAAGCCGCAAGCCGCCACGGCCTGATTTTTAATATTTTTGAAACCGCAGATAAACGCAGATAAACGCAGATTTAAAAACAAGAGCCCCATATCAACTGTTCGGGGTTTTTGATCCGCGTTCATCTACGTTCATCCGCGGTTCCATCCATCATAAGGTGAGTGCATGAACCGGCTGCTCATCTCCGCTGCGCACAAATCCTCCGGCAAGACCACGCTGAGCATCGGTCTGTGCGCCGCCCTGCGCCAACGCGGTCTGGCGGTACAGCCGTTCAAGAAAGGCCCGGATTTCATCGACCCCATGTGGCTGTCGCTGGCTACCGGCCGCGATTGCCACAATCTCGATTTTTTTCTGATGGGCCGCGAGGAAATCCTGCGTACATTCACCACAAGATCGCAGGGCGCCAACATTTCCCTGATCGAAGGCAACAAGGGGTTGTACGACGGGCTGAGTCTCGACGGCAGCAACAGCAATGCGGCCCTGGCCACCCTGCTGCAGACGCCCGTGGTGCTGGTCATCGACGCACGTGGCATGACCCGCGGCATCGCCCCGCTCATTCTCGGCTATCAGGCGTTCGACAAGGATATCCGCCTCGCCGGCGTCATACTCAACCAGCTCGGCGGCACACGGCACGAGGCCAAGCTGCGCGCCGTCATCGAACATTACACCGACATTCCGGTGCTGGGGGCGGTACACCGTGACGACCGTCTCACCATCGTCGAACGTCATCTCGGCCTGATGCCCAGCAACGAAGCCACAGAAGCCAGGGCCAGGATCGATGCCATCGGGTCTCTGATCGCGGATTCGGTCGACCTTGATCGCCTGCTGGCAATTGCCTCCGATGTGCCTGCGTTGACAGTTCCTGCCTCTCCCGTACCCACCCTCTCCCATGTTCTCGCCGGGGCGCACGAAAATCATGTGCGCCCGTTCGACGGCGCGGATGTCCACCGGACATCCGCGACTGCTCCGTCTCACCCCCCAGGCGGGAGAGGGGATTCGGAAGAGAACCCCATTAAGATCGGCATCGCGCGCGACGCCGCCTTCGCCTTCTATTACCCAGGCGACCTCGAGGCGCTGCGCGCCGCGGGTGCCGAGCTGGTGCCGATCAACATGCTGCAGGACAAGAAGTTGCCGGATGTCGATGCCCTGCTCATCGGCGGCGGCTTTCCCGAGGTTTTCATGGAGCAGCTGGAAGCCAACGCCTCATTGCGTCACCAGATCCGCCTGGCCATCGAGACCGGCCTGCCGACGTATGCGGAATGCGGCGGGCTGATGTACCTGGCGCGCAGCCTTTCCTGGAAAGGCAGGCGCTGCGAAATGGCGGGCGTGATCCCGGGCGACGTGGTGATGCACGAGCGTCCCATGGGACGCGGCTATGTCATCCTGCGTGAAACCGGACAGGTCCCGTGGCCGGCCCCGGCAACGGGACCGGCGCCGGCCGAAATCCGCGCCCACGAGTTTCACTACTCCACCCTGGAGAATCTGCCCCCGGATACGGTCTATGCCTACGAGGTGCTGCGCGGAACCGGCATCGACGGCAGGCACGACGGTATCGTCCACAAGAACCTGTTTGCCTGCTACGCGCACCTGCGCGACCTGGAAAACAATCACTGGGCCGCCCGCTTCGTGGATTTCGTGCGCCGGCGGCGCCATACCGGCGCCCGCCAGCAACACGTGCATTGATGGCCCTGACACCGCATCATTAATAAATATCAGCCCGAGGATTCATTCATGATCAAGATCACCCCGGAGGCCGCCGCGCAGGTGCGCCGGTCGGCCGAAACCAGCAGCGCGCAAACCATGCCGCTGCGCATCGCCGCGCGCCGGGAGGCGGATGGTTCCTTCGTCTACGGCATGGGCTTTGACGACGAGGGCGCCGATGATACGCGCTTCATGTCCGAGGGCATCGACGTGCTCGTTTCCAATTCCAGCAAGGACCTGCTCAAAGGCGCCACGCTGGACTTCGTCGAAATCAGCCCGGGCGAGCACCAGTTCATTTTCATCAATCCCAACGACCCGGCGCATACCTCCACACCTCCTCCCGGGGATCAGGCATAACGGCCATATCCACGCCGGTGGCAGCCGTCACACCGCCGCGCGGTCTTCGACACCCACGGAATGTGCGGGTTTACGCCTGGATTGCCGGTGTGTCCTCGGGCAGCTGATTATCAGATTGCTTGATACATGCCGGCTCAGTAATCTATCTTGTTAATGTTCCACGGATTTCCGCCGCTCACGGATGCGGCGTATATATGAACGCTTCCCCGCAACGGTCTGAATCGGATTCCACCCTGCCAGCCACGCTGACGATGCCGCCGGCCGCGGGCTGGCAACAAAAAACATACTGGCTTTTCCTGAATCGCCTGACACTGCCGCTGCTCGGACTGTCGCTGGTGTTTGCCGGCGTTGGCGCCATGGCGTTCCTCATCATGGCCAATCCGCAACATGCCAATACGTTTTATCCGCTGCTGGGCGCACTGCTGCTGGCGGGCCTGGCACTGGTCTGGCTGATCATCGCGCGCGTGCGCCGCGATCTGGTGGAGCCTCTGTCGCACCTGCGCAACTGGTCGCTGCGCATGCGCGGCGGCAATCTGTCCGCGCGCATCCCGGTTCCGGGCGGCGGCGAGTTCCGTGAACTGGCGCAGGACATCAACCGTCTGAGCGACGAGCTGAAGTCGCTGACCATGGAAATGGACTCGCACGTGCGCGCCCAGACCGTGCGCCTGGCACGCAAGACCCAGTCGCTGGACATTCTTTACGACGTGGCTTCGAGCCTCAGCCAGCCGGGCGATCTCGACAAGTTGCTGGAAAGCTTTCTCGATACTTTCATCGAGCTGGTGGATGCCCGCGCCGCGACAGTACGCCTGCTTACCGGTGACGGCCAGACACGCTTGGTCGCCAGCCGCGGTCTGTCGGCGGAAGTTGTCGAGAAGGACCGCACCATGGATACCAGCCTGTGCCAGTGCGGCTGGGCCGCGAAAGAAGGCGGCATCCGCATCCAGCACGGTACCCAACCCTGCGCCAGGTTGCTGGGCATGCCGATGCTGAAACGCGACTGCCAGGAATTCGTTGTCGTCCCGGTCACTTACCAGGACCGTATCCTGGGCGTATACAACCTGTTTCTCGACCGGCCGATGTCGGCGTTGGGCGAGGATATCCAGGATCTGCTGAACAGCGTCGGCAAGCACCTGGGGCTGGCGCTGGAAAAATCCCGGCTCGACAATCACGCGCGGCAGATCGCCATCATGGAGGAGCGCAATATCATCGGCAACGAATTGCACGACTCGCTGGCCCAGGGCCTGGTCAGCATGCGCCTGCAGGTCAAGATGCTCGGCGAGTCCCTGCACAAGAAAGACCTGCGCGCCTCGCAAAGCGAGGTGCGTCATCTGCGCAGCGCCATCGACGAGGCGCACGACAGCCTGCGCGAACTGCTGGCCAACTACCGCCTGAAAATCGACGAGCGCGGCCTGGTGCCGGCGGTGGCCGGCATGGTGGAACGTTTCAGCCAGGAGACCGGCATCAACGTCTATTTCCATAACGAGTGCCGCCGGCTCAGCCTGACACCGCTGCAGGAAAGCCAGATATTCCACATCGTCAAGGAAGCCCTGTCGAACATCCGCAAGCACAGCCACGCCTGCAACGCCCGCATCCTGCTTAATAACGACAGTCATGGCGGCTATACCCTGCTGATCGAGGATGACGGCGAGGGCATCGCGCCGGTTTCTGAATCGCGGCCCGGCGAGCACATCGGGCTCTCCGTGATGCGCGAGCGCGCGGAACGTCTCCCGGGCGAACTCACCATTGAGAGCGAACCCGGCGAAGGCACGCGTATTGTGTTATCGTTCCCGGTCGTGCCGGCAAAAACGACGGCCGCCAAATAACGCCGACAAAAAAGATTTTGAACCGCCAAGACGCCAAGGCCACCAAGAAAACCGGACATGTATATCCAAAAACTTGGCGATCTTGGCGTCTTGGCGGTTAAACCTGTTTTTGAAATCATCTCCTCCAAAGGGGTCAAGAATTGCGCGTCCTGCTGATCGATGACCATGCCCTGGTCCGCAAGGGCCTCGAGGAACTGTTGCGCAGTCGGGGCGTGGAGGTGGTGGCGTCCGTGGGCAGCGGCGAGGAAGGCATTCAGCAGGCCCTGGCGCTCGCGCCGGACGTCGTCCTGCTGGACATCAAAATGCCGGGAATGAACGGCATTGAGACCCTGGAAAAACTGCGTGCCGGCAACGTCACGGTGCCGATACTCATGCTCACCATGAGCCGCGATGATGCCGACCTGCGCGCCGCCCTGCGCGGCGGTGCCGCGGGTTACCTGCTCAAGGACATGGAACCCGAGGATCTGGTGCCGGCGCTGGAAGCCGCCCTGCGCGGCGACAACGTGGTAGCCAAGGAAATGGTGGGAACGCTGGCGCGCATCGTGCAAGGGCAGGCGCAAGAACCGCCGAAACGCTCCGCGGCCCCGCTTTCAGACCTCACGCCGCGCGAGATGGAAATCCTGAGCCACGTCGCGGAAGGTCAGAGCAACAAGATGATCGCGCGCGATCTCAACATCACGGATGGCACCGTCAAGCTGCACGTCAAGGCCATTCTGCGCAAACTGGGCGTGCACTCGCGCGTCGAGGCCGCGGTCATCGCTGTCGAACAGGGTCTCGGCAGAAAGAAAGCACAGAACAACGAAAGTTAAGTAAGAATCTTTGAAAAATGATCTTGAACCGCCAAGACGCCAAGGTCGCCAAGAAAGGCTATTACTCAAAAAGCAATAAAAATTTGGCGTTCTTGGCGGTTAAATTCTTATTAAAAAATTAATTCGCGGCGGTCGGCTCGAACCAGCGCAGCCGCTCGTGCAGCTGCACCACGTCTCCCACGATGATCAGTGTTGGCGCCTTCACCTGCGCCTTCTCCACGATGCCGGGCAAAGTCGCGAGGTCCGCGGTAAGGACACGCTGGTTGCGCGTCGTGCCCTGCTGCACCAGCGCCGCCAGGGTCGTCGGCGGCATGCCGTGACGCATCAGCTCGCGGCAGATGGTCTCGATGCCGTGCAATCCCATGTAGAAAACCACGGTCTGATCCGGCTGCACCAGTGCCTTCCAGTTCAGGTTGACGGTCCCGTCCTGCAAATGCCCGGTCACGAACACGACTGACTGGGCGTAATCACGATGCGTAAGCGGAATACCGGCATAGGCGGCGCAGCCGGCGGCGGCGGTGATGCCGGGCACCACCTGGAACGGGACGCCCTCGGCCGCGAGCGTGTCGATCTCCTCGCCACCGCGTCCGAAGATGAAGGGATCGCCGCCCTTGAGACGCACCACGCGCTTGCCCTCTTTCGCGAGCCGCACCAGCAGGTGATTGATGTCTTCCTGCGGGATCGCATGATTATCGCGTTCCTTGCCGGCATAAATGCGCTCCGCGTCGCGACGTATGAGATTGAGCACCGCCGGCGACACCAGACGGTCGTAAACGACAACGTCAGCCTGCTGCATCAGGTGCAAGGCACGGAAGGTCAGCAGATCCGGGTCACCCGGACCGCCGCCGACCAGATACACTTCCCCGACCGGCGGCTGGCTGCCGTCGATGGCGTCGAGGCGCTGCTGCAATGCCTTTTCCGCGGCCTCCTCCTGTCCCGAATAGACAAGCTCGGCGACACGACTTTGCAGCACTTCCTCCCAGAATTGACGGCGCCGGGATGAGTGAGCAAAGCGCTTCTTGACCTTGTCGCGAAATGACGCCACCAGTCTGGCCAGTCTTCCATACCCTGCGGGAATCAGCGTTTCGAGGCGCGCGCGGATCAGTCGCGCCAGCACCGGCGAACGGCCACCGGTGGACACCGCGACGATGACCGGCGAGCGGTCGACAATGGATGGCATGATGAAGGTGCACAGATCCGGCTGGTCCACGACATTGACCGGGATACCGCGCGCCCTGGCGGTTTCTGATACCTGCTGATTGACGGCGCGATCATCCGTCGCTGCGATCACCAGCACACAGCCTTCCAGCATTTCCGGACGGAACTCCCGGGCCACATGCCTGATTTTGCCGTCGCTGGCCCAGCGCCGTATCGTGTCGGCCAACTCCGGGGCGTACACGGTGACCTGGGCGCCGGCATCCAGCAGCAGGGATATCTTGCGCGACGCGACCTCGCCGCCGCCGATGACGGCGCAGGGACGTTGCCTGAGGTTGAGGAAAATAGGGAGAAAATCCATGGGCGAATTATAACCCGGAATGCCGGCTCGATCGTCCCGGAGCCTATTTCTTCGGTGATATTCAGGAAGTGATGTGGCGGCGGAGGAAAATACGCGCACAGGAAGTGGCGGAGGGAGTGAGATTCGAACTCACGAGGAGCGTAAGCCCCTGCCGGTTTTCAAGACCGGTGCCTTCAACCGCTCGGCCATCCCTCCAAGGAAACGAGAATAGCCCAGAACCAGACACACAGGCTAGACAGGATTTTATTTGTTGCCGAAAACGCCCACCAGCTCAATGCCGGCATAGGCGTCGGTTTCGAGACCCTTTGTCTTGACCGCCCCGAGCTTGAAATTGAGGCTCGCCCGGCTGGTCACGGGTATCTCGTCGAGGACAAATCCGAGCTTGTAGGCCTTGTAATCGGGGTCGCCCTGAAACACGATCTCCACGCCAGACCAGAAAGTGGCGCTGGGCGATTTGTGCAAAAACTTGACGCGCGACCAGTAGCTGTCAGGGCCGGCCGAATACTGGACCGCGCCGGTAAAACGCCATGTTTCGGCAAAACGGCGGTCCGTTTCCGCCAGCAATAAAAGCGCGCTCTGGGTGTCACGCACCCGCGCGTTCAGCCGATCGGGCGTGAGACCGGTATCCCGGTATCCGGCCCCGGCATATATCGCCCAGGAACCGGTGCCGTCGCTGTTCTGGTAGCCGAGTGATGCGGAAAATCCCGGCGCCCGGGCCTGTACCTGTTCCGCTTCCGATTCGAAACGATATTTCACCCAATCCAGCCAGTAACGCTGCACCCAACCCTGACCGAGCGCGGCATCCGTACCGAACGGCACGATGGCGCCGGCGAAGGCATAGGCACTGCCTTGCTCCGCCATTTCCACCCCGGTCAGGCCGAGCCATTCCCGAGCATGGGACTGCCCCGGCCATGCCAGGCTGGCTGACGTCCAGAGCAACACCGCCAATAACCGGAAGGCCGGCGTCGGCATGGAGGAATTATGACTGGCGGGTGATTTCATCCGTGTGTATGGGTTCCAGCGTCACGCGAGACAGATAGATGTCCGCGATGGTTGTCGGCAATTTCTGCACGTCCGTTACTGTCCCCAGCACCCGGTCGCGCGGCATGTGTCCGAAAATATACAGCTTGAGGTGTGTATCCGGCGGCACCGGCTCGAACATGATCAGCCTGGCGGGTTTCCGGGCCCAGTCGGTCCGGGACAACACGGCGAACCTGTCCTGCTGGCCATCCTTGCCGGACGGATGATAAATCACCGGGAGCCATTCTCCCGGCGAGATTTCGGAAACCCTTTCACTTTTTCCGGAGGTGAAGAGGTCGACAGCCCAAGCCACAGGAGTCGTCACACCCTCATGCAAATCCAGAATCTGCCATTGCACATCCGATCCATACAGAAAATTCTCCAATTGAGCGGCGTCGTTGGCGGATTTCCACTTGAACGCCAGCCCATACTCAAGCTTTTTACGCGATGCGCGCTCTCCGGATTCATGCGATCTGGCGCGGCTGCTCCGGGATGGTGTCACTGCTTCATAATGTCGGCTGATACTGGCGGCAAATGGCATGCGTCCACTGGGAAGAAATATTTCACCATTCACATTGGCTGCGGTGGCCACCGGCTTCTCGGATATGAAACGGCAGCCGTCCGCCGAGATGTCCTCCACCAGACCGAGCACCCTGCCGGTTTCCGGTTTGCCGATGAAGGCAGGCAGCGGGATCGGAAAGCGATACTCGCGCCGGCGGTGATTGCGCCGCAACGTGAAGCGCACCACGGCGCCGGCCAGCCCGAGATTGATGCTGGCCCAGAGGATGTTGGCCCAGAAGGCGCCGGGGCTCAGATGCTGCTGCGACTGCCACAGGATCGCCCCGATGATAATGGCGCTTATACTGAGCAACAGCACGAACAACTGCGGAATCACGGTCCGCGCCCGGTCCCGCTCCAGGCTGATCTTTTGCGTGACGGTGAACTTCAGGTGCCGCCCGAAACCGCCGATGGTCGCCAACGCGAACGTGGCAAAGCGGGCCATGTTGTATTGCTCGGTCAGCACGGTGCCGCCATAACCGCGGCCCGCCTCTTCATAGGCCCAGAAACACAGGATGTAGAAGGGAATGAAGTGCAGCAGGAAATCCTTTCCGAGCACGCTGATCGGCATGACGCCCGTCAGCAGCACCACGGCCGGCGCCAGGTAAAAAATGGTCTTCTGCCAACCGTCGAAGTAGGTCAACACCGACGCCAGATAATTCAAACGCTGCGGCAGAGTGAGCCCGCGCGTGAACAAAATGCCTTCCTTGCGCCAGACCTGCATGGCGCCCTGCCCCCAGCGTTGCCGCTGCAGCAGGAACGCGCGCACGGAATTCGGAGCCAGGCCGAACGCCATACTCACCGGATAATAGACCGCCTTATGTCCTTTCTTGTGCAGGCGTATGGAGGTGTGCAAATCCTCCGTGACCGTACCGGTGGCAAAGCCGCCGATGCTGTCCAGGGCGCTGCGTCGCAGGACGGCGCAACTGCCACAGAAATAGGCCGCGTTCCAGCGGTCCTTGCCGCGCTGTATCACGCGGAAGAACAGGGACTGTTCGGTCCAGATGTAACTCAGGCGCCGATGGCGCCGGTGCTGGTAGGAATCGAGGTTGTAGAAATCCTGCGGCGTCTGCACAAACGCCACTTTTTCATCCTGGAAAAAACCCAGTGTCCGGTTGAGAAAATCCTTGTGTGGCACGTGATCGGCATCGAAGACGGCGACGAAATCCGCCTGACTGTGTGACAGTGCGTTATTCAAGTTGCCGGCCTTGGCATCGGTATTTTCAGTTCGCGCCAGATAGCGGCAACCCAGCTCTTTGGCCAGGGCCGCCATTTCGGGACGGTTGCCGTCGTCCAGCAGCCAGGTCTGATGCGGATACTCCATGCGCGTAGCGGCCAGCAGCGTATGCCGCAACAGACTGACGCTCTCGTTATAGGTGGGAATGAACACATCGACCGTCAGGCCTTGCGGCGGGGAGTCGGCCTGCGGCGACGTCAGGCGGCTGACCATGAAAATATGCAGGACTGCCGTCAGGTAACCGAACACCTCGGCGCCCCAGATCAGCCATGAAAAAAACGGGGCGTCCGGATTGAAGGTGCCCAGACGCCAGATCAGGTAATAAGGCGCATAGACAACGAACGCCAGGACGATCAGCGCGCGAAGCCGGGTTACTGCCCGATTGGAAGCCGGTACCACTTTATTAATTCTAGGTCTCTTGGACAGAGACTCTCCCCCGAATTTGCCGCCGATTATAGCAAAAGGGGCAGGACAAACGGACGCCGCTACGCGGCTGTTATTTTTTCAGCTCCGCCCATGTAGGACTGGAGGGCGCGAGGTATCCGGATGGCGCCCGTATCATCCTGATAATTCTCGATAATTGCCACTAGGGTGCGCCCGACCGCGAGCGCGGAGCCGTTGAGCGTGTGCACCAGTTCCGGCTTGCCGGTCTGCGGGTTGCGCCAGCGCGCCTGCAGGCGGCGCGCCTGGAAGTCCTCGAAATTGCTGCACGAAGATATCTCCCGGTATTTTTGCTGGCCCGGCAGCCACACTTCGATGTCATAGGTCTTGGCAGCCGCGAAACCCATGTCGCCGGCACACAACGCGACCACGCGATATGGCAGCTCAAGACGCTGCAACACGGTTTCCGCGTGACCCGTCAGCTCTTCGAGAGCCTGATACGAATCCGCCGGCCGCACCACCTGAACCAGTTCCACTTTCTCGAACTGGTGCTGGCGGATCATGCCGCGCGTATCCTTCCCGTACGAACCCGCCTCGCTGCGAAAACACGGCGTGTGGCAGACGAACTTCCGTGGCATGTGTCCGGCATCAACGATCACATCGCGGACGATATTGGTCACCGGCACTTCGGCGGTGGGGATCAGGTAGTAGCGCTGCTCCCCGCTCAGGGCAAACAGGTCCTGCTCGAACTTCGGCAACTGACCGGTGCCACGCAGACTGTCGGCATTGACCATATATGGCACGTAGGTCTCGGTATAACCGTGCTCGCGCGTGTGCAGATCGAGCATGAACTGGATCAACGCGCGGTGCAGGCGCGCCAGGACGCCGCTCATGACCACGAAACGCGCGCCGGCGATTTTGGCCGCGCTGTCAAAGTCCATCATGCCGAGCGCCGCGCCCAGATCGACGTGGTCCTTCGGCGTGAAATCGAATTGGCGCGGCTCTCCCCGACGGCGGACCTCCTTGTTGTCATTCTCGTCCTTGCCGTCCGGCACGCTGGCATGCGGAATGTTGGGGATGCCGAGCGCAATTTCGTCAAGGTCCCTCTGGATCTGTTCGAGCTCGGTTTCCGACTGCTTGAGTGCGTCGCCGATCTGTGCCACTTCCTGCATCAGGCGCGAGCTGTCTTCACCTTTCGACTTGGCCGCGCCGATCGCCTTGGATTTGGCGTTGCGCTCGCTCTGGAACTGCTGCGCGATCACCTGCACTTTCTTCCGCTTTTCCTCCAACGCGGCCAGCACCTGCGTGTCCAGCCGGTAACCACGGCGGGCAAGCTGGCGTGCGACTTCATCAAGGCTGGCGCGGAGCAGTTTCGGGTCGATCATGCCTGCAAGAATATCCGTGTCATAACGATATATCAGTCTTCGTTCACGTGCGCGTTCCACGACACCACGTGCCCGGCCGGGAGTATTTTTCTGAGGTGTGTCAGGATATGTTTCACCTTGTCGGGTTTATCGAAAAACTCGATGACCAGCGGCAGGTCCAGCGACAGATCCAGCAAAGACGAGGAATGCATCTTGCCGGAGCGGCCGAAACCGGAAACGCCACGGAACACCGTCACCCCCTTCACCTTCTCCTCATCGTGCAGTTTGGCCAGCAGGGTTTTCTGCAATTCGCCGGTCTCGGTCAGATAGATCCGCACCACGGTGACTTCGCTGAATTTCATACCTGTCTCCCCAGTATCACGCCGATCCAGGTGGCGCCGATGCACAGCACCAGGCTTCCGCTCATGTTGGCCACTGCCCTGACCCAGGCGCCCTGCTCGATCAGGTTGAAGGTTTCGATGGAGAACGACGAAAAGGTGGTGAAGCCGCCCAACACGCCGATGAGGATGCCGGCGCGCAACACCGGGTTGTCGCTCAGCCGGTCGATGAAAAGCACGAACAAAAAGCCCATGGCAAGGCATCCCAGCACGTTCACCACCAGCGTGCCGTAGGGAAACGACCGGTCGGTGAACGTATGCACCCAGGTGGACATCCAGAAACGCAACAGGCTGCCGACAGCCCCGCCCGCTGCTATCGCCAGCACCTGTCTCATGGGAATACGCGTCTCACGGATGGAAGGATTTATGTTTATTTCACGAGCCGGAATTGGCCTTATCGTACCAGTACTTCGCCTGCTCCGGGTCGGCCACGAGGCCCAAGCGGCCGTCTTCATAGGCCCGCGCCAGTGTTTTCTGCGCGCGTTTATGGCCGTTATTCGCCGCCTTGCGCAACCAGGAAAGCGCCATGGCTTCATCTCGCTTCACGCCCAATCCAAAGGTGTAACCCACGGCGAGACGGTACTGGCTGTCGGCATGTCCCTGTTCTGCCGCTTTCAGAAACCATCCTGCCGCCACCTTGAAATCACGGTCCACGCCATTTCCTTTCTCGTACAGGCGGGCAAGCGCATGCTGCGCCCGTGGATCGCCATGCTCCGCCAGGGGCAGCCATAATTCGCGCGCCTTTGAATATTGGCCGGCGTTGAACGCGGAGGTGCCACTCTGGAAATTATCAACTGCGGGGGCAGGAGGTGCCGGCTTGTCCGCCGCCGACGGCAGCGTGAACAGAACCAGGGCGAGACCCGCGATGATCAGCTTTGTGCGATTCATGTTCGTCATAAAAGGTTACTTGGTATTCTTGCCGGGCTTGCTTTTTTCCTGTCCGACGCCGGATTCCCGCGCCATTTTGTCGAGCTCGTGAAAATGCGCCAAACGCTCGGCGATTTTACCCTCTAATCCCTGTTCGGTGGGAAAATAATACTGGCGCTTCCCGAGCTGATCCGGAAAATAATTCTCGCCGGCGGCATAGGCCTCGGCCTCGTCGTGGGCATAACGATAGCCTTTGGCATAACCCAGCTCCTTCATCAGGCGCGTCGGGGCGTTGCGCAGATGCAGCGGTACCTCGAGCGAGCCCTGTTTTTTCGCGTCGTCCATGGCGGCGCCCATGGCCGTATACACGGCATTGCTTTTCGGTGCACAGGCCATGTAAACGACAGCCTGGGCGACGGCAAGTTCCCCTTCCGGGCTGCCCAGACGCTCCTGCACATCCCAGGCGCTCAAGGCCAGCTGCAGGGCGCGCGGGTCGGCGTTGCCGACGTCTTCCGAAGCCATGCGCACCACGCGTCGCGCGATATACAGCGGGTCGCAACCGCCGTCGAGCATGCGCGCGAACCAGTACAGCGAGGCATCCGGATCGGAGCCACGCACCGACTTGTGCAGCGCGGATATCTGGTCGTAGAACGCCTCGCCCTGTTTGTCGAAGCGACGCACGCCGCCGGTGACGACTTCCTTGATGAGATCAGCCGTAACGGTCTGCCGGCCATCCTGCTTTGGCGCCAGGTCGGAAGCCATCTCGAGCAGGTTCAGCGCCCGGCGCGCGTCGCCATCGGCCGCCTGCGCCAGCAGTTCGCGCGCCTCCGGCGGCATCTCCAGATGCTGCGTCCCCAGGCCGGCGGTTTCGTCCAGTAGTGCACGGTCGATGGCCTGACGGATTTCCTCCGCCGTCAGCGCCTTGAGCACGTAGACGCGGGCGCGCGACAGCAAGGCGTTGTTCAGCTCAAACGAGGGATTTTCCGTGGTGGCGCCGATGAAGGTCAGCGTGCCGTCTTCCACGTAAGGCAGAAATCCGTCCTGCTGCGCCTTGTTGAAGCGGTGCACCTCGTCCACGAACAAAACCGTGGCATGGCCCCCGGCGCGCGCCTGCTTCGCCTCCTCCACGGCCGCGCGGATTTCCTTGACGCCGGCGAAGACCGCGGAGATGGCGATGAAATGGGCCTGGGTGCGCCGCGCGATGAGGCGCGCCAGCGTAGTCTTGCCGGTGCCGGGCGGGCCCCAGAAAATCATGGAATGCAGGATGCCGGCCTCGATCGCCTGCCGCAGCGGCTTGCCCGGCGCGAGCAAATGCGACTGACCGAAAAAATCCTCCAGCCGTTGCGGCCGCATGCGATCCGCCAGCGGCTGCCACGGCATGGATTGGCTTTCCGGAAACAGGTCCTGTGTCGCCACGATTAACCTCTTTCAGGCGCGTAACAAACTTGGAACCCAGAACAAATAAAAAAATGGACAGGATTCACAGGATTAACAAGATCATTAATTTCGCAAAGTTTTTAATCCTGTAAATCCTGTTAATCCTGTCTATCTATTTTGTTAGAAACCCTTAAAGCTGAGAGAGAGGCGCGGTTTTACTCACCCACCACGTCCACGCCCTCTGGCGGGGTGAAACTGAAGCGGTTGGGCTCGATCCGCGGATTTTCCCGGGAAGACTGGAACGTCACGCGCGTCACTTGCCCGAAACCGTCGACCATCTCCAGCACGCGCAGCTTGCCTTGCGCAAATCCGATGCGAATATCCTCGTAGCCGCTGTCCTTGCGCCGGGGTGAAAGTTGCACCCATTCGCTGTCGTTCTGCATGCTGAGCGGCTTGATGGTGAAATTGTCTTCCAGCCGGCCGCGGCCGGCAAGCAGCATGGCCGGAGTATCATTCAGACCGCCCGACAAGGGCCGCACACTCACCTGTTGCAGGCCAACATCGTAAACCCAGAGGCGCTCGCCATCGGCGACGATGCGTTGCTTGTAGGGTTTCTCGTAATCCCAGCGGAATTTGTTGGGCCGTTCGATCCAGAGCGTGCCGGAGGATTCCTGGATCGGGCTCAGGCGCTCGTCCAGCACCACTTGAGTGAAACGGGCGCTGTAACTGTTAACCTCGCTGAAAAACCGGCGCAGGCTGTCAATCCCGGACCTGGGGGCCTCCGCGGCCTGGGTCAGGCCCGTCAGAAACAGGAGAGGCAATAAAATCAGAAAGCGCTTCATGCGTGGGCGAATAGCGTGGATCAGCCGACGCGCGGCGGAGGCGGCGCGATCACCTCGCGGCTGCCATTGGGTTGCAGCGGCCCGACGACCCCGGCGCGTTCCATGTCCTCGATCAGGCGCGCGGCGCGGTTGTAGCCGATGCGCAGCCGGCGTTGAACGCCGGAGATGGAGGCGCGTCGCGTCTCGGTCACGATCTTGAGCGCTTCGTCGTACAGGGGATCGGACTCGCCATTGCCGCCACCCTCACCGTTGCCGCCCTCTTGCAGGAAGCCCTGATCGTTCACGCCGGTATCGCCGGTGAGAATCTGCTCTTCGTAAACCGGCTCGCCGCTTTTCTTCAGGAAACTGGTGACCTTGTGCACTTCATGATCGGCCACAAAGGCCCCGTGCACGCGTTGCAGCGGGTGGCCCGTGCTCAGGTACAGCATGTCGCCGCTGCCGAGCAGCTGTTCCGCGCCCATCATGTCGAGCACGGTGCGCGAATCCACGCGCGCCGACATCTGGAAGGCGATGCGCGTGGGGATGTTGGCCTTGATGAGCCCGGTGATGACGTCCACCGACGGGCGCTGCGTCGCCAGCACCAGGTGCAGGCCGGCGGCGCGCGCCTTCTGCGCCAGGCGCGTGATCAGTTCTTCGACCTTCTTGCCGACCACCATCATGAGGTCCGCCAACTCGTCCACCAGGATGACGATCAGCGGCAGCGATTTGAGCACGGGCGCTTCGTCTTCGGGGTTCATTGGGGTAAAAAGCGGATCGACGATCGGCTTGCCGGCCTCTTCGGCGTCCTTGATCTTGCGGTTGTAACCGGCCAGATTGCGCACACCGAGCGCCGCCATCAGGCGGTAACGCCGCTCCATCTCGGCGATGCACCACTTGAAGGCGTTGGCAGCCTGTTTCATGTCGGTCACCACCGGCGCCAGCAGATGCGGGATGCCCTGATACACCGCGAGCTCCAGCATCTTCGGGTCGATCATGATCATGCGCACGTTTTCCGGCGTGGACTTGTACACCAGGCTCAGGATCAGCGAGTTGATGCACACCGATTTTCCCGAACCGGTGGTGCCGGCGATCAGCAGATGCGGCATCTTGGTCAGGTCCGCCACCACCGGATTGCCGCTGATGTCCTTGCCCAGCGCCAGCGACAGTGGCGAGACCGATTCTTCGTAGACATGCGAAGCCAGCACCTCGGAGAGCCGGATGGTTTCGCGCGACTCGTTCGGTATTTCGATGCCGACCGAGGTCTTGCCCGGGATGTTTTCCACCACGCGCAGGCTGACGACGGACAGCGAGCGCGCCAGGTCGCGCTGGAGATTGGTGATCTGTGACGCCTTGATGCCGGGCGCCGGTTCGATTTCAAACAGCGTGATCACGGGTCCCGGGTGCACTGCGACCACCTGCGCCTCGATGTCGAAATCGAGCAGTTTTTTCTCCAGCAGGCGCGCCATGCTTTCCAGTGATTGCTTGGAGAATTGCGGGGCCTTGTCCTTGTCAGCGGGATCGAGCAGCGACAGCGGCGGCAGTTCGCCCGGCGCCGGCAGGTCGAACAGCGGCACCTGCTTTTCCTTCTCGGCACGCTTGCTGGGCACGGGCTTGGCGATCACCGGCTCGATGCGCGGCGGGGTGTGCCGTTCCAGCACTTTTTTGTCTTCCTCGACCACCACGCGTCGTTCCCGGCGCGCGCGCATGCCGATAAGCCGATCCATCTGGGCGGCGCTGAATTGATACAGCCACCCGGCCAGCGCGAAGCTCCCGCGGCCGACATTGTCCATCAGCCAGAGCCAGGACAGGCCGGTGAAAACCGTGACGCCGGAGAGGAACAGCGCCAGCAAAAACAGCGTCGCGCCGGTGAAGCTGAAGACCGATGCCAGGCCGAGCCCGACGGCATTGCCGAGCCAGCCGCCGCTCGCGAACGGCATGCCGGTCTTGCTCTGCGCGAAGTGCAGGCCGGCCAGTCCGCAGGCGCCGATCACCGCGGCCAGGAAGCTGCCGTTCATGAGCAGACGGTGTTTCAGGCCCGTGGGCGCGGGATCCTTGCGATGCAGGTAAATACGCCAGCCGGCAAAGCCGATCATGAACGGCAGGAGATAGGCGACGTAACCGAACAGATTGAACAGCACGTCGGACAGCCAGGCACCAACCCGGCCACCGGTGTTGAAGATGACCGTATTCGTGCCCCGGTGCGACCAGGATGGGTCCGAAGCGGAATAGGTCCACAGCGATATCAGCAAGTAGATGGCAACAGCCCCGAGGATGTAGAGGGCCGCTTCACGCAA
Source organism: Sulfuricaulis limicola (assembly GCF_002355735.1). Classification (GTDB taxonomy): domain Bacteria; phylum Pseudomonadota; class Gammaproteobacteria; order Acidiferrobacterales; family Sulfurifustaceae; genus Sulfuricaulis; species Sulfuricaulis limicola. Next base: position 1,260,598 of record NZ_AP014879.1, on the reverse strand, counting down.
CAGGCGGAGAATACGCGGTGTCAGCGGTGGACTGTTCTTGTTACGGGTGGCCTGCGTCACAACCTTCCTTAGAGTGCCGTCGAGAATGGCGGATTTTCCCATTTTTCAGGGTTTCGCGCCAATATTTGAGCTTCAGCCGGCGAGCGCCGTCGCGACCGCCGGGTGGACGATTTTGCCGCCGGCAACGTTGACGCCTTTGGCGAGGACCGGATCCTGCAAGCCGCCTTCCGTCGCCAGATGCAGCACGCAGGGTGTGAGCGCCGTTGACAGCGCCTGCGACGCCGTGCGCGGCACCGCGCCCGGCATGTTGGTCACGCCAAAATGCACCACGCCATCCTGCACATAAGTGGGATGGTCGTAATCCGTGGGCCGGGTGGTTTCGATGCAGCCGCCCTGGTCGACCGAGATATCAATGATCACGCTGCCCGGTTGCATCCGGCGCACCATCTCGGCGGTCACCAGCTTGGGCGCTTTGGCGCCCGGGATCAGCACCGCCCCGATCAGCAGATCGGCGCTGCAAACCGCTTCTGCGATCAAGGGCGCATAGGACGGCAAAGCTGTCACGTTCGGACCGAGCGCGTGCATGCGTTCCATTTCCTCGCGGTGCGGCGCGAACACGGTCACCTGCGCGCCGAGCGCCGCCGCCACCGCGGCCGCATTGCCGCCGGCCACGCCGGCGCCGAGGATCACGACATGTCCGCGCTCCGTGGACGGCAAGCCGCCCAGCATGACGCCCCGCCCACCCGCGGGACCGTGCAGCAAGGTGGTTCCGATATGCACCGAAAGTCGTCCGGCGATGTCGCTCATGGGTGCGAGCAACGGCAATTTTCCGTTGACCTCGACGGTTTCAAACGCCACCGCCGTCAGGCCCTTTTCCATCAACACCTGCGCCAGTCTGGGTGTGGCCGCCAGGTGCAGATAGGAAAACAGGACATGGTCCTGGCGCAGCAGGCCGTACTCCGAAGCGACGGGTTCCTTGACCTTGACCACCATCTGCGCGCTGCCATACAGCGCCGCCGCATCCGGCACGATCTGCGCGCCTGCCTGGCGGTAATCCTCGTCCGAATAACCGCTCGCCACACCTGCCGTGGACTGAATGAAGACCTCATGGCCGTTGCGCACCAGCTCGTTCACGGCAGGCGGGATCAGGGCCACGCGCCCTTCATGCACCTTCACTTCTTTCGGGATACCGATGCGCATTCTGTCTCCTTTACCGCCTTTACCGGCATGACGTAACATACGGGTGGAAATCGTTATCGCCGCTGCCGGCGCTGCACGATAAGAACTTCCAGGGCGTTTGTCTATCAAATGTTTTCCTGTTTCTCAACGGAGTCACCGCATGACGGATAAGGTCAAACACTGCCGGTTGCTGATCCTCGGCTCCGGCCCCGCCGGCTACACCGCCGCGGTTTACGCCGCACGCGCCAATCTCAACCCGGTCCTCATTACCGGCCTCGAACAGGGCGGTCAGCTCATGACCACCACCGACGTGGACAACTGGCCTGGCGACGTCGAGGGCCTGCAGGGCCCGGCACTGATGGAACGCATGCAGAAGCATGCCGAGCGATTCAAGACCGAAATCATTTTTGACCATATTCACACGGTTGACCTCAAGACTCGACCTTTCAAGCTAACGGGCGACTCCGGCGTTTACACCTGCGATGCGCTTATTATTGCCACCGGCGCCTCGGCCAAATACCTGGGCATTCCCTCCGAAGAAAAACTCAAGGGTAAAGGCGTGTCCGGCTGCGCCACCTGCGACGGCTTCTTTTATAAAGGCCAGAAGGTGGCGGTCATCGGCGGCGGCAACACCGCCGTGGAAGAGGCGATTTATCTCTCCAACATCGCCGCGCACGTCAGCGTGGTGCACCGGCGCGACAAGTTCAAGGCCGAGGCTATTCTGGTCGACCAGCTCATGGCCAAAACCAAAAGCGGCAACATCTCGGTCGAATGGAACCACGAGGTGGATGAAATCCTCGGCGACAAGAACGGTGTCAACGGCCTGCGCATCAAGGACAACGGCGGCAAGACCAAACAGCTCGACGTGACCGGCGTGTTCATCGCCATTGGCCACGCGCCCAACACCAAAATCTTCGAAGGCCAGCTGGAAATGCACGGCGGCTACATCAAGACCAAGGGTGGCGACCAGGGTAATGCCACCGCCACCAGCGTGCCGGGCGTGTTCGCCGCCGGCGACGTGCAGGATCATGTCTACCGCCAGGCCGTCACCTCCGCCGGCACCGGCTGCATGGCGGCGCTGGACGCAGACCGTTACTTGCAGAAGCTCAAATAATATTAATGTAGGGCGCGTTAGGCGGTTTTTGCCGTAACGCGCCGAACATCCGGCGGGTTACGCGCGCGATGCCCGCTAACCCGCCCTACATTAAAGTAATGTAGGTTGGGGTAAGCGCAGCGAACCCCAACAAATTCGTTAATCAGCCGTTGGGCTTCGCTATCGCTCAGCCCAACCTACATGTTGCCGTCGCGGTGAGTTCCATTTCGTGGAGTCAGCATCATGTCCACCGATCATGAGGATGACGACGAGCGCGACCTGTTCCGCAAGGCCGTCGGCAAGATCCGTCCGGTAAAGCAGGACAAGGTTCATCCCCATCGCAAACGCCGCAAGCCGGTTCCCGACCAGACCCTGCGCGATCAGCGCGAAGTAATGCAAAGTTTGCTGTCGGACGGATTCGAGCCGGCGGAAGATATCGAAACCGGCGACGAGACGCTCTTCGTCCGCCCCGGCCTGCAACATACCGTCATCCGCAAACTGCGCCGCGGGCAATACGCCATCGAGGCCGAACTCGACTTGCACGGTGCTACCTCGATTCAGGCGCGCGAAGCGGTGGATTCATTCCTCAAGAACGCCCGCGACCGCGACAAACGCGTGGTGCGCATCATTCACGGCAAGGGAAACACGTCGCTTGGCAAAATGCCGGTGCTGAAAGGCAAGGTCAATTCGTGGCTGCGCCAGAAGGACGAGGTGCTCGCCTTCTGCTCCGCCCGTCCCAACGACGGCGGCACGGGGGCAGTGTATGTGTTGTTGAAGCGGATTTGATTAAAGAACGATACAGAAGATGTTAAAAGTCAAAAAATCGATTATATATTAGGCTCGTCCCTATAAGTCGTAAGTCATCAACAGCATAGTCCTTCAGCAACCCATTTCTTCTTCATCGTAAATATTACAGGCGGTATTTGTATTTTCTGGTTGTTCACAAGAACATCAGGCATCCGGAGCGTAAACTCTGTAACAACGGGGATGTTGGTCTCACAACTGGCCCCCTTTTCGATCTCAAGCCATAGCGAGAGATAACGTTTGGTTTGAGCTACCGATTCCCGTTGGTCTATTTCTATGCGATTAGTGATCGTATCTTTCGCAGAGTAATATTTCGGTCCTGGTTCTGTAAGTTCTTTTATATTTTCCGTCCTGGGTGTACTCCAGGAATTGCTTTCCAATATTATCTTCGTAGATACAAGTCGAAACGTTGATTCAGGTTCAAGCTGGAGGTCGAGGCACATAGTAATTGTCTTATTGACGCTTTGTCGAACGTCAATAAGATAAGCATAAGCGAATATTTTTGTGCCTCCCGGCAGTTCGATAATCAGCCTGTCATCTTGTTGCGTGCAAGTAAGTGCAGTGCCCATAGGGCAAACAGGTTCATACACTGTTTTTTTAAGCGGTATTACACAGGCAGCCAACAATATTGGGGCGAGGACGGAAAACAGCGAAAACAGGAAAACAGGGGACAGACCACGGTTATCCATCGCGCGCCCTAGCGGCGTTCCAGCAGTGCCACGGCATGGGCGGCGATGCCCTCTTCCCGCCCTGCAAAACCCAGCTTCTCCGTGGTGGTGGCCTTGATGTTGACGTTTTCGGCAGAGAGGCCAAGATCGGTCGAGATGTTGGCGATCATCTGCGCCAGATAGGGCGCCACACGCGGAGCCTGGGCGACGATGGTGCTGCCGATATTCGCGATCACAAACATGGCAAACATGGTGGCAAACATGGGGTCAGGTCTTGCATTGCAACATTTCAAGACGAATTACTCGGGTACTATGGATTCACCGCGTCGCAACCGCTCCTGGCGCTCGGTTGTCTCCGGTGTGCGGGCCATCAGGGTAAACAGGCGCATCTCGTCCACCCATATCAGACGCTCGTACAGTGAGAGCCGCGCAAACGCCTCAAGCTGCTCATCGCTGACTTGGTAAGAAAAACCCCCTGACGGCTTGCTGAATTTCCCTTGCATAAGCAGATTATAAAGGTGACTTCAGGAGGCGGCGCAAATGCTCGACGTCGGACTGGTCCTGAGAACGTCCGGCTTGTTCCTTAAGGCTGATCAGGTCCTCTATTGAAATCAACGAGATATTCACAGTACTGACCTCGCGCGTTACGGCACGTTTCAGAGCAGCTTCTATGTCCAGCGGCGGGTCAATGAGAACATCTACCGTCGGGCCCTTAATGTCTGGCGGTCTCAGGGCCAGGACCAGCATGTTCTTTTCCTTGAGCCATTGCTGGCGCTGAGTCGGTTCGAGCAATCCCTCCAGTTTTAGCGGGGCCACCGGCTTGAGTTTCAAGGCCTCGGCCATGCCCAAAAAGGCCTTCAGATTCGCCGGGTCCAGAGCCAGCACGATATCCACGTCCATGGTCGCACGCGGAACGCCATGCAGATTCATGGCCAGGCCGCCAACCAGCATGTACCGGACCTTATGCTTTTCCAGCGCTTTAAATAATTCAAGATAAAACATGGATTTCTGACCTATCGATTCTCCAACAGCACCACAGCATGGGCAGCAATGCCCTCTTCCCGTCCGGCAAAACCCAACTTTTCCGTAGTGGTGGCCTTGACGTTCACGCTATCCAGTGAGATGCCCAGATCAGCGGCGATGTTCTGAGCCATTTGTGGTAGATGCGTCGCGAGACGCGGGGCCTGGGCCACGATGGTGCTGTCGATATTCGCGATTTTCCAGCCGCGTCCGGCAATGGCTTCTTTGACTTTGCGCAGCAATTTTCGGCTGTCGATATTCTTGTATTGCGGATCGGTGTCGGGGAAATGCCGACCGATGTCGCCGAGCCCGGCGGCGCCGAGGCAGGCATCGCAAATGGCGTGGATCAAAACATCCGCGTCAGAATGGCCATGCAGGCCCTTGCCGTGCGGGATTTTCACGCCGCCGAGAATGAGATCGCGCCCGGCGACCAGCGGATGCACGTCATAACCATGACCGATACGCATCAGGCCTTCCCCCGTTGCTGCTGCATGTAAAGTTCCGCCAAAGCCAAGTCTTCCAGAAGTGTGATTTTAATATTATCGGTGTGACAGGCGACCACATGCGGATGTCCACCCGCGGCTTCCATCGCGGAGGCTTCGTCGGTGATTTCTTTTCCGGTTTTCATGGCCTGCTCAAGAGCATGTGTCAGAGCTTTTATTCGGAACATCTGCGGCGTGGCGGCACGCCAGAGCCCCTCGCGGCTGACGGTTTCCGTCACGCGCCCGGTATTATCCACCCGCTTGACCGTGTCGGAAACCGGGAACGCGAGCAGTCCACCATCGACCCCCTCACCCTCGCCCTCTCCCCCTTTCAGGGGGAGAGGAGATTTTTTTGAATGGCCGCGCGTCACAACTGAAATCAGCTTGTCGATGTCGCCCTGCCGCACGCACGGCCGCACGGCATCGTGCACCAGAACCCAGTCGTCGGGCCTAGCGTGTTTCGTCAATTCTTTCAGGCTGTTGAGGACTGTCTGCGCGCGGGTCTCGCCGCCGGGAGCGGTGCCGAGAAATTTCGACAGGTGCTTGAGCTCACCCACCAGTGACGGCCAGTGCGGATCGTCCGGCGCCACGCCGATCACAATACCCTGAATGCGCGGATGCGCGCACAGGCGTTCGATGGTGTGCAGGATAACGGGACGTCCGAGGAGCGGGAGATACTGCTTGGGGACCGCGGATTGCATCCGCCGCCCCTGACCGCCCGCGGGGATGAGGGCCCAGATTCCGTCAGCGGCGTTCAAGCGAGATTATCTATGCCTCGATGTCACGGTTGTAGCCCGGATGCAGGCCCGCAGGGCCGGAATCCGGGAAGCGGTCAAAAATCCCGGATTCCGCTGCGCTCCATCCGGGCTACCGACAGTCAAGTATTTATTATTTACCGACAAGACACAAAAAATCAGGCACGCTCTTCAATGTAACTCAGGATACGAACCCTGGCGTCGTCCGGCGCGATGCCCTGCACCGCGGCGACTTCGCGCGCGAGATAGCTGTTGGCGGTTTCCAGCAGCATGGATTCTTCGAACGACAGGCCGGACTGTTTCTTCCAGCGCGTCAGGTCGCGCACCACTTCGCCCAGTTCGAGGCAGGAACCGGAGTTGATGCGGCGCTCGATGTCCTTGCAGCGTTCGGCCCAGTTGCCGCCGGTAACGCGGCGCTTGCCCTTGGCCGAGAGAATCTTGAACAGTTCCTTGAGTTTTTTGCCGTCCAGCAACGGGCGGATGCCGCTTTTCTCGAGATTGGATTTCGGCACCTTGACGGTCATCTGGGTGTCCTGAATACGAATGACGAAACAGGACTCGACCTGGCCTGACAGATAAATGTCCTCAACGGCCAAAATAACACCTACACCTGCGGAGGGATAAAAAACCGTTTCACCGACCTTGAAGCGCGGGCGTTTTGTCGCCATTCAGCCATCCTCCTGGGTTGAACTGCTATCGATACTTAGGGGTATCTATTATCAAGCTGGATTAAATTATGCCCGTAACCCCTCAACCTGACAAGACTTTTGAGAATTCTGCCCGAGGCCCTGCCGACGGCTTCTTGAGGTAGAATTGCCGCCCTTGCGGCCTGTCCGCGAAACATCCTTGGCCCATTCTCGATAAAACCGTTTGGAATCACCCCTGAAACCGAAGTTCCCCGCCGGACCCGGCGACCGGCTCGTCTGGCGCGGTCTGGCCGGCAGCGGGCGCGGCCTGGCTATCGCCGTCGCGGCGGCGGCCCATGCCGGCCCGCTGCTGGTCGTTACCGCCAGCAGTTTTTCGGCCCAACGGCTGGAAGACGAGATTCGCTTTTACGCCCCGGAACTGCCCATTCTGCCGTTCCCGGACTGGGAAAGCCTGCCCTACGATCTCTTTTCTCCGCACCAGGACATCATCTCGCAGCGGCTCGAGACGCTGCACCGCCTGCCGGTACTGACGCGGGGGGTGGTGCTGGCCTCCGTGACCACGCTGTTGCATCGACTCTCGCCGCGCGACTACGTGAGCGCGCACAGTTTCCTGCTCAAAGTCGGCGACCGGCTCGACATTCAGCGCCTGCGCGAACAGCTGACACGCGCCAACTACCACAGCGTGTCGCAGGTCATGGAGGCCGGCGAGTTTGCCGTGCGCGGCGGGCTGGTGGATCTGTTCCCCACCGGCAGCCACCAGCCCTATCGCCTCGACCTGTTCGGCGATCAAGTGGAGTCCATCCGCGAATTCGATGTCGCCACGCAACGCTCGGGAAAATCCATCGACACCATCCGCCTGCTGCCGGCGCGCGAATATCCGCTGACCGAGGAATCCATCCAGCATTTCCGGCAGGCCTTCCGCGCCCGCTTCGAAGGCGATCCGCAGAAGGTGTCACTGTACCGCGACGTCAGCCGGGGCATCACGCCCTCGGGCGCGGAATATTACCTTCCGCTGTTCTTTCCGGAGATGGCGAACATTTTTGATTATCTGCCGAAATCCACGCTGTGCCTACTGGAGGCCGGCGTAACGGAAATCGCCGAAAACTTCTGGCGCGAAACCGGGCAGCGCTACGATGAAATGCGCCACGACCGGGAACGGCCCCTGCTGGAACCGCCCGTGATATTCATTACCCCGGCTGAATTATTCAGCGGGATGGAGGCATGGCCGCGCGTCGAAATAATGGACGCTGATATCGCGCAAACCGGCGCCACCGCACAGGACGATCGTGAGGCGGTCATCTATGGCATGCGCCCGCCCGCCAGTCTTCCGGTGGATTACAAATCCGGCGCCCCCTACGCGACCCTGTTCAGCTATCTGCGCGATTTCAGCGGACGCATCCTGCTGGTCGCGGAATCCGCCGGACGGCGCGAAACGCTGAAAGGCCTGCTCCACGAAAACGGCCTGCCGCCGCAAGACATTTCCGGCTGGCGCGCCTTCCTCGACGGCACTGCGAAGCTCGGACTCACCGTGGCCGATCTGGAAAAGGGCCTGCTGCTGAAGGAGCCGGACATCGCCGTCATCACCGAGGCGCAGCTGTACGGCGAACGCGCCGCGCAGCGACGCCGCCGTGGACGCGCGGAGCGTGAGCCCGAAGCCATCATCCGCAGCCTGGCGGAGCTGAAACCCGGCGACCCGGTGGTGCACGAGGATCATGGCGTGGGCCGGTATCTCGGTTTGCAGACGCTCGATATCGGCGACGGGCCGGCGGAATTTCTGACGCTCGAATACGCCGATGGGGACAAACTTTACATCCCGGTTCTGGCGCTGCACCTGATCAGCCGTTACACCGGGACCGATCCGGAGAACGCGCCGCTGCACAAACTCGGCGGCGAGGCCTGGGAAAAGGCCAAGCGCCGCGCCCTCGAAAAGGCGCATGACGCCGCCGCGGAATTGCTGGAAATCTACGCCCTGCGCGCGGCGCGTGAAGGCCACTCCTTCCCACCGCCGGACGAGCATTACCAGTCATTCGCCGGCGCTTTTCCATTCGAGGAGACTCCGGATCAGGAGCGCGCCATCCAGGAAGTGCTGCAGGACATGCAGACCGCCAAACCCATGGACCGGCTGGTCTGCGGCGACGTCGGTTTCGGCAAGACCGAAGTCGCCATGCGCGCCGCCTTCCTCGCCGTGATGGGCAAGGCGCAGGTGGCAGTGCTGGTGCCGACCACCCTGCTGGCACAACAGCATTACCAGAATTTCCAGGACCGGTTCGCGGGACTGGCGTTTCGCATCGAGCTGCTGTCGCGGGTCCGCAGCCAGGGCGAGCAGCGCGCGATCCTCGCCGCGCTGGCGGACGGGACCGTGGACATCGTCATCGGCACTCATCGCCTGCTGCAGGACGACGTGCGTTTCCAGCGCCTGGGACTGGTCATTCTCGATGAAGAGCACCGTTTCGGCGTGCGCCAGAAGGAGCGCCTGAAAAAACTGCGCAGCGAGGCCGATATCCTGGCCATGACGGCCACGCCCATCCCGCGCACCCTGAACCTGTCGCTCTCGGGCCTGCGCGATATCTCACTGATCACCACCGCCCCGGAGGGCCGCCTGTCGGTCAAGACCTTCATCAGCGAGAAGAACCGCTCGGTCATCCGCGAGGCCTGTTTGCGCGAAATCCGGCGCGGCGGCCAGGTGTATTACCTGTACAACGAGGTCCGGACCATCGACAAGGCGGCGCGCGAGCTGCAGGAACTGATGCCCGAGGCGGACATCCGCATCGCCCACGGGCAGATGCCGGAACACGATCTCGAACGCATCATGCTCGACTTCTACCACCAGCGCTTCAACGTGCTGGTGTGCTCGACCATCATTGAATCCGGCATCGACGTACCGAGTGCCAACACCATCATCATTGAACGGGCCGACAAGTTCGGCTTGGCGCAGCTGCACCAGCTGCGCGGACGTGTCGGGCGCTCGCACCATCGCGCCTATGCGTATCTGCTGGTGCCAGACCGGCGCGCGCTGTCCGAGGACGCGCGCAAGCGCCTCGAGGCCATCGAGTCGCTGGAAGAACTGGGAGCGGGATTCACGCTGGCCTCGCACGACCTGGAGATACGCGGCGCGGGCGAGCTGCTGGGGGAAACCCAGAGCGGGATGATCGACGAGGTGGGATTTGCGCTCTACTCGGAGCTGCTGAACCGCGCGGTGAAATCCCTGCAGGCCGGGAGGCTGCCGGCCACGGACGCGTCACTGCACAGCGGGGCCGAAATCAACCTGCACGCACCGGCGCTGTTCCCCGAAAACTACCTGCCGGACGTGCACCTGCGGCTGGTGCTCTACAAGCGCCTGTCCGCCGCGCGCAGCCTGAGCGCACTGCAGGAACTGAAGGAGGAGATCATCGACCGTTTCGGCGTGCTGCCGGAGCCCGGCCAGCTGCTGTTTCGCGCCACCGAGATCAAGATACGGGCCACGCCCCTGGGCATCCGCAAGATCGATGCCGGCCCACGCGGCGCGCGCATCGAGTTCATCGAAAAACCGGACATCGACCCCGGCGCTGTTCTGCGCCTGCTCCAGTCCGCGCCGCGCCGCTACAAGCTCGATGGACCGAACCGGTTGCGTATTCTGGGGGATTTGCCGGAGGTGGAGGACCGCATCAAGGCGGTCATGGCATTGCTGGACAAGCTGTCGCTGCGCGCGGAGATGGCGATCAGCAAGTAACAATGTAGGTTGGGGTGAGCGCAGCGAACCCCAACAGCGTCATCGGTCGTTCGTTGGGCTTCGCTGACGCTCAGCCCAACCTACACAAAAAAATATGATTCACAAATCCGGAAACAGGGCATCTTCAAAGCCCAGCAGGCGGATGTCGCGCAGCCGCATGGGATACAAGATGCCGTCGAGGTGATCACACTCATGCTGCACCACACGCGCGTGGAAACCGGAAACCGTCCGATCGATCGGTTTCCCGTGCTGATCAAAGCCGGTGTAGCGCAGATTGAGATGCCGGCTGACCAGACCGCGCAGACCCGGGACGCTGAGACAACCCTCCCATCCGTCTTCCATGTCGGCGCCGATCGGCGTCAGCACCGGATTGACCAGCACCGTCGTCGGCACCGGCTCCACATGCGGATAGCGCGGATTGGCCTCAACGCCGAAAATCACCACGCGTTGCGATACGCCGATCTGTGGCGCCGCCAAGCCGGCGCCGCTCAGCTCCGCCATGGTATCGAACATGTCGGCAATCAGCTTATCGAGTTCCGGCGTGTCGAACTGTTGCACCGGTTCGGCCTTCCGGTACAGCAACGGATCACCCATCTTGAGTACGCGTCTGACGGCCATTTCTCACGCTCGAAATCGTGCGGGGAATAAGGGATACTATAAATAATTCACCGCAAGGAAAACACCGTGAAAGGATTGCTCCTGTCGATATTTCTGGTCATGGCACCGGCCGCAACGCTTCACGCGGCGCCCGCGGCGACCAATTTGTACGAGATCGAGGTGGTCGTGTTCGAAAACCGGCTTTCCGGCCTGGAAGGTGGTGAGCTGTGGGCGCGCCAGCCGGAAAAACCCGCGAACCCGGTCAAGGATGCACCGGCCGGCACCGGCGAAACTCCTCCCGCGGATTCAGCCTTGTCGGCCGCGGCGGCGGCACTGGAAAAATCCGGGCGGCATCATGTGCTGTCGCATCTGCGCTGGCGGCAAACCGCCGAGGCCAAGTCCGTGTCCAAACCGGTGAACATCGGCAATGCCACGGGAGGGCTGGATGGCTCGCTGCGGTTCTATCTGAGCCGCTTTCTGATCGTGGAGATGAATCTGGCCTTGCGCGAAATGCAGGGCGGAGGAGTGCTCAGCGGGGCAACGGAAAACACCGCGGTGGTGTATCGTCTGAACGAGCCGCGGCGCATCAAGGTATCGGAGACCCATTACTTCGACCACCCGAAATTCGGCGCGCTGGTTCGGGTCTCGCCCGCCAGGGCCGGCGCTCAGCCCTGAACGATCAGGGGAATCACCTGTTCCAGGAGCGCGCGCACCGACGCCATGCCGGACTCCAGGTTTTTCTCGATTTCCCGGATACTGATAGCTTCCCTGGCTTTGCCGGCCGCCGGGTTTACCACCAGCGAAATCGAGGCGTAACACAGCTCCAGTTCGCGTGCGAGGCCAGCCTCGGGCATTCCGGTCATGCCGACGATATCCGCCCCGTCACGCTCCATGCGCCGTATTTCCGCGGCGCTTTCGAAGCGCGGACCCTGGGTGGCTCCATAGGTCCCGCGTCCCACGACTTTCATCTTGGCGCTCGCCGCCGCCTGGATCACGGTCTGACGCATCGCCTCACAGTAGGGATGGGTAAAATCGACGTGGGTCACCTTTTTCTGCTCGCTGCCGAAGAAGGTATGTGCGCGTCCGTAGGTGTAATCGATGACCTGGTCGGGAATCACCAGAGTGCCGGAAACCAGATAATCGGGCGAGATGCCGCCAACCGCGTTGACGGCGAGCACCTTGGTGACGCCGGTCTGTTTCATGGCCCAGATGTTGGCGCGGTAATTGACCTCATGCGGCGGGATCGTGTGCCCGGCCCCGTGGCGCGGCAGGAACACGGCCTCCTGCCCGCCCAGTTGCCCGAAAACCATGGGCGCCGACGGCTCGCCGTAAGGCGTGCGGATGACCTCGCGGCGCGTGATACGCAGGTTCTTGAGATTGGTCAGGCCGCTGCCGCCAATAATCGCCACAGTTGTCATTTCGATTCTGCCTCGGCGTAAATTCCCGCGATGTTGCGGAGGTAACCCTTGTAATCCATGCCACAACCAAACACATAACGGTCCGGCACTTCGAGGCCGGCAAATTCCACTTTCACGTCAAACTGGCGCGGACGGTTCTTCACCACCAGCACCGCCTTGTACAGCTCGCGCGCACCCTCGGCCCGGTAGCGTGCCTCGATACCGGCCAGTGTCGTGCCCTCATCCAGGATATCGTCAATCAGCAGGATGGTCCGGCCGCGCGGGTCCTGATGCGGGCCGGATATCCATTGCAACTGGCCGCCATGCAGTTTTTTCCCGTAACGCGTCGCATGAACATAATCGATCTGCAACGGAAACTGAAACCGGGGCAAAAGCTGGCCAAATGGCACCACGCCGCCGGTCATGACGCAGACCACCAAGGGATCGGTCCCGGCAAGAGTCTGGTTGATGCGCGCAGCCATGTCCGCCAGCGCCGCTTCCACTCTCCCGGGTGAGTGCAGGCAGTCCGCCCGCTGCAAAACTTCCCACGCCTGCTGCGCGCTGATCATGCTCATCGACGGGTTTTATTCAGAATAATTCAACTAATACGTAAAAGTAACGACGTCTTCATCCATCGCCTGGCTGATGACGTAGGCGCCGCCCACGGTCTCCTCGATTTCGGGAATCAGTTCGTTGCCCCACAGCTCGAGAGTCGGCGTGCAGACCTTGAATTTCACGCCGGCTTCGTGGGCGTCCCTGATGAAGTCATAAACGGATTTCGGGCTGCCTTCCTGCACCCGCAGTTTCTCGGCCACACCCTTGATGGCCAGCTCACCGGCGCGCCCGGTCAGGATCACCTCCACCTCGTATTCCATCGCCGCGGCCACCGTTGCCTGAAAAAACGGCGCCCCCAGCTCGGACGGGTCTGAAGGGTCCGTGTTCACCATTACGATCATCAGTTTGTCAGCCATGGGATTCTCCTGAGTGCTGCGAAATGCCGGTAACCTGCTGCGGGCGGATTATATCTGCCGCCTGCCTTCCAGAGCCACTTAAACACCTGAAGCCTGATAGCGGGCAAAGCCGGCGCCAAGACAAGGAAACGGTCTTGATCAGAGTTTGAGGTCCTTGAGATAGGCACGAAATTTTTCCTTGAGTTCGGGGTGTTCCAGGGCGTATTCGACCGTCGCCTGCAGGTAGCCGAATTTGCTGCCGCAATCGTAGCGTTTCCCGATGAACTCGTAAGCCAGCACTTTCTCGTCGGACAACAAGGCGGCAATGCCATCGGTTAGCTGGATTTCGCCGCCCGCACCGGGAACGACGTTCTCCAACATCTCGAAAATTCGCGATGTCAGGATATAGCGGCCGACGACCGCCAGCGTGGATGGGGCCTTCTCGGGAGACGGTTTTTCCACGATACCTTCCATGAGGTGGATCCGCGGTCCCAGGGGTTTGGCCTTGACGATGCCGTAGCTGCCTGTCTCCTCGCGAGTTATGTTCTGCACCCCGATCACGGAACACTGGGAAGACTCGTACAGATCCACCATTTGTCTGAGGACGCTCGGTTCGCCGCTGATAAGATCATCGGCGAGTATGACGGCAAACGGATCGTTCCCCACCACCTGCTTGGCGCGCAGCACCGCGTGGCCCAGACCAAGGGCCTCGGTCTGGCGTATGTACACGCAGGAAGCCCGGTTGGGGAGAACGTTTTGCACGGCGGCCAGCAATTCATGCTTGTCGTGCGCCTGCAACTCGGCCTCCAGCTCATAGGCCTTGTCAAAATGATCCTCGATCGAGCGTTTGTTGCGGCCGGTGACGAAAATCAGCTCGTCAATGCCGGCAGCGATCGCCTCTTCCGCGGCGTATTGGATCAGCGGCTTGTCGACGATGGGAAGCATTTCCTTGGGGCTGGCCTTGGTGGCCGGCAGAAAGCGCGTGCCCAGACCGGCGACGGGAAATACCGCCTTGGTGACTTTTTTCATTCTTCCGCCCGTGAATGTATTTTTTTAATGTCTAGCGTCCAATGCCGCTGTACTCGAAGCCGGTTTTCCGCAATAACGCCGGATCGTACTGATTGCGGCCATCGAATATCACCGGAATCTTCATGATCTTCCTGATGCGATCGAAATCGGGGTGGCGAAAGGGTTTCCATTCCGTCATGAGGATCATGGCATCGGCGTCCTCGAGCGCGCTGTATTGCTCGTCCACCAGTTTCAATTGCCCGGATTTGAACCACCCGTCCGGGAGTTCATGTTTGGCGGCGGCCATGGCCACCGGGTCATAGGCCTTGACCCGGGCGCCAGCGCCTATAAGTTCATGCAACAACACCACGGAAGAGGCCTCACGCATATCGTCCGTGCCGGGCTTGAATGACAGGCCCCAGAGACCGAACGTCAGGCCCTTGAGCCTGGCACCGAAACGCCTGGTGATCTTCTCAAACAGCACATGTTTCTGGGCCTCGTTTCTGGCCTCAACGGCATCGAGCAGCCTGGGTTCAAAATCGTGATCCTTGGCCATCCGGATCAGCGCCTTGACGTCCTTCGGAAAACAGGAGCCGCCATAACCGGCGCCAGGGTATATGAATGAATAGCCGATCCGGGAGTCGGAGCCAATGCCCTGACGCACGTTTTCGACATCGACACCCATGCGCTCGCAAAGATTGGCGATCTCGTTCATGAACGAGATCTTGGTGGCGAGCATGGCGTTGCCGGCGTACTTGGTCATCTCGGCATCGCGCACACCCATGAACTGCAGGCGCTCATGGGTGCGCATGAAGGGAAGATAAAGATCGCGCATGGCCTTGCGCACCTGTTCGCTGTCGGTGCCGATGATGACGCGGTCCGGGCGCATGAAATCCTCGACCGCCGCACCCTCCTTGAGGAATTCTGGATTGCTGACAACGTCAAACGGGACATCCACGCCGCGCAGGTGCAACTCATGGAGAATCGCGGTCCTGACCTTGTCGGCCGTGCCGACCGGAACGGTGGATTTGTCGACGATGATGGCATAGCTGTTGATGTGCCGGCCAATGTCGCGGGCGACCGCCAGGACGTAACGCAGATCGGCCGAGCCGTCTTCGCCGGGCGGCGTACCCACGGCAATAAAATAAACGCTGGATTCGGCAATAGGATCCGATAATGACGTGCAGAATTGCAGGCGACCATTCTTGTGATTGTTGATGACAATGGATTCCAGGCCCGGTTCATATATCGGCAAAATACCCTGCTTGAGACCGTCGACCTTTTTTTTGTCGATGTCGACACAGGCGACGGTGTTGCCCATCTCCGCAAAACAGGCTCCCGTCACCAGGCCGACATAGCCCGTTCCGATAATTGTCAACTTCATGGATGATATACCTGCGAAATTTCTGTTGTTGTAATCTGTTTCAGGGAGATTTTGTCTGCTTCAAGGGCACGACCACGGCGCCTTTTTCCGTCGCGGGCGTCGAGGCGATCAGCCCGGTATGCTCGGGAACCAGTTCCGCCAGCATGTTTCTCAACACGGCTTCATTACCTTCATCGCAGGCCTGTTGCATGGCGTCAAGGGACCTTTCGAGCGCATCCTTGTCCATCATGCGGCACTGCGCCAGCAGAATTTTCGGATGACTGGTTTCTGCCAGTTTTTCCGCGTCATGGAAGAGCTCTTCATAAAGCTTCTCACCCGGACGCAGGCCGGTATAGACGATATCGATGTCCTCCCCCGGGGTTTTGCCGGACAGACGTATCAGCTGTTCGGCCAGATAGGAAATTTTAACCGGTTCCCCCATGTCCAGCACGAAAATCTCCCCACCGCGGCCGATCACGCCTGCCTGCAGGATGAGCTGACATGCCTCGGGAATGGTCATGAAATAACGCTGAATATCCGGATGCGTCACCGTCACCGGGCCACCCTGCGCAATTTGCTGCTGAAACAAGGGGATAACGCTGCCCGAGGAGCCGAGGACATTGCCGAACCGCACGGTAATGTAGCGGGTTTTCGATCGGGTGTTCAGGCCCTGACAATACATCTCCGCCACGCGTTTGCTGGCGCCCATGACATTGGCGGGGTTCACCGCCTTGTCCGTCGAGACCATGACGAAGGACTCACAACCGGATTTCTCCGCCAGGCTCGCCACCACACGCGTACCCAGCACGTTATTGGCCACGGCGGCGCGCGCCTGGTCTTCCAGGATCGGCACATGCTTGTAGGCCGCGGCATGATAGATCACGGTGGGCACATGGGCGCGCAATATCTTTTCCATTTGCATCGCGTCACTGACGTCCACCAGCAAACTGGTCAATGCCAGGTCCGGCATGCTTTTCCGCAGTTCGATGTCGATGCTGTACAGATTGAATTCGCTGCGGTCCAGAATGATCAGCCGGGCCGGATCAAGCCGCGCGAGCTGCCGACAAAGCTCGGCGCCAATCGAACCGCCGCCGCCGGTCACGAGAACCGTCTTGCCATGCGTTGCCTCGGTTATCGCCCGCCAGTCCAGCTCCACCGGTTCGCGTCCGAGCAGGTCTTCGATCCTGACATCACGCAAATCCTTCAGGCTCGCCCTTCCGCTGACGAGATCCTGCATTTGCGGCAGAATGCGGAACGGCAATCCAGTGGTTTCGCAGATTTCAACGATGCGCCGGATCTGGCGTGAAGTGGCGGTCGGCAACGCGATGATAATCAGATCTGCATTTACCCTTGTTACGATTTGCGGTATCTGGAAACATGAACCTGCGATAGGAATTCCATGAATTTCCTTTCCGATCTTCCCGCGATCGTCATCGGCAAATGCCACGGGCAGGTACAGACCCGAGGAGTCTCGCAGCAGATCCCGGGCCAGGGTTTCGCCGGCCTTGCCGGCGCCCACGATCAACGCGTTCTTTCTGTTCGTACTCCCGGTCAGGCTGCGATCCTGGGCCCACTGATAAAGGCTGTGATCCTTGAACAGGCGATAAATGAATCGCGGCCCCCCCAGCAGCAATACCAGCAGGATTCCATCGAGTATGAAAACCGAGCGAGGAACACCATGCAAACGAGTGAGTATAAAGCTTGCCGCGGCGGCAATAACAACGCCAGCCGTTACGGCCTTGAGGATACGGACCAGATCCGGGATGGAGGCAAATCGCCAGATGCCGCGGTACAAGCCAAAATACCAGAACATGGCGCCCTGAGCGAGCCACACAACTGGCAACAAGACCAGTGCCTGATGGAAATAACCTTCCGGGAGTAAATCGAGATTGAACCTCAGCCAATACGCACCAAACCAGGCTATCGGTATGGTTAACAGATCATGCACAAACACCACCGTGCGTGACCGAAGATATAAATAGATTTCACTCATTTTCTTGTCATTTATCGTATTTCCGTTCCTTTGCAGTCAACAAATTCAGTATAGCCAAATCGCTCATGCAATTGTCGACTATCTATTGATCCGGGCGCGATTAAAGCCGCATGGCATGGCTGATCAGGTTGAAGCGGAGTGGCGCCTGGATGTGTACCATGAAACCCACATAAAGAAGAAAAAATAAAAAACCACCCATGCTGCCAGCGTCAGCACCTGATAATGTACAGACGCCTTGACGCTCAAAAGCGCCGTTAATCCACAACCACCCATAATGATATATTCCATGAAAACTGTTTTGCGGTGTCCCCAGCCTGCTTGCACCAGTTTCTGGTAGTAATGTGTCTTATGCGCCCGCAGGATATTCTCACGTTTTAACAGCCTGCGGATCAAGGTCGCAGAGGCGTCGAAAACGAATGGAGAGAATATCAAAATCGCAATCCAAAACGGAAAAACTCCGTCTCTGGAGCCCCATAACGAAAACACCGCTGCCAGCAGACCGAGCGTGGATGAACCGACATCGCCCATGAAAATTCTCGCTGGAGGAAAATTAAACAGCAAAAAGCCTCCTGCCGCCGCGGCAACGACCAGATTCAGTAACGTGAATATTGCATTCCCGCTCCACCACCCCAGCAACGCAAAAGCACTGAAGCCGATCACGGCCATCCCTCCTGCGAAACCATCCATTCCATCCATAAAGTTGTAAAGATTGATCATCCAGACGATAAAAAGCACCGACAACAGCGCTCCCAGCTCAGGGGACACGGCAAATCCGAGACCGGGAACCTCGAATAGTCGAACGGAATAACCGCCCCACAGAACCAGGCTGGCGGCGAGCAACTGCACCAGCAACCTGATAATAACCGATACATGACGATGATCATCAATATATGAAACTATTGCGACCATGATAATGCTGGGCGATAACCAGTAAAAACCATCTTCGCAGTTGAAGCGCCATGCGACGAAAGACATGCCCGCGACAATACCTGCAAGGATCGCAAGGCCGCCACTCCGTGGCACAGGCCGCAGATGCAACGAACGCTCATTGGGGTGGTCCAGAACATGAAATCGTGAGCCCGGATTACAGAATCTCCGCGTCAGCCATGCTGCCAGACCAAAACTGAGGATCAGGCTGATAAAATAATTCACAACCGTTCACCCGGACATGGAGTTCTGCATGTACACCGCGCGGTCCCGCTCATACGCGTCCTGAATACCATGCTGCCGTATCGTGCAGTCCTTGCGTAACGGAAAATGGGGGTGTCCACTGAAGTTCACGACGAATTCTCGAACTATCGACGCGTAATGATCCCACGAGGCGTTCGACCTCCGCTGAGTTGCCGGTTATCAAACCAGCGATACGCAACAGGGCCGGCGGGAAGGGAATCAGGCGCGGGTGTCGTCCCATGGCTTGGGCAAGGCGTCTGACCAGCTCAGGTGTAGAAACGTCTTCACCGTCACTGACCAAATATATCTTTCCTGTCGCGCGTGGATGCATAACACAGGTTAGCAGCGCATCCACCAGGTTGCCGAGATAAATCAGGCTGCGCGAATTAGGCACCGATCCCAGAGGCAAGGGAAACCCGCGATTTATCCAGTTCATCATGCGCAGAAAATTTCCACCTACTCCCGATCCATAGACCAGTGGCGGGCGCACGATAACCACCTCCAGATTTTTCTCTTCGGCAATTTTCAGCAGCGCCTGTTCCGCCTCATATTTCGACATGCCATAAGCGTCATGCGGTTTCGGGGCATCTGTTTCAGTAAAGGGTGATTCAAGCGTTTGCTCACCATTCACCTTGACCGAACTCACGTAGACCAGTCGGCGCACTCCGGACGCGGCTGCCATCCGCGCCAATCGTTCGGTAGCCGCGACATTTACCAGCCTGAACTCGGCCAATGGATTACGCGATCTTTCTTTAAGCACGTGGACACGGGCCGCCAGGTGAACAATCGCGTCAACACCATCAATCGCCGGACGCCAGTCGGTTTCCGGTCCCAGATCACCGACCACAACCCTGTCCCGGCAATAACCGTCTGCGCCAGTAGCGGCGCTTCGCAAGCCCGCGCGCACCTGATAACCGCACCGATGCAGTGCCTGGCAGAGCGCGCGGCCAACGAATCCCGTCGCGCCAGTAACCAATACCCGCGCGTCCTGGCTTGTTGCGTGCGGCATTTGTTGCATGCCGCTCATGTTCAACGACGTGAATACATGAGTAATTTCAGATATTCCTCGGCCAGCAAACGGTTGACATATTTCGCGTCAAACAAGCGCCTCGCACGTTCACGCGCGGCATGTCCCAGACGCGCGAGTTGCGCAGGGGAGGAGAGAAGCGTGGCAATTGCCTCGTATAACGCCCTGGCATCGTGCGATTCCACAAGCATACCGGTCTCGCCATTCACCACCGCATCCTTCAGGCCGTTGATACGCGTGCCAACCACAGGCACTCCCATTGCGGCCGCTTCAATCACCACGGTACCGAATCCTTCGCGGTAGCTTGGCAAACAGAGGATGTCAGCGATGGCTAGAAACCGCTCCGGGCAGTCTGTATATCCGACAGACTGGATGCGTTTTGCGGCATGCGGCGTCCCGGACGGCAGAAACGATTCTCCCCCGCACTCCTCATCGGAAGGACCGACGAGCAGCAAATGACAATCTTTTCCGTCCACGATCAGTTGCTCGAAAGCCATGAGCAATTCCCGGATACCTTTATCGCGGGCGATGCGTCCGAGAAAAAGAATGATTTTTGTCTCGGGACTTATGGAATATTGACGTCGAATATCCTGACGTTCCGGCTCTGACCAGCGGTTACGGTCAAAACGCACGGTATCTACACCAGCGAGCGATCCATGGCCAAGCACATGGATTTTCTGTTCGGAAATTATTCCTTCGTCTATCAAAAACTGCCGTTGACTGTGGCTGTCGGCATAGCAGCAGGTATTGAGAAAACCGATAAATCGATCTGCGGTGCGCGCCAGCCATCGCACCAAACCACGCCGGTGCAACCATGGTTGACCCGTAAATGTGTGCAGCCGCACTGGAACACGTGTTACAAATCCGGCAATTGCCGCCAGCAAACCGGGTTTTGGTGTTGTGGAGTGTACAATCTCGGGCCGTTCGCGGATGAAAAGCCTGGCCAGTTGCCACAAGGTTTTTAGATCCTTCCATGGATGGATGGGGCGCGCGAACTCGATCGTGGTATATCGCAAACGGGGACCGAGGTGTAAACGACCGAGCTCCGGACCCTCGCCGGAGACGAGCTGCACCTCCATGCCATAGGCGGCGAGCTGTTCCGCCTGGAGTTGCAGTTGCGAGACAAGAAAAAACGGCACCGAGGCCAGACGCATTATCCGTACTCCACGCAACGCTTCCAGAGCTGGTGTCGGTATTCCGGTATTGCGCGCCGTGTTATCGGAATGCGTCATGGGCTCTCCGGTGTTTCACGGTCTCCACCATCTGGCGAATACCCTGCTCCATGCCGATTCGGAATACGCAATCCAGCTCATTCTGAATGCGGCCACTGGAGTAGACTGCGCGATTGCTGATGGCCTGCACGCGGCTTTTGGTCAACGGGAAGCCCGGAATCCAGCCGCCAATGAACGCAATAAAATGTGCCAACGGCAAGGGGATACGGCGGTGCGGAACCGGTCGGTCGAGAGCCATGGCAATAATTCCCACGAATTCCTCGAGGCTGCGATGATCCGAAATAATATAGGTATTGCCATTGGCGCGGCCATCAATCCCGCAGCATATCAACGCCTCGACAACATTCGCGACGTGGACATAATTGACAGTTGCGCCAGGGGCACCGATAAAGAAAAAGAGTCCCCGGTCAATCATCCGGATCAGCTGGAACAGCGAGCGATTGCGCATGTCTGGTCCATAAACAATCGAGGGGCGCAATAACACAGCAGGAAAAGCCCCTTTGTCTGATACTGCACGCACCAGCCTGTCGGATTCCGTCTTGGTGCGCTCGTATACCCCGACCGGAGATTCGGGCCACTCCTCCGTCACCATCCCCGACGAAACCGGGCCATACGCACCCACGCTGCTCAATTGCACCCATTTGCCAATCCTTCCTTGTGATGCCGCGAGCAAACGATCCGTGCCCTGGACGTGTACATCGTGCATGCGCTCTGTATCACTGATAACACCGGCGCAGTGATATAGAACATCCGCGCCGTCGACGAAGTTTTCGAGTCTGGTTTCCGGATCGCAGAGGTCGCCATAAAAGATTTGCGCGCCCGGAATCTTCGCTTGTGACGGGGACCGACGGGAGAGAATTCTGACGGAGTCCCCGCGCTGCACGAGCCTCAGAACAAGCTGTTGGCCGATAAACCCCGTTCCACCGGTAACCGTTACTTTCATTTTCTAGAATCTGCGGAGAACGTCGATTACCTTGTCGGTTTTTTCTTCTCCGATAATGCCGGCGATTGCAGACCGTACAAGCGCCCGGAGATAAGCCGCGATCCAAAGGGGCCCCGGATAACGGAATCCGTGTTTTTTTTGTGCCCGGCGAATCTCCTTGAGGGCAAGCCGTATCCAGTTTGTGCGGCTGCTGATTCCCCCGGTTTGCATGCCCACGGTAATGACATCCTCCATGAAATGGGCGTCGCCTGATTTAAGTTCACGCAACAGAAACTCATAATCACCCGATATCCGGTACGAGATGTCGAAAATTCCATGTTCCTGGAATACGCTGCGGTGGCACAAAAGGCCCGGATGTGGCAGAGAGTTGATCTGCATTAATTGTTCTTTTGCCTTGCCCCAGGGCTTGCCTAAATAGCGCAGAAAGGTTCCATCGGGGGTGAGCAGGGCGACACGACCATAAATAACACGTTCGTGCGGATAAACCTTGCCAGCCTGTGCCATGGCGCTCGCCAGGACTGTCGGTGACCAGAAAAAGTCGTCGGCGCCGAGGAAACAGACCCAATCGCCATGAGCATGGCTCAATCCCTTGTTCCAGGCATCATAAATGCCGTGGTCGCGCTGCGAGCACCAGTACGCCAAATTGGCCTGGTTGCGCTCGATAATGGCACGCGTGCCATCCGACGACGCACCATCGCACACGATCAGCTCTTTGCCGGGCCATGTCTGCCCAACCACACTATCGATACAACGCTGCAAGGTCGCGCTGGCGTTCTTCACCGCGACGATCACTGAAACCATCGGCCTGTCTGTTTTCGGCTGTGGTCGACCGGTTTCCGGTATTAACATCCTGGCTGGAATCTCGGACGGGATAACAGATCAAAACCTAGCAAGCTGTTGACGCTTCAACAATAGCGAGGAAAGTCTGATTAAATTGCTTTTGCCCCCAGGCGGTTGCGTGCGCGCGGCCTTTCGCGATCAGTGATGCGCGTAGCGAGTCATCGGACCATAACCTTTCAATACAGCCGGCAATTTCATCTGCCGAATTTGGATTGAAAAGCAGCGCCGCATCGCCTGCCTGTTCGGGCATACCGTATATATTCGACACCGCGACAGGACATCCGAGGGCGAAAGCTTCCAATGGCGGGATGTTGGTGGGGCCGAAAAAAGTCGGCATTACCATGGCACAAGCACGCCTGTACAATTCCGGCATGTCATGATCAGGAACATGCCCGAGGAATATTACATTCTCGGACAGTTCGAGTGTTTTTACCTTCCGCGTGATTTCGTCATAGGCGTTATTTCTCGCGCCGGCCAGAACCAGAAAAATATCGGGATGTCTGGTTTTGACCTTTGCCACGGCCTCTACCAGTCGAGCGTGGTTTTTATGCTCCCAGAACTGGGCCGGGTAAAAGATAAATTTCCCGGGGAGCTGATATTTTTCTGAAAAATCGCCTGCAATGCCGGTTTCGTAAATATATCCCGGCGGTATATAAGGGAGCTCAAAGATGCGCTCAAGCGGGACTTGATACGATTCGTGAACATGCAGCTTGCCAACCCTTGAGTCTACGATAATGCCTTTTGCCCATCGGCTGATGTTTCGAAAAAGACGTTCGCGACGAAAATATGCCCCGTGCGCGGATACTTCCGGGAATCCTCTTTCATAACGATGCATGAGATCATGAATTGACACAAGCGAGGGAACCGGCGCCATGAAGCTCCATGAATCCTGGGCGGGGAAGATCCACAGATTACATCGTGCTCGCACGAGGGATCCGGCAACGGTATTGAAATATGGCGATGCGGCACGCCACATGCCTACAGGCAACCCTGTCACGCGCCAGACATTACTGAAGGAATATTTCGCACCTGCTTTGCCCAGATGGAAAGACGCAAGACTGTATTTTTCGAGATAGGATTTCCATTGTGAACTGACGTACGCGACCACCACGGAGAATTTTTCACGTGGAAGCGAGGCGACGGCATCAAGGATTGCCTGACTGTATTGAAACATCCCCCCGTTGCTGGAGGCCGTACCGAGAAATAAGCCGATTTTTTTCACCGACGCACCACAAAACTCACGCTCCAGGTGTCAAAACCGGGTTGGTTACCGGACATCCATTCTTGGGCGTCAACAAGCTCAAAACCGTTCTGTCTGCACAACATCTCGATCTCCGGATAAAAAAAATAGCGCATGCTGTGCGTTTCTTTTTGTTCTTCAATCGTCTCTTTCGCCTTGTCCTTTATCAGGACAGTGTAATTGACATCAACAAGATTCATGTTGGGATGCATGACCGGCTCGGCAATGCGGATAATGCTGTACATGCTGTCCTCAAACCGTTTGATGCGCACCTCGGGGAGCGTGGTTAAAACAGCGGGCCCGTACCAGCAATCAAAAATAAATATGCCGCCGGGATTCAGGTGGTGTTTTGCCGTCTGGAATGCGGCCATGACATCGTCATTCCGGGTCTGATAGCTGAGAACATGAAACAACGATATCGCGCAATCGAATTTATTGTCGATTCTGACATTTCTTGCGTCACCATGGGAAAAAACAATATTTTTTGCCATTCCTGGCGTCAACGTTGCACGTTTTTTGTTGGCCTCAGCCAGCATCTGATGGCTTATATCGACGCCGTGCACTGCCAGATCCTTCTCAGCCAGGTGAAACGCATGCCCGCCAGTACCGCAGCCCAGTTCCAGAATCGTGCGGGTGTTTGGGTGATGTTTCTCTATGAGATTACGGAGAAAAATGGATTCCGACAGATAATCCTTGTCACGGTAGAGCAAGTCATAATAATGCGCATATCCGCCGAACACGCTCACTGGAACACCTTGCGCATCGCTTCGGCGACCTGTTCCATCTGCCCGTCAGTCAGCGCCAGACCGCTGGGAACATAAAAACCGCGTCGCGCTATGCGTTCCGCCACCGGGTAACTCTCTCCGGCAAACAATCCCATCTTTCTGAACACGGGTTGTTCATGCATAGGCCAGAAATACGGGCGCGTGCCAATGCCGAGTTTTGCCAACCTGGTCATGGCTTCCTTGGCGTCGAAAGGTACGCTGTCTGCCAACACCAGGCCGTACACCCAATAGATGTTGTCGGCGAAATCCGTTCGCGGCAATGGCAGCTGGATACCCGGTATGCCGGCCAGCAGGCTGGTATAGCGGGCACCCATCCGGCGTTTGATCTGCACAAACTTGTCCAGTTGCTCCAGCTGCGCCACGCCCAAGGCTGCCTGCATATTGGTCATTCGGAAATTCCAGCCCAGTTCGTCGTGCACAAATCGCTGCTCGGGCTTGAAACAGAGATTTCGCAGGGAACGGCATTTCTCGGCCAGCGCGGGATCATCTGTCATTATCATTCCGCCCTCTCCCGTGGTGATGTGCTTATTGGGATAAAAGCTGAAAGTACTGATGTCGCCGAAACTTCCGCAGGGCTTTCCCGCGTAAGTCTGGCCATGCATCTCGGCGGCATCTTCAATCACCTTAAGACCGTATCGGTGAGCCAGCGCCAACATCGGCTTCATGTCTACCGGCAGGCCAAAAATATGCACGACCATGATAGCCTTGGTGCGTGGCGTAATACGCGCCTCTACCTGTGCGACATCCATGTTCCATGTGACGGGGTCGCAGTCCACTACTACAGGC
This sequence comes from Sulfuricaulis limicola, assembly GCF_002355735.1. GTDB lineage: Bacteria > Pseudomonadota > Gammaproteobacteria > Acidiferrobacterales > Sulfurifustaceae > Sulfuricaulis > Sulfuricaulis limicola. The sequence goes on along the minus strand of NZ_AP014879.1, from coordinate 1,234,910 downwards.
ACCGCGCCGGAACGTACTATGGCGGCAGCGCAGGAAATGATGGTGAATGCAGGCAAAATTACTTCATCACCCGCACCGATGCCCAAAGCCGCGACAGAAGCGTCCAGCGCCACTGATCCATTGGACACAGCCACGCCGTATTTGCGCCCGACGCGCGCGGCTAATTGCTCCTCGAACTGCTTGATGAACGGGCCTTCGGACGAAATCCAGCCGGTGCGGATGCACTCGAGCAGGTACTTTTCCTCATTGCCTTTGAGCAAGGGCTCATTGACGGGAACAAAGGTATTCCGGTTCATAATTATTTCACGAGCCGGATCTGATCGGCAGAAACAGGAGAAAACCGCACTTTGTCCTCCTCACCCGCATAGGGCCCCTGCTTGACCTCAATAATCTCGCTGGCCTCCAGCATCTCGAAGCCGTGCCCCCCGAACGCCAGTAATACCACATCGCCCTGTTTCAGTATCCGGCTTTCCAGATAACGCTGGTCGTCATCATAAAAATCCACGCGTACCTGGCCGGATCTTATGAACAACACTTCTTTCGTGAAATGCACCTGGCGCGCCACCGGGTGGTGCACATGCGGCGGGATAACATAGCCTTTGGGGCGATTCATGTAACCGAGCTGCTGGGAAAAATCATTGGGAGTGAAGAATTCAATTCCCTCAGCACGATAGTTGGCCCGGAGAATAAAGGCCAGCGATTTTCCCTGATGGTTGATTGTCTCGATCATGCCTTCCATATTTGCCGATAAAAAAAATATTTCTAGACGGGATGGGACGATAGCAACTGGTTCTTGGGCGGGAACATGGCTTCTTGTTGCCTGAAGTCGACGAGCAATACCATTCTTTCCCGATATTTGTCTTTAAGAAAATTTCCTCTTCGATGAATTCCCGCAACATTGAACAGAACACCCGTGCCGGCGCGTCCAACCAGGCTGATGGCTGCGCAGGCTTTGCGGAACCTGAAGGCATTGGTGGGAGCGATTCCTGCTCTCTCGATAAAATAATACCGCAAGCTGGCCAGATACTCCCGAATCACGTTGCGGGGAGTGTAGCGATGAGTTCCGGGGAAATACATAAACGCGCCATTATTTTCGTCGACATCATTCAAATAAACGAATAATTTGTGGCTTGGATAAAAAACATCACAGTGCGGCACGTCTTGCTTGTCGAACTGCAACATGTACCGCTCACCCACGAAGGACTTGTAATGAAGGATGGAAACAAAAGGAATGACTTCAAGCCGGGAGCCGGCAATATCCCGATACAGCGTTTCAACATTCAACGTCTTGAATATCAGGTCATGGACGTTCCGGAAATCCTCTGCTTCAAAGTTCTTATTTTCTCTGGTATTTGGGAAAATGATCAGCTCCGAAAAATCTTCAAAATAGCTGAGGGACAGGTGCTTGTACTTCTCATAAAACTGCGTCAACTGGTTCAGGCCGCCAGAATCCAATATACCATCTATTTTCTGCACACCGTTAACGCGCAGTTCCCTCAGGTAGTCGTTCTTTTCCACAGGGACAGGTCTGAGAATATTATGGGTAATGTACCGAAGACACTGCGCGCCAAAAACATTTAATATGATTCCACCGGCATACTTGCGTGGCGCGTGCAACCAGAACATTTTGTTTCTGACTATCCGATAAGGGTGCCCGCCGAGAAACTGGAGTTTTGCCGGATTGCCGGCCACATTCGATTGATACCAGTCCTGCATGAAAGGGAAGACCGAGCGGAGAAAGCCGCTCTTGCTGACTTCATTGACCAGAAGCCTGCCTGCTTTTATGATTTTTTCCTTCATCTGACTTTCAGTTTTCTTCCCGACTCATTCCAGTTCGAGGACCTGGTCCACGATAGGGTCCAGATATTTTCTGGAGAGAAGCAATTCGTATTTCTTGTAATCCTGGCCGATTCGGTCGATAAGGCAGGAAACGGCCAGTCCATGGCTATATTCGATGCCGAATCTCTCGAATACGGATCGTGCAGATTCCGGAATATCGCCCTTCAAATAGTTCACGATTGTTTCATACCACGGCGTACCCGATATTGACCATTCCAATTCCAGCACAAAGTATAAGGCATCGAAATCCTGGATACCCCGAAACCGTACACAATCCAGATCTATGAGCCTGGGATTCCCATGGATATCGACCAGTATATTTCGAGAATGGAAATCGCCATGCGCTAATCCAATGCGATACTTCCCGCCGTCCAGAAACGCGGCGACGATCTTCTGAACCCTGTGGGCGGCTGAATCTCCATAAATACTTGCGATGAGTTTTAATCCAGCCTGAATCTCGTCTGTGTCCGGTATTTCAAGTTTTGTCGTCGCCCGGCCGCCGCTGCGCAGCTTCTTGTATATCCCTTGCGCAATCTCAAGGCTGGCTTCTGCGCTGACCGGTTTATATGAATTCATGGACAGATAGGAGACGCAGGAGCTTCTCTGCATGCGGTAGTTGGGCATGAACTCCATCAAGTCGGGGAAATCGCTGCGTATTTTTTCGTAATTCCTGAATTCATGCTCAATCGTGCTTCTTTTGCTTAACGAAACCTTATAAATCATCTGGTGATCGGCAATAATGGCGGAATTAAACGCCAGTTTTGTAAAAAAGTAGTCACTCAAGCCTTCCTGATTGCGCAAACAGGGAATAACCAGGAACCGGACATACAATCCATGCGCTCCACGTAACAACATCCTGCGCGCAAAATGATACAAGCGCCCGGGAAGGTCAAAATGGAGTGGAATGTCGTATTTTTGACCTGGCGTCCTCAATTTACTCGACAACGCCCTGGACAAATTCCCAGAGTTTCAGTTTCCTTGGGTCAGTGACCCGGATGTTTTCCGTTATCAGGCGATAAGCTTTCGTCAAATCCCGCGGGACACCGCTGCCCCAGACATTCGCGAGCACATCGGAAGTGATTATCGGATTATGCCAGTCGAACTGTTGATTCCAGATCGCATATACCTCCAGCGCTGTCTTGACCTGGGCATCGGATAATCGACCGACATTGTGGATGTCCAGCAGACATCGCTCGTAATCCGCGATCGATCCGGGCTCAATAGTGAATCCAAAACCCGAATAAAACGGCCGGCCGGCCAGCACAACAGGAATACCGAGGCACGAATATTCCAGGCCGGCAGTCCCGTGTACGGTCACCAGCGCATCGGCGCACAGGCTTAATGATTTGGTATTCAGGTCTGCCGGACAAATGTGCACATTGTCCGATTTGACATCCGCCGTCATTTTTTCAACGAGGCCATTCTCGCCATAGATCACGCTCGACGGGTGAGGCTTGACGACCCAGTGGACGTTCGTGGATTTCGCACAAACATTCAATGTAGACGCCAGCCACTGGTAATAATCGGCATGCAGCATTGCGCTGCTGAGATGCGGGGCGTCAGAAAAAACATGGGCCAGGATGAAAACAATTTTGTCCCCATGCCCCAGACCGAGCGTTTGGCCCAGCTCTGCTCGTGCATAAACCCTTCCGCAATAGGCTTTTTTGGCGTCGATTTGGCCGATCTCGGAATCCAGCCTCTGGCGCAAGGATTCTTTGGCCTCGGCGCATAATTTGTCCAATCCCGCCTGTCGGCTGTTAATGCTCGCCTGAATCGAGTTTTTAATGCCGTCATGATAGGTGGGCAGAAAATCATTCGATATCCTGTCATAGAATGACATTTGAATATCTGATGTTTCTATCACCTTGACGCCATGCATCAACGCCACGCGACACAACAGGCCATATTCCGAATAAGCGGTGTGTGTCGATATGAAATAGTCGTAGGTCCGTTTCCTGAAAAATGCCCTGTATTGAAAGTAAAAAAACAAACTCTTTGCGACGGCTTTTATGACATCCCGGTCGATCCTGAAAATGGTCTTGCGCTTTGTATCCCTTATAACATCATCGTAAATCAGATCACCGACCTTGATTCCATCGAACCTTATTTTCAGAATATCCTCGGGCGATTTCAGCTTTAACGCATATCCGATGGCGCGCAGGCGTGAAAATATGAAAAACATGAAGTTGGGTACAAAAAAATAACTGCCGAGGTGCACCCAGTTATTGATACCGAAGGATCTGTAGACCTTTCTGGCCAGAATCCACTGGTGGCTGTAACCATTGAATACAACATCTATGTCCAGACCCGTCTTTTCATGAATGGCGCGCGCTGCCACAGCCGTTCGCAACAGATAATTGGGGCCGTATTGAGACAGATGACCTTCTATTAATATCCCTTTCCTGCGGCTCTCGCGCGTCGGCCAGCGGGTTTCGTTTGCCGCGATGAATTCCGATATCGACTCGTCCACATCGTGCGCTGTCCTGGGCGACCAGACTTTCGCGAGAAACAACGCCTCTTTTGCGAGAGACCAGAGGTAACGAACGATTGCCCGCATCCCCGACGCCGGACTAGATGACGGGATGCAGTTCTTCCCTGAAACACCCGAGCAGTACATGATCCATGTACTCGCCCGAGATCAGGAGTTTCTTCCGAAGGCGCCCCTCTTCCAGGAACCCGATTTTCTGGAACGCCCTTATGACCGCCTTGTTGGCGGACACGGCGCCGGCGGTCAATTTCCTGGCGCTTAAATCGTTAAACGCATAGTTACAGATGGCGAATAACGCGTCTGTCGCCATGCCTTTCCCCCAATACCCGCGATCACCGATCATGATGCCGATATCTGCTGTGCGAGTGCTGAAACCTGCCTCATTGAGATAATTGATTTTTGCTGTTCCGATGAAGGCATCGTCTCCGGAATGATGCATTGCAAAGAAGGAGCAATACCGGTTTCGCCACAGCTCCTCAACGTATTCCCGGACTTTTTCAAATTGAATCGGCTTCAGGTACTCGTCACGACCAATGTATCGAACCACCTCGAAGTCCGTGAGCCATGCGTAATAAGCCGGATCGACAAGATGTTTCTCTTCAAACGGGACGAGGTAGACTTTCTTTCCGTCAATTCTTAACAATGCTTATTCCCCCGCTCATGGCATTTAACATGGACTTTCCGGAAGTTGAGGGGGTGGCGCTCCATGCCTTTACGCAAAGAGGCTGTCGGGCCATTGGGACAATGGAATACCATTCTCCACGATCTGCTTTCTGGCTTCGCACAGGCCATCTGACATGAAGTTGAAGAGATGCGCCGTTGACACAGCCGAAGTCCCCGCCGTCCGTATTCCCTCGATCAGATGAACAGGGTTATCTGCCCCGCCCGAGGCGATGATCGGCACGCTGCATATTTCAGATGCCAGACGCAGGGCCTCGAGATCAAAGCCAATGCCCGTGCCGTCGTTGTTTATTGAGGTCAGGTAAATTTCCCCGGCGCCGAGAAATTGCGCTTTTCGCAGGGCATCTGCCAGTTCAACTCCGGTATCTTCCGTCCCATTGCTGACAAATACGCGGCGTGATCCGTTTTCCATGTGTCTGTAATCAATGGAAGCAATTATTGACTGTGACCCGAAGATGCTGACGAGCTCCTTTACCAGATTTGGCTGCGTGAAGAACGGCGTGTTCAGCACCAGCTTGTCGGCGCCTGCCTGGAAAAGCTGGAATGCATGTTCGGTGGTGCGGATGCCGCCCCCGGCGGCAATAGGCATAAAACAGTTTTTTCCCAGCTGTTCCACCTGCCCGGAAAATGCGGTGTGATCCCGTGTCGCGCGGGAGACGTCCAGTATCACGAGTTCATCGATGGAGCGCGCGATGGAATCAAATTCGTAGTTTTCTCTTACCCATGACAGATCACCGACACGTTGCAGACGGAAGTTTCTGCTGAGATTGTAGAATCCGTCTCCAAAAAGCAGGGTAAATATGATCCGGTTTTTATGCATACGCGATTCAGCGCGGAAAACTAGAAGTGATTCATGAAATTCCGCAGCAGTTGTAAACCGTTACTTTGGCTCTTTTCCGGGTGGAACTGCACGCCGACAACGTTGTCACGGCGTATGGCGCAGACAACTTCACCGCCATAGTCACATACACCAATTACGTTCTCGGGGTCTCTGGATATGAAGTGAAACGAATGCACGAAGTAGAAGTCGCATCCGTCGCCAAGGCCGTCGAAGAGTCCGCCGTGATTCAAGCGGAAACGTGCCGTGTTGAAACCGATATGCGGAATCTTCAGGCCTTCACCCGGAGTCATGCGAACAACCCGGCCTGGAATCCAGCCGAGTCCTTTGGTAATACCTCCCTCTTCGCCTTGCCCGGACAAGAGCTGCATGCCCAGGCACACGCCCAGGAACGGAACTCCCCGCTGGAGCACCGCCATTTCCATGGCCTGTCGCATGCCGTTTTTCTCGATGTTCATCATTGCCTGAGCATAAGATCCGACACCGGGCAAAACGAGCCGATCACTGGCAGCGATGACTTCGGGATCGCTGACTATGCGGGATTCAATCCCCAGATAGGTAAATGCGTTCTGCAGGGAGCGCAGATTGCCCATACCGTAGTTGATGATTGTAATCATGGCTGGCACAAGGGCCGGGGGCGCATGCTCACTGCTTTCTCAGCGTAATAATGATTTCCGTGCCAATGCCTCTTCGCATCAAGGTTCTGCGCAGGTCCCCGCCATCATCGGTCTCGAAGACCGCGCGGAGAACGCCTGATGTGGCCCGCATCTGGAAGGATGGACAGGTTTTCGAACCGTAGTCGTACCACATCAGGGAATCATCGAGGAAATCGGAACAGGACCGGGGTTCCAGGTACTCCCATTGGGACGATCCTTCGAAGTAACGACGCAGCCACCGCTCGCCAAAAACCAGGTAGTGAAAGGGCGGGCAAACACCGAAGAAATCAAAGCTGCGGCATAACGGGGAATCGAAATCCGGCGTGCTGAACACGAAGAACCCCCCCGGTGCCAGGGCGCGATGGATGTTATCCAGTACGGACGCTATCCGATGGTAAGGGATGTGCTCGATCACTTCCCAGGCGGTAATCAGATCGTAGCGCTCTTGACCAATCGGTTCTGCGAGGACGTTCAGGGCCCTGGTCTGAATGCCTTGATCCTGAAGCTGCAGGTTTTGCTTTATTTCATGATCGGAATGCGTCACGATCCAGTCAGGGTAGGCCTCTTTAAGGAACTGGCTGAACCGTCCCATGCCGCCGCCAATATCTAGCGTCCTTGCCATGCGTGGCAGATGACGTTCGAAAAGGCTGAAATCGCAGCGCGTGGCGCCATGATGATACGGATTATTCAGCGAGACAACGAAGTCCTGCTTATCGAAGACATCGTATATCGTGGCGACATCGTCCTCATGCACGACCGGGGATGCCGTCACGAGGCCACAACGTTCACATTCATGGTAAAGTGGCCTGGCCACGGGCAGATAGCCGCAAAAAGGCTGTGACATCCTCAGCGGCAAGGGCGTCAGTGCGCCATTGCAGTGTGGGCATGACTCGTGCCAGACCAGACGGACGTCCTCGCCAAACGCGGCAAGCAAAGGAAAAATGTCGTCCCGGGCCAGCGCCGAAATGAACGTCTCAATATCCATCTCGTGCATGCCGTCAAGCCGTTCGACGAGACAGAGAAACATCTTGAGCCGTTTGTACTTGTACAGGTTAAATTGATTGTTGTGCTTGTCCTGTGTGAACCAGCGCTTGCGAATCAACACCGGATTGGCAGATTCAGCGTCATCAGGCAGATGATCCAGGCGATCGGCGGCGATCACCATATCCACCTGGGTGCCCGGAATGGCTCCATCACAAAGGCATACGGCGGCCTCGTTGCGCTGCAAGCTGTCCATCATTGCCCGCACGAGCCCGAGATCCGTGACCGGATTCATGATGTCGCTAATGACCAGGTAACCGTTTTTAGCCGGGTCCCTGAGCATCGAGTTCGCTGTTTTGTCCGCAGACTCCCGATCTGGCACAAAGATAACTTCGGGCGCGCCGGCACTGCTGAGACGGCGGGCGACGAAGTCACGCACAGCATTCTCTGCGTTCTGAAACCCCAGCCTGGGATGATTTACAACGATGAAGCGGCAGTTCTGCATCAGCAATTAAACGGCTTCTCCCTAGCAGGGCTCAAAGACGGGAACCCAGCGTCCATCCACCTTCTCGAAAAGTTCCTTGTTCGCCCATTTGTCTATCACGGAATCGAATTCTTCGCGGCTCATGTCATAATATTTCAAATAGGAAGGAATGTGTTTTTCCGGATACTCACCATCGAATTTCTTCACTATATTCAAGCCCTGCTTCCGGGTCATGGCGCCACGCCGTATCTCGTTGCCGATCTCGCTTGTGGTTCTGCCAAACCCGAACTTGATATACATCAGGTAAAAATACAAATGGATGATGTCCGTGTCTGTCGCCGAGAAATTCTCTATGGCGCCGATATTCCTCTCCAAGCGCTCCTGGAGTCCGAGTTTTTCCTTTGCCACCAGATAATGTTTGTAATTTACAAAATCCTCAAAATAGGACCAATGGGAAATCTCCGGCTTCAGCGCGCTGATTCGTTCCGGCGAGGGATACTGAAACCAGTATAATTCCTTTTCTGAAAAGCTATCCAGGTATTTAGCCGGATCGACCCCGCTCAAATACAGATTTATACCGTCTTCGACATCATACGTATGCCGATTCTTCAATTTCGTCGATCCCCCGTATTCCGTCTCTCCTTCTTCCGCAAACATGACAAAGGGAATATCGTAGTTCACGGCGGTTCGCATGATCGCCGTCTGCACGGCAATCATGAAGGCATGCATCGGAATCCCCTTATTTACGAAGTTTTCCCTGTCAATGGCCCTTTCGACGAGACGATTAGGCGTGATCATCAGATGATCATAGCCCCGTTCGAGAAAATTCTTGATGTTCTGTATTCCAATTGGATCCTCCATGGGCGGACGTATCGTGACGCACAATGGGTGCATGCCCAGTTTTTCCTTCAGCGTGTAGGCGATATACGCGCCATTCTTGCCGCCGCTGTATGGAACGATCACATCGAAATTATTTTTATTGCGCGCACGGTGTTTCTCGCAGACCGCCTCGAGCTCTTCCCAGCGGTGCTTCCAGTCAATCTTCTTTTTTTCTTCGGCCCACAAACACGCGTTGCAGACACCGTTTGCGTCATATTGAATACGCGGACGCGTATTGGGCATCAAACACCTGGCGCAATAAACCAGTTTAGATTTGTCTTTCACAATTCGTCCCTATTGAAATCAGACTGTTTCGCCAATGGCCAATCCCTCCCGGGAATTCCCGCGCTAGAGCGCAAAGCCATCATCGATAATAATGTTTTGACCCGTCACGTAACGGGAGGCATCGGATAACAGATATATCAAGGTCCCGGAGATGTCCTTTGAATCCAGCATGCCTTTCGTGCCGCAATGACCGTTATAGTGCTTCAGGAAACTTTCCGGCTGATTGTCCAGTATCCCGCCCGGGGATATGCAGTTGAAACGCACGCCGTCATGCTTGAAATACTGCGCGAAATACCGCGTCAACTGGATGATCGCGGACTTGATTGCGGCGTATTCCACGGCCACCGTCATCCTGGTTCCGGCGTATATTTCAAACCGCGGAACCATGGTGCCGTAGATGGATGCCAGATTCACAATGTTCCCGAAACCTTGTGATTTGAAATACAGCGAGAAACGCTGCATCACGAGAAAGTATCCACCCAGGTGCATGTCCATGTTTTCGCAAAAATCCCCGTAAGCCACATCTTCCAGCTTGCGACCCCAGTTTTTATTGCGGGGATAGGCGTTATTCACCACCGCATCTATCCGGCCATGACGTCCGTGGAGCAGCTCGATCAGTGAATTTACCGATTCGGGATCGCTGATATCCAGCTGCGCGGGTGCTGCGCCGCCGGGGCGCGCGTTGTTGATCTCCTGCGCCACACGCTCGGCCGCGGTCAAATTGACATCGGCAACGACGGCAACTCCACCCGCGTCGGCAACCGCCGCAGAAAATACACGTCCCAACAGGCCCGCCCCTCCAGTAATCACCACCACCTTTCCGTTCAACATGCGTGAGTACCAAAAAGCTGTCGATACAGGGCATAGCGTTTGTCGCGGACGGTGGGAAAGCTCCCCCGATAGCGTGCGGTTTCTGCGGCATCAATGTCGCAGATGTCCAATTCCAGCGCGGCTCCGTGGGCCATTTCTCGACAACGGCTGAAATTCCCGGCCTTGTCCAGCCATTGTTGCTCCAGGGAGATCAGGGCTATGCGCATCAATTGAATCTACGGAATACCGGCTTCACGGCGGGACCCTCAAGATATTTCCCGATACCGTCAGTCAATGCCTTGGCATAGACCGAGAACGCACCTCGCGCCGCCTGGAGAGTGAGATCCAATTCATGGTCGCCATGAGCCAGGCTGAGAGTGATCCACGGCATCAGCACCCCGCGACGCACCATTTCCTGGCTGAACAATGTGCGAAACTCCATGGAAACCGCGCCATTGGCATCGCGTGTCACGTAATTCATCAGAACGGGCGCGCCGTCCAGACTGAAATGATTCTGCAAACCGCAGTCTTTCGCCGCGCTTAACAGGCCTTCGCGCAGTTTTTCACCGTAATGCCAAAGGTGCCGGCACACATCCCGTTCACGGTACACCTTCACTGTTTCAATAAAGGCTCCAAGTCCGGACATCTCGCCGCCGTGGGTGGTGGACAGCAAAAAGGTGCGCTCCGCGCCCGGCTGGCTGATGGATCCGACTTCCATGATTTCGCGGCGACCGACCAGTGCCGCCACGGAAAAGCCGTTCGCCATGCCCTTGCCGAATGTGCTGAGATCCGGCTCAACGCCAAAATAGACTTGAGCGCCCTGGAGGTGCCAGCGGAAGCCGGTAATCATCTCGTCCAGTATGAACAAGGCGCCATTGGCGCGGCACAAACCCTGAACGGCATGCAAAAAGTTCGATCCGTTATGCCGACATTGATGGCAGGGGTTTTCATACGACAGCTTGTGCTGACACGCCGCCGGGCACGGTAGCAGCGTAGTCGCGGGTTCGAGCATGACACCGGCGATCTGACCCGGATGCTCGTTAAAAAGCTTTTCCAGAGAAGCGATGTTTCCGTAATCAAAAACCAGGGTTGATGCGGCGTGGTCTGAAGGTATTCCTCGCGTGAGGGCCGTTGTGCCGATGAACCAGTCGTCAAAGGAAAAAAACGGATGCTGTCGCGGGATGCAGATATAACGCCGGCCGGTGTAGGCGCGCGCCACCTTGGCGGCGCCCGTGGTGACATTCGAACCGTTTTTGGCAAACTTGACCATGTCGGCCGAAGGAATCAGATCGACGATGAGTTCCGCGGCCCGCAGCTCGGTCGTGGATGCCCGGGTCAGGTTATTCCCCTTGAGGATCTCCCTGTAGGCGGCTTCGACCACCGAAGGATAGGCATAACCGAGGGTAACCGCCCGCAAAGCCATGCCATAGTCAAGATACTTGTTTCCTTCCGGATCCCAGACATAGGCGCCCTCACCCCGCTCGAGGATTTGGGGCGCGTTGGAGGGAAACTGGTCGAACCCGCGAGAGTATGTGTGTGCGCCACCGGGTATGACTCGTAACAGACGTTCCTGGTTATTCATGCAATGTGCTCGCTCAACTGTTCCAGACGATACAGGTTCTGTAATACCCGCCAATCATCTTTCAGGGTGTTGGGGAAAATTGACGGATCGCGCTTTTCAAGGGCCGACACGAAATCTGCCATCTCGGCAATATAAGGCTCTTCCGGATTGATATAGCCCGTCTCCACGGTGCCGCCGGAAAGATCAAAACGTGTCCATTGATCATCCCCGACGCGAATATACCGCACGCAATTCTCGTCCGCGCTGAACACCAGTTCCCCCATGCTGCCGAGCACGCGCAATTCGCGCGTGGCCTTGGGGCGCGATATCACCTCGACAGTCAAATTGGCCAGCAGGCCGCCCGGATAGCGCAACAGGCAGTGATAAACGTCGTCGATATCGGCGTTCATGTCAGTGAGCTTGCTTTTCACGCAGGCCAAAGGCTCGGGGTCGCCGAATACGTCGTTTATCCAAGTGAGCTCAAATGGGACGATCTCCCGGCAGCCGCCGGTTTCGCGGTCAGACACGTAGAAATCTCCGATGTTTTCCCACGGGTGCCAATCCGGCAGATACTGACCTGTCAGATAATTGAGATTGAGCGGTCTGCCAATGACTCCGGCGGCGATAAGTTTCTTGATATGACGCGGCCCATCGGAATAGCGCATCGTGCAAGACGGCGCCATGATGATACCGGTGTTCTGGATGCGGTTATGCAGGCCCAGGATGCGATCTGCTTCAACCACCGAGGCTTCGATAAAGCAGGGAAGGCCGCGATCACACGCATCCCACGCATAATCCATGTGGTGTTTTGGCCCGGTAGAGATAATCAGCGCGTCCGGTTTATGACCGGCGACAGCTTCCTCGAAACTGTCGTAAACCGGGATGCCATACTTGGCAATCACCTCATTCCGGCGATCGGCGCGCTGGTCGAAGCCGGCGATCTCCGTCCGGCCCAAAGCCCGAAGGTTGCGCACCCGGCGCTTTCCCATGGATCCCAGACCGACGATCAGAAACTTCATCGCAGACTCCATTCGTATCTCATTATATTCTCCACGCAAAGGAAATCGTAAATCCCGTCAATTTCGTAATTCTGGTAGCGACGAAGGCAATAGTAGGTACAACGTTCGGGATAGAAAGTTCCTTCCGCCAAAAGTATGTTCGTTTTGACTATGTAAGCCACGCCATAGGGAAAGTAGGCCGGGGCATTGTCCTGGCGGCGCGTGGTCCGGCTGATTTCAGGATAAAAAGGCTGAATCCGGCCGTCGACCAGCCGCTTCATGATCGACGGATGCTCATTGACCTCACCGACGCTCACGATCGCATCGAACTCATCAGCCTTTGCATGAAGCCGGGAAAGCATGTTGTCTATGTCGTCGTCTTCGCGCAACGGCGAGGTGGGTTCAAGCAATACCACGTAGTCATACTCACGATTTTCCTGCTCGCGACAGTATGAAAGTGCATGCTTGACCACGTCGAGCGTCGGCGCGGTGTCCGTCGCCAATTCAGCGGGCCTCAGAAAAGGCGCGGATGCCCCGCTGCCTGTCGCGATGGCGGCTATTTCAGGGCTGTCCGTGCTGACCAGGACCTTGTCCAGGTATCTGGATTTCAACGCCTTCTCGATCGTCCACGCGATGAGAGGTTTCCCGCATAACGGACGGATATTTTTTCCAGGCAGCCCCTTGCTTCCGCCTCGCGCCGGGATCAATCCGAGCACGCGCCTGCCGTCAATCATTGTCTCCCCCGCTCCACTCTCTCTGGGCCCGCTCGTATTCCTCCAGTCTGCCGACGTCCAGCCAGTATTCCCGCAGCGGATACGCGACGGTCGTTTCCCTGGCGCCGATCAACTGCTCAAACAGTGTGGGCATATCAAAGAAACTTTTTGCCGGAAGGCGGCCGAGCACATCGGGTGACAGCACGTAGATGCCGGCATTGACGAAGAAACGGTGCACCGGCTTCTCCTCGATACTCGTGATCCGGTGTTTATCGAGATTGACCACGCCATACGGCACCTGAAAATCGTATTCACGCACCGCCATGGTCGCGGCCGCGCCATGCTCGGCGTGGAATTTCAACAGCCCGTCGAAGTTCGCGCGCGTCAGCAAATCACCGTTCATCACGATCAGCGGCGTCGTGGGCGCCTGAGGCAAAAGTGACAGCGCGCCTGCCGTGCCCAGACGGCTGCCTTCGTGAAGATAATGGACTTGCACCCCCCACTTTTCCCCTGTGCCAAAATAATTCCGGATCATCTCTGCCTTGTAATTCACGGAAAGGAAGATATGTTTGAAACCCTGCTCGGCAAAACTCTGGAGAATGGTTTCAAGAATCGGCTTGCCCCCGACAGACAGTAATGGTTTGGGACAATCTTCAGTCAGCGGATGCAGTCGTGTCCCCAGGCCACCGGCCATCAGCACCACCCAGTTGGGGCGCTCCACGGCCCCGATGAATTCATCCAGGGTCGCCAAACCCACAACCCTGCCGCTCTCGTCGATCAAGGGAAGGTGGTGAAAAACCTGACGGCGCATCAAGGCCAGCATTTCTTCCCGGGGTGTCAGGGCCAGCACCGCCGTGGGTTTGGGATTCATTACCTCTTTTGTCGGTGTCCGGAGGTTCTGACCGCGCAGTATGGCGCGCCGGATGTCGCCATCGGTAAGCATTCCTTCCAGGCGTCCATCGGCAGAAAGCACCAGCGCGACTTGAATGCCGGAGGCATCGATCCGCGAAATAGCCTCTTCCAGGGGTGCGTCCGGAGAAACAACAATATCTTTCCAGTGGGGAATCAAGATTAAAGTCCTTATCTCAAGTCAGAATTCCTTAAACACAGCCGTGAACCGCGAAGAAGTCGTAATTCAATCCACCGGAGTGGAAAATGACGGTCCCATGCAAACAACAAGATTCGGGCAAGGGCTATCCCGGCGTCAGCACTCTGTTTTCAAACAACGCTGCCATGCCCTGGTGAAGGCTGACCCCGGGTGACCAGCCCAGCGCCCGATTCGCACGTTCACAATTCAGCGAAAAACGAACACCGGGTGTTCTCGCATTCTTCACGTCGCCCCGGACTTGTATGTCTCCTTTCCCGGTTACTGCCAGGCAGGCATCGGCGATCTCCCGGACTGTCGAGGGATGTCCGGAAGCAAGATTGAAGGTAGTCCACGCGCCTGTCTTCAGCACGGCTGCAACGGCGGCGGCCACATCAGCGGCATGAATCAGGTCGATTCTATCCTCAATGGGCGGTACCAGTTCAATAGTGCCGCCGGCTGCAGCCGTCGCGAGAAATTTTCTCAACATCTTCGTCGGAGAAAGCCCGGCTCCATAAATCGAGGATGGTCGCAGAACGGCCGCTTGCAGTCCTCGTTGCTGCAAGCGCTGAAAAATATCCTCGGCAAGGACTTTTGTCAGGCCGTAAAATCCGCCGAAGCCCGTATAGCCTGTCGGCGCCGACTCATCGATATTTTCGCGGTCTTGTTCGGCGTAGACAATGGCGCCCGATACATGAACAACCGGCACGGAACGAGCCAGCGCCCATTCTCCCAGATTCAGGCATGCCCTGACGTTGACGTCGAATAGCTCTGCTTCGCCCGGCAGCTTGGAATTGCCGGGGACCATTGCTCCCGCATGAACAATGGCCTGCGCCCCTTCAAACAGGGCGTCCATTTCATCCATGGACCGCCACTGGCCAAGATCCCAGATCCTGCGGTCGGCAGAATCTTTCCCCTGTCGCGCGACGCGCGCGCACGACAACACCCGGATGCCCTGCGATTCAAGCGCGGATACGACATGGCGGCCCAGCATTCCAGTCGCACCGGTCAGGGCAACGGCGCTCAAAACCACGAGTTGACATACCCCTTATGAGTGCCCGGCGTGAGATCTCCCGCGCTTACGTCATCGATGAAAACTTCCTCGTTATACCTCATGGCCATGCCGCGGCGTATTTGCGGCGGATCCAGCTCTTCGCCGTAAAAAAACGCCTTCAACGACATCGCCGGTTCATTGAATCCGAATTGGGCCCGGATCGCGGTTGTGCCTGAAAAGCGCGCATTCAGCTCGAAAGGAACCGGGCCGGCCGGCCCAACCATCAGCTGGATATTCAGGGAACCGGAGAAATCAAGAAGCCTTCCGATGGCAAGCAGCAGATCGTCGAGAAATTCAAAACGATCAACTTCCACGTGCCACGATGTCCCGCCACGCAGTGTCCGCCGTGCCGTGAACGGGCCAAGCAAGGAGCCATTGGCTGTTTTGAACACACTGCAGGTATATTCGTTGCCCAGCTCCGAAACAGGAACGTCCACGACTCGCTGGAGCATGGGTTCTGGGGTCCCGTCCCAGTATTTTTCCAGCATCAGGGAATTCTGAAGAATATGCACGTGGCGGGAAGACGTGCCACGCCGGGTCTTGAGCACCACCGGATAACCCCAGCTCTCGGCAAGCCTGACGGCTTCGTCAAGCCCGCCAGGGAGGCATGACTCGGCATATGGTAATCCATGTTGACGAAGAAATTCCGCGGTAAGCCATTTGTCTTCCGCTATGCGTACGGTCTCGAAGGATGCGGCAATCACCAGCGTGCCGGCACGAGTCAGGAGCAGATCCCTGTTTTCTGAAAAGAAATTCAAATCGAACTCTGACCCGACCATGACGACATCGATGCGATGCAGCGACAGGATGCCAACGATGGTTTCCAGCGCGCCCGGCGATTCAACCTTGGGCAGGAGAATCGCCTCATCAGCCCGGTACAAGGCCGCGTTCATCGGCGCGATGTCGCCACTGATGATCGTCAAAGGCAGCCTGGAAATACGCAAAGCCTTTATGATGCCCTGGCCGACACCGCTTCCTGCGCCCGTCACCAGAACACGGCAGTGCCGCCTCATCTTGCGCGCTCCGCGCCCAATTGCCGCATGATTTCTCCGATCTTCTCCAGGCTGTGGGCATTGGAACCGAATGTGATACGGGCGTCATACTCTCTGCACCATTCGATGTACTGGAATGGGTTTGGGTGATAATGGGAATTCACCTCGACCGCGACCCCGTATTCAGCCGCGCGCGCAATCAGGGCGCGGATTTTCTCATCGGGAGGCGTGACCTTGTATCGCCGGTAACTCATCCCGAACATATGACCAAGAATATCGATTTTGGGATTTTCCAGCGCCGCCCACGACAGGGCGAATTCCCTGTCAACCGCCTCGTCGGGATTGACCTCGCCAAAAGGGATGGCACCGCCGCGACCATCGGGGAAGCGATGCACGCTGGCCATGATGAAATCGCACAGATCGCTGATTGCCGGGATGGTATCGATCTCGCCATCAAGCGACTCAATCTTCACCTCGGTACCTACATACGCCCGGCATGGCGCAGCCGGCAAAGACCGCACCTCTTCGGCAAACCGGGAAAACCAGTCCGTGCTCGTCTTCCGGCTGTGCTCACTGTAGAGAATCACCTCCAGACCAAGTTCAACGGCGCGCTGATAGGTTTCGGCCACGGTTGCCTTGCCGTCCGTCCACGAGGTATGCAAATGTGAATCAATGCGAGGCAACCGGGATAAATCGAGGGCCCGAGCCTCAAATACAAGCGGCGGCCCGGTCATGCCGGATGAATCTTCCGTGTCAGGTATTTTAATCATGCCCCGTCAGTCCGGCCTGGACTCATTGTTGCCGCCGTCGAGTTCAATCAACTCGTCCTCGTCGAACGCGCGTGGAGCGACTCGCCCCAGCACGGCGTACCATTGCATGGGCGAAATCCCGCTCCCCGGGCGCTTGCAGACAAGATTCCCGGCGGTAAACACTTCACCTTTCTTGATCGCTCTGCTTGCCACCAGGCTTTTACGGGCGACATGGCGATTCTTCCATTCAGATTCCGTGGGGCGCTTGATACCATCGCCCCGGGCCTGCTCCACATCACGGATAGCGCTGACCAGCCGACGCAGCTCATCCGGCTCCAGTGATGCCTTGTGGTCAGGTCCGGGAAGATTGCTGTCCAGCGTGAAGTGTTTTTCTATCACTCGCGCCCCCCGGGCGACGGCTGCCACGGAGATGTGTATTCCCGGGGTATGATCGGAATAACCCACCGGCAGGCCGAAAGCCGCCGCCAGTGTGTCCATGGCTCGCAGGTTCACCTCGGCGTACGGGGCGGGATATTCCGTGGTGCAATGCAGCAAGGTCACCCGGTCGCGCAATGCCTGCTGACCGGCGGCGGTGGCAAAACTGCGGGCGATGGCATCGCGGTCGGGAACCATTCCGGATTGCCGGGTGAAACCGAAGGCCAGCATCTCCAGGGCCGCTTCCACTTCCGCCAGGGTGCTCATACCGGTGGACAGAATCACGCGCGTTGCCACCTGCGCAATCTCGAGCAGGAAAGGTGCATTGGTGATTTCCCCGGAAGGGATCTTGATGGTCTTCATCCCGAAGCGTTCCGTGAGCAATCGCAGGCTGGGCAAGTCAAAGGGCGTGGAGAGAAAGGTAATTCCCCGTGAACCGGCATGGGCGATCAGGGCGGCATGGTCTGCCTCGCTGAGCTCGAGCTTGCGGATCATTTCGAGCTGGGTTTCAGTCTTGCCGGTGGCATGCGCCTGGTACTCGGCCTTGGGGGCGTGACGACTGGCGACTTGCTCGGCGCGGAAGGTTTGAAACTTCACGGCATCCGCACCGGCGGCGACAGCGACATCTATCAAGCGCCTTCCCAGGTCGAGGGAACCATTATGATTCACCCCGGCTTCGGCGATGATGAAGGTTGTCGAATCAGTATTCATGTTTGATATCAAAGAAACTTTTCAGAACGCGCAGTGGAACCGTTTTCAAAATCTCCTTGATTTTGGCACTGGCATTTCCAACGCCGTAAAGCGACACCGTATTGGCAAGGTTGCGGCGAAATTCGCCGGAAAGGGCTTTTTTAATGGCATCAGTAATATCGGCAGCGGTCTCCATCGCATCGATCACCGAAGTGGCCTTCAGTCTGCCCTTCTGCCGATTGCCCAGATTGACCGTTGCTTTCCTGAGCGCCGGCGCTTCACTGATTCCACTGGAGGAATTTCCGATTATTACATCGGCTTCGCGCATCAGGCTCAGATAGTGCTGGTGCCCCAGCGAGACAAAGGCCCTTGCTCTGTCTGGATGCAGGCTGGCCCAGGCATTAATGCGATCGATCAGCATGCGGCCGCCCGTGTCCGCGTTAGGGTATGTGAAGATCACGGTCGCCTCGGGAAACTGATCAAGGGCGGTCAGCAATTCATTCATGGCCACTACCGGACTTGCCTCGCTCAGGGTAACAGGGTGATACGTAACCAGAAATAGCGGCTTCCCCAGGGTGATTCCCATGTCCTTTTCCAGCCTGGAGCGATCGAGCCAGGACAGATTGGCAAGATGGTCAAGTCCGGGTGCGCCCGAATTGAACACGCGCTCCGGCGCTTCCCCCATTTGCACCACGCGTTTCCGATAAGGCTCGGCGGCAACAAAATGCCATTGTGCCAGCTTGGTGACCGCGTGACGGATGGCTTCGTCAAACGCACCTTCCGTTGTCTCGCCACCGGATATGTGGGCGATCGGTACTCTCGCCACCATCGCCGCCTGGGCTGCCGCCAGAATCTCGAAACGGTCTCCCAGTAACACCAGGATATCGGGACGGAGCCGTTGCAGCGTATCGGCAAAGCCGATGACGCCCAGCCCGATGGACTTGGTTATGCCAATGGGAGAATCGGACGACAGCAGCATCTCGACCTTGGCGTCGATGGTGAAACCGTCGGCTTCGATTTGCTGATAGGTCAGGCCAAACTCGGGCGAGAGATGCGTACCGGTGGCGACGACCTGCAGATGCATATCGGCATCCGCGCTCACTTCCTTCATCAGCCAGTAAAGCAGCCCGTATTCCGCCCGGGTGCCGGTAACGATGCAGATTTTTCGCTTGTGGGTCACTGCCGGAGGCTCGCCAGCTTTGCGCTGCTCGGCAGATTGATCAAGCTCGCCTCCAGCCGCTCCGCCACCGGCAGCGCGGCACGAGGACAATCGATGTACATCGGCAACTTGTGCAGAAGCGTCCAGATCGGTCGACACTGATAGCCGGCATCGTTGGCAACGGTCAGTAACCGGTCTCGGGCTTTCATATCGGGCTTTTCCAGCCGCGCCGAATTGAGCCAATAATTGCTGCGGCAACCGGCGGGTTCGGCGATGAACCGGATACCATCGCCATTCTCGAACACCGCCAGATACCGTGACGCCAGCTCGCGCTTGCGCGCGAGAAGATCCTGCAAGCGTTCCATCTGGGCACAACCGAGGGCGGCATTCAGGTTCGGCAGACGATAGTTCCAGGCTACTTCGTCATGGAAAAACTCCCAGCGATGGGGGCGCTTGGCGGTGGTGGTAAGGTGCTTGGCGTGTCGCGCCAGCTCCGCGTCGTTCGTCAAAATGGCGCCGCCCCCGCCCGTGGTGATGATTTTATTGCCGTTAAAACTGAGCACTCCCAGTTTTCCGAAGGTGCCTGTGTGCTGCCCCTGATAAGTGCTGCCGAGCGACTCGGCAGCGTCTTCCACCACGGGCAGGCCGTAGCGCTCGCTCACTTCGAGCAATGACGCCATGTCCACCGGGTGACCAAAGGTATGCATGGGCACGAGCGCCGCAATGCGGCGGCCGGTGCGGCGATTGCGCAGGCCCTGAGGCGCCGGTTCTGCGATGGCCTGTAAATATTCTGCCAGGGCGGATGAATCAACGCCCAAATTATCGAAGTGACTGTCCACGAAATGCGGTACGGCGCCACAGTGGACAACGGCATTCGCGGTCGCCACGAAACAAACCGCGGGCACGAGCACTTCGTCGTTGACCTGCACCCCGGCAAGCTTGAGCGCGATGTGCAGCGCCGCCGTGCCGTTGACCACCGCCACCGCGTGCCTCGCGCCGGTGAACTCGGACAACATGGCCTCGAATTGGTCGACATATTTGCCGACCGAGGACACAAAAGTGGAATTCAGGCATTCCTGGAGCAGCGCGCTTTCATTTCCGCCGAATTCCGGCTCATGCAGGGCGATCAGCCGGTCGGGCGCGCCCAACACCTTCTGCAATCCATGCAACAAAACCTGATCCAGTGAACTCACACCAGGGTCCATTCAGACGTTATAGCGATCAGCCTTGTAGCCGGAGAGATTGGCAGGATCCTGGAACCATGCGGCGGTTTCGGTCAAGCCGCGCCTGAACCCCTGGCGGCCACCATAAGCCGGGGACCAGTCAAACAACCTTTTGGCTTTGGTGTTGTCGGCCAGGAGCCGTTCCACTTCCGAGTTTTGCGGTCGCAAGCGCGCCTCATCGGACACGATTTCTATTTCCGTGCCCATGATTTCGGCGATTAACCTTGCCGTTTCAGCGATGGAAATTTCAAAATTGCTGCCGAAGTTCACCACTTCGCCGATCCCGTTCCCGGATTCCAGGGCCGCCATAAAGCCGGCAACGGTATCCTGCACATAGTTGAAGTCACGGGTCGGGGTAACCGCGCCGAGGCGGAGTCGGCGTTGGCCACTGGCTATCTGTGTGATGATTGTGGGGATCACCGCCCTCGCCGATTGTCGCGGGCCGTAGGTGTTAAAGGGGCGGGCAATCATCACCGGCAGACCAAAGGAGGCATAGAAGGAGTAGGCAAGCTGATCCGCAGCAATTTTCGAGGCCGAATAGGGAGACTGCCCCTGCAGCGGATGTTCCTCGGTAATCGGCACGAAGCGAGCTGTACCATAGACCTCGCTGGTGGAGGTGTGAATCACGCGACGCACCCCCAATTCCCGCGCTGCCTGCAGCACGTTCAGCGTCCCCTTGATATTGGTGTCCACATAGGTATCCGGAGAATGATAAGAATAAGGAATGGCGATCAGCGCGGCCAGATGCAGGATGGCGTCGCAACCCTGCATGGCGGTCTTTACGCCATGTGGATCACGGATATCGCCGGCGAAAACATCGAGAGAGTCGCGAACCGTCTTCGGGATATTGTCCAGCCAGCCCCATGAGTTAAATGAGTTATACAGTACAAACGCACGGACATTGTAACCCTTGCTGATCAGCGCTTCCGTGAGGTGAGAACCGATGAAGCCGTCGGCGCCGGTAACAAGAACTTTTCGAAATCCAGAAACCATGTCGTCGTTGACTCGCCCTATGTCTTGTTGATTGCGCGATTGGGGAATATCGCATCCGGCGCGCCCTGCTGCGCCACGCGCCCCCGCTCGAGTCGATACAACCGGTCGCAGTGTTCCACGGTGCTCAATCGGTGCGCAACAATGAGAACAGTCTTTTCCCCCTGGAGAGCGCGCACCGCCTCCATCACACCACGCTCCGTGGCTGTATCAAGCGAACTGGTCGCCTCATCCAGCACCAGAACACTGGGATCGTGATACAGGGCACGCGCAATGCCAACGCGCTGGCGTTGGCCACCGGACAAACGGACGCCGCGCTCTCCTACCAGGGTATCCAGTCCTTCCGGCAGGCTCTTAACAAAATCTTCCAGCTGTGCGGCACCTATGGCGCGCTGCACAGCCGCTTCGTCAATATGCTCGTCCGCCAATCCGAAGGCGACGTTGCGCCGGAGTGTATCGTCTGTAAGAAAGATGGTTTGTGGCACATAACCAATATGGTTCTGCCAGCTTCGCAGGCGCTGCTGGATATCCTCGCCATCCACCAGAACTGCTCCGCTGTCAGGAGCGAGCAAGCCAAGCAAGATGTCTACCAATGTGCTCTTCCCGGCGCCGCTCGATCCGATGAATCCAATGGACTCACCGCGATGGATGGTAAACGAGAGATTCGTGATCACCGGTTCTGACGAGCCCGGATAAGCGTAAACGACATCTCTCAGCTCCAGGGTATTCTGGAAGGACGCTTTCGTGGACCCGGCTTCGTGAACCGTCGACGGAAGCAGATTGAGTTCGGCATGCAGCGTATCTATGACCGGCAATCCGTATTTGAGCATTTGCATGGCCCCCAGCACGCGATTTACCGATGGCAGGAGTCGAAATGCCGCGGCCACGAAGAGGCCCAGCATGGGGAGAACGGCTTCCAGCGCACGGCCTTGCGCCAGCATGGTCAACACCAGAATGGCGAGCCCGCTGACCGCCAGCAGTTCCAGCCACAGACGCGGCAGTTGCAGCAAAGTCTGCTGCAACTGCCCGACTCGCGCGCTTTGGGCGTTGTGTACGCGATATTGCTCCAGGAACTCGGTCTCGCGTCCAAGCAGCTTGACGTCCTTGGCGCCGCCCAGCCCTTGCTGCAGGTGCTGGATACGCAGCCCCTCGTGATACTGGCGTGCCGCCCCCCAACGCATGATATGCCCGCGCGTGATACGAAGAAAACCCCATGTGGCCACTCCCATCACGCACGTCATTATTAAAGTACCGATGGGCTCGACGGCAAGCAACATGCCGCCCAGGCCGAGGAGGACGAGGACCTCCGAGAGAAGCAGCATCATCGGCGCGACGGCATTGACCGTGAACACGTTAACCTCCCCTGTTGCATTGCGAATCAACTGTGCAGAATTTCGCTGCAAATGGAAGGTATAGGGTTGACGAAGATAATCCGTGAACAATCGTTGCGAAAGCCGGGCCTGCAACCCAAAGGCAAACCGGCTTTGTTGCCATGTGAGAAAACCGATGAACAGGTTTTTCACAAAATAAACTCCTACAAGCACAAGCATCCCGCCAATCACCAGGGTTTGCTGGTCTGGATTGCCGAGCAGCTCGATCGTGGGCCGCAGCGCCGGATATTTTCCGGCAATATCGCTTTGCGTCAGGAGCGCCAGAGCCGGAATCACCATGCCCACCCCGACCATCTCCAGCACCATGGCAATCATCATAAGGCTTGCCAATATAACCGCTCTTTGGCGTTCTGCCGGCAACAGCAGCTCCCAGATTTTGCGCGCGGTGGATTGCCGAATCACTCGATCCGCCTTATCGGCTGCGATAGGTACTGGAAACGTGTCATCGTGATGAAAATTCAACAAGGTGCCGCTGAAAAGATTCCACGCAACATCTCATGGCCAGCGATGGATGGAATTCCTCTTGATCCGGTCAAACGGCTTTAAAGACATTTTTCCGGTAATCCGTGTAAGCCCTGGTGATGCCTTCCCTGAAGTCTGTCGCGGCTTGCCAGCCGAGCGCCCGCATCCGCGAAACATCGAGGAGCTTTCGCGGCGTGCCATCAGGTTTTGACTTGTCAAACACCAATTCTCCCTGAAAACCAACCACGTCAGCTATCAGCTCCGCCAGCTCATGGATGGCGATCTCCTTGCCTACTCCGATATTGACGAATTCGCCAATTTCGGAAGCGTTATATTTTTCCATCAGATAGACACAGGCATCCGCCGCATCGTCACTGAAAAGGAACTCGCGTTTCGGTAAACCGCTCCCCCACACCACTACCTCTTTCGCACCTTCCATTCTGGCTTTATGCATCCGGTAAATAAGCGCCGGCAATACATGCGAATTCTGC
The DNA here is from genome assembly GCF_002355735.1 of Sulfuricaulis limicola. Lineage (GTDB taxonomy): Bacteria > Pseudomonadota > Gammaproteobacteria > Acidiferrobacterales > Sulfurifustaceae > Sulfuricaulis > Sulfuricaulis limicola. Next base: position 1,210,977 of record NZ_AP014879.1, on the reverse strand, counting down.
GGGTCATAGTTATCCCCCGGGCCATAAAGATTGGTCGGCATGGCGCTCATGAAATTGGTGCCGTATTGGCGGTTATAGGCATCGCACATCTTGATACCGGCGATTTTGGCGATGGCATAGGGTTCGTTGGTCGGCTCGAGGAGACCCGTCAACAGATGCTCCTCTTTCATGGGCTGGGGCGAAAATTTTGGATAAATACAGCTCGATCCGAGAAACATGAGCTTTTTCACGCCTTGCCGGCAGGAGGCATGAATGATGTTCGATTCGATCATCAGGTTCTGATAGATAAAATCGGCGCGATAGGTGTTGTTGGCGTGGATGCCGCCAACTTTCGCGGCGGCGAGAAATACGTACTCCGGACGCTCCGCTTCAAAGAACTGCTTCACCGACGGCTGGTTGGTCAGGTCCAGCTCGGCGTGTGTTCGCGTGACGATGTTGCTATAACCGCCGGCGATAAGCCGGCGCATGAGCGCCGAACCGACCAGGCCGCGGTGGCCGGCGACATAAATCTTGCTGTCCGGTTTCATGATTATTCGTGATAATTGTAAGCGGAATAGCCGTGCCGTTTGACCAGCTCGTCACGTTCCGCCGCCTTCAGGTCTTCGCGCACCATTTCCGCCACCAGTTCCCTGAATTTGATTTTCGGTTTCCAGCCAAGCTTCTTGCGCGCCTTTGATGCGTCGCCGAGCAGCGTTTCAACCTCCGTGGGACGGAAGTAGCGCGGATCGACGCGGACGATGGCATGACCTTTTTTGGGTCCGTTCTTCCCGCTGCCGTCCACCTGGCTGACGATGCCGGTCTCCTTCACGCCCTTGCCGCGCCATTCGAGAACGATGCCGAGTTCCCTGGCGACGGCATTGACGAAATCCCGCACGCTGTATTGCTCCCCGGTGGCGATGACAAAATCTTCCGGGTTTTTCTGCTGCAGCACCAGCCACTGCGCCTCGACGTAATCGCGCGCATGGCCCCAGTCGCGCTTGGCGTTCATGTTGCCAAGGTACAGGCAGTCCTGCAGTCCGAGCTTGATGCGTGCCATGGCGCGCGTGATCTTCCGGGTCACGAAGGTCTCGCCACGCACGGGCGATTCATGGTTGAACAGGATTCCGTTGCAGGCGTACATGCCGTAGGCCTCACGGTAGTTCACCGTGATCCAGTAGGCATAGAGTTTGGCCACGGCATAAGGCGAACGGGGATAAAACGGCGTGGTCTCGCGCTGGGGAATTTCCTGCACCTTGCCGTACAGCTCGGAGGTCGAGGCCTGATAAAAACGCGCTTTCTTTTCCAGGCCCAGGATGCGGATGGCCTCCAGCAGGCGCAACGCACCCAGGGCGTCCGAATCGGCCGTATATTCCGGTTCTTCGAATGACACGGCCACATGACTCTGGGCCGCGAGATTGTAAATCTCGTCGGGCTGAACCTGCTGCACGATACGGATCAGGCTGCTGGAATCGGTCATGTCGCCGTAGTGCAGGATAAACTGGCGCGCCTTGACGTGCGGGTCCTGATACAGGTGATCGATGCGGTCGGTGTTGAACAGCGAGGTGCGGCGCTTGATGCCATGGACCTCGTAACCCTTCTTGAGCAGGAATTCTGCCAGATAGGCGCCATCCTGGCCGGTAATACCGGTGATCAGTGCTTTCTTCGCCATTTTCATTTCGTCCGGTTGTATTTGTCTTCAAATCGCACGATGTCGTCTTCGCCGAGATAGCTCCCGGATTGCACCTCGATGATCTCGAGCGGGATATTCCCGGGATTTTCCAGCCGGTGCGTCGTGCCCAATGGAATGTAGGTGGACTGATTCTCCGTAAGCATGAATACCTCGTCGCCCCGCGTCACCCGGGCTGTGCCCTTGACCACGATCCAGTGCTCGGCGCGGTGGTGATGCATCTGCAGCGACAAGGATGCGCCGGGATTCACCACCAGGCGTTTCACCTGAAAGCGCGCACCGGCGTCGACTCCCTCATAAGTTCCCCACGGGCGATACACCCGCCGGTGGGTCTGGTATTCGCTGCGTTTGTCGCTTTTCAGCCGATTCACGACTTCCTTCACGTCCTGAGCATGGTTTTTGTGCGCCACCAGCACGGCGTCGGGGGTTTCCACCACGATGATGTCATCAAGCCCGACGGCGGCGACAAAACGGTGCTGTGAAATCAACAGGGCATTCCGGGTCGCGTGCATATACACATCTCCTTGCACGACATTTCCCTCTGCATCGTGAGCCGAGGCGTCCCACAGGGACGACCAGGCGCCGATATCCGACCAGCCCGCGTCCAGCGCCACGACGGCCGCCCTTTCTGTTTCTTCCATGACGGCGTAATCGATGGAATTCGACTGGCAACTGCCGAAGGCCTGCCGGTCGACCCGGTAGAAATCGGCGTCGCGTTTCCCGCCGTCGTAGGCGGCCTTGCATGTCTCCAGCATCGCCGGATGGAAACGGTTGAGCTCCTCGAGCCATGCGGAAGCAAGCATCAGAAACATGCCGCTGTTCCACAAATACTCTCCCGAGGCTACATACTGCGCGGCGGTCCCGGCATCCGGCTTTTCCACGAACGCTTCCACGTCGTTGCCCTTTCCGCGCTTGATGTATCCATACCCGGTTTCGGGCCCGCCGGGAACTATGCCAAAAGTCACCAGCCGTCCCTTTTCCGCCAGGGCGGCGCCCTCTTTCACTGCGTCATGGAATTTCGCCGTGTGCTGGATGACATGATCCGCCGGCATCACCAGCATCAAGGCGTCATCGGGCGAGTGCTTCAGCAGCGCCAGCGCCGCGAGCGTCAGGGCCGGGGCGGTGTTGCGCCCGATCGGCTCCAGGATGATGTCCGCCGGCGGCTTCCCCATCTGCCGCAACTGTTCCGCGATCAGGAAACGGTGTTCTTCGTTACAGACCAGCAGTGGTGCCGCCACGTTTCCCGCCCCGTCGAGGCGCGAAACCGTCTGCTGCAACAGCGTCTGTTCGCCCAGCAGGCACAACAATTGTTTCGGATAGTGTTCGCGCGAAAGCGGCCACAGCCGCGTCCCGGAACCACCGGACAGAATGACGGGATTGATTTTCATGGACGCGTATTTCTCATCAACGGGACAGGATTCCGGCGCGGCTCAGGCAACGCCGTGATAGGACTTGTACCACTCCACAAAGCGGCCGATTCCATGCTCGACGGAGGTGCGTGGACGGAAACCGACGTCCTTGCCGAGGCTGTCGACATTGGCCGAGGTCGCCGGCACGTCCCCATCCTGCATCGGCAGCATTTCCAGTTTGGCCTTCTTGCCCAGGGATTTTTCCAGCACCTCGATGTAACGCATCAGCTCGACCGGCTGATTATTGCCAATATTATAGATACGGTAAGGCGCATAACTCGTGGCTGGATCGGGTGCGCCACCAGTCCATGCGGGATCAGGACGGGCCGCATGGTCTATCACGCGGATTACTCCCTCCACGATGTCATCGATATAAGTGAAATCCCGGATCATCTTGCCGTGATTGAACACGGGGATGGGCGTTCCTTCGAGTATGCCCTTGGTGAATTTGAACAGCGCCATGTCCGGCCGGCCCCAGGGGCCATAAACCGTGAAGAACCTCAATCCTGTGCATGGCATCTGGTACAGGTGCGCATAAGAATGCGCCATCAACTCGTTCGCCTTCTTCGTGGCCGCGTACAGGGAAACGGGGTGATCCACGTTGTCGTGCTCGGAAAACGGCAACCTGGTATTGGCGCCATAGACCGAGCTCGAAGAGGCGAATACCAGGTGCTTCACGCCATTGTGCCGGCAGCCTTCCAGGATATTGCCGAAGCCGACCAGATTGGCGTCAACGTACGCGTCCGGATTGGTAATCGAATAGCGCACCCCGGCCTGCGCCGCCAGATGCATGACGGCATCGAATTTCTCCCTGCGGAACAATTCGGCCATCCCCTTCCGGTTGACGATATCCAGCTTCTCAAACCGGAACTTGTGATGATCGATGGTGCGCTTGAGACGGGCCTCCTTGAGATGCACGTCATAATAATTGTTCATGTTATCGATTCCATACACGGAATCGCCGCGCTCCAGCAGCCTGAGCGCAAGCGCGGAACCGATAAACCCGGCGACTCCTGTAATGAGGATTTTCATGTTTGCGTTTTTTGTGTTTTACATTATCCGGATTCTGGCACGCTACCGCCATGCAGAACACCCGGTTCCGCACAGCCCGACAAGTTCATGCGCCACCCGGGTGATATCGTTCTGGCGGATATCACCCGGGTGGCGCCACCGCTATTCCAGCCGCAAAATGTCCGGAATCAGTATGCGTTCCTTGTCCACTTCCTTCAGCAATTGCTCGTAACTGAGCAACGGCGAATTCAATTCCGTCAGCACACAGCCATCATACGACCCGGCCTGTTGCAGCGAATGCCAGACGGCCACACCGGCGAACCGGCGCCGTTCGGTATGCGGATCCAGGATGCCGACGATGTCGACATCGCTTTCCTCCGCGCGCAGCATGGCGATCTCGGCCAGATCTGACATCCCGTACAGCAGAATCCGGCGCCAGCCCTGCGCCTCGCAGCGACGGAAAACCTCCACGCAGGATTCGCCGGCGCGGCGGTAAAAAGCAAACGAGGATGACAGGTATTTCGCGGTGAGCCGGCTTTTTTCCGCGAATCCTTTCGGCGTCAGGTAGTAGAGGTAGCGGTTGGCCGGGGCCTCGCTGATCTTGATGAAGCCCTTGCGGATGCAGCGCTTGAGATAGGAATTCGCCAAGCCCAGGGCAATCCCCATGTTGCTGGCCAGATGGCGCTGGCTGACGTTACTTTGCCTGCCGACCGCGTCCAGCAGCTCCAGCACCCGCTCTTCTTCCCTGTCGGCCTTGGTGTTCATAATATGAACACTATAGCCGACGGCCGGGCCGGTCAAGGACTTGTGGACTAAGCAGGCTCAATCGAGGCGGAATCAACCGTGGCGCGGGCCTGACGGCCCAGCACATCCAGCAACACCGTCACCCGGTCACGGCCGGTGGCGACCTGGAATATGCCCTCATATCCGGCAAACCCGCCCTGGGTGATGCGGACACGGCTTCCCGGCCGGTACTCCTCGACGGGGAGGATCTGGATTCCCTGCGCATCTTCGCGGGACCGGAGCATGGCCAGCAGATCGTCCGGCACGCGCGCCGCCGCACGTCCGAACCGGACGATGGAAACCACCCCCAGCGTGGAACGAATCGGCGCCCAGTTGTCCGTCTCGCGGTTGAGATGGATGAACAGATAGCGCGGGAACATCGGCGCAATCAGGCTGACGCGCTTGCCCTGCCGCCGGCGCACGTCGCGCATGCACGGAAGATAGGTTTCGTATCCCTGCCGCGCGAGATTTTCACGGGCGACGGATTCCTGGCGCGGCTTGCAATAGACCAGATACCAGGCCCTGGCGGCGGGATCATTCGTCACCGTGTTCAATGTTGTTATCAAAGTCTCCAGACGTGCATGCCGGCCTTGGCGAATGCCCTGGCATCGAAACGCGACTTCACGTCGATGAAACAGGCGCCGCGTTCCATTTTGTCCAGATACTGGTCGATTTTCATGGCGAGGAATGGCTTGTGCGCCACCGCGGCCACGATGGCCTTGGCCATGGGCAGCGACTCCCACGAGACGAGATCGATGCCGTATTCATGCTTGGCCTCATCGGCGTCGGCGACCGGGTCGTGCACCGAAACCTTCGCGCCGTAGGACTTCAGCTCGTTGACCACATCGATCACCCGCGTGTTGCGGGAATCGGGGCAATCTTCCTTGAAGGTAATGCCCAGGACGATCACATGACTGCCGTTGACGGAATGCCCCGCCTGGATGATCTGTTTGATGGTCTGCTCCGCAATATATTTCCCCATGCTGTCATTGATGCGGCGCCCGGCCAGGATGACTTCCGGGTGGTAGCCCATGCGCTCGGCCTTCTGCGTCAGGTAATAAGGATCAACACCGATGCAATGGCCGCCTACCAGTCCCGGCCGGAATGGCAGAAAATTCCATTTGGTGCCGGCGGCCTCCAGAACTTCGAGCGTGTCGATGCCCAGCTTGTGAAAAATGATGGCGAGTTCGTTCATCAGGGCGATGTTGAGATCGCGTTGGGTGTTCTCGATCACCTTGGCCGCTTCCGCTGCCTTGATACTGGAGGTGCGGCAGACACCGGCCTTGACGATAAGCTCATACAGCTGCGCGACCGTTTCCAGCGTGGCGGCATCATCGCCGGAAACGACTTTCTTGATTGTCGTCAGCGTGTGTTCCTTGTCGCCCGGATTGATGCGCTCGGGCGAGTAGCCAACGTGAAAATCCTTCATCCAGCGCATGCCGGAACCCTTCTCGAGCACCGGGATGCACTCTTCCTCGGTGGCGCCCGGATAAACCGTGGATTCGAAAATGACGATGGCGCCCTTTTTCATGTGCGGCGCGATCAGTTCGCAGGCGGAATGCAGCGGGCTGAAATCGGGTTGATGCGCGTCATCCACCGGCGTGGGAACGGCCACGATGATGAAATCCGCCGGCGCCATGTCCGCCGCCTTGCTCGAATACGTGAGCTTGCCGGCCGCGCGCAGGTCATCTTCTCCCACGCCACCGGTCGGATCCTGGCAACGGCGATAACTGGCGAGCTTGGCCTCGTTCAGGTCGTAGCCAATCGTCGCCATGCGCTTGCCGAATTCCACCGCCAGCGGCAAACCCACGTAACCCAGGCCCACGACGGCCACCGTTTTGTTTTCCAGCTCTGTTTTTTTCATGCCTTGATAACTCTGATGCAAAAAAATGGATATTTATCATGCCTTGCGGCTGATGCCTTCCTTTTCCGCCAGCCGGGAAATATACCGGCCGACTCCCTCTTCCACCGTCAGGAAAGCCTTTTTGTAGCCGGCGCGGCGCAGCGCCGTCATGTCCGCCTGGGTGAAACTCTGGTACTTGCCCTTGAGCGCTTCCGGGAACGGGATGTACTCGACCAGGCGTTCTTCCTGAAGCGTCTTGATGCTGGCGGCCGGCTTGCCGTCGAGCTTCCGGAAACTGTTGATCACCGCGGCCGCGACGTCGTTGAATGGCTGGGCCCGTCCGGTGCCGACGTTGAAAATGCCGCTCTTTTGCGGGTGCCCCAGGAAAAACAGGTTCACCGCCGCGACATCCTCGACGGAAATGAAATCCCGCCGCTGCTCGCCGTCACCGAACCCGTCATTGCCCTCGAACAGTTTGACCTTGCCGGCGTCGCGGTACTGGTTGAAATGGTGGAACGCAACCGAGGCCATGCGTCCCTTGTGCTGCTCGCGGTCGCCGTAGACGTTGAAGTAGCGGAAGCCGACGATCTGCGCCGTCTTTTTCGGCAGCAGGCGGCGCACATACTGGTCGAATTGCCACTTGGAATAGCCGTACACGTTGAGCGGCGACTCGTGCTCGCGCGACTCGCGGAAAATCTTGCCGGCGCCGTAAACCGCTGCTGAGGAAGCATATAGATAAGGAATGCGCCTGGACTGGCAGTAATGCAACAGCACCCTGGAGTACTCGTAATTGTTCCCCATCATGTAGACGCCATTGTGCTCCATGGTGTCGGAACAGGCGCCCTCGTGCAGAATGGCCTTGAACTTCTTTTTGAAATCGCCGTTGTTGATGCGCTCCAGAAAATCGCGCTTGTCCAGGTAATCCGCGATCTCGCAATCGACCAGATTTTTGAATTTGTCGCCGTGCTCCAGATCGTCCACGACGAGAATGTCCTTTTCGCCGCGATCATTGAGGGCCTTGACCAGATTGGCCCCGATAAAACCGGCTCCACCCGTGACGACGTACATCATCCCTCCTGTGCAGACAATTCCTGCAGGATTTCCGCGGGGCTCGCGGTCGCCGCGCCCAGCTTGCCGACGACGATACCGGCGGCGACGTTGGCCAGAAGCAATGCGTCGCCAAGTTCGCTGCCCACCGCCCAAGCGCAGCCGATTGACGCAATCACCGTATCGCCGGCACCGGTCACGTCGAACACCTCGCGCTTACGTGCCGGGATGTGAAGCACGCGCCCGTCCTGTTCTACAAGGCTCATGCCGTCCTCGCCGCGCGTCACCAGCACGCCGCCAAGGTCGAGTTCCTTGGCCATGGCCAAAGCCTTGCGCTCGAGGTCGACGTTGTCGCGGAAACGGCCGGCGACATGTTCGAACTCCTTGCGGTTCGGTGTAATCAGGTTGGCGCCACGATAACCGCTGTAGTCGTCGCCCTTGGGATCGACCACCACCGGGCGGCCGGCGGCGTGCGCCGCCTGGATCATCTCCTGGATGTAACCCAGACCGCCCTTGCCGTAATCCGAAATGATCACGGCATCATATTCCGCCACATGCTTGAGGTAATTATCGAGCAGCTTCACACATGCGTCCTTGCTGGCCGGGCAGTCGAAATCGATGCGCAACAATTGCTGATGGCGCGAAATCACACGCTGCTTGACGGTGGTATTGAGCAGCTTGTCGCGATGCAGCTGGCAACGAATGTCCGCCTCGCCGAGCAGCCGCTCGAGGCTATCGGCATCACCGTCATCACCGCTGATAGAAAACAAGGTGCATCCGGCGCCCAGCGTGCGCACGCTGCGCGCCACGTTGGCGGCACCACCCGGAAGCTCTTTCACTTCCTTCACCGCCACCACGGGCACCGGCGCCTCGGGCGAGATGCGCTCGACATCGCCATACAAGTAACGATCCAGCATGACATCTCCCACCACCAGTACCTTGGCGCGGGCAATTTTTTCAAGAAGTGGCGGCAACATATTATTGATTATCCTGGCGGCACCGGTACCACCCGGTGCATTCGAACCTCGCTGGGCACGGTATTATCCGGGCATTTCCCATGACTGTCGATTGGCGGCATCCGCGCAATCTCAATGCGTCCGGATTTCACGGTTGATGCCGTCCAGCACGGCCGCGGGGTCCGGTGCGCGCGTCACCGGCCGCCCGATCACCAGATAATCCGCGCCCTCGGCCACGGCTTCGACGGGCGTGCGCGTGCGGCGCTGATCGTCCGCGGCGTCGCCGGTCTTTCTGATGCCGGGAGTCACGAGAACGAATTCCCCGCCGAAACGGCGGCGCAACAGCGCCGCCTCCGCGGGCGAGCAGACCACGCCGTTCAGGCCGGCGTCATGCACCAAGCCAGCCAGGCGCGCGACCTGGCGTTCCGCGCCGCGCTCCAGCCCGAGCTCCGCCAGTTCGTCCTCGCCATGGCTGGTCAACAGCGTCACCCCGATCAGCAGCGGCCGATGTTTCGAGCTCTCGATGGCCTCACGCGCCGCCATCAGCATTCTTTTTCCACCGAGGGCATGCACATTCAGCATCCACACGCCCAGCCCGGCCGCCTGCGCGCAGGCGCGAGCCACGGTACTGGGAATATCGTGATATTTGAGGTCCAGGAACACGTCAAAACCGCGCGCCACCAGCTGCCGCACCAGATCCGGACCGGCCGCGGTGAAAAGCTCCATGCCGACCTTGAGCCGGCATTGCGCCGGCGTGACGCGTTGCACGAAGGCCTGCGCCATGCCGGCATCGGCAAAATCGAGGGCGACAATGATGCGCGGTTCGGCCATTACTCCTCCCGTACCGGCTTGATGGTATTCCAGTGATTGCAGCCGGGGCACAGCCAGTGCAGCGATTTGCCCTTGAAGCCGCACTCGCCGCAGGCATAACCGAGATGCTGCGTGCGCAGCTCCTCGATGATGCCCTTCAGCATCAGCAGGTCGTTGCGGGCGGAATCCTTGGCCTTCACCAGGTTGATCTCCAGCAATTTGTGCAGTCCGTGAACATTCGGCGCGCGACGCAGCCATTCGACGATGAATTTTTCCGCCGCCTCGGCGCCCTCGCGGCTGTTGATGATGTCGGCGAACGTCAGCGCCAGCGACACGCCGCCGTGACGCCGCAGGGAAACCCGGAAATAATCATACAGCCCCTGGTCGTTATCCATCCGGCGGAAACCCTCGGCAATGCGCTCGGCCACTTCGCCGATGTAATGAATGTCCTGCTGCTCGATCCGCTGCCAGTGTCCGATCGCCTCGCGATAGTTGCCCTCCCGGGCGTCGATATCGCCGAGCAGCATGCTGGCGCGCACGCACTTGTCGTCCGCCACCAGCGCCAGTTTCAGGCGTTCGCGCGCGGAGGCATGATTGTGATGGGTGTAGTCCAGTTCCGCCAGCTCGCAATAAAAATGTGCGATCATGCTGTTCATGTCCCTGCCAGACACGCGCGCCAGCTTGCGTGCCACGGTGATTGCCTTTTCCCACTCCTTTTCCTGCTGATAGATGTGCAACAGCAATTTCAGCGCCTGCTCGCTGTGGGCGCGGATTTCGGCGAGTTCCTGGAACAGGTTTTCAGCGCGGTCGAGCAATCCCGCCTTGAGATAATCCTGTCCCAGCTCCAGCAGCGCCAGGCTGCGCTGCTCCCGGTCGAGCGTGGGCCGGGCGATCAGGTTCTGGTGAATGCGGATGGCACGCTCGACCTCGCCACGGCGGCGAAACAGGTTCCCCAGCGCCAGGTGGGTCTCGACGGTATCCGAATTGACTTCCAGCACGCGGATGAAAACCTCGATGGCCTTGTCGGGCTGCTCGTTCAGCAGGAAATTGAGGCCCTTGAAGTAGGCCGAGGGCAGATCGAAGGACTGCCGGGTGCGGCGTTTCTGTTCCAGCCGCGCCACCAGCCAGCCGGAAGCGGCCGCCAGCGGCAACAACAGCCACAACAGATCGTTGGCACTAAAGAACATCTCTAAGAACCCTTGGCAAAAAGAAATTAACCGCCAAGACGCCAAGAGCGCCAAGTTTTTTATTTGTTCTGTCTTTCTTGGCGACCTTGGCGTCTTGGCGGTTCAAAATCATATTCATTTTGTTAAAGGCTCTAAATGACGTCTTTTATCGGCAGTGCGCGCAGGTTGATGACTTCCTGCTCGATCTGGCGGATCTCCTTGCGCGCCTGCACCAGCTGACGCTGCATGCGCATCACCATGCGCAGGCTGGCGAGATAGCCGGCCA